>JBLGBN010000001.1:0-133064 GCA_047617745.1 Candidatus Nanohaloarchaea archaeon
AGTCACCCGAGTCAGGTTCAGACGAGCTCCTGGTTTTCCAGGGTCAAGTCTGAGCTTGGCAAGGGGGGCTAAGTCATAACAAGGTAGCCGTTGGGGAACCATCGGCTGGATCACCTCCAGAAAACTTTAGCTTCACCGGAAAATTGAAACCCCGGAGAAGCAAACTTTTCAAACCCTTTTCACAGGGTTTGAGCTCATCCGTCTCTCCTACCTTACACTTACTTTTCACATAACCATTCTCCAGAAAATAGGAAACTAATTTCAATACCATCTCTAAACGTTGTAACATGGAAATGTCGAAAAGAAAGATTGCATCCGTTTTCATGCTGCTGATGATCCCTGGTTACATTCTAGCGGTTTTCTCACTGCCTGCAAACATATCGACCCAGTGCGAACCCAATGTAGATCCTGAAACCGGGGTAACTGATCAGGTCGGAGTTTGCACCGAGGTAAGCGCAACCATAATGAGGGAGTATTACTTCGGCACTCTGAGACTGCCGGTACAGACATTAAGCCTGAACTTCGATCTGCTTAACAAGTCGTTTATACCAGTTTTACTGGTTTCCTCCGCTGTTCTCTGGCGTGAATATATTTAAACCGGCAATAGTATTGTTTACTTATATGGAAAACCCTATCGAATTTCTACAGAAAAGCGCACAAGGACAGCTTGTGGCTTTACTATCACTAGGACTTGTAGTCTCATTCGGCGCAGGAGTAGCCCTTGACGACGGAGTAACACAGGACGAGACAGCCGCTCAGGACTCCAGCCAGTGGGAAGGAGTATACACTGTTGAAGTTGAAAGAGACGGAGAAGTAGTTTACAGGGAAAAAGAACATAACGTACTGACCAACCAGGGACAGAACTGGATCCGGAGCCAGATTTCGGCCAACAACGGAATGGGTAATGACGGCAACGAAGCACAGTACATTTCAGTTGGAAACACGTCAGCCCCTACAGCTACCGACACCGTTTTACCCGGAGAAATCCAAGACTTCAGCCTCTCACGAACCCAGGGCTCCACAACAGTCTTTGGCGACGGAGAGTTCCAGGTACAGAACACCTTCCAGGCAAGTCTGGGAGAGGACCAGCAGCTGATAGTCAACACAACAGGACTTAACTACGACAACACGGCAGGAGCAGACACACTGGTTTCAGGAGGAGAATTCCCTGACGCCAACCTGCTTGACGGAGACCAGCTGACAGTTACCCACAACGTCACAATCAACGACGGCGGCAACTAAAAGCTGAAGTCCTAAAAACCTCTTTTTTTCCTTCTATTATTCGTATCTATATCTTAGCTAGCCTGTTTCGACCTCAGTAGTTTCTACACCCTTTTTTAGCAGGCGCGAGAAGTTTATCTAATGGAGAGGTAGATAACTATCTACTATGTAGATAGTTATCTATTTTCAGCACCGGTGAAAACAGAAGGTGCATAGAAAAACACACATACTCAAGGTAGTGCTAGCAGTTTCTTTAGCTCTAGCTATACCTTCTAACGCCTCCGCTGCCACAGAGACTATCACTGCCTGTGGATCCTCGGCCAACCAGCTTACAATACCCGCCGCTCAGACCATAAACATAACTATAGAAGGAGCAGGAGGAGCAGGAGGTGATTCAGCATCAGGGGGAGGAGGGGGATTAATCGAACTTGAATATCAGGCCTCAGATGATGAAATCTTAGAGCTGTATGCAGGATGCGGAGGAGTGAACAGCAACGGGGCAGGAGGAGCAGGATATGTAGCCGGTTCTCCTGGAGAAAATACAGATGGCACAACAGGAGGGGGAGGAGGTTCATCCGCAGTGCTTGGAGGAAACAACAATAAAATCGCTTCAGCAGGGGGTGGAGGAGGAGCAGGATATGGAGGAGGATTTCTAGGAATTGGTGCCGGAGCAGGAGGAGCAGGAGGAGGCGAAGGAAATACAGGAGGAGCAGGAGGAACAACCGATACCCCAGCAGGAGGTGACGGTTCTCCCATAATAAACCAGGGAACAGCAGTAAATCAGCAAACAGGGGGAGGAGGGGGAGGAGGCGCATCAGGATCCGATGGATCTGACGGCCAGGTCGTAGTTGAATACAATATTCCGCCTACAGTGCGCTCCAACAAAACCTTCAACGGCACAGATCAGAACAATCTAGTGGAAAAAGAACAGTACGTCAGCTCCGACACGTTAACAGTCAGGAGCAATGTAACAGACCCTGACAGCGAGCTCGGAGAAATACTTCTTTCCATTAGAGATCCTACAGGAGATCTAACTCTAGACAACGCCTCCATGAGTCAGATAGACACGGTAAATATAGACGGAGATTCAGGCGCAACGTTTGAAAGAGATTTCAACTTCCCTTACATCTTTCTGGGAGACTGGAGCTACACTATCTGGGCAAGCGATCAGCCAGGACTGCTGAACGATAGCCAGGGAAGCTTCGAGATGATAGATCTTACACCTCCAGAAACCAGGAATACTTTCCAGAACAGAACACTGATGACTATCCACAACACAGTTCTTCTTCAGGCAGAGGGATACGACAACTGGAATCTTTCACATGCTGTACTGGCAACCAACGAAACCGGTGAATGGGAGAACAAAACAGACAGTTACGGTTCTCCAAAGACGCCTTATACCTTCCAGACCTGGACAACCACAGGTTTCGCCTGGAAAAACAACAGCATGACCGGAAATAAATCTGTTCACTGGCGCGTCTGGTACAACGACATATCGGGCCAGCACTCTGTAACGGAGACAAACTCTTTCCGGGTCCGTGAGAACTTCAACTGGAAAGGAGTTGAATCTGAGGAAGTAGGATTCACACGTGAAAGCCCGAGAAGAGCAGCAAATGGAAGAACAATCAAGCAAGCGGTAGATGTCCAGAACATTCACACCAGATTAGTTGACTTGGGGAGAGTTAAGAACTCGATAATAGATATCAGGCAGGAGGCGGTCCGAAGCCAGGTAATCAAACCTGCGGTAGCGGAATCGATGAGCACAGCTCTAAGAAATGATAGACTTTCTGATGGAGCACGGAACTTCATGACCGGTACGGCGTTCAGTAACCCTACAGCCCGGGTAAACAGTATTGGCAGAATCTTCAGCCAGGCAATAGCAATTGATACCGATTTCACAAGATACTTCACAGGTATGAGAAATCAGATAGAAGAGTACAGCGCAGAGGAAATCTCAGTAAGGCAACAGGATTTAAGCCGGGCGGCACCCGCCTCAATCATCTTCAACTCAGACATAACCAGAGAAGGAAACATCAACCGTATACTCTACGAAACCTTCACCGGTAACGAAAAAATATACAGAAGCTTCACTGGAGACCGGGATCTCAACTCGGACCTGGAAGTTGGACAGACCTCTACCAGATCAGTATTCAGTTCAAGAAGCTTCAGCCAAACCATAGCCGGAGCAGAGACCGTAGAAAGTCTTTTCACCGGTTCCAGACTGGTTTCAGACCAGATTACATCTTCAGATACAACATTTAGAAGCCTTTCAAACCTTAGAACAGTAGCTGAATCAGCCGGTTTTACCGAAAACCGTTACACTTCTTCCAATCTGGCTAGACTATTCAGTCAGAGGATTAGCTCAGAACAGGCCGAAACCAGGACAGCTCTAAACCTTCGAACATTGACCGAAGAAGTTAGCTCGGAAAACCAGGTAATAAGCGCTACCTCTGTCAGCAGAACAGTTCTGGAAACTACAGGCTTCCAGCAAAACCTAGTGACAGATAGCGTACTGCAGAGAGTATTTGAAAGCAGTTACAGCCCGGCCCTTAACGAATTGACCTATTTCTCAGGATCAAGAATAACAGAACAGATAATTGAAGCCGGAAATCTACAGAACCGTGAAACCTCTTCTTTCAGGCTTAACCAGGTTATCACCGGTTTTTCGGCGGATGAAACCTCGGTATCAGCATTAGGCAGAATCCTCAACACAGATATACTCCAGACAGCAGAAACAGATAGATCGATTTTCTCAAGCAGAAACATACAGGAAACAGTAGAAGGACTAGAGAAATCGTATAGAACATCCTATTCACAGAGAGCTGTAACCGACGATTTAAAAGCAACAGATAGCCAGTCCCGGTTTTTAGAATCAGGCAGATTTATCGCCTCAAATATAGCCTTTGACGCAGTATCTGCACGAACAGCGACCAGCAGCAGATCTTTCAATCAGATCATAAACTACAACCAGATGCTTCTATCAACATTTACCGGTGAAAGAAACCTCAACACAGATATAGAGGGAGAAGAAGACCTAGAAAGAAACACATTACAGGCTAGAACCAGAAATAACCTGATCTCTGGATCCTTCACCGGTTCAAGATCTCTTCTGAGCGCTCGACAGAGATCTCTCGGTATTACCGCTACAGACACTGTTTCAAGAGCTGCAGACACCGCAAGAATCGTAGCCGAAGCAACCGGGATACAGGCTGCGGCAGATCAGCAAATATTCAACATTAGACAGGTATCAGATATCTATAGCGGTAACGAAAACATCAACACTTTCAATCTGCTGCAGAGAACCGAGAGTCTTTCTACCGGATACCTTGATCGGCAGTCTTCATCTTCTGAAATTTCCCGGCTCCAGACTACAGAGCTCGCCACAGGCATCAACACCCCTAGAAACATCGATATCCAGAGAATTCTCACCGACGCGTTCATCGCAGCACCAGATCAAACAGGGGCCAGACTACAGGTAAGAAAGATAATTGAGCAGTTTGGATTCACGGCAGATCCAGAAAGAAATAACCTGTTGAACCAGAGAACTATTTCAAGCAGTTTCAACTCGGCGTTAGAGGTGTCTATAAACTCGATGGTTTCCAGGCAGGAGGACACCGAACTCGGAATAGCTACCTCATCAGTTAGAGAAAGCCTTAACCTGAGAGCCTTCAGCCAGAGCATAAATCCACAGAGCTTCACAGAAGCCGAAAGCCTGCTCGGAAGAACACAGAGTGAGGAAATTGCCTCAGAGGATAATCGATTCTCAACTTCAGATGTTCGCCGGAGAGTAATCGAAAGCACCTCAGTCGGGTTGATTCCGGCAAGAAATCTGGCTGTAACCAGAACCGAAAATTCTGGAATAGGTTACAGCAGCGTTGAACAGCAGCTAACCGAGAGTATCCGAAATCAGATTCTGGCAGTGGCAACCTCGGACAATACACAGCGAACCAGTAGCACAGGCCGGACCGTTGCACAGATCCTGCCGCTTCAGCAAGCCGCGGATAGATCTCTACTCAGCCAGAGAACAGAAATATCGGTACTGACAGGACAGTTTGCAGAGACAGCGAGCACAAACATGTTAAGAGCAGTAATAGACTCCATAGGTCTGAACACTGAAACGGCCGCAAGATCCGCAGTTAACAGAGTAGTAGAGAATATAGTTGAGCTAAGCAGCGCGGAAAATAGAAACCTAGCTCAGCAGAGAGCCTTCAGTTCAGAAATCACTATAGCTGAAAACAGTATCTCGGCGCTGAGTATAAACCGCATGGTTTCAGCCACCCTTACTGGAGATACCTCTGTAGAGGGAACACCTTCCGCTGGAAGACAGGTCACCGAGATACTGACAGCAGGCACAGTTCCTGAAACTGCGTCAGGCATCTCCCGTACAACCTCAACAGGTATCCAGAACACAATACTGGGTGCAAGCACAGGACAGCTGCTTCGAAACCAGTTCGCCGAGCTCGGATTTAACAGCGATACCAGCAACTCCATGGTTCTTAACCGGTTCATACAGGATGGTATCAGCATTACCGGAGCCTTCAGCCAGTCGGGATCACTTAACAGATTATTCAGCCAGGAGACAGGACTAAACTTGGAAGCAACCGGTTCAGGTATGCTTCGGAGGGTGCAATCAACTTCGCTGAATGCTCAGACAGCAACAGAGCTTGGTTCAGATGTTTCCCGTTCAGTTTTACAGTCTTTCACAGGCACAAGCGAAGCCAGTAACTCGGTACTCGCCAGTAGATCTATTTCCGAAATTCTGGCATCCAGCGCCGGTCTGGACCGGAGAACAACACAGCAACGTACGGAGAGAACCCGGTTGTCAATCTCAGATAACATAATCTCCACAGGCATTTTCAGCAGAGTATTCTACCAGCGCGTGCAGCCGAATCTTGAGACTATAACCCGGACCAGAACACCCCGAGTTGTTTCAGATAGTTTATCGCTTAACGCCGACACTGAAGCTGCTCTGAATGTCTTCCGTGAAGATATACTGAACGTTAATGCCGGGCAGACTCGATCAGTTATCTCAATGCTGAACAGGTTTAACCAGGAAAGCATCTCCACTGAAAACAGCGTTCAAGTCAGTTCCAGTGTAGCACGTGCCGTCACAGAAACCCTGCTGATGAACTCAGACTCAAGTATTTACTCTCAGACGTTCAGACAGGTAACCGAAAACGGAATATTTACAGATCAAACATCAGGCAGCGCAGTCTCAGCCCGGCTCGTCCTTCTGAATGTCGGAGCAGGTATAGATGAGACCGGTTCCGGTTTCTTCAGCCGGACAGTACAGGAGATGGCATACCTCCAAGATGAAAGAACAGGTTCGCCATCGATCGGCAGATACCTCAGTACAGTCCTGCAGATAGACAACCAGGCCCAAAGAGAATCTTCATCAGCAAGATCTGTTATCTTCGGTATAGAAAACTCTTTCACAGTATCCGGCTCAGGAAACTTACTAAGAGCAGTTGAGGAGAGCTTTTCCTCAGATGTAGGAAGCGAAGCTCTATCAAGCCTAAGCAGGAATATACAGCAAGACCTGAACACGGGAGAACAACAGCTCGTAACAACAGGGCTTGCACGGCTTACCTCCCAGCATATAACATCAGATATAGGCGCTGTTAGAAGTATTAACCTTGACAGAAGACTGGAAGAAACTCTTGGACTAGATAACACACTGTCAGCAAACAGCTTCCTCGGCAGAAACCTGAATCCGGAAATCCTTGCCACTGAATCCTCCGGAAGACAGCTAACCCTCAACGTGGTTCAGAGCCAACTTGTCGGACTGGAAAGCGTGCAGACAGGCGGCCGAACCGCACTGAGGGCTATAAGTGAGGAAGTACTTACCACAGAATCCACCGATCGTATAAACCAGGCGGCGGTAAGAACCGCAGAGCAAACCTTAACAGTTCAAACTCTGATCTCAGCCCAGGACTCTGGACTTAGAACCGTACTTCTTGACATAGAAACAGGTAACTCGCAGGGTAGAAACACTGTAACCCAGAGACTGCTCCAGACTGGATTCTCCGCAGCAACCGCTTTCAACACCGGGAGTATCCTGGAAAGGGCTATTGGAGCCAATATTAGATCAACGGCGTCAACTTTATCGGATCTACAGGTTTTCAGAAACCTGCAGCAGGAAATAGTAGCTAATAGCGGTAACAGTCGACAGCTGATGGCCGGGAGGTTCCTGGAGACAGAAACCAGTTTACAGGATTCTTTAAGCGGTCAACCGCTGGTTTCAAGACTGGTAGAGGATTACATCCAGACCAGCGACAGCCAAGACACTTCCCAGATAGCTGAAAGAAGCCTGAATGAAATCGCAGGATACACCGGTACAGTGGATAGATCAGCCGATATTTTCACGTTAATCAACCAGGGAGTCGGACCTGATATAAACAGCGTGACGAGTTCAAGGATCGGAAGAATATTCGGAACCAGTACAGGAGTGGAAAACCGACTAGCAACTGATTTAAGCCTTCAGCGGGTTCTTGTGTCCGGACTTGGCTTTGAGGATCAGCAGGAATCGAGCCCGCTGGTCTTCAGAACACTATCCAGTACTTTCAGTTTGGATAATTCCCCAGCTGCAACGCTGGACATAGAGAGAGGTATAGAGCAGCTACTGAGTCCTGTTACAGAGTCCGGATCCCGGCTCTCAGCAGGTAGAACCATTCTTTCCGAAATAGGAGCTACAGGATCGGAGAGAACCGGGCTACTCACCTCCAGAGCTACCTCGACAGCAGTAACTTACTCATCCGCCCTCAGCAGTCAGAGATCCGTACTTGCGCTGGTCTCGGAGAGCTTCCAGACAGGTGTCGACCCAGTTAGGTCTATATCAATCGGTAGAGCAGTAGGAGGTAGTATTGGTATACAGGATTCAGCTTTCCCTGACTTCAATCTCTTCCAGGTCGTAGTAGACACAGTTGTCGGTGTTGATGATACACCGGATAGAACAGTTTCTATCTCCCGTCAGATTTCCGAGGACTACGGGTTTGGCTGGTTCTTCGACAGCTTCATCTTCGGCGATGAGCCGCAGATACCTGAAGACCCTGATACAGGAGGCGAAGGTAGCGACGGGTCAACCGGTGGCGGCTTCCCAGCACCCCCTACAGAACCAGTAGCGCAGCCGGAACTCTCCTTCGCAGGTAACAGACTGACTGTAAAACTCGCTCCGGGAGAGACATCAACAGCCAGTGCAGAGCTCGAAAACACAGGTGAAGCCGAAGCCGATACCCGGCTTGAAGTAAGACGGATCAACATGGACACAGTCAATGCAATCCAGCTGCAGCAGACGAACTACACAATTGAAGCAGGCTCAGCAGTCGACCCTGTGATGAATATAACCGCCCCGGCATATCTTGAGGATGGAAATATTTCCAACAGAGTACTTGAAAGATCGCTTTACGCCTCCGCCGGGAACTCTGAAGCAAGCATCCCTGTAAATGTTCTGATCGAGTCAGAGGAGAAGCAGTTGCTTGATGTGCGGCTTGACCTCGAGGAAAATGAGATTACAGAGGGAGAAAGCGCAGACTACAGCTTTGAGATATTCAACCTAGGTGAAACCGGTAGAGTGGATATAGAGCTCTTCACCACAGTAACCAACAGCACAGGACATGTTATCCATGAGGAGAAGGAAGAGCTGGCAGTCCAGACCTCTGCTTCAGTTGCGAGAAACCTGGATGTAGATCTCCCTCCAGGACAGTACAAGGTGAAGGTGGACGCCAGGTACGGGGATAAGGACGCCTCCTCATTCTCCACCTTGAGAGTTCAGGAGCCGAGCAGCAACTTTGGAAACGTGGCAGTGGCGCTCGGTATAGTCGGACTGATGATTCTGTCAGCGTTACTGGCAGTACTGGGATACAAGAAAGTAAGACTGCCTCGCGGTCTGTTTATCCGAGATCGACTGGCAGAGATCAGAGATTACGCCGAAAGCCACGAAATCGACTTCGAAAAACTTGCTAGAAAAGAGGAAGAAGATTCCGGTTACAGCCATGTTGACTTCAGTAACGATGACGACGATCTTGCAAAGAGAGAGTGGATACCATCTCCGGAAGATAAAGAGGAGTCAGAAAACACAGAGTCCGAAACATCGAAGAATAAATCTAATTCCAGTCAACACGAGAGATCGGAGGAGAACGATGGAAGACCAACCGTAGATATTTCAGATGTCGAAAAAGGTGAAACAAGCAGTAAAGATTCAGAGAGCGCTAGTCCAACAGAAGAAACGATAAAGGACATCCATAGAGATCTCAAGGAATCGCTAGAGGACTGAAGGATTCAAGCCAGTACAGATTTAAACGTAGAGATGTTAAAAAACATTAAATGGTTAAAGGCCTTCGGAAACCGGATTCAATACTTGTTGTTTTCATACTGTTTCTTGCAGTTCTTACAGGCGTGATACAGCAGTTCACAGAGATCCAGATAATTATAAGTTACGTTGAGCTGGCAGGTCCTCTTGCCTTTCTGGCAGCCGTCAGTGTGCTCTACAAAATCTCTATGGAGTGGGACAGCAAGCTGGCAGCACATGTCAAAGTAATCTGTATCGGAGGAGCATTTTTCACATTTGGCTGGATTCACAGACTTCTCACAGGTTATCTGGACCTGGGAAGATTCTTCGGAGGTTACACAGATTTCGTTGAAGCCTTCTTCGCCTCCCTCGCCGTAGGAGGAACCGTACTTGTCGCATACGGCTTCTTCATTCTCAGAGAGGAAGGAAAAAAGACGGACTACCATTAAGTTTTCATATCTAAAATGTAGAGAAGGTAACTCTAAGATTTAATGGATTCACAGGATACGTCTACCCAATTCCACACTTTCCGTCCTTTGATGTAAAGTGAACTTAGGTAATCATGGACTCGCAGGGATTTGAACCCTGGGCCTTCCCCTGTCTTGCCTGTCCGCCAGGAAGGCAGACAGAACATGCTTCCCTTCCAGGAAGATGTGGTTGCAAGGGGGACGTTCTGCCAGACTGAACTACGAGCCCAAACTCAATTAGAGAGTTTGATCATCTGGAACCACGTAAAGTGGCTCTCGGTAAATAGGTTGTTGGAAGTCATTTTTTTAAATTGGAACCGGGTTCAGATTTCACTAGTATTCCAACCCTATTTAAAGTTTTGAGTTGATTGTTAGGTTGCGGGCTAGCAAGTAGTACCTGTAGTGCAGGGAGGCTGTTTTTAACTGTTAATGATGAAGACAGGTTTACAGACCTAACCGGTTTGTGCTCGCATTTACGTATACAGAAGGGGCGTCAAGATTTGATGTCCTTAGCACGAAACGTCATCTGAATCTAGATGTGGATGACAGTAGTGCACACCAAGAGATCATTTGTCCGATCGCGCCATGTTTTGGCGTTTGTACTGGTGTAAGAAGGTTTGACCACCACAAGTCAACCGGGTTTTCAGCTTACTTTACTTGAGTTATGCTCAAGTGATGGAGTATATCAAGCTGGAGACACCCGAAGTTGAGTTGCTGGTTAAGCCAGGTAATGAATGGCTCGGTTCGAGAAGCCGACGAAGGACGTGGCAAGCTGCGATAAGCTTGGGCGAGGCGCATGCAGCCTTTGAGCCCGAGATTTCCGAATGCGACTTCGTGCATCTCTTCGGAGGTGCAATGCGAGAGCATGGGCACACACGGTGAACTGAAACATCTAAGTAGCCGTAGGACTAGAAATCAATTGAGATTCCCTTAGTAGAGGCGATCGGAAGGGGAATAGCACAAACTGAATCCGAAGCTGAGAAGCTTCTGGAGATGTGGGTTTGGCCGTCTTTGGAACCAATTCTCCTAGGTAAAGTCTGCTGGAAAGCAGCACCATAGAGAGTGATAGTCTCGTAACCAATGGAGAAAACGTTCTTGGACGTGCCGAGAGTAGCATGGGTTGGAAATCCTGTGTGAACACGGGAGGCACTACGTCTTCCAATGCTAAATACTTCTCGAGTCCGATAGCGCACTAAGTACTGTGAAGGAAAGCTGAAAAGCACCCCTAGAAAGGGGTTGAAAAGAGCCTGAAATTATCTGGTGGTAGGTTAGATAAGGCGTGGAAGCGTCGAAACTCTTTAACGAACTTGGCGAGAGCCCTTAGTAGGACGGAGTGGAGCAGCGTCTTATCATCCGTTTTGAAAAACGGGGCAGGGAGTTTGTCGCCGTGGCGAGGCTAACCATCTTTCGATGGGGAGTCATAGGGAAACCAAGAAGTCCGCAGCACGCTTTGCGTGTGAGGGACCGCGTTTTAACTAGCGTGAAGTCACCGCGACATGATCCGAAACCGGTCGATCCTGGTCTGGCTAGGTTGAAGCGGCGCGAAAGCTCCGTGGAGGACCGTACCGCTGCTGCGATGCAAGCGCTCGGATAAGCTGGATCAAGGGGTGAAATGTCAATCGAGATCGGTGATGGCTGGTTCCTTTCGAAATAGATCGAAGTCTAGCCTCAGGCGAGACGGCTCACGAGGTAAAGCGACTGATTCTGGGTTCCTGAGTTCGCGCTCAGGCCCGGAGTCAAACTCTGAACTCTTGAGCGTTGTAGACCCTGGGAGCGAGGGACGGCGGGTAAGCTGCCGTTCCGAGAGGGAAACAACCCAGAGCAAGGTTAAGGCCCCCAATTCCTGACTAAGTGTCTGTTGAAGGGAGTCACGGTTCTCAGACAGCGGGGAGGTTAGCTTAGAAGCAGCTACCCTTTAAAGATAGCGTAACAGCTCACCCGTTGAGAGCTGTGGCACCTAAAATGGACGGGGCTCAAGTCAGGAGCCGAAACCTTGCCATCGTCTTTGACGATGGATAGAAAGGCGATCTGTGTGGACAGAAGCACGGCCGTGAGGTCGCGTGGACCGCATAGATACGAAAATCCTGCCGGCAGTACCAGCGACAGAGATGTGAGAATCATCTCCGCCACAAGAGGAAGGGTTCCTCAGCAATGATTATCAGCTGAGGGTTAGTCGGTCCTAATTCAGTCCGTAATTCGAGACTGGAGAACAGGAAATCAGGTTAATATTCCTGAACCGACCTGTATCATCCACGTCTCGGGATAATGGAGGCTGCGTCTTCGCGCAGTCCAAGCAGTCAATGCGTGCGAGCGTAATGCATCGACCACGTGAAGCTGTGATGGGTCTGGGAATAATCCCGGATCTCCACGAGTCCTGGGACCTTTGAAAAGATACAGGAGACCGTACCAAGAACCAGCACAGGTCCTCTGGCTGAGTAGGCTAAGGCGTCTCGGGTATAAACTCGGCTTAGGGAATTCGGCAAGTTAGCTCCGTACGTTCGCAAGATGGAGTACCTATCCTCTCGATAGGATAGGTTTCAATAACTAGGCCGGCTCGACTGTTTACTAAAAACATAGCCGACTGCTAGTCCGAAAGGATTTGTATAGTCGGCGACTCTTGCCCAGTGCCAGCACCTGAACCCTCCGTTCAAGGAGAAGAAGGGCTGGTAAACGGCGGCGGTAACTATGACCGTCTTAAGGTAGCGTAGTCCCTTGCCAACTAATTGTTGGCCCGCATCAATAGAGGAACGAGGTCGGCACTGTCCCAAGCCGTGGCCCGGTGAACCCACCATACCGGCGCATAGGCCGGTGACTTCTAGTGGGAAGCGAAGACCCTGTGAACCTTTACTGCAGTCTGTCGTTGCTGCGGGGGTCCGAGTGTGAAGTGTAGTTAGGAGACATTACAGAGGTGCATGCGCTAGCATGTCGCCCAGTCGACCATGGGACACTAACCTCTCGGAACCCCGCGGCTTACCTCTACGGAGGGACAGCCACAGCTGGGCAGTTTAACTGGGGCGGTATCCATCTGATAATAAATCAGATGGGTCCAAAGGTAGGCTCAGTCCGGTCAGAAATCGGACGTAGAGTACAAGGATAAAAGCCTGCCTGACTGGTTCCTTATCAGTACGAGAACCAGGCGCGAAAGCGTGGCCTAGCGAACCCCTGTGGCCAAGTAGTGAGGCCCAGGTATGACAGAAAAGGTACTCCAGGGATAACTGGATTGTCTAGGGCGCGAGCTCACATCGACCCCTAGGCTTGTTACTTCGATGTCGGCTCTCCGTATCCTGGCTGTGCAACAGCAGCCAAGGGTGGGGGTGTTCACCCATTAAAACGGATCGTGAGCTGGGTTTAGATCGTCGTGAGACAGATCTGTTGCTATCTGCTAGAAGTGTTTTGTGGTCTGAGAGGAAAGTCCGGACAGTACGAAAGGAACCCTGGACTGAGGCCTCTGGTGTATCTGTCGTCCGGAAGGGCGGTGCAGAGTAGCCACGCCTCACAGTCGTAAGAGCTGAAAGCATCTAAGCTCGAAAGATTCCTCAAAAAGAGACCGCGTCCGTTCTCGTAGAAGACGAGTTTGATAGAGTGGCGGTGTAAGAACCAAGGCAACGAGGTTCTCAGCCGACCACTACTAAACACGGGTTCCAACTCGACGGACGGTGTCACCAGCTTGAGCTCTAACATTAGTGTTTGAGCCTGGTTGGCTTCCATTCGGTGGTCAAACCTTCAAATTTCTGTATACGTGACATATTTTTCATATCCAGATTTTCTATATTTTACCGGAAATACTGATTATTTCTACACATTTGAGTGTTCGCTTAAAACGAACAGTGAACGAAATTGAATAAGTAAAACAGTTCATTAAACGCTACTAAACGATTTTAGAACATAATTAAAGCTTCTTGAACAGCAAGCCTTCATAAGGCTTCACCCGCAATTCCGGCTTGGTGAATAGAAAATGAAACGAACACTACTCGCAATCGCAATCGCGATGTTTGTCATCGCGGGAGCAGCACAGCCAGCAATGGCACAGCAGAACGACACAGATCAGGCTCCAGAGGAGCCGGAAGACGACAGTGACACAGAAGAAGAGAACGAGACACAGGAGGAAGAGGATGAAGAGATAGAGGAATCAGAAAACGAAACGGAAGAAGAGGAACGTGAAGAAGCAGAGAATGAAACCGAAGAGGAAAGAGCAGAAGGTGAATCAGCCCAGTTTGACGCACGACTGGGAACAGCGATCAGCACACTGGACGCTCTAGTAGAGATCGCCCCTAACGACGAAGCAAGAAACGGGCTACAGAACGCACTTGACACACTGAGAGAAGTGCAGAACAACACAGACACAGCAAGTTCAGCAGCTCCAGGAGAACAGCCTGAAGGACCTGAAAGACCTGACGAAGCAGAAGAGGAAAACGAGTCTGAAGATGAAGACTCAGAAAGTCAGGGACCTCCAGAAGACAGAGGGCCTTCACAGAACAGCAACAGACCTGGATTTGTTAATGAGATGCTGGCCGGACTCTTTGGTTAAAAACCGGCTAATCCCCAGTTTTCTTTATTTTACCGGGGAAAATATCCATGAAAAAACAACAAGGTGAAACACAAAAATGAAGAAGATACTAGCGCTAACGATAATAGGATTTTTGATGACAGGTATAGCCTCAGCTCAAGCACAGGATGTACCTGCACCTGGGATAACGCCAGACAACCCGTTGTACACTTTTGAGAAAATATCGGAGAGACTAGCCCTTGGTGTCGCACAAGCACCATTGATCGGCAGCGAAGAGCTTGAGGCGAAAGTTAGAGCTAACCAGGCAGCAGAAACATTGGCGGAAGCAAGGGCTATGGCCGCAGAAAACAAGTCGCAACACGTGGAAAAACTGATGCATAGGTACTCTGAAAACATGAACAAATCGACAGAGATAGCGAGCAGTTCCAATAACTCGGAACTGAAAAACCGGCTGAAAAATGTTTCAAACAACCAGTTAAAGACTCTTGAGGAAGTCGAAAGAAAAGTCCCAGAACCGGCCAGAAAAGGGATCCAGAACGCAATAGAGAACAGTCAGAGAAACCAGCATGCTCTAGAAAGATCGGCTGGGAGAGGATCGCAGAACATCCCTGACCCAGGAAACAAACCAAAAACTCCCGGATCTAAGAAGAAACCAGAAAACACCTTAAATCCCAACAAGTCACAAAGCCGAGGATCTCAGGAAACAGAGGCAGAACGTGAGAGACAAAAAGACGTTATAACCGGTCAGGTAACCGGACAGCCAGCAGCACAGAACCCAGCGGCATCTGCTGAAAAAGATGTAGACACAGGTCGTTACCAGAACAGCGAAAAACCCTCAAAAAGAGAAGAAAGCCGGCAAAAAGACGATCAGAGAGACAACCAACCGTAAAAGCCGGCTTATTTATTTTTAGCCAGAGTTAACTTTAGATATGGCTGTTCCATTTCCTGAAGCACAGATAGAAGCACTGATCTACATGGTGCTAGGATCACTTCTCACATTAGTCACAGTCCTAACAATGTACATAAGAAAGCTTCACAGAAGAATGGAGGACCCTGACATAGAGGCAGAAGAGCAGAATAGACCAGATCTTAGAACAGATAATATTGGATTATCAAAGAAGGCTGAAGACATCCTTGAAAGGATTCTGGAAGAGCCGGAACTCCAGAGCGATCTACCACAGGAGCTAAAAGTTTCCAAAGCTACCGTAAGCAACGGTATATCCGAATTAAAGGAACGTAGTTTAATTAAAAGGAAGAAGAAAGCTAATACATACCTTATAGAGCCAGATATAGATAAACTTGAAGAAGAACAGAGATAGATTTTTCCAGTTAAAAAGCTTTACTACTATTTAACTAACTGAGGAGGCGGAGTGGATGTCACCGCTGTCGTCCAGACATGAGTGATCCAACTTGACAGGAGGATCGCTGCTGGGCGTCGAGTGAGGAAAGTCCCGACACCTACCCCGACTCTCTGAGTCGTGGGTTCGAGAAGATCTCTGATCTTCAAATCCGTGAAGCAGGTGATAAGATCTGTGTGCCGAGAGGCATCGGAGCCAAGCATAACTCCAGTAATACGGAGGTAGTGAGGTTCACGGTCCGCAGAAACGACACGGCTTCTGCATAGCAGAAGAATCGCTGAAACGTGTTCCATCTCACGGTGCAAGCCTAGTATAGTGCAATCCGCATTTCGCAGAAATGCTGTTTCAAAAGCATATATGATATGCGGTGGAGTGAAATGCATCCCGCGGTCACTCCGTAAGGATAGCCGTTTGAGAAGGAGTGTTCCTCCTTTGACACAGAACAGAATCGGGCTTACTCCCGCCACCTCAACTACTTATCTTTTTGAAGTTTCTTCCCCACTTACTTTCTATGGCCAAAGATAACGAAGTTCAAATGCCGTCCTCACAGGGAGGGCTGGTGCAGTACTTCGACGCAGACTCGGGAGTGGAGATAGACCCGAAGATGGTTATAGCTTTCACAGTTGGAGTTGTAGTACTGGAACTGGCGCTTCACGCAAGAATTCTGGCCTAACTGGAAACTTTATTTAAGACTTTACAAAGAACCCATTCTATACAGAAGGGGCCCGTAGCTCAGCTTGGACAGAGCAACCGGCTTCTACCGACTGGTTACGCTTTACATCAACTAAACTAGGAAAGCGTTGCCGTCCCGAGATACCGGTAGGTCGAGGGTTCAAATCCCCCCGGGTCCGCTTCCCTCCACTTTTCAACCCATGACAAAGATCAACACCCCTTCTGAAGCAGAACTTATCGTACAGAAACTACCCTCTGATATGGGTATACATCGGAACCCGAGAAAGGGCACTATAAAAGCCGCTGAAACCCTTCTCAACGACTTTGAATTCGGACAGAATGTGCTGGTAGAAGAGATTTTCCCTGATGAATTTGACCTGGAGGAAACACATAGAAGAATAGAAAAAAATACTGAAACCCTCCTGGAATACCGGAGACCTCTCATGTCGATAGGAGGAGATCATTCGGTCTCGTTTCCAGTTATCAAAGCGCTGAAGGACAAGTATCCTGACATGAAGCTCATCTGGCTGGACTCCCATCTCGATGTGAAGAAGAAAGTAAAAAATCATGTCTCCCACGATGTGGTTATCCGAGAACTTCTTGAGAATGGCTTTACTGACGAAGATATCTATCTGGTCGGAATAACAAGAATAGACAGCGACGAGCAAAAATTCCTGGAAGAACATGAACTGAACATGTACCGGTCGGATGAAGTCGAAGAGTTTCTAAGAGAGTTTAATTCTAGCAAACAACCTGTATATCTATCTATTGACATTGATGTCCTAAAGGAGCAAATAGCTCCCGGCACCGGTTATCCTGACGGAGAACTTGAAACAGATCAAGTGAAGCAGATTATTAACACAACAGCACCAGATTTCGCAGACATTGTGGAAGTGGCCCCACCTTTTGATAAAGACGGAAAAACAGTCAAAGCAGGAAGAGAGATTCTCAAAAATCTCGCAAATAATCTGGCTAAAACTCCTGAATAACAGCATTTTATAACTTCTACAGACAGATGAACTATTATGACATCAGTTAAAAACAGACTGGCAGAAGAGCTTTCGGAAGAACTGGGCGTAAAAGTCAAAACCAGCGATATTGAAAGACCGGAGCCGGAGCACGGCGATTTTGCATACCCCATGATGAAAGCTGCATCTGAACTAGGTAACAACCCTCGAAAACTAGCCGAGAAGGCGGCCGACAAGCTGGAAAACCTAGATATAGTGGAAAATATTGAAGTGGCCGGACCAGGTTATCTGAACTTCCACCTAGATAGAGAGGAATATGCAAAAATAGTAGAGAAACAGCTGCAGTCCGCTAAGATGGGGGTAGACCAGAAAGAAGGTCAGATGCTTGTTGAATTCTCATCACCTAACCTGGCGAAACCCATGCATATCGGCCACGTCAGAAACAACTGTCTAGGAGACTCCCTACAGAGAATTATGCGGTTTGTTGGTTACGAAGTCACCTCTGAAAATTATATCGGTGACTGGGGAACCAAACACGGCCAGGTAATCTATGCATACAAGAAATGGGGGTCCAAAAAAGAGTTTGAGAAAAACCCTATGGAGCACATGTACGAGCTATACGTCAAACTCCACGAAGAAGCGGATGAAGAAGATCAGGAGAAAGCACGCGAATGGTCAAGAAAGATCGAGGAAGGCGATGAGGAAGCTGTCGAAATATGGGAAATGTTCAGAGAGGCAACAATCAAGTACAACTGGGAAGATTACGAGCGTATGGGCATCGAGTTCGATAGAGTCACAGGAGAATCAGTTGTAGCTGAGGAAGCTGAAAATATAATTGAAGAGGGCCTCGAGAAAGGAATATTCGAGGAGGACGATGATGGAAGTGTCTATGTAGAATTTGAGCAAGATGAACTACCCTCTACCATAATAAAGAGAGCTGACGGCTCAACACTCTATCTCTCCAGAGACGTAGCAAATATCAGGAAAAGAGAACGGGAGGGATTCGACTACAACATGTATATAGTCGGCTCAGAGCAGGATCTTCACTTCCAGCAGCTGTTCAATATAGCGGAAAGATTTGGGATAACAGATATAGAGAACGAACACATCTCCTACGGAATGCTTCACTTGGAAGAGGGATCAATGAGTTCCAGCAAAGGCAACATCATCAGATTATCCGATGTACTGGATAGAGCAGTGGAGAAAGCCGGAGAAATCGAAGGACGGGAGGTCGGCAACGCCGAGGAAGTCGGGATCGGAGCTGTGAAATATGCCAACCTGTCGGTTTCAAGACAGAAGGATATCGAGTTCTCCTGGGACGATGTACTCACGTTTGAAGGCGACTCCGGTCCTTACCTCCAGTACTCCAACACGCGAGCAAAAAGCATCCTTAGGAAAGCAGAAGAATCCGGGGAGCTCAAGGGAGATTTAACCCGGGAAGAGCATCAACTGATAAAGAAGCTCGACAGTTTCCCTGAAAAAGTGAATGAAGCAGCCAGAAATCGAGAGCCTGCGAAGATTGCCAATTATCTATCTGAGTTATGTGAAGAATTCAACAGCTTCTATCACTCAAGCAACGTAATCGGTGAGGACAAGGAAACTGAGAAACGGAGACTGAGGATCGTGGAGCTGTTTACAGACGTCACAGACCAAGGCTTAGACCTGCTTGGTATAGAGCCTCTACAGGAGATGTAGCAGCAAAGCATGCGGCGTTGGTCTTATTAACCAGCGAAAACAATCTTGAGATGTATATGTCATTTCTAAAATCGGTCAAAGATGCTTTCTCGGAGAACGATGAGGGAGACGGTAGAGACCTAACTTTCGATGTAGAAGATGAAGGACTCGACTTCACACTCAGCGACAAGCAGGATATCAAGATAACCAGCAAGATCGATAAACTGGCAGACGTCGATGTGAAGTATCCGTTGATTAAACCTTTCGCCTACGCCCATGTCAAATGGAATGAAGATGAGAAGGAGATTATCTACAGAGTAATAGAGCCTGAAATGGACGAAGAAGCGGAAGAGCTCCTGAGCGTAGTGAAGGAAAACCTATCCGAGAAAATTGATATCTCTCTAAGCTCTATGGGCGGCAGAGAAAAAATTATCGATTATCTTGAAGATCAGATCAACGATCTGATGATAGAGCTTGGTATAAGCATGACTGAGGAGCAGCACAAAAAGATACTATACTACGTTTACAGGGACTTCGTGGGGCTTGGGAAAGTTGAGCCTTTGATGCACGACCCGTATATAGAAGACCTGGGCTGTGATGGAACAGGAACACCTATCTTCGCAGTCCACTCCGAATTTGGATCGGTAAAATCAAGCGTGGTCTACGATGATCAGGAAGATCTTGAGAACCTTGTAATCAAGCTAGCGGAGAGATGCGGCCGCTACGTTTCGTACGCAAATCCGTTGCTGGACGGCGCACTTCCAGACGGTTCAAGAGTTAACGCTTCACTGACAGAGGATGTCACCGCTCACGGACCAACCTTCTCCATCAGAAAGTTCCAGGAGACACCTTTCTCAGCGGTTGACATGATGGATTTAGGAACTGCAAACGCAGAAATCATGGCATACATGTGGATTCTCCAGCAGTACCAGCAGTCAATCCTGATCTGCGGAGGTACATCTACCGGAAAAACCAGCTTCCTGAATGCAACGGTGTCATTCATACCTCCAGAAGACAAGATTGTTTCAATTGAGGATACGAGGGAGCTTCAGCTTCCGCACGAGAACTGGATTCCATCGGTTACAAGAGAGATGTTTGGAACCTCAAGTCAGGGAGACGTCGACATGGACCAGCTCCTCAAGGAGTCGTTCCGTCAGAACCCAGATTATGTTGTGGTCGGTGAGGTTAGAGGAGAGGAGGCTTCAGTCCTGTTCCAGGGTATGTCCTCGGGGCATCCTTCAATCGGAACTATGCACGCATCCTCACCTAACGCCGTGGTCAAAAGACTGACCACCCCGCCAATTTCGCTATCCCCTGCCCTGATAGAGGCTATAGATGTCATGGTTATAATGACACACGCAAAAGGGGTAGAGAAATCTGCCAGAAGAGTGAAAAACGTGCACGAGCTGCAGAAAGTAGTCGGAGAATCCGCCTCCGCAAGAACCAACCAGGCATTCTCATGGACTGCCACCGATGACTCATTCAACAAAAGAGGGGAACCCTATCTTTTCGATCAGATAAGCAAAGACTACGGTGTCAGCAAGCAGAAACTGCTGGATGAGCTGGAGAAAAGAACTCAGTTACTCGAATGGCTGCAGGAAAAGGGGGTAAAAGATTTCGACAAGGTCTCCAGTATCGTAGCAGAATATTACAAGAACAAAGAAGAGATCCTAAAAATGATAAACTCGGAGGCAGACGAGTATAAACTTGAAGATGTTATCGAAGCCGAATCCAAGGTTGATCTTTCACGACCTGACCAACTGGATAAGGCGATGAAAAACAGTAAAGAGGAGTCGCTCGAAGACCAGATAAATGATATTGACGGTGATGCAGATGTTGAAATCAAAAAGGAGTCAGAAAATAACCCTGTGGCCGAACTTGAGAAAAAGCTGAAATCGGAGAGGGAGAAAATCGAGAAAGTCAGATCCCGAACACCCGAGCAGAGAGATCAAGATCCCTTTGAAAAATCCGAAAACGTAGAAGAGGATCCCTTCGAGGCATAACCGATGAAACGAATAAAAACAGGTATTCACAACGTAGACCGACTTCTAGGGGGAGGAATACCGGAGAAGGAAACACTCCTTGTAAAGGGTGAGCCGGGGGCAGGTAAGACAAATCTGGGCCTCGAATTTCTATACAGAGGCGCCATAAATGGTCAGAACGGTCTTTATATCTCATTTCAGGATACAGAGGATGACGTTTTGCGTGCAAACACCTTTGAATGGGATTTTAAGGGGCAGGTCGACCAGGGCAGGATCAATATACGCAAAATGGATCCCTACAGATACGAACAGGTGCCTGACATGATAAGAGGTATGATAAAAGAGAATAACGCGGATAGAGTTGTTGTAGATCCTATAACAGATCTAGATCTTTACATTGAATCTCGAAAGGATATCAGGAAGAACCTCCTTGCGATAAAGAGGGAAATCAGCAATCTTGGCGCAACCTCCCTTCTACTGGCCGAAAACGAGGAGGCAACAGAGATAGAGGATGAAATAGCTGACGGAATAATAAATATGGAGGTCGTAAGGGAGCAAGGCCGGGTTAAGAGAGAAATTTATATCAAAAAACTGAGAGGATCAGATTACAACCATAGCGTCCATAACTATATTTTCAACAGCGACGGCCTGAAGGTCCAATGAGCCACAATCCATTTGACACCAGTTTTCTAGAAAGAATCAAGCAGGCGGCAAAGACAGATAATCTTGACGCAGCCGCCAATGCAGTATTCGGTCCAACAGTAGATAAATATGGAGAAGAGTTCGAGGACCTGAAAGAGGATCTACAGAAAGCAGATATAGATGTTCTATACAGGACCTATGTCTCCAAAATGTTCCTGTACAGCACTTTCATGTTCATACTCGGGCTAATAGCAGGGGTCAGTATCATAGCAAGCGGCGGACTGTCAGTATTTGAAGCGGTAAGGTATCTTTTCGGAGTCCCTCTAGCATTCTCACTTGTAACGTTTGGTTTCATGTACCTTTATCCATCCCAAAAGGCCAAAAGACGTAAGAAGAATATAGATGATAACCTGCCGTTTGCCCTCAATCATCTGGGAGCTATCGCCACCTCTGGAATCCCGCCTAAATCAATGTTCGAACTCCTTGATACGTTTGACGAATACGAGGGTATCTCAGACGAGGCAGGGGAGATATCCAGAAGAGTAAACGTTTTCGGTGAGGACCTTACAACCGCTCTCAAACAGGTAGCTGATAAATCGCCGAGCGAGGACTGGGCAGAGGTACTTTACGGGATTATCTCAACAGTCGAAACAGGGGGAGATCTCAAATCCTACCTGCAGGAGAAATCTGACGAAGCACTTTTCGATTACAACCAGCAGAGGCAGAGAGAAATCCAAAAACTCAGCACCTACGCCTCGTTCTACACAGCTATACTAATCGCCGCGCCAGTCTTCCTCGTTGTCGTCCTTGCCGTTATGAACCTGCTTGGAGGCACAATTGGCGGGTTTGCAATCCAAGAGTTGATGTGGCTCGGCGTCCATATAATCATCCCTACGATAAACGCTTTATTCGTCGCCTTCCTGGCGTTAACGGTGGATTAAATGAACACAAAAATGCTTAAACTGAAAATCAAGAATTACTGGAGAAAGAACGAGAAGCTGATACTGGCAATCATCGGCGCCTTTATCCTCGGAGTTGCTATAGCCGGTCTTAACTACGTAAACCACCAGAACTCTCTGGTAAAATTCCAGAGTTCTCAACCACAGATAATTGACAGTCAGAACCAGGCAAGCTTCAGCTTCGAAGTGGAGAATCCTTCGGTAGCTCAGACCCAGATGGAGGTCAGATTTGAAGGCGTAGCAGAAGGTAATCCTGTAGCAGTCTCAATTAATGGAGAAAGATTCACCCGGATAGAGGCTAACTCGGATCTGGTAAATATACCCTCTGAACAACTTCAAGAGGAAAACGAAGTAAACATCACCAATACAGGTCTAGGGATCGACCAGCAGAGACTGATATATGCAAGGGTAACATCCACCACGAACCTTCAGGAGCTTATGTTCGTCATCCTTAATCTTGTGGCGCTTCTCTTGATCGCCGCTCCTGTCATGTACATAAAGTACGAGCAGTACATGGCTCGGAAAAAGATGCAGGAGAAATTCCCCGAGTTCCTGCGCGACGTAGTGGAAGGTACCAGGGCCGGTATGTCCCTGCCTCAGGCCATTAAAAACACTGAAACCGGGAGTTACGGACCGCTAGATCAGAAGATTGAGAAGATGAACGCCCAGCTTGACTGGGGAATACCGTTCGAAAAAGTCCTGAGAAACTTCGGTGAAGACACAGGATCACCGGTAATCAGGAGAAGCGTTGACACCATAATACAGGCCTATTCATCAGGAGGAAATATCCAGGATGTACTTGAATCAGTAGGAGAGAATATCAGGACAATCAAAAAGCTGAAAGAAAAGAGAGAATCACAGCTTTACGGCGAAATGATAACCGGTTACGTAGTATTCTTCATATTTATAGGCATACTTGTGGCTCTAACAGAATTCCTGCTCCCTAACCTAGCCTCAGCCCAGCAGTCGCTCGGAGGGAGCGGGAGTTTCTCGGTACTTGGAGGCGGAGGCTCCAACCTGCAGGAAAACATTTCACTTTACAACGAATGGTTTAGAAGGCTGGTCTACATACAGGCATTCTTCTCAGGCCTGATAATCGGTAAACTCTCAGAAGGCGAGCTAAAAGCCGGATTCAAACATATGGCAATCCTGTTCGCCGCAGGATACCTGGCAGTCACCTTCTTCCTCTAGAACAAACCAATTTAAACAAGCAGAAGAGAGGTTTACCTATGAATCGGAAAGGAGTTTCACCAATTATTGCATCAGTACTTCTGTTGGCGGTAAGTCTGGCAGTTGTGAGTATATTCTCAGGCTGGGCGCCAGAACTAGCACAGGATGTAACTCAGGAAACAACTGACAACACATTCGAAACAATATCATGTAACGAAGCCTCAGTTGAGATCCGATCCGCATACTTTGGCGATAACGATGTGACACTCTCAGTTAGAAACACAGGAACTGAAGATCTCAATAATCTATCGCTCGTAGCCTATGCCGATAACCAAACAATTCTAAATGATACCGAAGCAAGCATACCAAGAGGACAGCTATCTGAAGAAACAATCGAATCTGTAGGAGTAGAACCAGCGTATGTAGAAGCGCTCTCACAGCAATGTGGTTCCGTAACCTACAGAACCGACGATATCAGTACGTAGAGCGATGAAAGGTTTATCCCAGGTTATCACCTCGGCGCTTATCCTTGCGGTCGGAATCTCGGTTGCCGGAGTCTACGCCAACTGGGCTCCTGACTTCGCAGAAAGAGTCGCGGAAGATACAGCAGACCAGCAGAACCAAGACTTAAGATGTAGAAACGCAGGCATAAGAATAAATGGCGCAGTTTATGATCTTACAGGCAATTTTACCGAGGTCGAAATAACTAATATAGGTACGATAGATCTTAGAGACGACCTTACTGTTACCTCAGTCAATCAGTCAAGAGTTATAGGAAATAAGGAAATAAACCAGATAGAGGTAGAATCCACACGTATAGTACAGGTAGAAAGTGATGAAAAACCTGAATCAGTAGTTATAACAAGCAGCGGCTGTCCAGATCTTGAAGCTTCAATCCAGAATATAGAAGAGAAATAGACTAACAGTATTCTCCTATACACATCTCTCCATCCGAAGAAGATATATTATTACCATTCATATCAACACCGCTGTAGGAATTTATCCCACCATCCGCTCCAATAGTGCCTCCAACATCCAGAGCGTTACCAGTATTAACCGGGGCGTTTACATCCAGATACCCCCCAACCGCTAACGGGGATGCTCCCGGATTCAAGAAGTTGATTTGTGAAACATTATTGGAGTTCAGATCCAGGTTAGAGGCTATTAAATCCCACTCATCGTTCTGGTAGTCAAGCACAAACTCCTGAGCTTCACCGGGATGAGTTATTTTAAAGCCATTTATCAGAAAACCCGGGCTCCCTATACCGTTATTCAGCCTAATACTTGATACATTCTCAATATTATAGTTTGACATGTTGAGGTCCGTGTCAACAGGCACTATCTCCGAGAGCGGATGACTCTGCGGTGGCTGTGGGGCGACACCGCTCAGAGAAAGCACAGCTACAGCCGAAGCCAGAAAAAGTATTTTCAGTTTCACACAGTAAACATTGGTTTACTGAATTAAATAACTGCTCAAGAACCGATCAAAACATAATTTCAAACCTTTATGAACCTGAGAATCTAATTACCAGGTTTCAATACTCTTCTCTCGTTACCACTGGCGTCTACATAATGTATCATATCATTTTCGATCCAAACCGTCCCAGGGGCTGCCCCCGGATTCTGACCTGTATCTTCAGCTGTAAAGCTTCTCTCATCTCCATTTTGATCTATCCAATGTATTGCCGAATTTTCAATCCACCACGATCCTTGAGCTCCATCACTAGATGAAGTAACTAAATTTACATTGTCAAGAAGTCGCTCAGTAGAGCCATCCGCCCAATGTATCTCATCGTTTTCGATCCAAACCGACCCTTTTGGTGCAGCAGAGTTAGAATTTGATACCACATTTGTCGTGGTAAAACTCCGGCTAACAGTACTAGACGTAGCACCATAGTCGTCTTCAGCGTAGACCTGGAAATCATAATTTTCTCCCGGTTGATCTGCCGAAGAATACGTTACCGTACAAAACTGTCCATTTACAGCGTCACATGAACCAATACTGGAACCTGACCCTGTTTCAAAATAAAGCGTCCCCTCATCAGCATCTGGATCGGAATAGGTTGCTCCCACATAGGGTGAAAGAACAGTATTATCTCCAGAAGGTCGAACGCTTGATGGATTATCAGGTGCGTTATTGGCTTCAGTTGTGAAGCTCCATGTAGAACTCTTTTTACTAACTCCATTACCATCATTTATTTCAACATACCAACTATAGGTAGTGCTAGGGCTATCAGCTTGAGAAAATTCAACTGTGGCCGTTCCACCACTTTCAGCCTGCGTATCAGATATAAAAGAATCATCAGAGGCATCATAGAAATCAACATTTATATCATCATTTTCAGGATCCGAAACATCTACAGAAAGAGTCGGCGATCTAGGTACGCCCGAAGCGCCATTCGGAGAGGGATTAGTAGGATCATTCGGTAGTTCGTTAACTTTGTCGTTGTTGTATTTACAGGCCGTATGAGCGCTCCAAGTCCAGTAACCGCTGTCATCATCTCTAACCCAGCATAAAGCCTCTATTTCTGGAATATTGCCAGTAGTATCTTGTACCCTTATTTCTTTTTCATCATTTCCAGTCCACATCTGATCGTAGTTGCTACACCCATTTTCATCACAGTTAAAGTCAGCGGACGAACAATCTTCCGTTCCTTGAGGATTTTTATCTATATACAGTTTGAATTCATCACCAGACCCGGTACACTGTGCATAGTACTCACCATAGTTGACAGCTCTATACTGCGTACACTGCTTTCCATATGCGTCAGTAAGCCTGATCTCAGATTCAGCGTATGCAGATTGATAAGAATTAGAGCTTGAATAAGTGGTGTATTCGCCACAAACAGGCGCAGCTCCAGCAGATTGAAAAGATAACATTAAAAACCAAGTAATGAAGATGAAGTAAATTTTACCTCTCTGCTGATCGAGTTTCTTGTACAAAAAATCAGTTGGTGGAATTAGAGCCGCCACCGCCTCCATCACCTCCTCCGTCAATTATGCCTACAGACTCCGCATTAGAAGAATTAGAACTATTTTCCGCTGTAGTTGAGTAATTTCTTAACTTATCAATGGCGTAATCTGAGCTTGAATCTATAGAGCTACATTTAGATTCAAGAATTCCTGTCTCAAATTTAAAACAACTTGAAACAGCTACAACTAAGGTTAGCAAAACAAGAACCATTAAAGAGATATTACGCGCGGAATTAAAATCAATAAGCATTGCTACCCACCGGCAATTGGAAGCTGTTACTTGCTGAAACGTCATTAGCATTTACCTGATTGGTATTATCAAGATTATTACCTCCCATATCTATATCTTGGTTGGCTCTGCTACCTTTATCTAGCACCTCTCCAAGAGTTTGATCATCTGTTCCTGTTGCATCATTTCCATCGCATAGGCCTCCCCCGCCAGTGATGGCGGAACAGTCGAAGTTGCCTTCGTTAACCCCCAATGTGGGTTCATCTTCGCTATCATATGATATACTGACACCATTACCAGATTTCACATTCTTGTTGTTCCACATTAAGCCAGCCCCTGTTGATCCATCCGGCGAGTTTGAAGCAGAACCATAGTAGACGTACATTCCTGAGGACTGATCGTAGAAGATGTCTCCGTTACCAGTATAGTCTCCTTCTTCATTGTTGCTGAACGCTACATGGCTCAGGGTTGATCCTTCAACTGCGGTTACAGCCTCTGAACCACTGTACCGTGAGTGGTGATCATTCGAGGAAACGCCGGATAGATCGGAGTGCACTATACCTGTTGATCCGCCGAGTGATACGGAGTTACCGGCGACTGTAACAGCATCATTGGCCAGCTCGGCGTTTTCCACATTCCCATCTGCTATGTCTCCTCCTGATTTTAGATCGCCTGCATTGCTGAAGTCGGTTATAACCCCGTTTGAGTTAAGGTCGTCAGCTGCCGAGAAATCGTTAATATTTCCTGAGTTATCTAGATCGTTGGCAGCCAGCGCAATATTGTTGCTTCCATCCCAGCGGATACCGGACCCGACTCCATGATGATCGGCGTAGGAGACGCCGGCAATGTTGTCGTGATTTATGTTACTTTCCTGAACGTTGAAGTTATTGCTTCCGTCTTCAGATAGTAGTGTTCCGGCCGAGGGGCGGACGTGGTGGTCTGAGGAGGATACTCCGTTAATGTTGTCGTGGCTGATAGTGGTTGTAGATATAGTTCCGTCAGATCCAATACCTGTTACTCTCTGACCTGGTCCTAGGTTGCCGTTCTCGAAGAAGTTGTCGCTGGAACCGTCGTAAATGTTTGAGGCCAAATAGAGGTTGTTCCACCTGCTGGATCCACCTCCGAGGTTCTGGTCTGCATCCCGATCAGGCACTATGCTTCCGTCTAGCTCCTGAGCATTGATAGTGTTAACGTCTCCCGGGAAGTTAAGGCTTCCATCAAAGTACAGGTTTCCGGTTGAGTCCACGGTCAGTCCCGACTGAGTGCCGTCACCTACACTACCTCCTGCTACATCTAAAGATTCAAGATCGATGTTGACCGAGTTATCGATTTCCGAGTTGCCGACTGCATTCTCCGCTATTTCGCTTCCGGAGACAGAGTCGGATACCACGTTTCCGTCCGAGTCAAGGTCATTGGCGTCATCCCAGTTAACTCCCCATGTACGGCCTGTGGTTCCGTCGTACGATGAACCAGACAGAGTTGAGTCTGTGCTGAGGCCGGACAGTCCTACATCGCCCGGAGAAACATCGCTCTGCGCCATCGCCGTATCACCCCAGTTAATATTGGAAAGCTGTGTTCCGTCCAAGGTATCTGCATCGAGCCCGCTCCCACTCCCATCATTTAAATTAAGTGTGATGCTGTCGCCGAGGGCAACCGAGCCCCCACCGGTTAACTGGTTACCGGAGCTGACTGTGACCGCGTCACTAACAAGCTCGGAGCTTCCGACAGCTCCTGAAGCAATTTCATTTGAGCCAACTGCTCTGTCCGCAATATTATTGTTATTTACTATGCCGGCTCCAAACAGATTTCCGATATTGGATATGTTGAAGTCATTCATATTGAGATCGGAATCGGCAGATCCCAGGTCAGAAACACTGACATCCGACTGCTGGATACCAAGATCAGCCCATGACATAGAACCCCCATCCACGTTTAAGGTGGCTGAACCGCCGAGCGCAACTTTTCCTCCACCGGTCAAATGATCGCCTGAAGCGTAGGTTACAGAGTCAGAGCTTAGATCGGAGTTCTGCACTGTGCCGTCAGCTATTTCATTTGAAGTTACCGCTGACGAACCCAGTTCATCAGTCCCTACTGCTCCCGTCGGAATAACGTACTGGTTTCCTGAGACAGCTATGGCGTTGCCCGGGTTCGAGATGTTTACGCCGTCGACCTCGCCTGGATTTAGCACATTATATCCGTTCAGGTTGAGGTCACCTTCCATTATATCACCGGTAATGTTAACGTAGCTTCCTGATACCTCGCCGGAGACGCTTACGCATTTGCTTGCCCCGCTGTCGTTGATGCTGGCAAGCGCCTTTCCTGCGGAGCAGCCGGAGTCGAAATAGTTCAGGAGGCTGTTATCATTCATGTTAATATCTGAGTTTTCTACATCCCATTCGTCATTCTGGTAGTCAAGAACCAATCTCTGAGCATCACCTTCATGAGTTATACTGTAATCCTCTAATACTAGACCTGTGAAACCCTCTCCATTTGCTAGTTTAAGTTCTGATAAATTAGTTATCTTGTAGCCCTCCATATCTAGATCAGTATCTACAGGCGTAATCTCTGAAAGAGGATGGCTTTGAGGCGGTTGAGGTGCAACAACAGTCAAGGAAAGAGCTACCGCACTTAAAAACAGCAGAAGTAATTTAGATTTCACATCGTAAAATTAGTCGTTTTAAATTAAATAATTACTCAAAAACTAGGCTCTTTTTATTGTACAAAAACGAATTTGAAGCCATGAAAACCGGAGCCTGGCCAGCGATATTCATCTGCTTTGTGATCGGTTTTTCGGGTATATCCTCAGCACAGAGCGCTGATTTCAGCATTCAGGAGGATACCTGCGGCGACAGGCAGGAATCTCTCTTCTCGCTCTACGACAGAGAAGGAGGCAATATTGCAGCTCCAGGCCATTTCAAGTGGCAGGTATGCGGATCAGGTGTTGAAGAAGTGGAAATAAAGGAAAGCTGCGGCACCGGCATGAACAGTATTCTTTCAATGTATCAGCAAAACGATTCCCATGCCTCAACTTACACCAACTACCGGCTTCAGGTATGCACAAGCTTCTCCGCTTCTATAAACAATTCCTGTCAGCCAGAAAACAGGATAGTATCTCTAGCGAAGAGAGATGATTCTCACGTAGCTGAGCCCGGTGAATTCAACTATCAGCTATGCGCGTCTCCGGAGAGGGTAGACACTGTTACATTGGAGATGAGCTTGCCTGGAGACAATCAGATCTACTCCGGCGGACAGCAGGTGAATAGCGGCTACTTTACTGAGGATGCGGATTATCCCTATCTAGTAACGGATGGCCCTGCAGGAATCGTAAGCTATGGCTCCTGGAACTCTCTAAACTATACTCGTAAAAATTCTCGTGATGTTCTGAGAGTGGAGCAGAGTGAAGGAAGGTTTATCCTCCCTAATACAGGAGACGGCTATAACACAGTTGAGGACAGAGAAGAAATAATATCTGATAGAAACCTGTTGCAGCAGGTAAGTCCAAGCTTCCTCTTTCCACAGCCGGAAAGCCCAACTGTCAGGGTAATACTCGATCCAGAGACTGAATTAGCCGGATTTGATCAGGAGTTAACCGGAAGTATAGAATTCTATGCAAGACACAAAGTCGATAACGATCCTAAAGCAGTAGTAGATATAGGGCCGAATTAAACAGTAATAAAACTGGATTCCTGTAAAAGTTATATGGAGTCAGAGAACTTCTGGATAATAGAGGTCTACAGCGACGATACTGCCAATATATCTATTATGTCTAAAGAGGAGGCAGAGGCGGTTAAGGATATGAACGACGACTTTGAGGACTGGCAGATGGCGCCGTGTAGTGAGGCCTCAGAAGACGACATGATTGAAAGAGCTGAAGAACACGGCCTAGAACATGATCCATGGTAATTTTCAGTGTGAATTAGAAGTGGCCGAGCCCGGATTTGAACCGGGAACCTATGCATCTTCAGTGCATCGCTCTCCCAGATTGAGCTACTCGGCCAATTACAGACTTGTTTTCGAAGGTGAGTTTTAAGAATAAAACCTCCAAAATTCAGTTCCTACATAAACTTTAACCACCACAACTCCTATATGACAGAAGAAAAACAGTCAGAAGACACCCGCGAGCATGTTATTCCAGGTACAGAAGAGTCTCACAAGGGAGAAGAAGTTAAAGGATACGATTTCCGAGGAGAATTCGATCTCGAGGAGATGCTGGAAAGCTACGGCACAACCGGTTTTCAGGCCTCCCACCTAGAAGAAGCGATCGAACTGGTAAAGGAGATGCGGGAGGAAAACGCCAAGATATTCCTGACCTTCACCTCGAATATAATCTCTTCCGGTTTGCGTGAAGCCGTTGCGTACCTCGCACGGGAGGACTTTGTAGATGTTATAATCACCAGCTCTGGTTCTCATACTGAGGATGTTATCAAGACCGCGAAACCGTTCAAAATGGGGGAGTGGGACGCAGACGAGGAGGAACTTAGAGAGAAAGGTATCAACCGGCTGGGAAATATCTATGTTGAGTCGGACAACTATGTATGGCTGGAATCCTGGCTAAACAGCAACTTTTTCCCGGAGTTCTTCGAAGAGAAGAAGCTGAGAGAGCCGACAGAAGTCGCAAGGGAACTTGGCAGAAAAGTTGGCGAAGATGACGGACTAGATGAGAGCGACTCTTTCCTGTACCATTCATACGAAAACGATATACCTGTTTTCTGCCCGGCGCTGATCGATGCAGAGATAGGCGACTACATGTTCTACTACAGGCAGGAAGTAGACTCAGAAATTGGGATCGAAATACTGGACGACTGGGATAAACTAATCCACGAGGCTATAGAAGCCGAAAAGACCGGGATCATCGCAGTAGGCGACGGTGTACCAAAGCACCAGGCCATTATGTCCAACCTTTTCCGAGGCGGAACCGACTACGCAGTGTATATTTCAACGGGTATGGAAGGAGATGGAAGCCTATCAGGCGCGCCGCCGAAAGAAGCGGTTTCCTGGGGTAAAATTAAGGAGAAAACAAGGAATTACACACAGATAGAGGCAGAGGCAACGCTTGTATTCCCTCTACTCGTAGCTGAGTCTTTCAAAAACTATGAAGTTTAGAGCTTGTCTTTAAGCTTCTCGAAGATTCCTGCGAGAGGTTTTGCAACTTCCTCTGATTCGATTTCTGAAAGGTTAACCCATTCAGCTTCCTCAGGTTCTCCTTCAATCTCAACCCTGTAAGGCTGCCATGTGTGTTCCTCACCCTTCATCTCGAAGGTGGTTTTGAGCTTGCTCATGTATCTGTCCGCAACGGATTTACAACCTGTATGCTCCTCTGCAAGCCGTTCCGCCGTATCAGCAGAGAGTTCTCCTCGCTCGCCTTTACCGTTGGGAACGTTCCATTTTTCGGTTTCCTCATCGTAGACCATCAGAAGGTTTTTATCTCGAACAATTAGGCTTCCAGAAATCTGGGTTGCTACCATACACAAGTTTGCATCTGTTTGTTTAAAACGATAATATATTCAAAGGTCAGTCAGGAACACTGAATATAGGGTGAACAAAAAATGGAATATCTAGAGCTTCAGGATGAGAAAATACCTGCACTTGGGTTCGGTACATGGCAGTTAAAAGAAGAGGATTGTGTTAAAGGTGTTAAAACTGCGCTGGAGAAAGGTTACAGACATATCGATACCGCCCAGGCGTACGGCAACGAGGAACAGGTAGGTCAGGGATTAAAGGAATCAGATGTTGAAAGAGAGGATATCTGGCTAACGACTAAGCTGTGGCGGGACAACCTTAACCGGGAAGACCTGAAAGAGTCAGTCCATAAAAGTCTGGAAAAACTCGGCATAGAATACGTTGACCTACTTCTGATTCACTGGCCGTTCAAAGAGATGGATCTAAAAGCTGTACTGGAGGAGATGAATGATCTTGTGGAAGAAGGTAAAGTCAGGAATATAGGCGTCAGCAACTTCACACCGGAGCAGATGGAAAAAGCCCGGGAATACTCTGATGTTCCTCTACTGACTAACCAGGTTGAGTACCATCCCTTCTTGAGCCAAGATGAAGTTCTGGAGAAATGCAGGGATAAAGACATGATGCTCACAGCTTACTCTCCGCTGGCTAGAGGGGACGTGATAGGAAATAAAAAACTCCGGAGAATCGGCGAAAAATATGGAAAGTCTGAAGTCCAAGTCTCTTTACGGTGGCTGATCCAGCAGGAGAACGTTGCAGCGATACCCAAGGCCACATCAGAAGAACACATCTCCCAGAATCTGGATATCTTCGATTTCAAACTAACTGAGAAGGAGATGGAAACAATCTCAGGGCTTGCGAGAAATGACAGGAAAGTCGATCCGGATTTCGGCCCCTGGGACTAGGAAAAGCTGGAAATGAAGTAAGAGATTAACAGTATACCAAAAGTTGTCAGAACCACTCCTAAACCTAAAATATAACGGAATCTCTTACGCCCTCTGTAGTAATAACCAGAAAACAGCAGTAGAATCCCTAAAATTATCATCAAGTATGCTGTAGATAAAACAGGTATAGACTCCAGCACCATGTGCATTTTTGTGGTTTCGTTGCTGAAATAATTTTTTCCTCAGCTCACGTTTCTATTATCGAGCTGTTTGAAAAGTTTCTCCGAAAGCTCGGACAGATAGGCCTGTCCGAGAAACGCTGCTATAACGGCGCCTGCTAGATTAAAGCTCATATCCTTCATAGTATCTGAGAGACCGTGTTGCGCTAGAGGCATAGATATTTCTGTAGCGGTAGCGACCAGATCCAGTCCGAACTCGAAAAGCTCCCAAACTACTCCAAAAGCAACCACCGTCATCAATATGAATACAAACATGAACCGATCAGGCAGGCGGATATCCGGCTTGTGGAGGTCAATAGATCTTATAACCGTATAACCGGTTCCAGCTACGAGCGATGCGGAAAGCGAGTGAGTGAAGTGATCCCACCACGAAACAGCTCCGTAAAGTCCAAAGCTTCCAAGAGCGTGGAAGAAAACCGCGGATGTTATCCAGAGAGATAGGAAGGGCGAAATCGAAAAACTGTAATCTCTTTCAAATATGGCCGGGAGAAAGCTAACCCCCAGCCCTAACGCGCTGTTAATCACGATCTTTGAAGATCTGGTATATAATCCTGCTGCCAGCATCCCGAGAAGCATTATCTGCATCAAACGTGTTGTCCGATTTTTCCATTTCTCTGGAAACCTCATCTGGAAACCACCTTCAGAATATTCCTTCTGAGTATTTTATCCCGTCTCTGGAAGTAAAAGTCGAAAAGCAGGCCAGCAAACAGTCCGGCGACCATTACCTCTCCCCATTCAAACATTAAAGCCTCGTTTGTGGTTAGGAACGAAGTCCCGAGGAACACATCAAGATAGAATCTAGCCAGAGACCATACACCTTCTATAGCCAGTGTAGATACCACTACAAACAGTACTGCAAAACCGTGACTGAACTTGACGGATGTGAAAACATGGAGTTCAACAGCAATAATAAGTGCTAGCGCTGCCAGCGAAACAAAAGTCGCAATCCTTCCAGACAGAACAGAAAGGTTCAAAGCCCGGACAATAACCGGTACCGCCGTTACCAGAAGAAGTTCCCATGGCAGAACCGCATATCTACTCCTGTAAGCGATGGGCGGTAAAACAATAACACCGAGCAAAAAACCTGTGAAAACCATCCACAGAAGATCAAAACCAGATGCACTCTCAACAAATACAGCAGCGATGACCCCTGTGATAAACCAGGCTATGACCATGTTCAGCCAGGTATCCCGGAAAAAATCATCGAACTCCATAAACCGTATTTATGAGTCCGGCTATTTTATCGGTTCGGTAAATCAAAACGTTCAAACTATTAAAACTCCGGAATAAAGCCCTTTGAGATGGAAGACGTAGACATAGTTAAAGAGGTCATTGAAGGCTATACCGAACTCAAGGAAATAGATAACGGAGATTTATACATCGATATGCAGCTAGGCTTCGACCACGAAGAAGAAAATTATGTGATCGAGTACGGCCTAAAGGATCTCTCGATCCCGGATGAAGAGGGGATAGTGCCAGAACTCAAATACGACAGTCTGGAGGCTGCGTGGAACGAATACCTGGAACAGTTCCCGGAAATACACCAGTCATTTCCCGAGGCGAGAAAACTGTTAATGCATCCAAGGGAATACAATTCAGCGCCTCTAGGAGGAAACCCTGCAGAGAGGATACTCGACTCAAGAAATAATACTTAGTAAAACGCCCAGACCAGGATTCGAACCTGGGACCACCACGTCGCTGTCTACTCGGCCGAGTTGACGGCTTTGAGCAACTCCAAAGGAGTTGCGGTTAACAGCGTGGCGCTCTACCTACTGAGCTACCTGGGCTCGGTATGTGAAGGAGTTCAATAAAGAATTTTATAAACTGTTTGAGTCTGGAACCTGTGTATTAATCAAAAACTATTTAAGTGTTACTCTAGAGTAACAACATATGAGTGTTTCCGAATACCTTGAAAGAGTTGATGGCGGCGAAGACATAACCATTTCACAGATGCTGACAGAAGGCGCTGAAGAAGAAATAATTGAGATAATAGACGAAGGGGACATAAACGGCGCAAATATAGAGCTTTCAAAGTCCTACGCAAACGAAAAAATGTACGACAGAAATGTTCTAGACTATCTTGACTCAGCTGCAGAAATAGCTGCGACAGGATTAGCTTCACTACCTGGATTAGAAAATCTTTACGACGACGGATTTGAGAGGGCAGACGGAAAGATGGAGGAAATAGACAACAAGTACAGCGGAGGAAGTAAGAGAAAAATACTCAAGAAGAAAGCAGGAAACGCAGAACTAAAAATGAAGGCAAGTGAAGGACTTCTAGCCGGCGGAGCGGGAGGATTCCTGGCAGGAAACCAGATAGGCTCCCAGAAACTTATGGCGCTGTCAGCAGCGTCAGGAGGATTAGGCGCATATGGAACTGCGAAAATGAAAGGAGAAAAAGATAGAAGTATTGAGGAGGCTGCCCGAGGCCTCGAACAGGCCTACGGCGGATACCAACTCGACATCAACTAGAACTCTAGTCCAGTACTTCCTCGTTTTCTATTTTCTCGGGCAGGTACTCATTTGCCACAAACTCGAGTGAGTTGGCTGCGAGGGCCTGCTGCTCAACTCTGACTCCTTTGTCAAGCATCTTCTGGAACTGTTTCTGCCATTCCTCTTTCTGCATCCAGTCGTACTCCATAACATCGTGGATCCTTTTGTAGTCCTTAGTTGGACCCCCAGAGTCCTCAGGCTTACCTTTGAGGTCTTCTGTAACGTGTTCGAGGCCGTATTCCTCGATATCCTCCATGGTCATACCGATGAGTTTGGCTTCCGGTGTCGCAAGACGATCCGACTGGAACGCAAGCGACATTGATCCAGACTTCAGGACTGAGTAGATGTAGTATCCCCATGGGTCGCCGTCAGTGAAGACGTAGACCGGTAGGTCGAGGCGGTTGTGCATGATGTTGATCAGCCTCCTTGCTCCTCTGGCTGGCTGGCCTCCTGTACCTATCAGAATAGCGTTGTGCTCTTCGTGGAAATCTTCTTCCACTAGTCGGTTGACCATAGCGCTGGTCTCAACTACCATGATGAGGTCAGCATCATGTTCTTCAAACTCGTAATGGTCGACAATAGATGGGATGGCGAGGCCGGAAGTACCCATAGACATACAGTCAATGCTATCACCCGAGTCGTTGATTGTTATAGGGCCGAAAAGTCTTCCTTTCGGTTCTGCGAACAGATGTAGATCCTCTCTGATCGCGCCTGTAGATGTCTCGATATCAACAACTACGTTGTTAGATTCATCCTGATCCTCAAACGTGTTCTCATCCAGACCTGGAACTGAGTGCTTGAGCTGGTAGTAAACCTCTCTGATTGAGGCTGTTCTTCCCTGCTCTACAAGCTCTTTTGCCTTGTTTGCAACCAGTGTAGTCTGCATGAATTTCCGTGCATGTGAGATGTTGAGGAACTTCCTCGTGGAGTATGAGTCTCCGAGGGAAAGTCTTCCCTCCTCTTCATCATAATGCACATTTGACTTGGAACGTACCTTTGTGTCAATTGTAAGGTTTTCCTCATTCTCATCGTTCAACTGGTTGACCAGTTTCTTTCCTAGATGTGTCAGTTTGTCTAACGTCTTCTCGTCATTTGCTAAATCTTTCTTTGGCATTCTAAATCACCTCTAAAGCTGCTCAGGGTTGTAGTCTTCCTGAACCATTTTCTGTATCTGATTTTCAATCTCCTCAGGGTCGCCTTCACCGGCCAGTTCTGCAATCGCCGGACCCATTTCCTTGGCGTAGGATGTAAGCTGTCTTCTCTTCTTCTCCTGGATCTCTTTTCTCTCCTTTCTGCCGATGTACCGTCCAAGCTTTCTTCCTGCTTCCTGAAGCGCAAGCTTCATCTCCTTTCTGATAGGGTCGTAGTTTGCGATAGCTTCCTTACCTTCAGATGTGAAAGGCACCCAGACAGATGCAATATGTACAAGGATGTAAAGCTCTCCCTGAGGCCGGTTTCCAGTCTGTGAGATGTTGTAACGGTTCCAGGAAACTTCCTCAATCGCCTTCGTGGTTACACACGCAGACTTCTTGTACAGAAGCGGCACCTTGTTGGCGTACCTTAATTCCTCATAGCTTCCTTCCTCTTCAATGTCGCCTCCCCATGCAAGTCCTACCTCAACCTGGAACGGATTTCCTTTGTAAACTGTCGGTTTTCTGGTAATCGCAGTTGAGAACTCTGGATTGAGCTCTTTCTTCAACCCTTTCAGAACCAGATCCTCTCCAATAGGGGAAAGACAGTCAGTTGGAGGGCTCTGAAGCTTTACCCTCTGTGCTGCGTTAAGCAATTGTTCTATCTCATCCTTCTCCAGAGTGTTCGGTCTTCTACCATCATCTAGATCTGCCTCATCACAGATTTCCTCTGCAGATGTTCTTCCTACTCTTGTAAACTCATTCTGTAGGAAGCTGGAGATCGTTCTTGAATCTGTGTTATCGATCATCCTCATCATCACACCGAGTTCCACTCCGTGTGGGTGAGGCTTGATCTCCTTAGGCTTTGGAGGCAGCTCCTTCGAAACTCTTGGGTATTCGATTTTGTTGCCGTCAGGCTCTCTGAGAACAACCCGGGCATACGGGTTCATGATAGCTGTGTGTTTCAAATAGTTCCTTACAGAGTGATGGCCTTTCGTGTATTTAGCTTCGATATTCATTTCGATGGTTGTTCCATGATCGAAGTAGTAATCCTTGTCTCCAGGGAACTCGTCTGAATCTGCGGAGATTACCTCATCTTCTATGATTTCTGGTTCGTTCTCCTCTGTATCGATCCGGACAACAAATTTGTGACATGGCTCTCCTTCCTGTTTTGAGTATACTGTTACAGGTTCCCCTGCTGTCAGTTGAGCGTACATAGCGGCTGCAGAAATTCCGATTCCCTGCTGCCCTCTGCTCTGCTGTAGCTTGTGGAACTTGGATCCGTACAGGAGTTTACCGAACACTTTCGGGATTGTCTCCCGGTCTAGCCCTATAGCGTTGTCTCTTATCTCTACACGGCACTTTTCGTCTCCTATTTCATCCACAAGTACGTGGATTTCCGGTAGAATTCCGTCTGCTTCACATGCATCCAGCGAGTTATCGACTGCTTCCTTTACTACTGTTATAATTGATTTCTGAGGGTTTTCAAAGCCTAGCAGGTGTTTGTTCTTCTCGAAGAACTCTGCCACCGAAATTTCCCGGTGGTCCTCACCTGTTTCTTCCATTGGTTGTTCATCCATTCCGTTTGCCATCTATTACACCATTAAATACGTTTGATACTTAATATAGTTTAAATTATCTCTGTATTTTGTCCTGATTCTTCTCCAGATAGTTATACGCCGATGAGTGGGATCTACCGTTCAGGAGCTGTTTTATGACCTCTGCAACTACTTCGATATTCTGGGCGAGTCCTATTATCCCGATCGTTTTCCCGTATATAGATATATCCACATTTCCTTCTTTTTCAAGATGTCTTCTAGTCTCTCCATCCCGCCCTATTACACGGCCTTTAAGGCGGTCACGAGAGTTTTCTGTGGAGGCAAAATTATTTATGTCAATTATATGGAGCATCTTGTCTATCTCGGCTATTTTCATAGCTTTTTCAGGGTTGAAACCTCTTCCAACAGCTTTAACTATATTTGCGCCATCCATTTCATCTATAGGATCTCCTTCTACAGATACAAGGTTGTCTTGAACTTCCAGATCGCAATCTATGAGCTCCTCGACCCTTTCCTTGGTTTCTCCGCCTTCTCCAATAAGTACAGCTACTCTGTCTTCAGGTATTCTTACTTCTCTCATTCTTCTAGTGGATAATATAACTTCAACTGCCAACCTTTTTATACCTTAAAACTAGATTTCAGGGCTTCTCAGCCCGAAATAATGGCTTTAAACTGTTTCTCCGGATGAGTGTCAGCACCATGGCTCTCGAAGAAATTTGCAATATTTTTCACATCCCGCTTTAACAGCTCTGCAGCTTCTGGATGATCTCTGTGGACTCCCTGGGAGAAATCTATCCACACCTTTCTGCCTTCACCGTCGACAACTATATTGTATTCCGACAGATCGCCGTGTACTAGATTACCTTCGTTCCAGAGCCTTTCTATTGCGTTCAAAGTATCCTCATAGGCTTCCTGCGGGTTTTCAGGCTCTACTTCCTTTAACTTTCTGTAAGGCGAGAAATCCTCCCCTATAAACTCCATAACAAGTATATTTTCATGCACATCGATCGGTTCAGGGCATTTAACGTACTCTTCCGCTATTTTGAGGTTCCGGAACTCCTTTTTGCACCACTGCTGGATGATCGATCTCCGATCATCCTTAACGTTTCTGAACCTTTTGTCGCCTCTAAGGTAGTTCTTCATTTCCCTGAAGCTTCCTGCCCTGTTCATGTAAATCTTCAGGATGACTCTCTCGCCTTCAGGTGTGTCAGCCAGAAAGATTACAGATTCTTTTCCTGCCTCTATAACGCCGTAAATCTTTTCGACTACTTTTCTCTCATTCAGCTTCATCAGCGCCCGGGACGTTTCATGGTCGAAAACGTTCTGGAAGGCCTTCCTCGCTTCTGAACTGTCAAACATCCGGCGGGATTCTTCCTTCCATCTCTCCCGCCAGTCACGGTTTTCTTTCATTCCAATTCTGCACCCCTTTACTGTGAAACTCCTCTTCAAGAACTCTATAGTAAAGGAAAGGTATAGTCACCAGAAATGCAGCCGCCACAGGTATTAGATGGAATTTCAGGGTTAATGGAGGCTCCAGTGTGTAAACCCATGCATCCAGTATAGATTCACATGATTTTTCGTAATAATCTGCGTTTCTGGGCAGGTTTTCAGTTGAGAAGTTTTGGGAGGAAATATTATCACATATATCTGTCTGGAAATGTATTGAATACTGTCCTGGTAGAAACATCAGAAGATTAACTAGCAGAAAAACCCCGAAAAAAAGCGTTAACTGTTCAGCTGCGATTTTAAGGTTCATCTTCCTCTAGAGGAACTCTGATATCTCACCGAGATATCCATGGTCTTCAAGCCACTCGGTTTCAGCCTGAGAGTAGCTCTGGACAATATCTCCTTTCTCGTCTCCCTGAATATCCCAGGGACTTACGAGGACTACTGAGTCTCTCTTTACCCATATACCTCTTTTCTTAGAGCCAGGTATTCGGCAGATTCTCTCCCTATCATCTGTACAGTAAACCCTGTATTTTCCTCCACCTTCTTTTCTGAGTACGATTCCCAGTACTTCATCTCCTTCAGGTTCACGTACACGTCCTACTCCTTGATCTTCTTCGTCGCTCATAATTAATATTTCACAGCCCAGTTTTTTAAAGAGAAAACAGCGCTTGCCTTTTAACACGAATTTTTCCCGAGAGGAAACACATTATTCAATCTTCATACCATAAGAAACAGCTAGAGATACTAACAGGCCTGCCCCCAGTTAGGCTGCATGGCAGAATCTCCTTCGAAACCAGAATCTGCGTCAAAGCCTTCCGGCTTACTACCGATCTGCTCTACACACCACATACTAATATCTTGATCAAAACTAGAAGCGTCCTGGAACATGTAACCCATACTGGTGACCTCCGAAGTATCCCAACTACCAACATCCCGTTTAAAACTGGAAGCGCCAGCGAACATTTCGTACATAAAAGTGACGCTACTAGTATCCCAAGAACCAATATCCTGATTAAAACTAGAAGCGCCAGCGAACATGCTACTCATATCAGTGACGTTACCGGTATCCCAACTACCAATATCCCGGTTAAAATCACCAGCCTCATGGAACATGAAGCTCATATCGGTGACGCTACTCGTATCCCACGATCCAATACTTCTATTGAAACTAGAAGCACCACCATTGAACATGGAACTCATATCGGTGACGTTGGACGTATCCCAAGAACCGATACTAGAGATGTTACCGTAACTTGAATTAACAAAAGGATCTTGATAGGCGCCGGTCATGTCGGTGACGTGGGTAGTACATATTCTGTCACCGTTACTGATCAAGGAATCAACATTTGAATCATCAGCCGCAGTATATGTTTTCCCATCAACCGTACCAGTCTCACCCGGAGAAGCATCACCGCATTCCACCGTACCGCCATCAGTCTGGTAGAAAGCTCCGGTAACAGTATTACCGCCATCACCATCATCGTTGTTATTTGAGTCACCGGTGATACTATCAGTCTCCGCCGAAACCGGTAAACTCCGTGAAGAAACCTCGATACGATTCGGCTCCGATGAAGTATTCAACTCAACAGTCGCAATCTCCGCCTCCGAAAGCCTCTCATCAACCTGCCGCTGAACCGGATTATCACCATAAACAGTAACAGTAAAATTAGACAACTCCTCACCACCAGAATTCCGGAAAGTAACACTTAGATTACCCGACCCAGAATCATAACTAGCCCGAGAAACCTCCAATTCTGCCCGAGAAGCATCTAAAACACTCTCAGAGCTATCGGTAACACCCTCCTGTGTTGACTGCATCAAGCTGGGAACCCATTGGCTGAACATGCCTGCAACAGCCATAGTGAACGCAATCAAGAGAACCGCGGCAATTAGAGGTGAAATACCTTTATGATACTCCACACCACAAAGTAAAGCCAGCTTATTGAAAAAAGTAGGGAAAAACCTCTCCTAGAGCCGGACCGAGATCACATTCCTGTAGACCTTCTGACCATCTTCTTCAGTTATCAGCTCGTAGGAACGCTTCACGTCAGGATCGTGCTGTGCTTTCAGCATTGAAAGTATTTCTCCTGCGATTTTCTCTGTCGACAGATAGAAATCAAACCCATGACTGTTTTTCTCGATATTGGAGAGGAAGCTTCCACGATCCTCATTTGTGACTTCTGCAGCTTTATCAGCCATCTTGTTCGATACTCTTTCCAGGTCCTCGTCACCTCTTAACTGCATTTTAACTTTGTAGAATCCTCCGTGGAACTGGGAACAGGTACCGCATTGGTGTTTCTTGATCCTCAGCTCTGTATCGTATTCGTCTTTTATCTCCCCCTTGAAGGCGTGGACTCTTACAAACATCTGATCATCCTCTTCCCAGTACTGGAGCTCCATTTCCACATCTTCCTCCGAGAAATCCTGGAAGCGGGCGCCTAACTGCTCTTCAAGAGTGTATTCTTCAATCCATTCTCCGCTTTTTCTCATCCTTCCGCAGGTTGAGCAGATATCGATCTCGACTACATCTGGTATATTGAGTAGCTGGTTCTTGTCCGGGTAGCAGTTAGCACAGAGTTTCTTCTCCTCGCCGTAAAGCTCATCTGTTTCTTCGCCACATCGTGGGCAGAATTTTGAAAGTTCCATACCTTTATTTCATGTGGAAAAACTTATATTGTAAACTCAAGTTTATCGCCTTCTTCAACATCCAGTTTTTCGAAACTCTCCAGTAAATAAGAGTACTTGCAGTCGGGAGAGTAGAGTTTCCAGGTTTTAGGGTTCCAGCTCCATGGCGCTGCTTTCTGGATATCTACAACCTTTTTCTCCGAATTCATGAAATACAGATGAAGAGGATCTGAGAGAAACATCATATCTATTTTCGCTCCAGTAGGTCGTGGAAAAGCAAAGAGCATTTTGCCAGATGTGCGAAAACTGAGACCTCTAGCTCTCGAAAGAAAACTGTCCGCCAGTTCCGCCTGAACCAGCGTCTTCCCTGCCTTAATATCGATTTCTTCCACATCTAAACTTGGAAACACAGCTAAATAAATCCCGTTAACCGCAGAAATTAAAACAGAGCAGACACATTTATGTTCATGGAAGTTGCCTGGTTCAACGCAGAGGAACGTGAAAGAGAATATATAGACGGCAGAGAAACCAGGCTGAAAATAGATTTCTTCAAAGAACCTCTTAAAGCGGAAAATGTGGATAAAGCAAACAATTACGACGCAGTTTCTATATTCCTATCCTCAGAAATTAATGAGGAGGTACTGAAAAAACTGGATGTAAACCAGATTGCATGCCGTTCTACCGGGGTCGATCATGTAGACACCGAGAAAGCCGCTGAAGAGGGCATAATTGTCTCAAATGTTCCAGAATACGGAGGTACAACCGTGGCGGAACACACCTTCGGACTGATTCTTTCACTCACCAGAAAAATCTACAGATCTATAGAAAAAGTTGAGGAAGGAGAGTTCGATCATTCAGGGCTGAGAGGGAACGACCTGAAAGGCAAGAAGCTGGGTGTTATAGGTACGGGCACCATTGGAAAAAATGTTATCCGGATCGCTAACGGTTTCGATATGCACGTTGTCGCCTACGATCCCAGCCCTGACCGAGAGGCCGAATACGAGATGGGTTACATGTATGTCGAGCTAGAGGATCTTCTAGAACAGGCGGATATAGTCACGCTTCACTGCCCGCTGGTCGAGCAGACAAGACACCTTCTTTCAAGAGACGAGTTTGAACTGATGGAGGAGACTGTCCTGATTAACACTGCCAGAGGTGAACTAATCGATACCGAAGCGCTCATACCGGCCCTGGAAAACGGTTCGGTCAAATCAGCGGGTCTGGATGTGCTCGAAGAGGAATGCTACATAGAAGACGATATCGAGATGCTTGAAGATCTGGAAGAAGAGTGCGATCCCCAGATCATACTTGAAGATCATATTCTCATGAACCGAGACGATGTTATAGTAACCCCGCATAATGCGTTTAACTCTGAGGAAGCTCTGGACCGGATTATTGAAACTACAGTTGACAATCTTGAGAAGAAGTCGAACGTCGTTAACAAGCCCTGGTAGATTTACTCTTCATCCGGGTGCTTGAAAAACTCCGCTGCCTTCGCTAATCGTGGCGTTCTAGCCATCCCTCTGGTTAAAGATGTTATCCTGGCCGATCTGCTCAATTCAGTTCCGCCACTCAATGCGACAAGTCTTTCAGACCTGGTAAAGAGGTGTAGCACTTCCTGTCCCAGTTCCCCGGTTCTCAGGAAGGCGAGGAACTCGAAAACCCGGACAACCATGAAGACCGGGAATATAGCTATGATCTCAAGCCAGTAATCCTTCAGAAAGCCTTCCCAGGTAGTTGCGCGTCTGAACTTGAACGAAAGATCAAATACAAAGACCAGTATAGCCGCATAATCCGCTACTAAAATGTATTTATGGTAGTGATGAGCGAAATCCGGGAAGAAAAGTTCAAGCACAACTACCGCCACTATGACGACAAGAGCCGGGCCCACCAGCCTGTCACTCCATCTCTCAACCCCTTCAAGAAAACGGTTCATACCAAAACAGTTCCCATCTCTAGTTTTTATTATATACGCCCTCTCAGGGATTTGAACCCTGGATCTGCACCTATCTGCTGAACCTGTTGACTGGTTCTCCGCAAGGTGCCGTCTTTCCACTAGACCAAGAGGGCCTACTAATGAGTACTTTCAGAGTTTTAAATATCGGCAGTCTGTGCATACCTTTTATTTATTGGGCTTCCAGTTTAGTCTTATGGAAGTAGAGAAATGCACTAGCTGTGGAAAGAATCTGGCAGCTGCAGAGAGTTTTGTAGAGTTTGAATGTCCTGAATGTGATGAAGATCTCGCAAGATGTGAGAGATGTAAAAAGCTTTCAAACGAATACAGCTGCCCTAACTGTGGCTTTTCAGGGCCTTAAGGAGGTGAAAAATTAATGCCAGAATTCCTAGAAAAGATCAAGAGAAAGCTTAAGAACCTGTTTTAGACATAAACTTTTTCTAACACAATTTTTCTCTCTTATTTTTCTCCATCAAAAATTTCTATCAGTTAGACCGCTTCTGCTTTTAAATATTGGTCTACCGTAGTTTGGATAAGAGGTTAGAACAAAATGGGAAAGATTTCATGTGTATACAAGATCATGCCGGAAGACGACGAAACCGATCTAGAAGAGGTCAAGGAACAGCTTAGAGAGAAGATTGATGTAGAGGATATCGGTGAAGAGGAAGTTGCTTTCGGTCTTAAAGCAGTCAAAGTCTCAACTATCACAACCGACGAAGAAGGAGGTACTGACGCTGTTGAAGAGAAGCTTGAAGGTCTTGAAGGCGTTCAGAGCATCGAGCTGGAGCACTTCGACAAGCTTTAAACCTTAATTTTTCTTATTTTTCCAACTATCCATTCCGTTATTCTGTACTCATCGCTGTCAACTATAAGCTCCGAAAACGCGGCGAACGGGATTGTTACAAGTACAACCAGTCCAAGCATACGTAGCGTGAAGCTTTCGCCGGTTACAAGCATAACAGCTATCATGTCCTCTGTTACCCCGAGAATTATACCGAAAATAAGGAACTCTGTAAATCTCTCCAGTTTGTCTCTTCGCCGCATACGGAATAGTTTTCAAACGGGGAGTTAAAAATCAGTTACTCGAACTTCATGACTCCGCCGCCACAGACTGCACATCCATGGTCCTTCTTGTGCTCGGCGCATACCTGGCTACCGCAGACTTCACAGGTCTCAGCCGCCCTCTTCTCACCGCAGTAATCACAAGCCGTCTCCATACCTTTGTTTAAAGCTCACGAGGTAAAATGTTTACTCATGGGAGTTGATCTGGGCGATCTTGTTGAGAGCGAGGAAATCGATTTTGCAGATCTCAACGACAAAGAGATAGCTATAGACGCGATGAACACCCTTTACCAGTTCCTCTCAATCATAAGACAGAGAGACGGCACACCGCTGAAAGATTCCTCAGGCAATATTACATCCCACCTTTCAGGGCTTTTCTACCGGAATATTAATTTGCTTGAGGAGAACATCAGGCCTGTATTTGTTTTTGACGGCGAAATGCCAGATCTTAAAGAGAAGGAAAGCTCGAAGAGGAGGAAAAAACGGGAGGAAGCCAGAGAAGAATGGAAAAAACTGAAGGAAGAGGGGAAAGTCGAAGAGGCATACACCAAAGCAACACAGAGCTCCAAACTAACAGGTGATATGATTGAAGAATCGAAGAAACTACTTGAAGCAATGGGTATACCGTATATCCAGGCGCCTAGTGAGGGCGAGGCTCAGGCAGCCTTCATGACAACCGAGAAATCTCCTGGAGATATCTACGCAGTTGGCTCCCAAGACTGGGACTGTTTATTATTCGGAGCTGAAAAGATGGTCAAAAACCTGACCACACGGAAGACCCGGAAAACATCGGGTGGCGGTAGGAAAGAAATCTCAACAGAAAAGATAGAGCTGGAGGATGCCCTCGACCAGCTAGACGTCACCCGAGAAGAACTGGTCTGGATGGGTCTGCTGATGGGTACAGACTTCAACCCTGACGGTATAAAAGGTATAGGACCTAAGACCGCTCTCAAGCTCGTTAGAGAACACGATACCCTTGAGGAAATTCTTGAAGACGAAAAAGTTGACTGGGAGTCGGAGAAAGATCCTTACCGTATAGTTGATTTCTTCATGAATCCTCCTGTAGTTGAGAAAGATTACAGCTTCGAGAGCCCGGACGAGGAAAGGATAAAGGAGATACTTGTAGACGAGCACGATTTCTCCGAGGATCGTGTTGAATCAGGGCTGGAAAAGCTGGAGAAAGCGCTGGAATCCAGGCAATCCGGGCTGGGAAGCTACATGTAGTCGTTTCCTGAAAACTACAGATCCTGCTAAACCTGCGATCAAGTAGTAACGCCCAGTAAAAATCTGGATCCTTAAAAACACGTGCTGGCCGTTTTAATTTTTTTACCGGGTTTCTCTCAACTCTTTTAGAACCAGCTCCATCATCTCACCCAGTTCTTTGTATCCTTCACGGATCTCATCTATCTGATCTTCCTGTTTCTCAACCCTCTTGACAAGCGGTTTCAGCTGACCCTCATAAGACCGGTTTTCTATTTCAGCTACTTTCTGTTTAAGCTGTTCTATCTCGTCTTCCAGTTCTTCTCCTGTCTGAACATTTTCAGCGACCATCTCCATGTTAGAGCTCAGTTCTTCTATGGCTTCAACTCGTTCATCCATATCTTCAGGTCTAGAATCATCTCTAGGCTTGGCTTTCTCCTTCAACTCTTTGTATTCATCCTGCGATAGAAGTTTCAGGTCAGCCAGATCTTCAAAATCGTTAAATATCCATTTGAAGTCGGATACCATACCTTTTAACTGGTCGACTTCGTCGGAGAGTTTGGAGACATCTTTTTCCTCCTCTTTCTTCTCCAGCTCCTCTAATCCATTCTCGATATTCTGTATATTGACTTCCAGCCTGTCAATGTCATCGGGGTCGAAGTTTTCAAGTTTATCTTCAAACTCTGACTGGCGGTCTAGGACACCTTTTACATCGTCGCTGAGGCCTGATACCTCTTCGTTTAGTTCTTCCAGATCTTCTTCAAGTTCCTCTCCGACGCCCTCTACCTCGATATCTTCGAGACTTTCAATCTGTTTCTGGAGTTCCTCCATCCTCTCTTCGTGTTTGTTTCTGATCTCCTCGATCAGATCGGACTTTTCCGCCAGTCGATCCTTCAGTTCTTCTATCTCTTCTGATCTATCAACATTTTCTATCTCCTGCTTCAGAGAATCTACATCAACATCTTCCATTTCCTCGAGCTCTTCATGTAGGCTATCCAGCTCGTCTTTTAGGTCATCAATATCTTCTTTCAGATCATTTACCTGTTCTTCAGTTACTTCCGGTTCCTTCTCAGAACCTTCAATTTCCTCTATCCTCTGCTTCAGATCTTCAATTTCTTCTTCAAACTCTTCTACTTCAGATGCTTCTTCTATTCCCTGAATTTTTTCCTCAAGTGCATCTATCTCGGCTTCAAACTCTGTTTCAGTTATACCAGAATGTTCTCCGTCTTCCGTTGCAGAGGTTTCTTCCTCATCCTCTTCATCTGCTTCATCTATTTCGTCTTCTTCCGCGGTGTATTCAGGCGCCTCAGGTTCCGAATCCTCTTCAGTTAAATCTTCGTCTTCATCTGTCCCATCTGTATCTTCTATGATCTCTTCTGATCCTTCATCTTCTCCAGCGTCCGTGTCTTCTTCGCCGGAATCATCCTCTCCGAAAAGCACGTCCTGTTTCTCTTCTTTCTCCTCTGGTTCAGAGGTCTCCTCCGTTTCCTCTTCTTCTGATTCAAAAAGTGTTTCCTGGTCTGAGTCGTCGTCTTCTCCGAATATTACGTCTTCTGGCATTTGTATCTCCTCTTTTTTTAACTGAATTTGCATGGACAGTTTAACTCCAAAAAGAAACCGTCCGCTTCTTTAATACCTAGAAGTGGTCAAAATGTTAAAACTCTAGTGGTTGATCTTCTGTATCTCTTCCTTTACAAGTTCTGAAAGCTCAAGTACTATCGAATACAGATCCTGTATCTCCTCCTCGTTTGCATGAATGCGGGACTCTACATCCATCAGCTCCTCATCCATCTCTTCCCGAAGCTCTTCTACTTCCCCATTTCCGTCTTCTACATCGGATCTAAGCTCATCCATCTTAAGTTCCAGAGCCTGCCAGAGCAGTCTGATCTTTCTATCGTTCTTGTTTTCATTTACCTCAATGTCTTCGAGCTCTTCATCAAACGCCTCCCAGAGATAGTCAACTTTTTTCTCAAGCTGTTCTATCTGGGGCGGCCCTTTATCTTCAACCGCCTCTTCAAGTTCTTCGAGCCGGTCGCTGAACTTTTCTACTGTCTGTAGAGAATCAAGCTTCCTTTCAAGTCTGTCTATTCTCTCCACGAGATCGTCCGTGGAGCGGAGCTCCATCTTCTCAACCCTCTGCTCCAGTTCGTTTATCTTGGCAAGCTCACGGGATTCATCAGCTACAATCTTTTCCTCGAAACTCTGCACCTCCGATTTGAGATCTTGGGGGCTGTTCTCAGGTCCCGGGAGAGTCGGTTCATGTACGGGAGGGTTTTCAGCCGAAGAAGTCTCTGAAACCTCGCTCTCCCCCGCTTTGTCTTCTTGAGTTTCCTCCTGTTCAATTTCGTTCAGAGCATCTTCAAGCTTCTCTGCTGCATCGGAAATCTGACCGATCTCGGTCAAAGTCTCATCAAGGCCCTCTTCTGCATCTGGGGATACTGGTTCAGGATCGCTCTCCGTTTCCGCTTCTGTTTCGGATTCATTATCTGTTTCCTCTGGCTTCACGTTGCTTTCGTCAAGCAGTTCCTCGTATTTCTTCTTCGAGAACTCTTCTTCAAGAGCTTCCTCCAGATCATCAACATCTGTTAGACTTTCCTCTATCTTGTTGATCTGTTCGCTCTGCAGTGTGCCGGCGATTTCCTCCTTGACATCGTCAATTATTTCAGAATTCTGAATTTCCTCTTCACTATCCTCTCCGGCGATTTTCTCCTTTATTGAGGAAAACATAGGGCTAAATTGTGAATCCTCAGTTATTAAACATCGGGAAACAATTACGGTTTATGAAACCGGTTCTGCTGGTGGTGATGGACGGTGTCGGGCTCAGAGATGAAAAAGAAGGGAACGCTTTCCTACAGGCAGATACCCCTAACCTGGACAGACTGATGGAGGAAAAAGGTTACCAGAAACTTGAAGCCTCTGAAGAAGCAGTCGGGTTGCCGGAAGGTTATACCGGGAATAGCGAGGTCGGCCACCTGCATCTAGGCGCCGGTAGAAGGATACCTCAGAGGCTGAAACGGATTAACGAAGCTATAGAGGAAAACCGTCTCAGGGGCAAAGAAGCCTTGAGAGACTCGCTTGAACGAGCCGAAGAAAATACTACTGCAGTCCACCTCGCAGGAATAATCAGTGACGGCGGAATTCACGGTCACATAGATCACCTGAAAGCTTTGCTGGAAATTACAGAGGATTATGATATAGATCAGGTCTGGATACACTGCTTTACAGACGGAAGGGATGTTGATCCAAAGAGCGCTAAAAAATACCTGCAGCAGATAGAAGATTTCAAACCAGAGAACGCAGATATTGCAACGGTGATGGGCAGGTATTACTCCATGGACCGGGATGAGAACTGGGGTAGGACCCACAAGGCATACCAGGCGATGGCAGAGACGGAAGGATTCCAGTTTTCCCATCCAGAAGAAGCTGTGGAAAAGTGCTACAACGGTGGAGACTACGACTATTTCATCCAACCTTCTGTTTCAGAGAATTATCGTGGAATGAAGGACGAAGACGAGCTGATATTCTACAACTTCCGTGCGGACAGGGAGAGACAGATAGAAGAGGAGATGGTAGCAGAAGCTGATCCTGACAAATTCGAGGAACCAGTAAATCCTAATTTCGTGTCTATGTTTCCCTACGAGCAACAGTTAGATGTACCCTCAATATTTGACAAGAAAATAGTTGAAAACACGCTGGGAGAGAAAATCGAGGAAGCAGGATACTCTCAGTTAAGAGTGGCAGAATCCCAGAAAAAGCCGCACGTAACTTACTTCTTCAACGGTCAGAGAGAGCTGGAGTTTGAACACGAGGAAAGAAAATTCATCGAGAGCGACAAAATCAAGGCTTACGACCAGAAACCGGAGATGCACGCAGACGAGATAACCAATATAGTGCTGGAAGCGATGGAGAAAGGAGAACACGAATTTATCCTACTTAATTATGCTAACTGCGATCTTGTAGGACACACTGGGGAGATTGAGGCAGTGAAGACAGCTGTGGAGACTGTTGACAGAAACATAGGCAGACTGATCGAGAAACTGGAAGAAACCGGGTATATCGGGTTGATAACTGCAGATCACGGAAACTGTGAAGACTTAGGGACAGAAGAGAGTCCAAAGACTTCTCACACATTGAACCCTGTGCCGTTAATCGGGGTTGGAACAGAGCCAGAGATTGAAGAAGGAGAACTATGGAACATAGAGGAAATTGCTGAACAAGAACTTGATGTATAGTCTATTCCTGCGGACCCGTTCTGCCGCTATCTGAATCAGATCCTGCTCCGGAACCAGATGTATCTGACTGCCCAGAGCCTTCATCCGGACATTCTCTACCTGTAGCCTGTATTTCGCATTCCTCAGGAGCTTCCTCTTTTAGAGAATTCACCTCTTCTCCCTTACATGCACGGGATATACGCTCCTCGTAGTAACTGCATTCCGCGCTCTGCTGCTGACCATCAGCAAACCCGTCGAATCCCTCAGCTTGGCCTGTTGCGAGATAGAGAATTGCCACGCCTGTCACTAGGGCAACCATTGCTACAACCACAATTTCGACAGTCTTATCCATTTAGATCACTACTGAACTTCGCCGCACTGTACCTGTCCGCCCGCGGAGCCAGGCATACCTGTAATAGTTGAGGCACCAGGTATCAGATTTCCTTCCTGATCAAGACATGTTGAAGGAACATCTTTAGCCGAGTTTGTACCAGAACATATTGCGTTCACAGTACCTCTACATGAACTCGTGCTGGTATCGCTGTTTACATCTCCCAGACCGCCCTGAACCATGAAAATTACCGTGAGCGCTGTCATCATAAGAACAGATGCAGCGACAATAAGCGCCAGTGTCTGGGACATGCCTTTACTGTTCATGGATTTTGATTCGGTCTGCTGGTATAAAAACGGTGCGGTGTCGCCAAAACAAAAAGAAAAATAGAGTTGAGAGAAAAGATCTCTCCAAGCCGGGAAAACTTTATTCCTGGTCCTGTGTCAGGTTGATCTGGATTGAGGAAACATTAAGTTCGTCTCCTTCATCCGTTTCAATCTGATCTGTGTCGATTGAGATCTCATCTACTTCTGCTGTCTCTTCAAATTTACTTCTGACCATCTCTGCAACGTCTACTGCTCTGCTAATTGCTTTTCCTCTTGCCTTTACGTGTACAGTCTCGTGTCCTTCGTTAAACTGGGTTACTACTGCGAGGACATAGCTCATTGCAGGTTTTGAACCGACGTATACTGTGTTGTCATCTTCTTCTGCCATACTGTTTGGTCACCTCTAAACCCTTTATTGTGTAGAACTGATAAAAAACTGACTCAGTTAATCTCGTGGAGATAGTCGAACTTGAAGCGAATTGTTTGAAGTTGAGCCTTTGAATCCAGAACTTTTCTGTCTCTTCTCAGTTTTTGTTCCGGCACATCAAAACCTTCAATCTGTTCACGGGCTTCCTCTGTGGTTATCTCGCCGCTTTCCCATCTGTTAAATTCTCTCCGGGTCTCTTCATCATAATCTATATCAAAGTCGTTGTAGTTAATTTCACCCTCTTCTAGAGCCTTTCTCGGATCTTTTTGAGCATCTATCTTCTTCCGATCGTAGAGTGTGTACTTCAAAGTTGCGTCGGTAACCTCTACCGTGTAATCTACATCATAGGTCTGGCCTTCTCTTTCATCATAATTTGTGCATTCTCCCTCCTCATCCCTGGATACACATACCTCATAATCGTAGGTATCAAACTCCGGATCTCTTTCCAAGATGCCGAACTCAAATTCCGTATCCGTCTCCACCTCTACCCATTCAGGGATCTCAAAATCGCTTACTGCGTCCTCTGCCAAGTTTTCATTCTCAATGGAGTCTCTTTCTGCTTCCTCTCTTGCCTGTTCATCTGTCCTGTCCTGCTGACTTGAACTCACCAAATCCCGATCCTGGGTACCGGCGCTTCCTGTCCCCTCCCCCCAGTCTTCTGGAAGATCGCCTTCAATGTGTTCAGCCAAATTAACTCCCACTTCTGAAAGCTGGACGTAGCTGTTGTTTACATTTGCTGAACTTATTTCAGTCTGTGAAAGTTTCAGCCTCGAAGTTGTATTGGTTCCTCTACAAACAATATAAGGCTCTGAGAATTCTATGTCGTAGATATTATTCTCTTCAACAGAGACAGTCCTAATGCTTGGTGGGGAGCAGTCAACCAGACTGGACTGGGATTTCACTTCTTCGGTCACGGCTTCAAGGTAGCTATCCAGCATCGACTGGTGTGAAGGCGCAGATCTCCAGGTTTTATCGCTTTTACCTTGCTGGAGAGCAGCAATATTTGAGGAATAGTTCAGTTCTTTCTCCATTCTGGGGGTATAGAGTTTCTCTCTTATCTGGGCCTCGGCCATTGTATTGAAGCCGTCAACGCTGTAATCTATCCTGTGTTTGTATTCATCCTGGAAAAGTAGGGCTCCAAATATGTTACCAGTTATAATGAATAGAAAGACTACAACAACTAGCAAGCCCGTATTTTGACCTTTCAGTTTGGATCACCTGTATAAGCTCCGAGAGCTGATCTTGCCCGCACCATATCCCTGTCAGGAGAGGCCACATAAGTTGAGAACCGGTAGTCTTGGCCGTAAGTTTCACTTTCGATCTTCACCTCTCCATCAGCGGCTCTAAAGCCGTAGACCTCGCTGTGTGCTCCCAGAACTCTTTCAGCGTAAAGAGATATGGATTTATTCCACTTCTTTCTGATCTCTTCATCCTGATACTGGAAGAAACCTATTCTACTTCTAACTGTATCGTTCATCACTATAGAATGGGCAGTACCTGCCTGAAAGCTGTTCTCGTTGAAAGTTACATCCGCATACAAGGAAGTCTTAACACTTTCTTCAGCTAAGAAGAGCGAAGCAAATATTAGAAGGAGGAGCATCGGCGTCATCGCCACTATCAGGACTGTGATATCAATTGATCCCTTCACTTGTCTCACCTACCATTAAATGCGTATTAGTTATGCTTCCATCCGATTCAATTATCTGTAGAGGTACAGGGAGCGGAGTAAAAACCTGGCCGCAGTCAGACTCATCTATAACTAAGGGCCCGCTTTCGAAACCTGATACCTCCTCCGCGCAATTCTCCTGTAAGCTGTTATACTGCCCACGAGTCAGTACACCCGTCCTTTCGCCTCTTTCAAGCATGTGTAGTGCGCCAGCAGCCTTGTAACCTAATCTCTCGTTATTCTGCCTTGTTAAATCGTCTAGGCCCTCCATAGTGGACGCCTGCATCATCATAGCCAGCCAGATCACCATTATTATGACAAGCCCGGACACTATACCAATGATCGGGCTTTCCATCTAACATTCACCCGGGCTGACGACAATTCTGCCGGATTTTTCGATACATATATAGCTGCTTTTCCCCTCGTCTTCCGTCGTGACTCTGATATCGCCCGGAGGATTTATTTCACGGATCCTGGTCTCATCCTCGCTTGGTATATAGCTGTCGAACCTATAGGCTATACTCCCTCCATTCTGGTCCGTAATATTATATTTATCTCGCAGCCCTAGCTCAACAGAGGAGCCATCCGGAGCTGTTTCTAACGTGTATATAGCTATCTCAACCCTTTCAGCTACTAGAGGAACAGTGTTGAGCGATATCCTTTCATCCAGTTCTGCCACTCTCTCTATGCCTATTCCCATCACAAGTGCAGCTGCGAAAAAAGTTACAATAGTCATACCCAGTGTAATAGACATGCCTTTACTCAACTATATCACCTGTCTGACTGCCATCGTATTGTTCTGAAATCGTTACCGTCCTCTGGCTATCATCCCTCTCAATCACATAGCTGTTCGAAACTCGGAATTCATTGGTAATCGGGCACTCCACAGTAGCTGTACCTTCAATATCCTCGCTAGGACTCACCAGCATCACCTGAGTTTCGTCGTTCTGACTTCTATTGATACTGTATTCTTCTATATCCAAAATAGCGCGGCTGGTTCCTTGCTCGTTTTCACACACTGAGTTAACGTTGTTCGCAAAGTTTTCAAACTCTCCACTATGCCCTGAAACACTGCTACCGACTATCTGCGATTGGGTTAGAATTATCCCCAATGCTGCAGTAGCCGACAGAAGGCCAATAACTACTCTTACAGACATACTGGGAGTGTTATCCGCGGCCATACCTGATCCCTGCTAGATTTCCAGAGCTATCCTGAGTTTCAGATTCGTCTCCTGTAGGAAACTCATAACCATTACCTCCTTCTGGAGTAAAAAATCCCTGACCTTCAGAATTCTCACCGAAAAGTGACTGTCCAACTTGATCAAGGCTTCCGCTGAAAACAAGTGATACCGAGAGTACAATGCTGACAGCTACAACTATCGCCACCACTACAGCGGTTTCAGCATTCATGGAAGCAACCCCTGAAGAAATGTCTCCGCACCACCAGTCTGATTTTGGACCATGAAGATCAGGGCCATCACTAAAGCGATTCCAAGCACCATTGATACAACCATCCTGATCGATATGCTCATAAACAGTATGACTGGAAGCTCGGATAAATAAACTTGGATTTAACTACCGGAAGATCCGGCAGAACCACCGACCTCGGGGCTGAACTCTGCGACATGATCATTCAACTGGCCTCCAATCCCCTCCATCCAGCCCGTAGTAGCGAGGTAATACGCCATTACAAACATTATCGCCAGAGTGAGAGATGCAATAAGGAAAATAGGTTTATCCAGTCCTTTCCTCTTCTTCATTCTTAACCCCTCAACCGCTAATTTTAGGTTCCTAGCTAACATGCTAACATTTCACCTCAACCTTCTCCACAGAGGATCCCTTCAACTCTGAATCTCCAGTTTTTCCTTCGACTTTTACCTTGAAAGAATTAATCTGTCCAATGTCGAATGACCTGTCCCCGCTGCTCGCAAATGAGATTCTCCCATTATCACCATCAGAGTTCGACTCGAAAACGATTTCTTCCTCCTCGAGGTAGTATATCCATCCAGATTCCTCTTCGTTTCCTAGATTCTCGCCTTCTATGTAAAACCTATATGTGTCATCATCATATGTTGAGCTGGCAGTATAACTGTTACCTTCGCTTGTTTCTATTTGATAAGTTACATCTGCTTCAGTAGTTCTTAACGGGTGGATTACAACCTTTTCCACCGACCTGTAATGGTCTAAAAAGCTGGCCGTAGTAGAACCGCCACTTTCGTAGACGTTAAAATGTAAACCTTCACTATCTCTTGCTACCTCAGAACTCTGGCTGGATTCTACTTTGTAAATGTCTGTAATATCATACATAGAATCCGACTCTTCGCAGCTTTGATCTTTATCTCCATACCAAACTGTATTGTAGTAGTTGAAGCCTCCTCCACCTTTTTGAGAAATTTGATCCTCGACTAGACCACATTTAACATCTATACCATTCCAGTTTCTGCCGCTGAGATCCTCTTTGTGGTAATTCATTACCTCCTGGAATGAACAACTTTCTCCCCCGTTCCCGAAGTCTAATTCCGGTCCAACCTGATTACCCTCCACGGTTAGATCAGGACTCTGGTCGATACAATCGGTTGCGCCACGTTCCGCCACCATCCGCGGGAATACAATTTCTGTTCCGAACCCGCTTGCCCAGTCGAAGTTGTCAACATCTGTCTCCCCAGAATTATCAATAGCCCCTGCGTTGGATTGGATATAACCTGTCGCGTTCTCGCATAAGACATATTTAGCAGGTTTGAGCTCGGGACCATCCGCGCCCAATAGAAACTCCTTTAAATCGGAATTTGTTCCCCGACCGCATAAGGTTAAACCGTTCGTATAACCATCGTACCCTTCCTTAATTATAGGGATGTTCTGCATTCTCACCCGAAAAGCGTATATCATTCTCTGACCCCCGTTGTACTTATTGATATCTTCGTTATTACCGGAATAAATCTCGTATAAAGCAGAAATAGGCTCATGTTCAGGATAGAAAACTGCTTGTTTTTTCGCGGCATGGCTGCGTGAGCAATCATTCGAACTTAACCCATCCGGCAACATGAGTGATGTTCTGCTATTTCTCCAGAAATCGGGAAAGTTACCAAAATCTGTCGGGGCATCCTTATATAGACTTAGTGATCCGATCTGAGGTTCCTCAAAAACGAGTGTATTCTCCATATTAAAGCCGATCTTTCCGAACCTTCCCTCCATATCATTAGTCTGCTTAGAATTAGGGCCAGGTCTCGCACCATCTAGAGCGGGTTTAACTATCTCCGTTGGCGAGTCAGTTCCTACACATGTTAGCGGAGCCTCACCTTTCCCTTTACTGACTTCAAATGCTTCTCCGACATTACCTGTATCATAGTTGAAGTAGACGACATCTTTATCCGGATTTCCAGAACCAAGCTGACGCCAATCTGCATCATCTACAAGCGGTAAAAAATCGCACCTCTGAGCCATAATCATATTCACAAGAATTGTCTCCCTCACTTCCTGTTTTGCCTTATCCTCATCCGGATTTTCTTCACTATCCCCCTCATAGATATCGCCGAAGGTTACACTTCTGTCTATCGAGCCTAGCGCATCCTGGAAGCTGTTAACATTTGGGTCAAGCGAGTTTACTTTGATAGAATCCAAGGTTCCGAATATAGCTAGTCCTACTAAGATCGGCAGAAATATTTTGAAGACCGTGGATTGCATTGTGAGCGACATTGTTCTAGCAGGGCTGTATCGCCCCTCCTGAAGTGTCAGATATTATGGATGCTATAGGGCTACATCCCTCTGCGGCCCCCTGTGCATCAAATATCGATCCCATGATCAGCGATCCGACCACGAGAAACATGAATAAAGCGATTACCAGTCCGACCAGAAAGTTCATTGACGATCCTTTCATGGTCTCAACCCCTGTGACCAGAATATTAGCATTGCTGCAACTATGATCATCGTTAATCCTATCTCGTACAGCATATACGTTGAGAGTTTTCCTTTACGTTGGGACACCTTGTACAATACCTCCGAACAAGACCGATACTATGATCAGGCTTAAACTGTAGAATATCATTCCTGAAATAAGTATCTTCCCGATGAACATGTTTCTGTAGGTTTTGTTCTCCCCCTCCTGGATCTTCATGTAGAATGTTCCAAGGATAAACAGTAGCTGGATAAGGTAAACACCAACAACGAACTGCAGTACTTCTGGAGGGATTGCCGAGTCAAGATTTCCAAGTATTCCTGTAAAGTCTCCTCCAGCTCCCGCCTGTGTCGATCCTATCTCTCCCTCTATATCAGAGAAAGATCTGCTGAGCTCGTACATCGCAGTTATAATCGTCTGAGACATCCCTACCGCTATACCTGAAACAATTGGTGCCAGAAGGTAGGCAAGCATCAGAATTGTTGTCGTAGTATCCTCCATCAGATCGTTGAGCCTTTCCTGCGTCTTATGGATGTTGTCAAGATACTTGGAGATTGTCATCATAGCCATGGAAGCCATATTGGTTCCTTTATCTGAGGACTTGAGAATCGCCTTCATCACTGTATGGATCATCTGTGACGGGAACTGCCTCAGAGCGCCGTAGCTCTCGTCGAAAATCGCTTTCTCAAATGTCATTCCCATGTCTTTGATGTTGTGAGAGGATTCTCTGAAAAGCGCAGAGATCTCCAGATCGGAGGTTGATTCCGCTGCTTCCTCCAGCGCTAATTCAATAGGCGTACCTCCCGAGATCTTGTTTCCTAGCTGGAACAGTGCTGTTGGGAACTGCTGCTCAATGTTCTTGAGGTTCTCCTCTGCTTTCTTCCTTTTCTTGTTTCCAAGGATTAATGCTGTTCCAATACCGAGACCAGCTCCAGTAGTCAGACTTAAGCTCCTCATAAGCATCGCGAGCGGTGAGACTCCATCCGAACCCCCAAGAAGAGCCGGTATTGAGGTTTGCTCCAAGACTTCCGCTCCTACCGGGTAGGTATAAGGGAATATAAGATAGCCGACCATTCCGTATAGCCCTATAACGAAGAAAATCCCCAAGCCGATAGGCCATGTCGGGATTTCAATATCCAGAGATTCTATAAGATATTTTCCACGAGTTGGTAAGCTTTCCTCGCTGGTAGGTTTGGAACTGACTGTTGGGGGTCTGGAGCTTAACACCCTCTGCATGAACCAGTAAAGAAATCCAGGGAGCATAACATTGAACAGCAGAAACAAATGGGTTATCGTAATACTCGAACCCATGAACACCGAGATAAGCGGTAGCATAATCATGCCGAGAACCGGGAGCATAGCACCCATAGCGTTCAGTATCATGACCGGAGTTTTCAAGCCCTGTGCGTAATGTTTCATCTTCTCCTGTGTCCCATCAAGAATTCTATCAATCGAATCCTGAAGAAGCGACTCTCTTCTCTCCTTGTTGGGCTCATTTACCGCAGCTTTAAGCAGCTGGAGGGACTCCAGGAAGTCATCGTTATAGTCTTTCCAGGCTTTCGTGTACTTCTCCAGCGATTCCTCTATACTGTTGTATTTACCAACCTCTACATCCCACAGAATACCTTTCAGATCTTTGGATATAGGCCCTTCAAGGTTTAGAGCTGCAAACCTGATGGCGCCTTCAAGATTAGGCGAGCTCCGCATGTATATTACCATGTAGAGTATCGATAGTATCATCTCACCGCTGCTCTTGATAACCTTGTTCTTGGCGGCGTAAACAGGCTTGTAGTAGACATAAGCCCCAGAAGCTGCCGATATAACTCCGGCCACCATCATAATCGAGACCGGGATAAAAGGGCCTAAAACCATGTTAACCATAAAAGCTAGAGACCACAACATGAAAAGCCCAAAGCTAACCATTACAGAAGCTGAAAGAACCATTCCCGGGGTTATATCCCACTTCAGGAGACGTAATGGCGGACTCAATTTCTTCTGACTCCTTTTCCCGGCTTTAATGTTCAGTATTTCAGAAGATTTGTTGCAAAGCTTCTCATACCTGCTCATCTGGTTCTCTTCTTTTTCTTCCTCTTTGTATTCTTTGTACTCACGGGAATAGCCTCTTTTCGAGCCCGTGTTATACGGTGGCATCTTCATACCGGCGTTCAAATCGTTTACTATATCTTTTAGCCTTTCACGCTCGTCCTGGTCCATTTTTACCGCCTCATACCTGCTGGTTCAGCCACTCCTGCCACCGGGCGAATATCCTTTCAGGATCCTGACTCCCGTACTCTTCTCCGACCTTTTCCGCCAGTATGTGGTATTTCTGGTTTGCCTTCACCACAAACTCTGCCTCAAGCAGCTCATCGTTGCCTGTTTCCTCTGCTCTCTCCACCAACTCTCTCTTCATCTTTTCTCTCAGCTTGATATTGTTCCAAACTGCCTCCCAGTCATTCTTCCATTCCCTTATGTTTTCCGCGATCCGGTTCAGAATCTCCGACTCGCCATTCTTCAGGGTGTCTGTCGGCACTAATTCGTCTTTATTCGAGTCGTAACGCATCAGATCGACAAAAGCACCTTCTTCCTGCGGATCATCAGTCCAGTCCTTTCTAACCTCTGTGATGCCGGTTACTCTCCTGTATGTTTCCAGGCCGTCCGGGCTCTGGATTTTGTTAACCGAGACAATAATATCGGTCGCCTTGAAAGAGGTTCTTGGAACGTTCAGGTCGTTGACAACTCTGTCAAAAACAGAATAAGCTGACTCTCCGTGAATTGTTCCACCAACAAAGTTGGCTACAGCCCCGACACGCATAGCTTCGTAGAGCGTCTTGGCTTCATCGGATCTAACCTCTCCAATAACCAGAGCCGAGTCTCCTAATCTTAAAGAAGTTCTAATAGCTTCTTCAGCCGGTAGTTCATTCTCGACCTGCGTAATAACAGATCTAGACTTCATGGACTCGACGTTGAAACCTAGATCCTTCATCTGGCGGATTGGAAGTTCCATAGTGTCTTCAACAGTTACTATACGCTCTTTTTTCAGCAGTTCAAGCATTGAAGCTGATAATAGCGAGGTTTTACCTGCTCCTCTTGTACCTGCAAACAGAACTGATCGGTTGCCGTCAACTATAAACGATAGAAGCCCTGCGCCGAGCGGGTTGATGAAGTCCCGGTCTATGAAGAGAGGGAGTGTCCACGCCCGGGATCTGTGTCTCCTGAACGCGAACGCCAGTCCTTCCGGCGATAAGTTTTCCTGTATAATCGCGACTCTTGCCCGGCCGCCTGGGACCTCTGTATCTGTATCGAGTACCGGGTTGGCTTCGTCCAATGGTCTGCCGGACTGTATCCTGAATCTGGTGGCCCAGGACTCGGCTTCCTCCTTTGTAGGTATTAGGTTGGTCTCGCATTCCTCATATTCCTGGTGTTTAATGTAGATAGGCGAGTTACCAATAGGAGAGTTAATGAAGACGTCCTGAACCTTTGGATCCGCCAGCAGTAACTCAAGCACGCCTAGACCGGAAGTGTAACGGTTTAGTATCGATGTTAGCTGCTCTGATTCCTCTCTGGAGAGCTGTATATCCATCTGCTGGGCGATATCCCGTATCATATCCCGGCCGATGTTCTGGAATACCTGTCTCATTCTGTCGGGTCGTGCGAACTCACCGGACTCAGGTTGGTGAGATGCCAGAAATCTTCTGGCTGCATCCAGTAATTTGTATTTCTCTTCGGAAAGGTTGAACTCTGGCGGATTAACATGGTAAACGGGCTGAACCTGATCAGGTACATCGTAGACCGACACCTCTACATCGTTCCTTGATTCGTACCTGTCGATCTCCTCTCCTCTCTCTGGAGGGAGCGACATGAATTTCGTAAGCATGAAGTTTGGTCTAACCAGCGGATGGAAGAACTCTCTGTAGACCTCTCTGTCCCCTACATGGTGACCTGTTATAAATTCCTCGCTCTTTGCCTGGTCAATCATCTCGCAGTCCTCCAGCGTCTTCTTGACCGGTCGGATAACATCCTGTATAAAGTATTTCAGACATCTCTTCTTCTGGGGGTATGCTTCATTCATTTCCTGCTTGAGGTGTCTCTCTTTTCTTTTCAGCTGGACGTAACCCCCAATCGGGTCTTTTCGCAGCTGGTCAATAACTATCCTCTGAACATCAGGAAGGTGATCCTGGTACAGGCTCTCGCATTTATCTGTCCGGATGTTCTGTGACAGATATCCCTGTGAAGATATATCCCTTATTGCCTCGGAGATCTCCTTCAGCATTCTTACCTGCTCGTCGCCGTACTCGTAGTCACGGGACTCTGATAGTACTACTGAGGAGGCGTCAGGCACTTCCTGAAGTATATTGATAACTCTAGACATGACCTCAGGGTAATCCTCAATAGAAGCTCCATAGATTGAACCAAGCATGTTGACTTCTATCGTCCCACTCTCATCGTCGTATTCGTAGTCGAAAACGTCTTTGTCCTGTACGCTCATACCCAGCATTATTATTCAAGGTTTGCTACAATAAAAGATGTGCCACAGCAGGATCTGTTAAACAGGATTGTTGACAGGGTCAACGACTTCAACAGAAGGATCAGAGACCTTGAAGAAAAGGTCCGCAACCTTACAGCCAGAGTCAATACTCTCGACGACTCTCTTCTGGATAAGACAAATGACCTGCAGAACGATATACAGGAACTTGAAGATGATTTAGAGGAGATAAGGGACAGAATAGCGAATATGGAAGTCGATATCAAGGAATTAAACCGTGAGAAAAAGAAGTATGTAACCGAACAGGAAATCGATGAGATAGAGAACTACATGGATTTGATGAACCCTATCCAGTCCTCCTTCGCAACTAAAAAGGAGGTTAAAGAAATAGTGAACAAGAGCAACGGGGTTTCCGAGGAGAAAATCGAGGAAATAGTTGACAGAAAGATAAAAAGCAGAAGAACCAAACCAAATAATAAAAGAAGTTCCAAAACAAGTAGTGAGGAAGGACAAAAATGAAATTCCAGCTCTTCGGACGGCTCCGAGACAACCAGGAGGAAGAAGAAACCACGACTCAGGAAACAGGCTCTGGTTTCAACGACCAGGATGGAATATCTGATTTCGGAGGCGGCCTGCAGAGAACAGTTGAGAACCTGTTCGAACAGGGTTACTCCGAAGAGGAAGTAAGGCAGGAGCTTCAGGGACAGTACTCCCGCGAAGAAGTGCAGGGAGCAATAAACCAGGCAGTTAAAACATCTGCCACAACACAGGAGGACGGACCGGAACCAATGACACCATACCAAGGAGAAAACGAAGACGTAAGCCCTATGGACGAAGGATTTAATGAAAACCAGCAGGATCAGGAACAGGGAATGAACCCTCAGCCTAACCCTCCTATGAATCAGCAGATGGGTCAACAGCAACCTCCAAATCAGGGAAATGGAAATGTTGAAGAATTAATTGAAACAATTGTAGCCGAGAACTTTGAAAGAGTTGAAAACGAATTCGAAAATGTATACTCCGAAATTGACGAGATGAAGGAGCAGCTCGGAGAAATGGAAGACCGTATCCATGATCTTGAAGTTAGAGACGATGAAGATGAGACGCAGGTTATCCAGAAGATGGATGAAATTGAAGATGATATTAACGAGTACCAGTCAAGGATCGGCGGTCTGGAGAAAGCCTTCCAGCAGGTTCTTCCATCACTTGTTGACAATGTAAGAGATCTAACGCAGCTTGTACAGGAGATAAAACAGGAAAGAGGTATTGAAACAAGCTCAAACGTAGATCAAGATGATATTGATGACATAGACATGGAAGAATGGTAAATTAGTCTTCTTCTCCTGATTCTCCTTTTGTTATCGCGACTATAACTCCCAGAAGGAATACCAGTGTGAGGATAGGCATTACAACCTGGTCAAAAGATTCTCCCTCAAATAGCTGAATTAGCGATTCGATCGGGAAGTCAAGCTGGAACTGTATTATTAGAACACCAATAAACGCTACTGCTCCGACACCCATTACTGTCTTGGCTATCGGGCTGTCCTTATCGAGTTCGTTCAGATCAACCCCTGCAATCGCGAGGAGAACCATCAAGCCTATTATACCGAAGGCCGTGAAAGCCACTGCGGCAGCAAAGTGAGGGAATAAACCAGCAGGAACAAACAGGTACAGACCCCCAATAGATATGAATGCGACCGCAACTGCAACCGTTGCGTTGATAGTATCTTCTTCAAACCAGTCGTATTTATCTAGAGCTCCATAGGTTACTGCTAAGACTAGTAGCCATGGAAAGAACAGCTGGAATACATCCATCTGCATCATCGTTTCAACAATCGTCTCGAAAGCTCCCATAATTTTTCACCTATTCATCGCTGTCGTCCATCATTTGAGTCCACCACTCATTGGAGAAGAATGGTCTGATCGTATCCTGAGTGCTGCCACTGCCGTCACTTGACACCCACCAAAGCGCTGCTCCTACAAGCAGTATCCATATCATGCCAGATTCAAGCGTCCAGCCGAGCATCGACTGTAACTGCATGCTCTGGAACGCAGGAAGGCTGACTCCTAGACCTCCTGATGTCGCGAAAGCAGATCCTGCAACAGCCACCATCACCATCACTACCAGCGGCGTATTTAGACCTCCGTTCTCTCCAAGGTTGTAACCCGTGAATGCAAGCAGGATTAGCAGCCCTATGAAGCCCATAAGGCCAACGGTTAATTTACCGAAGAACTGTACGAAAAAGCCTTGGTAGGCCGGGTTGACAACTACAAATCTTGCCAGGAAAAATGCTCCAATTATAGCTATAAGCGCGGGAAAATTCTTGTCAGTATCGCTTATTACCGGTACCTCTCTCAAGCCAGCGTATAGAACCACATAGGTTAGAACAAATGGCAGGACCCCTGTGAAGAAGTCCATCTGGGCCATTGTCTGTAAAAGCTGGTTAAAGCCGGCTACAGCCACTTAACTATTCACCTTGCTCCATATACTCTCTGACATTTCTGTTTAGAAGCCATAGCTCTCTCCCAATAATCATTAGTGCAACCATTGTCACCCATGGAAATATAGCATCTCCAAGTGTGATGAAAGAGTAGTTCTGGCTCTGGAATAGAAGCAGGTCTAGCAGTACGACTATAAATCCAAATGACAGGAAGGCTATAACAAATTCGTCGACCCAGTTTTCGATCTCGTAAACGTATTCGTGGAATTTTTTATCAGTCATTGAGAAATCACCTACATCATACCCATTCCGCCACGTCTTCTGCGGCTCATAGCTTTTCCAATTGCAAAACCGACAGCCACTCCTATAACGAGGACAGTCGGGTTATTCATAACACAGCTTAGTATTGGTCCTTCACATGCCACTTTTGCTCACTCTAGTACTAAATTCCGAATCGCCTTTTATATTACTTTTCTGCTGTCCTGTCCTAGCCGCGAATACAATAACTCTATTAGCACTTTACCTCCTTAGAGAGTCTTGTAGTTACGGCAAGTTAATCTCTACTCTCCAAAACTGTAGAGATATAATCTACCTCAACTTTCCCGAGGTCGACATCCAGAGCATCTGAAATTCCATGTCCTGGATTTCCGTTATCCTCTAAAAGAACTGTTCTGCCGTCACCGGTTTCGATATAGTCTATGGCATGTATCCCTCCCATCCGGATTCCTGCCTGGTAAATCCTCTTTTCTCCGTTACTCATCTCCGAGGGTTTCACCTCCTGGACATAATCCCCGCCTTGGTGAGAGTTCTGGGGTCTCCATCCTGCCTCAATTTCCGGATGCTCTCGTCCGGCAACAAAGACCTCGGAACCTGCAAAGTACATTCTCTTCTCTGCGGTTTCCGGGTCTGTTATGTCAATATATTCCTCGAACTCAACGTTTCTCTCAATCTCTTCTAGGGAATAATTTTCTCCTAATACGTCTTCCAGATAATCATTTATTGCTTCTCCTTTCCCGTCAGGCTCGACTAGGCTCACGCCTTCTCCCTGATTTCTGTCCTGTGGTTTTGCTATTATTTTCTCACCGTTCCTCGCCTTTCTGTAGGCTTCCTCCACGCTGTAGGAGCCCGGTGTTTCAACGCCAAGAGAATCATAAAACCTCTTTGTAGCTCTCTTGTTCTCCATTACTCTCTTCGGACCGGTGCGGCCTATGAACTCCAGACCATGATCTTTCTCTAAGCTCTGGATGCTGTTCCAAATGTGGTTCTCGAAAAGTTCAAGCTCCCCAAAACCGTATGCGTTAGAAATTTCGCCGATAAAATCCCTATAATCCTCGTTCATTTTCTGGTAGTCCTCCTCTATGTTTGAGAAAAACGAGGAAGGTCTGATCCTCAGCAGAGAATCTTCAAGTTCTCCAGGGGATAAACCTCCTATCTTGATCTCCCCTTCTTCACCTAGCTCCAGATCCGAAATCTGTACATTTTCGACATCATAACTGTTTTCCAGTCGGTCAACAGTTTCACTCCAACCTCCTCTATTTCTTCCAAATGAGACTATATCCGGAGATCCAGAGTTGGATGACCTGTCCTCAAAACCCTGAGCTGTAGCTGGCTCGGCAGTTTCAAATGTTGGGAAAACTAGTTTCCTCTGGGTTACCTTGCTCTTCTTAACCGAGGAAGACATAGTTACTATTCGAGAGTAAAAACTTAAATCCGCTAGGGTTCTGAAATATCCCGATCAATCACTGTCTGCACCAGGACCTGAGGACATCATATGGTAGAACAGGAACAGCACCACGAGGAACAATCCTGCAATCGATACCAGCGCGAGACCCTGAAGTGCGTTTCTGATCATACCCCAGAAAGGCGAAGGTATCAGCATCGCTGTTACAACCAGCGACAGTAACATTGACTGTTTCCTAGCTCTTTTTCTCTCCCCTCCGCGGTTAGGGAAAGGTCCATCATTCACTGCTAGCGTAAATCCAAGTATCTTGTAGAAAGCGAACTGCAGAATTACAGCGATAGCTATGAAAGGAGCAACAAGTTCCGTAGCTAACTCTCCCTGAGAATCATACTCAGGAATAGAATAGCCTTGGGCTACATCCTCCTGGTGACTTCCATAATAATGTGAACCGGACGCAGCACCAAGCATCCCTATACAGAAAAGAAGTACAACTGAGATTCTAGCCCAGGTCAAAGTCATCGTCTCCACCACCTAGATCCATATCACCTGCTCCGCCGCCTCTAGTATGCTGCAGATAGGTTGGAATAACCTCATCAACCATGAAACCTGCAACTAGACCGGTAACAGAAATAACTATTATACGAGTCGCGAACTCAGATAGACCTATCATGGACTGAACCTGCCCGGTTATACCAAGCGAAACAATATAACCTGCAGCGCTTGCTACGGGAAAGGCGATGTATTTCCATGGATCGTTCATATTAAATCAAATCGACGTTATTGAATAAAAAATGAAGGATTGATGGGTGAAATTAACCTTCTGGGGCACCAGCCCATCTTTGATACATTGTAGCTCCTTTCTCTATCTCGTTGATCAATCCGCTAATTTCTTCTAGATCCTTCTCTCCCTCTTTCTCGTCCTGTAAGTCCTTCTTCGACTTATTGTAGGCGTCTCTTACCTCTTGCAGAGCCTCTTCAATCCCTCTTAGAATCCTTTCAACCTTCTGTACTTCTGTTTCAAGCTGATTGGCGCTTCCTATACCCGCAGTCCTGTCTATAACCTTCTCTACCTGCTGGTGTACCTGTGCGTGGGTTGAATTATCTACGTCGATCTCTCGGAAGTAAATAATCGCTCTCAGGACTTCATTTTCCTCTTCTAAGGCCTGCAAAGCACTTGCCAGTCTTTGCTCTGCATCTTTTTGCTCCTGTATTATCTGTTCCTCCATCTGCTCTTCTCTATCTAGATGGTTTATGAGATCTTTCATATCTTGAACGAAAGTTTGCATATCAACGTTTTCGACCATGTTTATCTCCTAAGAACCTATTAACGGTTTTTCTTTTTATTACCTTTGAATCTACACGGTTTAAGGCGAGTTATGCCAGCCTTTCTCTACACATTTCTGGTAGTTATCTGATCCTTTGATTATCTCATTTACAATGCGTTCCGCTTCATCCAAACTCTCAAGCGCTGCTTCCTTGTCTTTGAGGTGGTCTTCAGACTCCTTAAATGCTTCCTGGACCTCAGCAAGGGCTTTCTCAATCTCCATCAACACATCTTCTACTTCCTCCACCTTTGTCTCAAGAGTTGAAGCAGAACCAACCCCGTTAATATTCCTAACTATTTTTTCTACCTTCTGATGTACTTGTGCATGAGATTCCTTCTCGACATCTACTTCCCTAAAGTAGATTATAGCCCTAAATACCGATTCCATCTCTAAAAGCTCTTTTAAGGCCTCTTTTAGTCTTTTCGCAGCCTCTCTATGTTTTTCCAGTATATCCTGATCTATTTTGTCTCCTTCTCTCAGTTGTTCAATCAACTCTCTAATATCCTCTTCAAGTGAGCCGGGATCAAGCGTTGGTTCGAAGTCAGGCCCTGCAGAGCCACCCACCTGTATCCTCGCAACTCTATCCTCCTGCTGGCCATTTTGGGTAGTTACTGTAACATTTAAGGAATACTGTTCACCTCGTTCCAGTCTAAACTCTCCCTGTGCATCAGCCAATGTAATCCCTTCACCATTATAGCCGTAGCTTGATCCGTTAACACCTATCCTTTTCTGCCTGTTCTGATCGAGTTTTCCTCCTGAAAGCCCCACCATTATCTCCTGGAGATCCATTCCATTACAGGAAACTCGTGGATTAACCTCTATCTGATCCGATCTTATACCGGCGGGAGCTTCGTAAACAAACCCTCCATTATCAAGCTGGTTTTCAGGTAGTGGATCTCCTGTCTGGAGATTAAACAAGTATATATTCTCTACATTAATCTGGGTGTTTTCGCCCCCACCCTCTATATCTCCTTTTTCTATCTCTTTTATCAGGAATATTATTTCTCTAATTACTTTTTCGCTTATCGCTGTTTCCTCTCCGTTTACTATGATATTGTTCACTATCTGGGCAACCAGTGTTTGCATTATGTTCTCTGGAACCTGATTTATCAACTTGGCAAACCGTATTAGTGTGTTATAGTGGATCTTGAGATCTCCAAAGTCCTGAATATTGATAGTTACTTCATCTCCTTCTACTCTGAAATCTCCGTTATGCACTGCTACAAGGAACTCCGTTATCTGTAATGCGAACTGCTCGTAACTTTCCTGCTGTAGGTTATTCTCTACATAGTTTACAAATACCTGCTCTAGTTCTTCCACATGTCTATGGTTGATCTCCTGCTCAAGAGTCTGCTCTATGGTTAGATCGCCCTGGCTCTCCTCTATATCTATATCAATTATTTGCTGGATCAGCTGCTGGTTTAACCCCCGATCTCCCTCAATTATGAGCAGGGATATAATTGACAGGAGTTTTTCCTGATCTGGCTCTGTTTGGCCCAGTATCTTTATCAGCTGCCTTATGACATCTATGTCGATATCTACATCGTTTCCGTTCTGACCTGGAATCATGACGTTATTGTTGCCTATCTGGACGTTCCCTTCCAGCAGATGTGCGAACTGCATCATGGCAGGGGTCATCATCTGCTGCTGCATCTGCATCTGGTTCATCATATTGTGCCACATCATCATCTGCTGCTGCATCTGCTGATTGTTTATATTGATATCCGGAGAATCTCCTCCCTGTCCTCCAAACAGAGCTGCAAAGAGCTGCTGTTGGTTGCCTCCCGGACCTCCGCCAGAACCTGAGCTGCCATTTCCTACAGTGAAGGTGGCGGTTTCTTGATTAACTTCTCCATTATTGTCTGCTAAATCAGCAATAACATCATAAGTTCCATCAGATATACTTGGATTAGATCCTCCTAATATATCCGAATTCAAGTTATATACCTCAGAGTGACTATCTGCTCCACCGAGATTAAACGTTTGGCTGCCAAATGCCGGCACTTTTATCTCAAGTATGTCTAAACCAGAACTAGAGTTATCACTACAGCTAACGTGAATATCTATATCATTCGCGGAAGCACCGCTTCCGGCATCCGATGCTCTAAGAGTGGTAATTGAGGGAGGTGTGCTCCCGCCTCCTCCACCATTAACATCTAAATGACCTGAATCTCCATTTGTGTTACCATCGTTATCTTCCGCTACAACCCTGTAAGAGTAAGAACCTGCCGGTATAGGGCTTGAACCTCCTCTGATATTAGTTATAGGGATAGAAGCACTATCAGATGGACCGTTCAAACTATGATCCATTGAGTATGAGTCAAATTCTATCCGAGCCTTATCCAGACCGCTGCCAGAATTATCACTGACAGATATCTGCATCTCGATGTCATCAGAAGACATTCCAGGAGAGGGATTCGAAGGATTAAAACCTACACTTATAGATGGCGGATTGCTAGAATTCCCGCCTCCACCACCTCCTCCCAAGTTAAATCCTGACCACCAGCGGTATATAGCGTAAGCCAGTCCGGCGAGGCCTGCCATTGCCAGTAGGAACGCGAATATTCCTAGAGGGTAGAATCTCAGGATCAGGAAGGAAAGGACAGCGGAAAGCATAATTGCGGATTTCTTTGGAACTGTGCTGGCTCCTGAAGGCATGTTGCCTGCCGCCCAGTTAAACGCTCCCAGAAGTACGAAGTATAGTATGGCTAAAATACCTATAAACGGTAGAAAAACATTGTAGAAGAAACTGCCGGAATCGTTAACATCGGAGTAAGGGAAGAGTTCGTCAAGCCATTCGTAACCTGCAGAACCTGCTCCGCCGGCCCCCTGGGCGCCTGCAACCTGAAAGAAAATTAGCGTCAGAAGAACGATGGCTATAATCCGGTTTTTCCAGGAACCCATATAGTGACTTTGATGTAGCTAATTTTTAATTTGTTCCCTCGTTAAAGTACCCTAGCCGCTCCAGAGTCTCGATTATTCCCCAGGCGTAGATAACGGATTCCCATGCCCGGATATAATCTTCTTCCTCAAGAAAATGTTTGGTATCATCCCGGTAAGCGAGAACGTTCTCCATCTGTTCAACTGATTCATCCCTTTCATCTATCCGGTTATTTAGCTTTTCCAGCCATTTCTCTGTCTCTTCTTTCAGCTTTTGCTGTGTTTCGTTCATTCCTGGTGCGCCTCGAGAAATTCTTCTTCCTTGTGAGATTTATCTCCGGTTAAAATAATTGAATGTGGAGGTTCGCCGAATTCGTGGTCGGCGGCTTCTCTCAAATTCATGACGGTTATCTCCTGATCGTCATGGTTGGCTCTCTCCAGAATTACCGCCTCTCTTTCCGCCAGGCCCTCATCTATTTTGATTAATTTATCCGCTGCCTTGTCCGCAGGGTAGTCTATATCAAGGAGTATCAAACTGTGGAGGCCTATCGAGCTGTTCTTATCGATGTACTGTGTAACTGATTCCGGCGCTGAATCTCTCGGCAGGGTAACTGTTCTTCCGAACTTGTATACATTAAGCCCGGTTTCAGCTATCGAGACAAAGATGGACGGTGCGTGAATAACCTTCGTCTCTATCCCCTTCTTTTCTGCTCTATGCTTGATATCGTAATGTGTAGTCGCGGTCAGTGAATCTCCTGAAACCAGAAAAGCGGTCTCCTCCTTCTCCGCAGCTTCCAGAACCCTATCTTCCTGTTCAACATCCTCTCTGTCAAGCTTCTGGATTTCAGTGCCGGTCTGATCTTCAAGTCCCGCTAGGTCAATATTCTCTGTGTTGGTGTAGAACTCGGCGAACGCCCTATCTACTTTCTTCAGAGCCTCTAACCCTTTCTGTGTGATCTCTCCATCATCCAGCCCTAGACCGATTAAGTATAGCATACAGTTAAAATGTCTAGAGCAAACTTTAACTAATCATGGAGCAGGAAAAACTGGAGCAAAAAGTCAGGGAGCTATTTGAGAGACAGGGATTTGATCTTGAGGAAACTAGAAGAGGCTTTACAGCAGAAAAAGATAACCACAAACTTGACTTGAAAATCTTCTCCTCAGAAGAATACAGTCTTGCCGATCTGGAAAAATACGTATCAGAGGATGACAGTGTTTTTGTGGATGAAACGCTCTCCGCAGCGAAGGACACTTTGGACGAAGAAGTCTCTGTACTGACGGAAGAAGAGGAAGATCCAGAGTTCGAAACACCTTCATATGAAGTCATCGGCGATATAGCCGTGATAAGCGAGCTCGCAGGAATTGACCGTGAGGAAGCAGTAGACGGAATACTGCACCATCAGAACGTGAAAACAATACTGCTGAAGAAAGGTGGATTGGAAGGAGAGTTTAGAGTTGGGAACTACGAGAAACTGTATGGTGAGGAAACGGAGACAGTCCACAAAGAGTTTGGACGCGAGTTCCGTGTCGATCCAACAAAGGTCTATTTTTCTGAAAGATTCTCGACTGAGAGAAAGAGAGTAGTGGGTCAGATAGAGGATGGAGAGAAAGTTCTAGTAATGTTTGCCGGGATCGGCCCATTCGCTATACTTTCTGCCAAGCTGGCAAATCCCGAAAAAGTTGTAGCGGTAGAGAAAAACCCGGAAGCTGCGGAATACCTGGAAGAGAACATTTTGATCAACGATGTAGAAGACACAGTTGAGGCGGTAGAGGGCGATGTAAGGGATGTTTTGGCAGAAATGGAGGAAAAGTTCGACCGAGTTGTAATGCCTCTGCCGGAGTCGGCGGACGAATTTCTGGAACTTGCCGCCGAACACACAGAGTATAACGGCGTTATACATTATTATCGGTTCCTAGAAGAAGACAACTGGCAAGATCTAGAACAGGAAGTTGACCAGCACATAAAGAATTACAAGATTCTTAACCGGGTTGAATGCGGCGAGAGAGGCCCTTCGGTCAAGAGAGTTTGTCTGGATATCAAAGTTCTGAACGAGTAGAGAATCAACTGATTTTTAACACTTACTGCTTAATGTGTTACTGCTCGATTACAAAAGTGGTTATTATGGACGAAAAAGACGACAAAAGCACACTGGGCGCAATAGCAGGCTACCAGATCGGAAATATGTTAAGCGTAGCTCCAGGACCCCTAACCGGCGTAAAAATATTAGTCGACCATCTTGCGAAAGATAGATCAACAGATTACACAGGTACAGACATTCCTGTCGATGAAAATGATACTACTTCATTTCAAAATCAAAAAAACACATCAGCAAAAGGAGGTGACAATGAAATGACCGAAGTAGGACCAGACCGAGGAGATATCCGAGAGCTTTCAGGCAAGGCTAGACACGACTATGCCACAAAACAGCTCCTTGAACAGGATCTCGCAGAGACCGAAGCAGAAGCAGAAGAGTACGCGGAAGTCCTGGTTGAATTAGCAGACGCAACATCCTCTTATGAGGAAGATCTAGAACAGATGGGCGAAGATTTCCAGCAGGTAGTTGACGATATGGTAACTTACCTAGACGGAAACCAGGATCAGCTCGAGAACATGAGAGACAAGGTAGAAGGAATAGAGAGAACTCTAGAAGGAGCTGTAAGGACCGCATACGAAGTAGAAGGAGTAGACGTAGACACAGAGGATTTCGAGTATGATCTCGGACCAATAGGAAGACAGCACCTTAACAGCCTTCACAACTTTGTAGAGAGTGTTTACGGAGAGGACAATTAACTCTCTACAAAACAATTTCTTTTTTAATTGTTATTCTTCAATAACAACACATGGTTGATGATGAAGATGCCCGCGAACTAGAGCGGGAAACCAAAAAACACTACAGGACGACCCAGGAACTCGGCACTGAGATAGAAGAGCTTGAGGAGAGGTCCGACGACATTCACACTATGGTTGTTGAGAGAAATTCATACATCAACCAGATTTCTAACGCAATATCCGACACAATAACATACCTCAAAGGCAACAGAAAGGAGTTAGAGAGCGACAAAGAGGCGGTAGAGAACTCTAACGAAAAACTGGAAGAGGTTCAGGAAGAGTTATCCCGAAGAAATTTTAGTAAATTAGCAGGATATGGGTTAGCAGCTTTAGGGACAGGAGCAGCGTTAACTGGAGGCGCATTCGCATATGATGAAGTAACTGGAGACCCGCAGGCGTTAAACCCAGAAGATTATGACACATATATAGATAGTGAGGAAACTCTCGAAGATCTGGCAATGTCGTACCAGAACTCAGATACAGAAAGCCTAAATTCTATAGGAGACAGGCTGGAACAGGAAATAGACCAGAATTCCGAAATTAATCTGGGGTTTAAATCCGGTTTTGCCGACGATTTTGTTGATGTTAACGCAGGTAGGGATCTAGTAAAGCGGTATGAACTTGGTCAGGCGGCTTATGAACAGGCGGTCGACGAAACTCTAGATGTTACGCAGCAGTAACAAAAAGTATTTAAATCCCTGACACTATTATCAACTTATTGGTGACTATTCAATGGTAACACGAAGACAATTCTTAGGAGGCAGTGGCGCAGTAGCCGCTGCAGCAGCAACAGGAGGCACAGCCTGGTGGGGACTCAGTGGAAAAGAGTTCATCGCAGGAACAGACGAAGAAGAGCTAGAAGGACAGGCAGGCGCCTTCAGAGGAAATATTGAAAATCTTGATAAAGAGCTAGATAACGCATTCAAAGACGTCAGCGTTTCAACCAACACAGAAGATTACGAAGGTAGAGGAGAAGAACTTATTGAAGGCAAGTTCAACGCGGCAATTCCCGCCGACCCTCAATCATTCAATATCCCAAGAGAAGTCGATGAAGAGTCAGTAATGTACACATGGCAGGAAGGAACAGGCCCTGTTGGCCTGGATGAAACCTGGGAGTCAATTAAATCCCAGATCGGTCTGGGCAGCCAGGATGAAGGTATTCTGGAAGATGTGAAGGAAGAATTCGGAAACGTTGTTCTCTACACAGCTACAACCGAAGATCATCAGCCAGATTATACAGACGACGATATAGATGATCTCGAAGACCTGCACGAAGATCTTGAGGACGAATTTGATGAAGTAGTAGGATACCTGAACGATCTTGCCAACGAAATAACAAACGTAAGAGCGCTCAACAATGAGCTTGAAGCGGCAGAATACCAGAAATCGCACAAGCTTCCTCTCGTAGGAGAAGTCTGGGGAGAAAGTTACAACGGCGATCAGATAACCAAGGACGAGGTAGAAGCACTTCAGAAAGGTGAAGATCAGTATGATGGAATCGGCCTTGAGGAAAGTCTCGACATGGCTCAGGAAGAGTACAGGGATGCAGCTAAACAGGCAGCAAGAGTAGGAATTGTCAAGGAACTGGTAGGTCAGACTGTAGCCGATGCCAAAGATCAGCTAGAGACCTACGGAGAACCGGACGATCCAGAAAAACCTTCGGAACCTTCCTGCACCTACGATGATTTCTCGGAGTCGGACAGAGACGCACTGGCAGATGAAGGTTATACCCAGGAAGATGTAGAGGACGTAATAGAGAAAGATAACGGGTATGTCAAAGCCGTCTTTGAAGACGGCCGAGAATACATAGCTGAGACTTCCTGCTAGGGAGTCCAGCTCTTCTCTTTCATTTAATCTTCAGCCCGAACCAAAACTAATATAAATATACTACGATAAGGTAACAACATGAGAACAAAACTGTTTTTGACCATGGTACTTGTGGCAGCAATTTCAGGTACAGCCGCAGCAGAACCAACTGTAACACTCGAAGGACCATCAGAATCAACGGTCGGCGATGAGATAAACTTGAATGCTGAAACAGATGATAATGTTCAACAGATCTCGATTAACAGAGAGTTAGGGTCAGGCTATTTCTCAGTAGGAACACCGAAAGACTGTGGAGGCTCTTCATGTAGTATTGAAAGATCCTATAAGCAGGATGAACAAGGAGAAATCACTTTCAGGGCAAAGATTGAAACATTCGAAGGTAACTACTTCAGCGATACTTTAACGACAACTTTTGAAGAGAAGAAAGATAACGGAGGTAACGATGGAGACGGCAACGGTGATAAACCTGACGAAGAAGATATCATCGAAAAAGTATACTTCACGAATTCGCCTCCTTCAAAAGCAGAAGTCGGGGATAAATTTGAAATGTCCGCAACTGTGAAAGGAGACAGCATTCGTAAAGCCTCTATTTCCAAAAAAGTCGGTTCCGGATTCCTCTCAGTCGATGATCCAGAAAACTGTGGAGGAAGCTCAACCTGTAAGGTATCAGTTACATACAAGGTAAAAGATCACGATTCTGGAGAAACTCTGGAATTTAGAGCAATAGGCGAAACAGTTGATGAAACCAAAAAATCTTCACCAGAGTACGTGGAAGTTGAAAAGAAGGACGAACCTAATAATGGAGGAGACAACGGGGATAAAGGCCCTGATGCTTTCTTCACAGTCTCTGATAGCAGTCCTAGAGTCGGAGAATCTGTAAAGTTCGATGCGTCAGAAAGTACTGGAAAACTCAAGGAGTACCGATGGACTTTCCCTGAAGGATCAACAAAGTATGGTAAAACAGTTTACAGATCTTTCAGCTCTACTGGTGAGAAAAAGGTCCGACTGAAGGTCACAGATTACGATGGAGATAGAGATACGTACAGCAGAACATTGAATGTTCAGGACCAGGATCAGTGCGGAGTCCACGTCGGATCTCTTAGACTTGATGATTACGAGGTAGAGGAAGGAGATACAACAGAAGCATCTATCAAAGTCAGCAACACCGGTGACTCCCAAGACTTCAATATCAAGATATTCAGAGAAAGCGAGAAAGTCCTGGAAAGAAGTACGTCAGTATCACGTAATGGAGAGGAAAGGTTCAATATAGATATAACAGCGAATTCAGATACAGATGTAAGAGCAGAGATAAGAACATCGGGCGAGCCCTGTGGAAGCCAACTGTTCGAGAGATCGAAAAAACTGGAAGTAGTGGATGATGACGATGACAGAGACGACGGCGAAAGACCAACCGCAAGACTGGATATCGATCCGAACAGTGCCGATACAGGGGAAGAAATAGAGTTCGACGCCCGGGGAAGTACTGATCCGGATGGAGACATCGAGGATTACGAGTTCGATCTCGATGGCGACGGGGACTATGAGCTAAGTAATGATGATGGAGAAGTTGAGAGAAGCTTCTTTGAAGAGATAGACAGAAGAGCAAAGGTCAGAGTTATTGACGAAGACGGTTATACAGACACAGACTCAGAAAGATACAGAGTTAGAGCAGGAAGCAGAGTATCCTTCAGCGACATTGAAATTCCGGACGATGTATGTGCGGGAGAGAACTTTGAGGTAACATTCACCGCCAGAAACATCGGAGATGATGAGAGGCTCCTGATAGTTGAGGGAGAAGGATTCGGCGACAGAAATAGTTACAGCACTCATCTTGAGGAGGACGAAGAAGATGAAGTAACAGTTACATTCACAACTGACGATCCTGGAACAGAGGAGTTCACAATCCGGGCGCTAGGTGGAAACAGCGATATGATCGAGAACAGTATCGAGGTCCTTGACTGCGGAACAACCGGAGGCCAGGTTTCCGGAATCTCAATGAAAGTCGTACCTGACAGGGTAAGAGCAGGAGATGCAGTAAAGCTCTCAGGATATGTTGACAACGCCCGGGGTAGAGAGAACGTAAGGATAGAGATGAACAGCCGCAGAATGAAGGAAGTATCAACAGAACCTGACGGCTACTACTCGACATACATCTACCCTGAGAGAACCGGCGACCTCCAGCTGACAGCGAAGACGGATAGATACAGAGCTACGAGAGACCTGACAGTTCTGCCGACTGTAACAGTTGGCAATATTGACATACCGGAGACGGTGTTCCAGGGAGACGAGATAGAGGTCTGTTCAGAGGTTAACTCTCAGAACATTCCTGCAGTACTGCTGGTTGTTGATGGAGAGGTAGTTGAATCAAAGAATGAAAGAGGTGATGTCTGCTTTGAGACAACAGCGAAGAAACAGGGAGAAGTCAACTATGAGATAGTTGGACTTGCAAGAGGGCAGAGAAGTTCCTCACAGAGAGAAGTACAGGTCCACGAGGCAAAGCCAGAGACCTCAAGCTTCCCTGAGCAGGTTGCATCCGTCGAATCAGGAAGAGGTATCGTGAAGACCACTATCTACAACAATAACGACAGACGGAAGTCCTACTACGTGAACATCAACGGACTTCCAGAGACATGGACATCAACAACAGAGAAAGAGGTAGTTCTCCAGCCAGGAGAGGAAAGAGAAGTGTTCTTCTACCTCACCCCTAGAGAAGAAGGAAGCTATGATCCGCTTGTAACAGTGACAAGCGATCGGGAAATAGTGTACACAGAGGAAGTCAAGGTCGAGGTTGGAGGAACTTCAAAACCCCGAAATCTATCACTATTTGAAAGGCTGAAAAATGCCTTTCTATAGTGGTAAATCGGTTTAACTACCGACCGATATATAAAAATTAATTGAAGTGTTATTACTAGGTGACAATTAAACCATGAAATTTCGCAACAAACTCGGATTTATAATAGCAGCAACAGTTTTGATTTCAGGGCTGGTATCAGCAAGCCCTGCAGCCCTAAACCTGTTCCCAGACAGCTCAAGCACACGAATTGATTCTTTTACAGCGTACGAGCTTGAAGTAGAGAACACAGGTCCGGCCAAAGACGTTTACACACTGAGTTCTTCCACTCCAGCAGAAATAACGATCGCACCACAGCAAGTCGAACTGGATTCAGGAGACTCTGAGACAGTCAATGTATGGTTCAATCCAAGAACCGACAGAGATGAAGGAACCTATTCTTTCCAGCTAACCGCCGAATCAAGAGCAAGCGGCGATCGATTCTCTGAAACCGGAACGGTAGAGATAATCAAGGACCACCAGGTCGACCTATCGGTGGAAAACTCAAAGACTGCATGCCTTGGACAGAACGCAGTATACACAGTAGAGGTTGAAAACACAGGTATTCAGCCTGAAGAGTTCTCAGTCTCATCCGACTTCGGACAGCTATCAAGGAACACTGTCAACCTTGAAGACGGAGAAACAGCAGAACTGACACTTGAAATGTCCTCACAAACACCTGTGGAGAGAAACTTCCAGGTAGTAGCAGCATCAACAACAAGCTACGCACAGGACATCGAGAACGTACAGTTCAACGCAGAGAACTGCTTCGACTCAGAAGTATCAGTAACACCTCAGAACCAGAGAACTGCAGCAGGAACAGAGGCAGAGTTCGAGGTTACAGTTGACAACCTTGGAACAAGAGCAGACGACTTCACAGTTGAAGCATCTCAGGGCGAACTTTCCGCAACAAGCTTCAATGTAGACTCTGGAGCAACAGAGACAGTAACCCTGTCAGTAACACCTGAAGAACTTGGAACAAGAGAGATCCAGGTTTCAGCTTCAGGAAACTCACAGAGCTCCGATACAGCAACACTCGAAGCCTACAACGGAATGAACTCCGAAATTAGCTTCGAAAACGAAGCAAGAACAGTCTGTGAAGACAAATCAACAACATTCACAGCAGAAGTAGAAAACACAGGTGAAGCAGCAGAAACCTTCACACTACAGACAAGTACAGGAGAACTTCAAACTTCAGAAGTTGAACTCTCACCTGGAGACTCCGAGGAAGTCGAGGTAGAAGTCCCCGAATCAACAGAAGTTGGAACACATGAAGTCACACTAACATCAACAGCTTCAACATTCGGCGAACCTTCAGCAACATCAACCTCGACACTTACAGTTGAGAACTGCTGGGATCTAGACATGCAGGTTGTACCTGAAGTCGCAAGCGCAGGAGAAAACAGAAGCGCAATCTACAAGATCCACCTCAACAACACAGGAACAAGAGAGAACACCTACGAACTCTCAAAGGAAGAAGGACCTGAATGGGTTTCAATCAGACCTGAAGAAGTAACAGTAGCAGCAGGACAGACAGAAACAGCCTACATCTACGCAGGAGTCCCATTCCAGAAGAAGGGAGAGGTCAAGATCACAGCCCAAGCACAGGGAACTGACATCACAAGAAGCAAGACAGTCCAGCTCCTCATCGGACAGGACGTAGAGGAATCAATCGAAAGCGAGAGAAACTCACTTACCGGAGGATTCATGGACAGAGTATCAGTACCTGAAGGAGAAGCAGGCAGAGCAGGAATAGCCGTAGTAGCAGGAGCAGCAATCACAGCTGCCGTCCTCTACTTCTTCTAACCCTTCAATTTTTTTCTCTTTACTTAATCTCCTCAACAAGCATCTTGGCGTTACCAACATTACTGCATTTACTGATATCAGCCGAGAACCCGATCTGGATAGGACCGGCCGCTCCCTGCGTAACCTCTATAGTACCATCCTGCTTATAGCTGCCTGAACTTGAAAGATCAGAACTATCTACATTTCTACCTTTGAAATCTAGATTACCGCTGGAATCAGTGTACCATACACCAACCATTCCCTCCCAGTTCTCAGCCTGGAAATCGACATCTAGCTCCTTGGCAGCACCGCTTTCATACTCGCTTTCATAGTAAACCTTTCCACACCCCGAATATTCCAGAACCATCTTACCTTCATCATTTACACCATACCTGTCTGGCTCCACACTTCCTTCATACGTCCAGTCGCCATGAGGATCTCCAAGATTCGAGGAGCTCTCCATAATTTCCTTGTCCGAGCTCTCAGATCCATCTGAGTCAGAATCAGAACTATCTGATCCTGTATCTCCTTCGTTATCTGCATCACCATTAGAAGTATCTTCTTCTGAATCATCAGAACCGGAGTCAGATCCGGAATCCTCGGTTACGTGGAGTTCGGCTGGTTCCAGAAGTTTATCAGGATTTAATCCAAAGCTAGATCCTCTTTCCTCAATACAGTCGCCGACAGTTTCAACACCTGAGGATTCACAGGAGGTTAGAGAAAGTATCATATTTGTCTCAGCAAATGTTAAGTCTCCATCTTCCCTTTCCCTATCATTGTTCAGAGCTTTCCTGGTCAACGTCAGTATATTATCAAGTCCCTCGAATCCATCACCGCTCAGCACTACATTATTCCAATCTGAACCCACTTCTACACAGAAACTCTCAAAATTTTCTTCGCTTATATCCTGGGACTGGCAGTAATCTGTAGGGCTGAAATCGCTCCTGACATCATCCGGAGTTGAATCAGACCACATGAACAGAGCAGAAGACGAGGAAAAAAGAAGTATCAGAGCCGTTGCTGAAACAACCAGTTTCTTCATTCTACCACACAGAACTCATCGTAGTTTTCGGGGCTCTCCTCTTCTGCCCTCGGACAGTAATCGTCTGCATTGTAGTCCTCTCTGACAGAGTCAGGTGTCGAGTCGCTGAATTCATAATTAGTTGATCCAGAACTATCGTCTGTACTTTCAGTATCTGTGGAACTGGCCTCTCCGAACCTGTCGCTTCCGGTTACCGTTACAGAAGTTGATGTTTCCTTTGAGTAGCCGTAGTCCAGAGTCATGACTATAGGTACCTCTTCCTGTGGGCCTACACCCTGTGACCATCCATCCACTCGAATATCGAAGCAACCGATACCTCTGTTTCCGAATATATTGACTATTGCGGTATTCGAGTTGTCACCTGTATCTGAGTTTGTGAAGCTAATTCTTCCCTGGTCCTGAACCCTGAGTCTTACCTTGTTTCTCTGATCTTCACCTATTTCCTCATAGTTTCCTTCCTGTGCATCTTCACTCCAGAAAGGTGTTCCCTGGCCTTCATTCCTTACTATAACACACATTTCTGATTTCCTGTCATTTCCATCGCCGGGGTAGAAGACGATAGGTGAACGGGTTCTTACCTCCATCTGAACAGGGCCGCTGGTAGTATCAAGAGTTGGTCTTGTAGGATTGCCCTGCTCTCTGAACCGCTGCTGGTCCATGAGAGTTATGCTGGTGGTTCCCTGGGTCTCGTAATTATAGAATATCTCCGTCATGAACTGATACGGAATTGTGACTCCGTCCTCAAGGCTTGGAGCTTCAAGGCTCCAGAACTCGGTTGTTTCTCTGGCCGGGAGATTTGCCTCCGGATCAGCCGGTTCAAGTGTTCCGAAACTGACAGTTCTCCCATCGTTTAGATCCCAGGAACTATCCCCTGAGAAAGGAACATTAAACAGTCTTGCCTCCACATTTTGAGCGGTTGCTTCACCGTTGTTCTGAAGTGTTAGCTCCAGTCTGACATTCTGGTTGTTGTAAACATCTGTTGGAAAAGCCGAAAAATTATTTATCGAAACGCTAGAAGATGTAGCCTGGTTTGTACTGGTGCTTGCTGTGTGCGCACACCCTGAAGCTATTACGACAAGTGATAGTACTGCTAAAATATTCTTATTCTCGATCATTAGCGGTTAACAACCTCTACATCAAGTGTTGGCGCTTTGACGTATTTATAAGATGTGGAAATCACTAGGTTCCTTGTCTGAGAATTCTCCGCCTGAGGGTCTATACTGCAGGAAAATTCGGCTTCCTGTTCCACTAGCGGCTCTTTCTCTGAAGGGCAGCTGGCGAAAACATCCTCAGGGAAGTATTCGAAAGTATAGTTTGAATCAACTCGCCCGTTACCTGCGCCTCTTACCGTAATTGTCACGGGAGCTCCCTCAAACTGTACAGGGCTCTCTGTACTTATATCCATCTGCACTTCGCCGTTAGAGAAGCTCTCTTCAACATTATTGGTTTGCTCTATTTCGTCAAGCGGTTTGAAATGGATTTTTACAGGCTGTTTCGAATTCGAGATATAGGAGTTGTAGGCGAGGTTAAGTTTAACAGGTATAGTCTTCGAATCGAAGTTTTCAAACTCCTCCTCGGGAGCTGTAATCCGCCAGCTGCACTCAACTGTAGGTATATAGTCTTCTCTGGCGCCATCTATCTCTGAGGAAGACGGTGTACAGCCCTGTTTTTCCACCTCTAGAACTCCAGTGTTGTAGAGCGAGATATCATCTATCTGGATGCTTTGATCCTGATAATTTTCCAGGCTCAGCGTTATTAATCCTTGCTGGCCCGGGCTAAGAGCCTTATCTGATATATCGAAAGTAGATATCTGCAAACCCTGTCCAGAAGATCCTGGGCCTTGAGCCGGCGGGGTTATCTGTGAAGATGTATGCATACATCCGGACGCAACCACCACCAGCCCCAGAGCGATAAACTTTTTATCCACGTGTATCCACCTGTACTGTTCTTTCACCTGCATTTTTGATGTATGTGTAATCAACCCCTGCAGTTATCTCCGAAAGTACGCTTGGCTGATCGAAATCTTCCGGAACAGGGATATTGCACTGTATCGTCACGCTTCTCCCCTGGTACATTCGGAAATCTGCGTCAGGCATTTCACACCTTGTACCACTGTAACCTTCAGAAGTCCATTCGCCGTTCTCCACTCTTTCATCAAGATTCAATGGCTCGGAAGCCTGGATGTAAAATGAATCCTCCTGAATCTCTACTAGACCTTTTCGGTACTCCTCCTGTGGTTCCTCATTAACCAGCTGGATCAGCAACTGGATCCTGTTATCTCCATCTTCCGCCGCGATATAAGTTCCTGGACGGCCAGTAGCTCCAGCGAGGGTGTCAAGAGACATAACCAGTGGTCCGCTCGAAGACTCTGAGTTCAGCTGGGGTGACCCCTGAGTATTTCTATCCTGCTTTATTTGAACCTGCCTATAGGCCTCAACACTGTAGTTAAACGGGACGGAGAACGATAACCTGCATCTCTTGCCTATTAGAGGTACATTACCTTCCTGTTCAAGCAGCCACCTGATGTCTATTTTCTCTCCAGGTTCAAGCGAATATTTGGCTCCTTTATCCTGACGGGTTTCAGTAGTTGTCGAGGTTGATGCAGAAAACCTCTGATGGTTATTATTGAATATATCCGGACAGTAATCAGTAAGCATTCGGGTCCCGTTCTCGCCTACAAGGACTTCAGCTGGCAAGTTACCTGAATTATAAGCAGTTAAAGAAGCTCTTACATTCTGTCCCTCGTATATCTCTGTTGGGTTAACCTCTAGGCTCTGTATGGTGACTGACTCCGGTCCCTCAGTGACCGTTGTCTCCTCCCCAGAAGCGTGAAGACATCCGGATGCGACTACAGCAAGGAACAACAGAGTTAAAACCGTGGTATCCCTTTCCATACAATAATGAGTTTGTTTAGCGGGGTTAAAAGCTTTTTACTGCAGAAGTTCTGGCTGCCGATAGTCGACGAAACAGTTTTCTACAACCCGTTTAACACCGCTGTCTACTCAGCTGTGTTCGCCCTCGCAGCCGCCTACATCGGTTATCCAACAATCAAGAAACTGAATATCGATCTCAACAGAGAGTTCTTCATCGGGGTCGCTCCCTTTGTATTTCTGGGTGGGTCAATCCGGTCTCTAAAAGATATCAACGCTTTGGAAACTATACTATTGGAAACGCCGTTTATCTATTTCCTGATGTTTGGGCTGGTAGTTGGATCTATAGTTTTATCCCGGAAAATTTCCAGCAGAACAGAAAAATCTTACCACAGAATACTCTCCGGAATAGGAATTTTTCTGCTCCTTGGCTCACTCAGCTTCTACTCTATAAACAATTTCACAGGTTTCACAGCTATAGTAGCAGTGTTAGGTGTAACAGCTGTAGCCGGTTATAGCCTGCTCAAACTTTTCAAGCCCGAACTTCTGGAGCCGGAGTTCTACATACCGATCTTCTCACATTACTTTGATGCTGCGATTACAGGTGTAGCACTGATGTTCCCTGGGACAGCGGAAAAACATGTTCTAGCACGTCTTTTCATAGATATTTTTGGGTCGCTGGGAGGGATGTTTCTGATGAAAACAATAATCATTGTGCCTGCTGTCTATTACATAATTCAGAATGTAGATGGGGACGAGAAAATGTATTATCTATTCCTGATCTCGGTTCTAGGATTTGCTATAGGGACGAGAAACATTCTTTCGTTCATCACCCTTTCCTAGTCGGGCATACATCTCAGGCTTTCAGTGGAGGGGTCGTAAAGTCTGAAAGTGCTGCACTGTGACTGTTCCTCTTCAAATGTATCTGATATCTTCGAATAAGTCCCTCTAACCGCAATCTCTGTCAAGTAGGCAAACGGTCCGAAGGATAATGATGCCGTGCTACTATCGGCTGCGGCCTGTGCGTAATCCGACCCTTCAAGATTTTGATTGCAGTCCAGCGCAACAGGGCTGAAACTGATGAGCTTGTCACCAGCAGACATTAAGTTGTTTATGAAGTAATCTCTATAATCTTCTACATTGGCGCGGTTGTTGCATACAATATACTCAAGTTCCTGTATCTCAACGTCACGGCTATCTCCTGTTTGGACAGAGACAACTGCAACCCCCTTTGAATCTCCCTCTACAGCACTATTCTGAAGTCTTTTCTTTTCTGACTCGGTTAAACCAATAGCTGATTCGCCCTCCGAGTAATCAAACTCTCCGGTGTCTAAATCAATATAGTCAAAAGCCTCGGGATCTACGGCAATCTCTCCCCTAGCCAGCCGGGAGTCCAACATATCGTCTCCTGTAAGCATGTTTTGCTGTATCCGCGACCAGTCGCCGTCCCCTTTAACAACGCTGCATCCTGCTGTTTCCCCAGATCTGCCTGCATCAGGTCCGTCACACGTGTATTTCCAGTTATCAGAGTCTTCCTGATTGTTGGCGAAACTCTCTGTAACCAGTAGAGGGCAGTTAATGCCTGCGTTAGCACAGCGGGTATTAAGAACTCTGAACCTTTCCAGTGGCTCATTAAGCTTTACAGTATAGTTTGACTCTACGCCCATCGTCAAAGTCTCCCCTTCAGGACTGATTTCGGCAGGATTACTGAGCTGCATGGTACATCCAAAGAAGGGCGGGTTGTTAGTTGAGTCAAACCATCTGGCTCCTCCGCCATGATCTTTCAATATATTCGAAGATTCACCGCTAGGCTTCAGAATGTTCTCCCTATCGGACTGATTAAGTCGGCAGTTCTGTGCGTTTTCGACCTTTTCGACTGCAGAGGATTTCCGAACTCTCAGCTCCTTTATCTGATACTCTACGTTGCTCTCTTCAGTGTAAAGACTTGCTCTCATAGAGAACGGCTGCGCTGCTGTATCTTCACTTCCAGTCTGGAGGGTGTCCTGGTTGTAAACAACCGGCGAGTTAACATTTAGAGCTGATTTAACCGGTGTGTCAGCGGTCTCGGACTCCTTCCAGCTCTTCTCAATATCAGGGTTTGATATCAGGGTTTCCTGTGCCATAGCATCAAAGTAAAGCGTGGCCTGGGAGAAATAGTCATACTTCACATCCAGTATAACTGTTCTCGTCTGTCCAGCGCCCGGCTGAAGCATACCGCAGTCCTCAAGCGTGAAGTCATTAATTGTGAGGAATCCTGTAGTCGCTGCAGTTCCAGGATAGAGATCGTTCCCCGAGAACTTTCCATCACGACTGCTAATATTATATCCATCTATAGGCTTCCAGTTAGTATCACAGAACGGATCGTTACGGCCTCTATCGAAGTCTATAACCCTTATTCTGTAGCTGACGTTATATGCATTAATCCCTTTAAGGCCGTTTCTGGAGTTGGATAATCCAAATGATACCGGGATTTCGTAATCCCTGTTTTTGTAGGCTATATCCAGCCGGTTGCCAGACCCTACCTCCAGTCTGTCAATATCTAATAGATACTGTTCGCCTACAGATTCCGAGCCGGGATTCCTAGTATTGTTAAGCCTCCAGGCCCTCAAGCAGGCAGGACCCTCCAAAAGACAGTAAACACGCTGCCGAGCCTCTATAACAGGATCCATGTACTGCTCCATGTTTATCTGAATACCAGCGACATAGCGGTCAGCTACTTCTCCACCGACATAGTTACCATAGTCAGAACCTAAACCTAGGGCGGCCGTTACAGGTCCAAGAACTACAGGAGCTAATAATTGTAAATAGAAGATAAAGAAACCGAGTACTAAAATAAGCTGCAGTACAAACACCACCGCCGCTGCAACGACAATTGCTATTGCAGCCCAACCGGCCGGGTTGGAAGCGACTGCTGCAGCTTCACCAGCGGCTGCGCCAGCTGCTTCTGCGCCTGCAGCATCCATTCCGAAAACCTCAGCTAACTCACCTATTACGGCCTCCATGTCAGCTGACAAGAGGCCTTCTTCAGAGGCGGTGGAGGCAGCTCCTTCTGTATTAACTTGTATCTCATTATATACTCCGCGAGCCTTCTCAGCTGTTTCCTTAGCCGTACCCGCAGCCCCTACAGCGCCTTCGGCCATAGATGTTAGCTCTCCACCGGTATCCGGCATTTCTCGTTGTGCTATGCTTCCGCCCAATGCAGACTTTATAGCCAAAATTAACAATGTTAGAACTCCTGAACCCAGCACAATCAAACCTAAGCTGAATACAGTTCCAATCCAGAAACTAGGATTGAGAGGTTGCATAGAGCTTAAGGGGAAAAGGAAAAAAGCAAAGATGGCGCCGTTCAATAGCTGTACGGAGACTGCCAGCTTTTTATTTCTCTTAAACTTATTATAGCCACCACTAAAAAAATGCCCAATCTCAGAGGTTACAACTCCAAGTGTATGTAAGGGTAATTGAATAAATAACCACACTGGTACACGGATTGCCAAGTATATAACTATCAAATCGACCTTTATACATAATTTAACGTACTTCCAACCAAGGAAAAGGATAGGAACCCATACAAAACCGCCTATGGGAATTGTTAGAATCATTAAAATTAGGAGGCCTATTAACTTCCCTGTATCCACTATTCTTCACCTTCTGTGTAAACCCTCAAATTATCCAGCTGATACGTCCCGTTGCTTCTGAACGAGAACGTGTTTTCCCCCTGTATAACATCTTCTTCCAGTTCAATAGTGTTTTCCCCGTTCTCAGGATTCATTGTCTCACTGTAATCGTTAAGACGGATATTCACTGGCCTAGGGGACGGAAGAAGATTCTGGTATTCGAAACTGATGTACTCCGAAGTGTCCTCCTGATTCGCCAGATCCAACTGGTCATCGTTCAGCTCGAAATCAAACTCTATGTTCTGTCTCTCAACATTTCCTATGTACCTCATTGTCATCTGGGCGTTCTCTATGTTGTATTCCGAAGGCCGATCTGTCGAGAAAGTGATCTGGTTTGAGCCAGGATCAAGATTTGCGTTACGCGGAGTGATCTCCACTTCCTCCTGTGATCGGACCTGATCTTTCGAGTAAACCGTCTGGTCATTAATGGTTATTTCAAGAGGCGATGTCTTGATCGAATCGGTTATAGTAAACGTTAGCGGACTCTCGACATAGTCTTCAAGCTCGTAACTGTAGATCTGGAAGTTATCTTCGTAGTCGTGGAACTTTCTATCATTAACTCTAGCTTCAACCTCCTCTAGAGCATAATTTGTAGAACCGAAGAACGATTCTCTCTCAACTCCTATCTCGAACCGGTTTATACCTGTTTTCAGAGCGCTTCTCGGTACTTCAACCCGCGGCGATCCCGTAGCGATAAGCGGTTCGGAGAAAAGCCTCTGACCATTAACTTCCACGTAAACACTTCCCTGACCTTCTCTACCGAGCACCTCAAAAGTAACATTACCTGTTCTTGGCTGCGTGGCGTTGTAACGGAATACTATATTTTCTCCGCCGAAGAGGCTGTCACTTATAGACGCCTCCTCGTTTCTGTAAGCCCTGATATTGCCTCTAGCTTCTCCAACTGTAAAATCACCGAACTCGATTACTCTGTCGTCCGGGTTGGATTCACCCAGTTTTCCGTAACTCTTGTCAACAAATACACTTTCAGTATCCTGAGATTCACCGGTTAGAAAACCTCCATCAGCGCTGTTAGCTACGAATACAAGTCCGAAAACTGCGATACCTATCGCCACTACTACGCCGAACTTCTCCTCCATGCATTTACCTGAGTTTTCTAGGTTTTTATTTGTAGGTCGACCTTTCTGCTCTATGAAACTGTTAAACACGGATAGAACTGAAGGATATGCCAAGATAAGAATAGAGAATGAAGACGATCTCTGGCATCTGAAAGATTTCATCAAGCCAGGCGACAAACTCAGAGCGCTAACTCAGAGGACGAAACTGGAAGGCAGAGAGAAGAAAACTTTGAAGTTGACGCTTGAGGCCGAGAAAATCGAGTACCAGGAAAACCGATTAAGAGTTACCGGTGAGATAACTGAAGGTCATGAGGATATCGAACTGGGTTACCACACCTTCAATCTCGAGCCGGAGATGGAGTTCGATATCTGGCGAGATTTCACCGAAGAGGATTTCAACAAACTTGAAGAGTTCGAGGAAAAACGGTCTTACCAGGTTCTGTTCTGTCTGATAGAGAAAGGGAAGGCGGATTTCTACATGGTAGAAGAATCAGGTATAAAGGATATGTCAGGCGTTGAGCAGAATATACCTGGTAAAATGTATGCAGATCAGAAAGAGGGCGAGGATTTCTACAAGAAAGTTAAGAGTGCAATTGAAAGATCCGCAGAAGATATAGATAACATAGTTCTAGCCGGTCCTGGGATGGAGAAGAACAAGGTGAAGAACCTTCTATCAGATGAAGTCCAGTCGAAAGTTTTCATGCAGGACACTTCAGTTACTGGTGAAACAGGGCTAAGAGAAGCTATCAAGAGAGGAGGGTTAAAGAAGGTTGTAGAAGACTCCAGAATCTCAGAGGAAACACAGATGGTTGAAGAGTTACTGGAGGAGATCAGGGAAGACGGAAAAGCGAGTTATGGAGAACCTGTAAAAGATCTCGCCGAGCAGGGAGCGGTGGAAAAACTACTTATCACACCTGAGAAAAACCGTGAGAACCCGGAACTTTCAAAGACAGTTGAGAGAAACGGGGGCGAGACGGTTATCATTCATACCGATCATGAGGCCGGGCAGCGTTTAGAGAAGCTTGGCGGAATAGCCGCGCTTCTGAGGTACAGTCCTAATTAACGGTCGGATCTCGCGCCTAATGTGACCGGTATGCTCATTTTCTCCTCGTTCCGTATGACTGTTACGTTTACTTCCTGTCCTACCTCGGTTTCTCGGGAAAGGTAGAGTAAAATATCGTTTATACCTCTAACATTATCGCCGTTTATCCCGATAATAACATCTCCTCCGAGATTGATCGGGTTGCCGTTGATATTTTCGGTCTCATTTCCTGCCTGGATACCTGCTTGATCAGCCGGGCTATCCTCTACTACATCAACCACCAGGAAACCTGTGGTGTTTTCAAGCTCCATTCTGTCCGCAATCTCCGGATTCACATCGACACCTGATACGCCAAGCCATGGATGCTGATGGTTCTGATCATCGATAAGAGACGGTACAACATTCTTTACAGTGTTTGAAGGTATGGCAAAACCTACACCGGAAAAAGTGCCAGTACTTGATTCAATCGCGGTGTTAACGCCGATAACCTCGCCCTGAACGTTTAGGAGAGGTCCTCCAGAGTTACCAGGGTTTATGGCGGCATCCGTCTGTAGTACATTGGGCGTTGAAAATCCGCCCTGAGTTCTAAGGCTTCTGCCTTTCTGGGAGATTATTCCTGAGGTCATAGAGCTTCTTAGACCGAATGGATTTCCGATTGCAACCGCTCTCTGCCCCACTTGAACCTCGGAGGAGTCTCCTAATTCCAGGGGTTCAAGACCTCTCTTGTTGACTTTCAGGACGGCCAGATCGGTGTAGGGATCAGTCCCTACAATCGTGGCTCTTCTGGTTGATCCGTCTATGAAACCGACTTCTACTCTTTCGGCTCCTTCAACAACATGTGCATTCGTAACAATATAACCGTCGCCGCTGTAGACAAAACCGGATCCCTGTGACCCTTCAGCGCCGTAGGCACGGATATAGACTGCAGACTGGTCAACCGAGTTGAAAAGCTCAGAAAGCCCGGAATTGTCAGTATAGTTGAGCTGAACGATGTTTGCGCTCCTCTCTAGATCGTCGACCCTATCATTTAATCTGTCAAGCTCTGAGTTCATGTAGTCAAAAGTTACAGCTCCGCCAGCTACTGCGCCTACGACAAGAAATACCGCTGACACCGCCACTATACTGGAATCCGGTTTCACAGGGGTAAACTCCTTACTGAAAGTTTTATACCAACCGGCCACAAACCCTTCAAATGCTGATGGAGCTTAGAAAACATTTTTTCGAACTTACGCCTCTTGGGAAAGCCGACAAGGACGTTAGGGAATACCTTAGAGAGAACCTTGATGAGCAACAGTTCGCACGGTACCACAGAGCTCTCTCCCATTACCGCCATATGAAGGTTATACAGAGCTCTCTGAAACTGCTTTTCTACGCCAGTATAATTACCTCAATAGCGGCTACCCTTGGTTTCAACCAGGCACAGATCATACAGCGGATCGCATCCTATCTTGGAACATCGCTGATATTCATTCTTTACGCAGCCACAAGCTACATTACGATGATCAGAAGAGAAACCTACCATGTGCAGAGAGAAATACTGATATCAAAAGCGTCTTGACAAATACAAGTAGCGTCAGGGGTGGACGTACTAACTCACGTGCAACGTCCTCAGTAGGAACGGTGTTTTCAACTATAGATTATAGAGTAAATTATTAATAGGAAACGGAATGTAGAACTCCTTGCTGACTGAGGCCTTCTTGTAGAAAGTATAAAGAGTTCTATTAATCTGCTCGGAGATATGAAACTGCAGGAGCAGAAGAACGGACAGAAAATGATCACAATCCCGGCCCAGATTGCGAGAGCCAAGGGCTGGAAAAAAGGAGATAAACTGAAGTGGAGAGTTGGTGAAGATGGCAAACTTATCTTGGAAAAAGATTAGGAACAATTTCAGGCTTCGCTCATTATTTTCGACCTCTTAACTAAAGATTTCAAATTCTATAGGGATTCTCATAATTAACAAGTTAATTAACAAGTTAACTAATTACTCTTTATTTCCACTATAGATGTTTTTTAGCGCTTCAAATCTATATAGCTGCCTCAAGAAAGGGTTATTTAAACTTTAATAGTCTTATTAATCCTGAACAATGAATGTGGATGAAAAACTACGAGAATACTTCCGTGAAAATCTGAGAGAAAGGGCCGCAGAGAACGGCCCAGAGAAAGATGTTCGAAATGTACAGGCTTCAGCGTGACTCAAAAAATTTTCTGAAAGAGAAGGAGGAACGAGAAAAAGTAAATCGGACTTTCTATCTCTTCCAAGACCAGCTTGAAGCATTACAGGACACCGGCGCTCCCTCCCGGAAACTGCGAGAAGCACTCGATCACTACCTTCAACCGGGAAACGGAGATATACCCCTTAGTGTGGTAAAGGAAGTGCTTGAACACCTACACTACCACGCTGAGAGCCAAGAGATCAAAGATGCAATCCACACAGTAGAGGAATCTCTATACAGCTCAAGCCCAAAGGTGAAACCGAATGACGGCTGAGGTTGAACTCGAACCTGTGGAAATAGATATCGATGGAATGCCTCATGAGGAACCTTTCTATAAATTCAAAATAGGTAACACAGAGAAGATGGTGGTTATCGATAAGTATCAGAATAACTACGAGGTCAAGGTAGAAGATATAGACGGTAAAACCGTTTTTCCTGCGATAGAAATGAAAGGTGAGTTCTGGAAGAATCAACAGAAAACCAGTAAGCTTGTGAACCAGTTTAATGACGCCGAAATCGGCGTAGAGTTTAATAAAAACAATTTCCGGATTCAAATAGCTCAGGAGCTCACCCAACAGCTGGAGCTACACACAGACCTTATTATCGATAACCAAGAATATGACGAAAAAGAAACAATAGAGGAAAGATACGGTACAGATACTATAGAAAAGGCCGAGGATCTTTTGGAGAATCGTAATATCCTGAAAAAAGTGAAAACCGTTCTGGATCATCGTATTGCCGGAGAAGATCTCAACAAGCTCGGGATATTTCTGCAGCTTCTATCGAAAGACACAGAAAAACCGTTAATGATATTCGGAGTTCAGAAACAGGGAGAGGGCAAGAGTTACATAGCGAAAAATGTGTTAAACCTGTTCCCGGATCACGCAGTCAAAGATGTAACCGATATGACTAAAGCTGCGCTTTACCGGCATGCAGATGAAGAACCCGATTACTTCGACGGAAAGATAGTGTTCTTCGGCGAGATACCTGAGAAAGAAGAGGACCGCGAGATCTTTCAGATATTTCGCCAGTTGGTTAGTGAAGGCGAGGTCAGCAAGGAGTTAGTAATTGAGAGGAATGGTGAACTAAAGCCTGTAGAGCTACGTCTGGAAGGATCGCCTGTGGTACTTTCTACTACGGTGAATCCAGGAGTGATCGATGAACAGGATATGAGCCGGGGGATGGCTTACAGTCCAGAGATGACAAAAAAGCAGAATGAGAAGGTTCGCAGTTTCCAGAACAGGAAAAGAGAATTTCCAGAAGAAGTGGTGAACCCTGGAAAAATTAAGGAGTTGGAAGAGATAATCCAGTGTGCGATGGATATACTTTCTAGAGATGAGGTCGATTTACAGAACCCGTTTGTACGTGATATGAGCAGGGAAGTTCCAAATAATACTGATAACGTTAAACGAGATTATCCGAAGACTTTGCAGATAGCTACGGAGATGCCGGCCTATCTCTATCACAGACAGCGTCCGAAAATGGAAGTATACAGCGGCGAGAAGACATTCGTTGTATGGAAGGATCTGGTTCGAGGAGTAGTAATCAACAGAAAGTTCATCAATAATATGATCCGAGGTAGGACCGAATCGGCAATGGATGCGTTCAGAGAGATAAAAGGACAGGTTGAACGAATTGAAAAGAAGTACAACGATATCTCAGACTATAAAGACAGAGTAGAACTCTCTGACGATCTTAGTTTCACTAGTGACGACTTGTCGAAGTGGATGGGTATATCCACTCAAACTGCTAGAGAGTACCTTAGGAAGCTTGACCGTATGGAATTGATCTACAAGGACTCAGATGTGAAGCCTCACAACCATTATCTAATAAAGAAAGAATTAATGGAAACCGAAGGAATAACGCTGCAAGGTCTCTATAATATTTTAGCATCCGTCTTTAACCGTAAAGAGATCGGAGAATGGGCGAAACAGTATATCAGTAATACTGACTTAGATGTAAGTCAAAATAACCTCTTGGATAAAATAGGGTTTTCTCAAGATGATCTTCCTGTATGTGTAGATATCGGTATCGAAATAGATCCTACACTTCCTACCCCTCTCTATATGGAGAATACAGAATCTAAAATCGAAGAACCTACATACGTTAAAATAGAAATAGAAGGCTCTGAAATAGCCTGCACGTTTGGCAGCGTAGATAAAAAGCTTTCAGAGGATAAGAATCCAAAAATTAAATCCGAGAATGAATCTATTCAGAAGCCGGAAAGTCCTTTAGGTGAACGTGTCTGGGGTTCTACTTCTTATGGAAACCCGATAGCAGTGCCTTTTGTGGTTTCTGATCCGGTTAACGATCCTAATTTTGACTTCACTGAGGAAGAAGTTTTAGACTACATACAGAAGGCGAGTTGGTTGGAGTATAATCCTGAAAACGATACAGTGACAAGAACAGCTGGTCAAGAAGAAAACCTGATCCACAGTTCAAAAGTTGATGGCGAAAAAGAAGCCATAGTCGGAAAGGTGAATACATCTAAATGACTATCTATTTCCGGCAACTTACAGGTTTTTACTGGACTTCGAAACCTACCATATATTATATTGCGCGTGGAAGGTGAGGTCTATCTTTTCAGATTATATAATAAAGCAGAACCTCAACAGTATGAAAGAGCACATCAAGGAGAACAACAAGGATTTCCTATTTGTAGTGGCGGGAGAAGAAGGAACCGGGAAATCAGCGCTCTCCCTAATGATGGCAAAACACCTAGACCCCAACTTTGATGTAGAAAAACAGGTAGCATTCTCCAGCCAAGAATTCCGACGAAAAGCATCACAACTAGAACCCTTCAAACCCATCATATTCGACGAAGCCATCGAAGGACTATACAGCAGGAATGCAGTAACCAAAGAAAACAAGAAAACAATACAGTTCCTGCGAAAATGCCGGGAAATGAACCTGATAATCTTCCTAAACCTACCACAACTCTCAGAACTCGACAAACCTATACGGAAACACCGAGCAAAATCAGTGATCCGATGCGTAAAACAAGGCTGGGCATGGGTCTACGGCACCACCAAAACCAAAAGAATCCAAAAAAGAAAATACGGAAAGCTGAAATATCCTAAATATCCTACCTATAAAATCGGATGGAGAGACCCAGAAAACGCAATACCTGAAACCTGGAAAAAATACCAAAAACAGAAAATGAAGGATATACAGGATCTGAAAGACCAAGAGGAACCCAATACCTCCGATAAATGGATGAGTGTCGGGAAATTCGCGGAATCAGTAGGAGTAACAAACAAAACAGTCAGAAACTGGTGCAATGAGGGAGAGATAGACTTCAAGAGGCTGCCAAACGAAGACCGCAGAATACCCAAAAGCCAAGTAGATGTAGTTCTGAACGATTAAACACGCTAAACTTCAGGATATCTGGCTTTAATGATATTAATAGCTTCTATAGTGTGTCTTAGCTACTAATTAGTTTAAGCAGCTCCTAAAGAGCTTTCCTGGGCCTCAACCATATCACCAATATCTTTGTTCATCATATTCTCGATGAATTTCGTAGCCATACTAGCATAGCTTTTAATTTGTGGGCTTTCAGTTCTAGGGATATCCATTAGGTCTATTTGGGGGACCTCCTCTATTATTATCTGAAAAATAGGGCCTATGCGTAGAGGCGACTCCCGAGAAGCAAAATTAATGAGTCTTGTCATCTGTTTAAGGTTTTCCAAGCCTTCCTCTCTTACTCTTACATTCTGGCCTTCTTTAAAATCTAAATCTTCTACTACGATCCTTGCTCCTGCCAAAGACATATAGAGAATTTTTACGTACATTGAAAGTTGTTTTTCAGCATCAGAAACTTTTTCACCTAGAACCTTCTGTAACCTTTCGTTCTCAAACAGTCTCAAAACTTCAGAACGGCCAAAAATATTTTCTATAGTTTCTTCATCTTCTGCTTCTACTCTTAGAGCTTCTTGATTCTTATCTTCGTATTTAAAAAGGTGTGTAATTACTTCAAGCAATTTATCTTTGTTAGATTGATATTTCCAATTTCCATCTTTTTCGGCACTTAGATATTCATGGTCCAGCATCTGCTGAAGTGCCTTACTACGAGAATATATAGTTCTTACAGAATCTTTCTTTTCCTCTCCATACAGATCTTCCGCAATTTCTGAGAGGTTTTTAGGTTCGTTTAATGCTCCGAAGTAGATTGTCAGGATCTCGTCATTCAATTCCATTTTCGAATCTTTATCTTTCCACACTCCAACCAATGATTCAGATCCCACCTGAATTCGCCCCCATACGTCAGTATACTAGTGAATCATTATTAATCTTATTCATTAACCGACCTCAACTTAACGCGTCAACTAATATTCAACACGTTAACAACCCGCCACCTATATAAAAGAGCAGTGGCTACTATACTGTGAAAACCCATGACAAACAAATTAGAGGATTTATACTAGAGAAGAGTGTACACACAAACCCCGAGGTCGCTGCCGCCAAGCAAGCCAACCTCAGGGTCTGGTGATTAGCAATGAATATAGAGTCGAGCAAAGTTTATATTGCTAGGATAGAATTGTCCGAGCTGATATTTAAAAGTTTATTCTCATTTTTCCTTGATTTCGTATTATACTTTATTTTAAGGCGGTTATGCGCCGAAAAATCTGATAGGAGAAACAAAAGAGCCGGAGACGTTTATAGGGTAGATCTCCAGGCTCGGAGCCATTTGAGAGGCTTGGAGGTGAGAAAAATGACAGAAAATAATGACCTCCCGCCTCGTGAAGACCTCATTGATCACGTCAATGAGAAATGTTCTTCACGTCTACAGACTGTTGAGCCTATGGTGGATATTGCGCTCTACGTTGATAAAAGGGACGGCTTAGTTAGGACCACAAAAATTAAGGAAAACGTAGAAGGCGCAACCAGTGCCGCCATCAACAACGCTGTGGAACGCATCAAGCTTCTAGAAAAGCATCCTCCTCGAGGATCTGGGACTCTGTTCGTGCATGAGAGAACAGATAAGACGTACTTCTCTCCAGCGAATATCTCCTCAGAGGAATACGAGGAAATGTTCAAAGATGTGAAACTGCTGCTTGATGAAGCTGAAACAAATTCAGATAAAAGAGATCTTCTAGCGGAAGCATTTGGCTGCAATTCAGAAATCAGTTCAATCAGAGATGCAGTCGAATCAGCATTCCAAGAGGACTCTCTAGAATGTCTGAATACTGCCGGCGAAGTAATCAGAAAAATCCAGCAATCTGACGAGATGGCTCGGCAGAGCAACTACGAAGGGCTAGGTTGGCGTAATATGGCTAACCGGTTCGGTATTCACGAGGCAGCTTACAACATCGGAGAGGAGTAGGATCCTCTCCAAAAATCCTGCTTTTCCTTTCTTTTTCTTTTTTCTCCATTAGCTTGTCACGTTCCTCCTCTAAGACCCAGAACCAGTGGGGAAAAATCTTCCAATTGAGGTTCGTTCAAACCATGAATTGTCAGGTCGCAGGAAATTTATAGAGCCTATAATCGCTTCCATCTACGTCCTCATAATCCCAGTCGACGTCTACCTCCTCGGTATTCTTTCTCCACATTGTGTGCAGGTTTCTCTCAGTCTCTTCTCCTAGATAGATTGTATTGGTGTCCGCCCTTCCTTCTATCTTAGCAGCTACATTAATTGTCCTCCCTATAAGGTCCCGATGTCTTTTCACTCCCTCCGCACCCATCGATACTATATCCGCTTCTCCAGAGTCCATACCAATCCTGACATCCAGAGAAGGAAGGTCACTCTCCTCTAAAACCGGATTAATTCCTTGCTGCACTGTCTTTATCATGGAGGTAGCGCAGTCGATGGCGTTGTCATGCATACCTATATAGTCAGGGTCAGGGAAATATGCTATTAAGCCGTCACCACCATATTTCAGGACGTAGCCCTGGAAAACATCTACGAGTATTGACATCTCCTGCTGGAATAATTGTATGATCTTAGTATTCTCATCGGAATCAAGTCTCTGACTTAGCTCTGTAGAACCTTCGATATCGATAACCAGAATTATGAACCTAGTATCGTTCTCCTCTGCAAGTTCCTCCAGTTTCTGCTCGGAAGCGTCCTCAAATTCATGTTCTGGAAGACCGCTGGACATTGTATTTCGAATATCTTCACGTCTGGAATCGATATGGTCATTGATATTATCAATTTTTCTTGGTGTATAATAGAAAGGTAAATCATCGGCACTCCTTTTTGCTGCTCTCTGCATCTCCTCTTTAGGGATGAAGAACTCTTCGAAGGTATCCCAGTAACCTTCCTCTCCATCTATAGTTCTTTCCTCATACCTTTCCGGATCCGGTATGGCGAGCATCTTGAACGTGCCATCTTCATCATTAACTTCAACAAGCTCCGTTACAAAGTCCATACGGAAACTCTTTCGGTTTTCATCTTCACTCATTTTCTTCCACCGATGAGAGACACATGAATTGTCTTCCTTTCAGGGTTTCTGTTAGGCTATCAGCGTCCTTGAAATCTATAGATTCCTTAAACCGGACACCTGGAAGTTCAAGCTCTGAACCGTCTTCTCTATAGATTTTCAGTCTTCCTGAATCCATACCGGAAACTATAGTGTGTCTGATTATTCCTTCTCCAAAGGTGTCAAGCCCATGTTCTGTAGGCACTGCTTCTATTATGGCTCCGCGGACAGGTCTTAATGTCTTGACCACATTACCGGGTTCTCCCTCGAACACTTCTATAGTATGTTTCTGACGGGTAAAGTACATTTTAGAGATATCAGCTACTTTTACTTCTCCAAGATAGAGTTCTCCCCTAGCTTCTTCCTGATAACGTCCTTTCGCCTGTTGTTCTACTCTTTTTTCTCTGTAGAGTCGGCCCAATTCTTCTATATCTTCTTTCGATGCCGCACGGCAGTTAACAAGCACCTGCTGGGCAGAATAATCGTAAAGCTGGGTAGGGAGCTCATTCCTGTCTACTGCAACCCATTCCTCCACTCTACGGTAGTTAACTACGTCCATCTTTTCGTGTTCTTCAGTCCCGTACTGCCAAGGGTCGTTGGTGAAGCGTCCTATGTAACGGAGATTGCTTTTCTTACCATAAGGAGCTACGAGTATCAGGTCGCCGGCGTTTACATCTTCAATGAGGTGGTGGAGAGGCTTCTTTTCATACTCAAGATTCTGTTCCTCATACAGCTCCATGGCGTTCTCCGGAGTCCTATCCTTGCCGTTCCAGTCAAGTTGGAATCCTACCGAGAACTGTCGATTGGAAATCTCGAATGACTGAGCTTCCTGGAGATTATAGCCTTCACTCATTCTCTCCTCTTTGGGTTTAAGATTTCCGAAGTATAGTTTTGGGTCGTCGGAATCGTCCATATATAACGTTTAGTTTTCCAAAGTTTTAAGTGTTTTCATTAGTATCTATAGGGCCTTAGAACCCATAAAATTTCAAATAAAGTATGACTTATTGAAACGAAGCTGATGTCAGAGGATCAGCTGAAGAACTCCATCTCGTCCATTTTTTCTTCCATCTTTTTCTCCATTAGCTTGTCACGTTCCTCCTCTGAGAAACCAGCTCTGTCGAACAATTCTTCGACCAATTCGTCCTTGACCTCGCCGACAACTTGATTCTCCTTGTGCTTTTCCACTAGTCTGACATCTGATGAAATTAACTCGTTGCAGTTCTTACAGTAATCTATATGGCCTGCATTCACAGTTTCGCAGCTCGCGCACTTCTTTGGACGAAGGTTCTCTTCTTCCTCTTCTTCAGGTTCCAACCCGTGTATCTGACGGACTGCTTTATCCAGGTCTTTCTCAGCCATTCGGATGTACGTCGCTGCTTGATCGCTGCCTTGAACCCAGCCAAAATACTCACATAGCTGTGCCTGATTCATTCCTTGAGATGCAAGATTCGTTGCACGGCCTTTTCTGAAGGCGTGGGGATTGGTCTTACAGTTTACTCCTGCCTGTTCTGATATCCTGCGAAAACGAGAGTTGGCGGAGCTATAAGTCATTTGTTCTTCGCTAAATTGTTTTCCGCCATTAGTTCTGCGGAGCTTGGTGAAAACATAGCTTTCAGGATCTGAAGACTGAGGATGTCTTTCTCTCCACTCTCGCAGCGTTTCTACTGATTCACGTATCGGAACCTGCCTCTCCCCTGTTTTCGATTCTCGGAATTTTACCTGCGTTAAATCTTCGCGGAATTTGATATCCTTCCACTTCACATTGAGGATTTCTCCGATCCGTCCTCCTGTATCCCAGGTAAGAAATATTAGTGTCTCATCCCGCTTGTTGGACGCAGTTTGGACCAGTTTCTTGACATCACTAGGCGTCGGTAATTCATCAGGATCGGTTTTGGGTTTCTCGCTCTTCTTCACATTCACCGTCATAAAATCTACTATATCTGGATTATCTTCTTCTGTATGATATTTGTAGAATTTCTTCAGAGCTTTCTTAAACTCCGCTAAGGTCCAAACAGAGTAATCTTTGTCATTAATGGCTGACTGATTAATTTTTCCTACCAACGCTTTCAGTTTTTCCTCGTCAGGTTCGTCAAGAGGGAAATCTATATGGGGTGCAAGGGTGTTGAAGCTGGTAAGATATCTGCAGGTTGCGTCTATAGAAAGATTCTGTGCCAACAGATGATTCTTCAGCTGTAGAACCAGCTCTGTGTTCCTTTTCGATAATTCAGATTTTTTCAGCTTCTTTGTAGTAGCTTCAAGTCGTTCTTGGCGTTTGTGCACGTCTCCCATATTTCGGTCAACCTCGAATCCTTTTTTAAACCGTTCTACAAGAAGACGTTGCACTAAACAAGTAGCGTCAGGGGTGGGATTTGAACCCACGTGGGAGCCAAAGACCCCCAATGGCTTAGCAAGCCATCGCAATGAACCAGACTATGCGACCCCGACTTGACCTACATTGTTTTTCTGGCAGGTTAATTGTTTAAATTGCCCGGTACTGATTTTTGAAGGACTGAAGTTGGAAAGGTTATATAAATTTCTAGACGGAATTTTGGGCTGTAGAGTGGTAAATAAATGGCTGATAACATCCTTGATTACTCCGACATTAAAGGCAAAGACGTATTCACCAGAAAAGGTTCTTACTGCGGTAAAATGAAGGACATCGAAGTTAATCTAAGCAAGTTCGGTGTTCGTTCAGTGGTCGTCGGAGCTGAGAAAGGTTCCTACCTTGCACAGAAAGTCGGTGGAACCAGAAACGTTGTTATCCCTTACAGGATGGTTGAATCAGTCGACGATATTATCGTTATCAAGGACTTCAAGACCGACGATGTAGAAGAATAGGAGAAGATGGTAATACAGCTTCTTTCCTCATTTGCCTACAGCCTTGTGGAGAACTCATGGATGGTCTCAACCATCGCAGTCAAGTACTTCCTGTTTATCGGCGTGATTTACGCAGCTTCGAAAGAGAGTAACTACGTTGAGAACTTCAAGAACTTTGTCGAAGATTTTTCCGGAGAACTCGTATCTGGTATAGTTGTAATCGGGCTTCTAACACTTTTAACCGGGACAAATCTAACTCCGGTTGCGTCGGTTTTCAGCCATCTGGTAACTGTGACTTACTTCGGATACCTTTTCTGGGAGTTCTAGGAGAGTTTTTCGTCAACTTTCTCATGCCACTCCTCTAATGTATCCCTGGTAACCTCGCAAAGCTCCTCCATAGGTAGCGTGGTGTAAACATAGTAAACCGTCTTGTCCGTTTTTCCTTCCCTGACGATTAGATCCTTGTCAAGCATATCCTGGAGAGCTCTCTGAACTGTTGACCGGTTTCTATCTACTTCGGAGGCGAGCTCTTTCACGGTAAGTTTGGCAGTTCTCATCTCCTGGAAAAGAGATTTCTGGAGGCTGTTGAGATCGAAAACATCAAAGACGATCTCCTCTTCATTTTTGTCCTCCAGATTTAGGAACTCCATTGTTTACTAATTAGGTCGTTAGAATAAAAAATCAACCGCCAGCGATGACATCCATGACCTTTATCTCGTCGCCGTTCTCTATCTCATGGTTGTCAGTGACGATTGTTCCATTCTTGGAGACTAGAACCTCCTGTCTCTCGATATCCTGGCTTTCAAGCAGCTCCTTCACAGTAGCTCCTTCCTCCATGTTAATCTGTTTCTCTTCCTCGGATTCCAGGTCGTCTCTAACCAGTTTTACTTCGATCCCGGATCACCTTTGTCGCTGATCCTTGACTCGTATTTTTCCAGAGACTCATCCAGGGCCTCCTCTAGGTCGATATCAAGGTCGTTGGCTACTGAGAGAAGGGAGAAGAATGCGTCGCCCAGCTCGTCTTTCTTGACTTCGAGGTTCTTCTCATCTAAGCCGTAGTCAGCTGATTTCGCTGCGTCAGATGCAATCTCTCCTACTTCGGCTACCAGATCCAGTATCCGGAATGCTGATGTCGCCTCCATACCGTGTTTCTCCACGAATTCTTCAACTTTCCGCTGTTCTTCCATCATTTTTTCTTTTCACCTAAGCTTCAGTTGTCTACCTCTATTATATTTTTCCTGGCTGCGTGGAAAAGATATTCCTGTGCATAACCCGCTTTCTCCCCGAAATGGTTCCGCACATTCTTCGAGGTTTTCTCATATTTATCGTGATGTAACTTTGGGTAGTGAGACTTTATGCATTTCTGGGCCCAGGTATCTATAGGATATGCTTCATGGAAACCTTTCGAGAAAAGCAAGACACAGTCGGCGACCTTGTCACCGACACCGTGGAGCTGCTTAATGTGTTGTTTGGCGTCAGAATATCCAAGATTTGAGATTTCATCATGGCTGTACTGTCCTTCCTGTATCATTTCTGTTGACTTTGCGATGTACTCTGCTCTGTAGCCAACACCTAGCTCTCTGAGCTCATCCTCAGATGCTTCCGCCAGTTCCTCCGGTTCCGGGAACCGGTAGACAGTTTTTCCCTCGACCTCAACTTCTTCCCCGAACTCCCGGGCTATATCGTCGTGCATCTGTTTTATCCGCGGTATCCTCATCTGTGGGGAGCAGAGATAGCTTATCAGACACGGGAAGAACTCGTCATTGATCACTCTCAGACCCCAGAGATTTTCCTTGGCTACGTGCAGCGCTTCGCTCTCCGGGAAATTCGAGAATACTTTTTCTAGATCGGTATCTAGATCCAGTGCTTCTTCAACCTCTTTCCTTGGAAGCTCAGTATCTACTGCAATGTGGTCTTCTTTTTCCTCAGCGATTAGCGGTTTTCCTTTCCTGAAAGTATAGAACCGGTCTCCATCCGTTGTCGAGTCCCGGGGGTCGGCGACTTCAGAAGATTTCTGATCTTCGTTACCGTAGAGATCTCCGTCAAACCTGTTCCAGCAAAACGTCTGGCCGCAAGTCAGGGTCAGTTCAAGGTCAATATCAGCGGATTTGAACTCGTATGTATTCATAAATAGAAGAATCCCCGCCAAGATATAATAATCGAATTACTCCTCTTTCTTCGAGTACTTGAAGAACCCCGTACCTTTCTCCTCATCAACTCTATCAGAGTTGTCTTCAACCTTTTTTGCGTCCCTCTTCAGATAACTCCTACCGCATTTATGACACTTAACCCTTTTCTGAGCCTCAGATCTCTGCCGGTAGCCGCAGTCAGGACACTGGTAGTAAACCATATACATAAAATTGATCTGAGAAAGTCAAAAACTTTCCGGCTCCAGCCTGAAGAGATGTGAGTTACAGCCGCAGTCGGATGATCCGAAACCTTCAACCGGATTACACCATTCACTAAGTTTCTCGGCCATAAAGCACTCATAATCCGATTTCTCTGGCAGGATGAAGTAATCTGCAGAAGCTGCTTTCTCGCTGAAGTAGTCGATGTGCCAGAAATTATTCACATCGGTGGAGAAATGTCTTTCTACTCTCTTCTCAACTGAGTTCCTACCCGAACCAGCGTAAACGTATGTACCTGGTTCAAAATCGATTTCTCCAAGAGCTCCGATTTGGATCCGGATATTTTCGCTGAGCGAGAAGAAAACCATGTATACTCCTTTCATACCTATTCTTAAGCTGCAGTTTCTTTTTAATTCAGTTTTCCCAAAAAAAATCTATGATACGGAGAATTAAAATACCGCTTATACTTGGATTAACTGCATATGGAATCGCTTACTTTATTGTAAAGCAGTTAGGATATAACTCCACATCTTTTATGCTCATTTCTTACCTTTACATCTTCCTTGCAGGTATTATAGGTCTGAAGTATGAAGTAAAGAAAATAAGCGGTTCAAATAGTATCCCATCAGTTCTGAAAAATATAGTGGTAGTTAGTGAAGGCGAAAACCTTACTATGAAACGTCTATTCACAGGAGAAAAATATAAACTGAAGGGTGAGATAGAGAAGCTCTAGTTGCTGTAAGAGCGCCTATCTATCTCGTTCCCTTCTGAATCAAATAGTTTTGCGGTGTCGCTTCCATCCTCCCAGGTCAGTCCTGATCCGTAGACGTACCTGTCGGAGTTGTTCTCCGTGACGTTGATTTCATCTTTCTCCGCGCTGTAGACGTGGAGTTTCTGTCCTTCTTCAAGCGTTGAGTTCAGCTCGTAGTAGTCCGGGTTGTTGTTAGCCAGCTTCCATCCCTGGAGATTGATTTTCTGATCCATTGAGTTCTCTATGATTGCTTTTTCAGGTGTTTCCGGTGCGACATCGAGCCCAAGGTTCTTCCTGTACTGTTCAAGCCTCATCCTGTCCGTCTTTGACTGGTACTTCTGTTTCTTCTGTTCCATGAGGTCTCTGAGTTCCTGGGCTCGTTTCTCGACTTTTTCTCTGTCGGAGCCTTCGAAGCTGGTTCTGACTGCTCCGCCTTCCCGGATTTTCTCAAGCGTCCCATGAGGAGTTTCTGTTCTCTCGACTACTCTGTCAGATTCCTGGATTACTGTCAGTGTTCCCTGTGGAGATTTCATCGTCCACTCTATTCTTCCAGGCTTCTTGTCCAGTTCGAGTCTGGACTGCGGCGTTTCGTACTCGCCTTCTACTTCCCCGGAGCTTACTTCTGTCCGGATCTCGGAGAAAGCTGTCTCCACCACCCGAGTAAACGAATCAGTCCCGAGTTCAGTCGACTCTTGTTTCGGTACGTCTTGCGTAGATGATATATTGTCTACAGGTTCAGGTACCGCGTTATCTGCGCTAATACTGCCTGAAGCGGCTGGAATTGACACCATTCCAACTACAATCGATGCAAGTATTGCTGCATTAGCTATGTCTGCCATATATTACTCATAACCGAGAACTATTTATAAATCTTCGTAGTTATTTTTGAACACCAGAAGCACCGATTTGAATATTCCCAGCATTATTGGGCCTATAAACAATCCTACAGCGCCGAAAATGTAAACACCGCCAATTACTCCGATTAAAATCACTGCAGGATGTAAATTTGATCCACGGTCAACTGCAAATGGCCGGATTATATTATCAGTCAGGCTTACAATAATCGTTCCGTAAATCGCCAGGAATACGGCAGAGGAAATATCCCCGGTAACGAAAAGGTAGATAGCGGCCGGACCCCAGATCAGGAATGTTCCGAAAATAGGTATAAACCCAAGTAGTATCATGACGAAGGTCCAGAAGAAGTAGTTAGGAACTCCTGTAAGGAATAAACCGAGGCCTGCGACCAGTCCCTGTATGATTGCAACCATGACATGTCCTTTGATAACCGCCCATGATGTCATCTCTATATCATCGAAAAGAGATTCCTGTATATCCCCTGGTAATGGTATGATGGCCTTCACCCAGTCCACAAACTCCTTGCCGTCCACTATCAGATAATACATCAGGAACATCATGATAGTCACTCCAATAGTGAAATGCGTGAAGAACCTGACAAACTCTGAGAAACCTCCGAGAGAAATCGCGGTGAACCTCTGGAAGAGCTCGTTGACATTCTGTTCAACGTCTATCTCCCTTCCTGTCAGATCAAATACCTTCTGCTCTATCTCCCCTGTGTCAATAAACTCCGTTCTGTTAACATCATTTACAATATCTCTTGCATCCTCAAAAACAGCCATAGCAGCGAAAAGAAACGGCACTATAAGCACAGTTATACCTATCACAACTACAAGAAAACCTGAAACCCTGTCAGGTATGTAATGAGCTAGTCTTTCATGCAGAGGATAAAGCAGAAAAGCAAGGAGCCCTGCACCGATTATATAGCCGATAAAGGGCTCGGCCATCATGAAAGCTATAGATCCAAATATAGCTGCGAGAAGGAACAGGAAGATTTTTCTCTCGTTCATAAAAATACTTTTTCACTTAATTCACATAAATATGCCGGACCCGGCAAAGAACTGAAGTGCAGGAAAAAGCAGAACCATCATACAGGCATGTCTTTCATCAGTTATAGAGGCCAGAAAACCGATAAAAGATGCGGTAAGGAAAATCAGGAATCCAAAAGCAGCCGTCAAATAGAGTACTGAGGCAAGGAGAATACCCATCACACCGTACGAAAGGATTCTCTGGTTATCCATTAGACGGGAACCAAGAAATCTGCGAGCAGTGAAAAGCGATAGAGGTGCAGATATCGAAGCTGCAAAAATGGATGCTCCGAGAACAAACAGAACCATACCGCTGTTACCGGTTGTCTGAAGAGCTACAGAAGCTCCGGAACGGGCCCTCTCCATCGCCATTAAAGCCAGAAACGACAGGAAAATATCGGAAGTGTTCACCGCACCAGTCGCCGATAGAAAGCTCTCCTTCCTCTCCATCAGAGGCATCAGAAAAGTGGTTGAAATCGAGTTGCTTAGCCCCGGGAACACTGTTATTGGAAGTGAAGCCAGAAACCCGGTTAAACCACCCGACCAGTAAACCTTGCCGGAAAGCGGTAGGGCAGCCTGATCAGGTATCTCGGTTCCTTCTTTCAACGCGTTGAAGATAGATGGAAAAGCGAACAGTCCTGCAAAGATCGGTGTCAAAACATATTGCTGGTTAACCGGTGATGAGAAAGATAATAAACCCAGTAAACCGCTTAAAATCGCCACAACCATTGAATTAAGCCAGTTGTCGGATTTGAAAACGATAAACAGGACAATGAAGAGAAGGCAGTACTCCATCACTGGCTGGAAAAAGCTGTAAACCTTCTCCATAACCAGATAAACCGGGTAGGACAGGAGTAGAGCAGTTATCATTGAATAAATACCGCCATAAACTGTGTAATCAAAAGCCTGGAGGCCGCGACCTCTCAAAGCCATTTTCTGGCCTGGTAGAGCAGCTAAAGCCGATTCAGGTTCGGGGACGCCAAGAAATATTGAGGGAATGAAATCGTGAAATGTATGGGAAAGCGAAACACCTGAGATAAATGAAGCGTAGAAACCAAAATTAATATCAAAAGCAAAGTAAAAAGGCATTAAAGCAAAAATAACAGTATTTGGGTGTATACCAGGCGTTAAACCTGTAAAAACACCTACTAAAACACCTAGGAGTATTAAAGCCAGTATTTCCAGCATATATTTTCTGCTGGATCAGTGATATAAAAAACTGATCTAATCTTCAACAGGCTTCCAACACTTGAATCTATTCTTTAACCCCTTAAATTCTATCAGTCCTTTGTTATTAAGTATAGCAAGTGTATTCCTAGCCGTTTTAGTCTCTCTATCAGCGTATTCAGCTAGCATCTTAGAAGTAACGTAACCATGTTCTTGATACAGAAACCTGATATCGTCCAAATAAGAATCAAATCTTGTGCCTTTGTCTCTATGTTTCTCCTGTTTTTGGTCAAAATATTTCTCAAATTGGGAGCTCTTTGAAATCAGGTAATCAGAGCAAAAGCCATAGAGGTCCCGGATATCTTCCCCAGTAACGACCAAATTGAAACGTGCTGCTTTACCTCTTTCAGTCTCATACAAGGAGTCAAATTTAATACTAGAGCCAATATTGTAGATTTCCAGCAGGCGCTTTACAGATAATAGAAGTCCAGGAGGCTCGATATCTTTTCCAACATCTTCCTCTTCTACCAGTATTGAGACACTATTTTCTGTAGGTGTCTCAAACGAATAATCCACTTCCCGATCCTTGATATTATCTAATGATTTTGATTGAGTTATTCTGCAAGACCTAGACGAAGAGGTTGGCGCACAGCCTTCACTTTCTATAATTCCTGCAACTAAAGCTTTTTGGAACTCTTCGCCTACATTTGTATAAACCCATTTCGGAAAAGTAACATTTTCTTGAACTTGCCTCTTAGAACCTATAAAACCTGCTTTACGTATGATTCTTATCAGAACTCTAGAGCCATATATTTCATAACCTCTATCAGATTTCTTGATTTCAACATCCAAACCTATATCTTTGAGGGCCAGCTTAAGTTCCTCAATAAGATCATGAGATTGGAGAGCAATTCTATATTTATCATTTGATGCATCTGGCAACATTCCAATAACAAAGCCCCAGTCAGAGCTGTTCAGTTCAATAGGAAAACCATCTAATCTCAATTTATTTCCTCGTTTTCCAGCCTTAACATAGGAAATTTCTCCTTTCAACAGATCAAACTGCTCTAGAGCTGAGAGTTTATTTAGTGTTGATACAGAAATAGTCTTCTGGCCCCTCAAATAAAGACGTAGACTGGTCTTTTCAGATTCGCTCAGATCGAAATCTTTGCTTTCAACTATTTCTCTAATCCTCTGATCGGCTAAATCCGTTAAAGATATGTAAAAATCTTTTTCTAGATCTTCTAAAGTAATTTGATTACTTGGAGAATCCTTAGGGACTTTTTCATGAGACGTATTATTTTTAACCTTTTCAAAATACATAAGTAATATTTTTAGCTCTATTTTAAAGGTTTAGAGGTAAGATTTCCACTGGTTCCGATAGAGTTTATTAAAATGAAGCACTAAGTTATGCGATATGTTTGGCGGAAAAGACATGACGAAGGCGATGAAGCAGATGGGTATGGATATGGATGAAATCGACGCTGACAAGGTAGAGGTAACAGTCGGCGATAAAAAACTGGTTTTCGATAATCCAGACCTATCAAAGATAGAGGCAAAAGGACAGGAAATCTTCCAGCTACAGGGAGATTACAGCGAAGTAGAGGATATCAGCTCGGAAGATGTAGAACTGGTAATGGAGAAGACCGGCTGTAGTGAGGAAGAAGCCAGAAATGCTCTGGAAGACTCTGAAGATGTTGCTGAGGCAGTAATGAGCCTCCAGTAAAGCCTCTAACCTAACTTCAATCTCTTTTTTCTATTACTTGTCAGATTTATTTCTCTTCCATATATTCCAGCATCTTGGCGTAAGCCGGTCTTGTAATGCTTATACCGACCAGGACTCCAAGAATTGTTGTTACTGCGAATCCTCTGACTGACTGGAGCGCGAAGCTTGAAGGACTTAGCTGGAAGGCGAATGCAGAAACAGCGATCGCCATAGCTCCAATTGCGAAGTAGTGAGGTCTTGTCCGGTTGCTGTAAAGAGTATATCCAATTAGGCCGAGACCTGCTGCTCCGATCGCCATGTTAGAGATTGAAGGTGAGACAATCGGCATCATAGCTCCGATCGTCGAAGCTGCTGATGTGAAAATCACGAAGAAAGCTCGTTTAAGTCTTTTCTTCCAGTCCCTGACAATATCCCTGCCTGATTCATCTGTAATAATAATCTGGTCATCTACTCCTGTACCAACAGCTGCGATAATTCCGGCGATCGATGCCAGATCCAGTGTGATTATGGTCGAGAAGAATGAACCAAGAAGTATGAACACCTCTGAAGAACCTGTTATTACAATAGGGATCGCCAGCTTTGCATTGTTGTATCTAATATAGATCAGTCCTCCAACCGCGACCAGCGACATTATTATCGAAATTATTGCTGCAGTCATGAACTGGTTTCCAAGTGATGAGGAAATAGTCGATATAGAGTCTATGCGGACAGGTGCCGGCAGTTTACCCGACTGAAGAATAGCCTGAAGCTCCTCCATATCGGCTCTTGCCTGCGCAGCAGTCTCTCCGCCGCCGTTGATAGACGGCTGAGTTACTACCTGTGTTTTGAAAACCGATGCCATATTGAGAGCGCTCTGCTGCTGACCGTCAACGAAAAGCATTAGCTGTGCTGCGCCGGTTCCCGAAATTTTTCCAAGGTAAGGCTGACCTCCAACAGTGGTAGTCGGGTAGTTCTCCGCTATATTCCGGACCCGTTCAGCAGCTTCCGATGAAAGCACGACCGGGAAGTTGAACGAATAACCGCCCTGGCTCTGGCTTACCCTGGACTGTGAAGTCAGTACCTGCTGCACATCCTCTCCATCGTAAGCCACCACCTGGATATTTGCTGCATCCTCAGTATTGTTTACATATATGAAGTCGGCGTTATCAAGCCTGAACTCGTCACCAGGCTGATAGGTGTTATTATTGACGTTTATCACGCTGTTTTCATACTGGAAATTATACGTGTTCTCGATCGAGAACTGCTGCTCATCAGCGACTGTTAGAGGCATTCTTGCCTGGAAGTTACCTTCCTGTGATATAAGTTCCCGTAACTCGGTCTGATTGGTCGAGGCCACTTCAACCTGTATTCGGTATTCATCGCCCAGTCTGACGGTTCTGACCGAGGTTTGAGTTAATCCAAACGCCGAAATTCTCTGTTCTAGAATTGTTCCTATCTGGTTGGCTTGGGCCTCTGAAGTATTGTTGCTCTGGACCCCCAGAAGTATCCGGGTTCCTCCTTCCAGGTCAAGTCCCTGGTTTATGCCGGTTGCTATAGTTGTTTCCCCATCAACTGTCTCGTAATGCGGGTTCAACAGGAACAGTGATGCTCCTAGGGCTAAGAACAGCACCCACATCCTCCATTCCTTCATTAATTCTTTCATCTCCATTTGAACCACTCTCCGATCGAACTGAAGTCTCCTTCAATGTATTTCTTGAGTATTAAAGCGTTTCCAAAGTAGGTGAGCGGTATGTCAGCTACAAGACCTAGAACCATTACCGCCGCAATATTTGAAAGCTCTGAAGGTCCGACAAGAGCCTGTGATACGAAGTAAAGTATTGTGAAACCTGCGATTCCACCGGAGCTCATTGTAACACCTGTTTTTATAGAGCTCCAGATCCTGTGCTTCAGCGATTTCCTCTGCTGCCTCAACGCTCTAGTCGATAACACAATATCGGTGTCAACCGAGTAACCTATAAGCATCAATAATGCTGCGAACGAACCCAAAGTAAGAGGTATATTGAATATAACCATTCCCGCCATCGCAAATATGATATCTCCAGCTGCAGCGAAAATAACTGCAAGCGACGGCGTCAAGTCCTTGAATGCATAGAAGATTACTAGGCTCATGATGGTGAAAGCCATGACAAACGCGAGTTGTGCCTGAACGAAGAACTCGTCAGATACAGCCGATGAAAGAGATCTCAGACTTTCAACCTGAACCTGATAGCCGGCACCTTCAAGAATGCTACTGGCTTGCGTCTCGTTCATCTCTGGAGGAGGTATTCTTAGGAGTAGTGAGGTTTCATCGCCTGTAGTCTGCTTTACTGCCTGAATATCGCTTCTCCCAGCCTCCCCGAAAACTGTGGCGATCTCGTTCGTTTTGAAACTTTCATTTATTGAGAACTGGATTTCGGTTCCTCCTGTGAAGTCCAGGCCCTTGGTTATCATTTGGCCGTTTGAAGCATAGCTGAAAGCCAAGATACCTGCCGAGATTATTACAATTGCGGCGGGTATAGCGAAGTACTTGTCGTAATCCTCGTAAATCCTGTCAAAGTATTTTTCCAGTTCCACATCAAACCCCTTGATTCCTTTTTCTTTTAAACTAATTGTAATGGGGAGAGAATTAAAAAGGTCTTATACCATTCAATATTCAAATAATGGGACTCCAAGACTTCAGAGAGCGATTTGAGGAAAAAGGAAGAAAGCTGAAAGAGGATCCGAAAACCGCTTTAATGGATAACTGGGGTTTCATGGCGGCTTCTGCAATATTTCTTTTTGCTCTTCACATCCGGTATATGCCGGAGCAGGGTATGAAATACTTCCAGGCGCTTGACCCCTTCTGGATTTTCAGACAGAGCCAGCACCTCGCACTAAGTGGGAACATCCCGGCCGTCGATTTCATGCGTTACTTCCCGTACAACGCCCCGTTCCATCTATTCAATAACGGAAATATTGTATTCCCAGCAGTACTTTACTGGATGGGTCCTTTCCTGATTTTCGAGTCCTTCCTTGAATGGGCTCAGTTCTACCCTGCGCTGATGGGCGCCGGCGGGGTTTTTGTAACCTACTTCCTGGGTAAAGAGCTTTATGACAAGTATGCAGGAGTTGCAGCAGCATTTTTCCTTGCAACAATTCCTGGAGTTCTTCACAGAACGTCGGCCGGCTTCTTCGAGAAGGAGCCAATCGGCTCATTCTTCATGATTTTATCACTGTACTTTTTCACGCGTGCCTGGAAAGATCAGAGCCATGTATATGGAATTCTTTCAGGCCTGGCACTTGGAATATTCTCGGTCAGCTGGGGAGGCTCCAGCTACCTTTGGCTTCTGTATCCTCTAGTTGTTCTGGTAGTAATGTTCCTCAACGAGGATATAGAGAAACTGGTCGCTGCATATACACCTGTAGTAATTGTGGCTGGAGGTTTTGCAGCGGCTGTAAACCCGGAAAGATTCTGGATAACAGACGGAACTTTCCTCGGGAATGTCGGGTTGCTCGGCTTCCTCTGGAGCCGTTATCTTGTAGAGGAGTTTGAGTTACTGGAAAGTGAATATTTACCGTACTACACGCCCGCAACGTCAGTTACGGGGCTTGTAGTTCTGGCTCTTTCGCCTCTTTACTCCAGCTTTATAGCCGACAGATTCCTCTCACTAATCGGACGAGTTACACAGAGCGGTGGCGGAGTAATCGCCGGCACAGTAGCAGAAAACGCCCCCGCCGGGCTAGGACAGCTTATAGGTCAGTTAGGCGCAAGCACTTCAGCGAATATAGCCGGTTCGCTGACCGGTCCACTAGCAGTCTTCAGACCTTTCGCATCGCTTCTAAGCGTAATAGGTGCTCTAAACGGTGCATGGCCTCTCGCTTTCATCGGTATAGTATTTGCCGGAACCTATGTACTCGCAATGGTTCTGAGAAAAACCGGATTTATCGAAAAAGAACTGGCCAGCAGGGAGTACTACTACCTGATGATAGGCACTCTTTTTGCATGGGTCCTTGGATTCGCAGTATTCTTCCAGGGAAGCATCCTCAGAGCAGTTGCAGCACCTGTAACAGCAGTAATCGGAGGTTTACTAGTGCTTATAGCGCTGGACCAGGAGAGAGACATAACTATTGAATACAGATGGTATCAGATCCTACCTTTCCTCTGGGCTCTAACCAGTATTCTGGGAGCTGTATCCAAGTCAAGGTTGATCTTCCTGGCGGCTTTCCCAACAGCTTTCATGGCTGGTTACGCATTCTCAAGAGTCTTCAGGAAACTAAGAAGAATGGATACAGGAGCCGTTTCCCTGATAGGCATAGGTTCTATGGTCATAGTGCTGGACATGGTAATGCTGCTTATAGTCATATCCGCATTTGATCTGAGGCTGGGTCTAGCAGTCGGCGCTATAGTAGCTGTAAACGGTATAACTTACTATCTGCTCGAGGATCTAGAGATTTCAGACCGAATCACCAGTCTGGATCTGAAAACCACGGTCATAACCGCACTGGTAGGCCTAACACTTATTGTCAACATGTCAGCTGGAATAGCAAACGCTCAGAGCCTGGGCGGATCGCCGAACAATCTCTGGGAGGAGAACCTTGACTGGATGGAACAGAACACCGAGGAAGGAGACGTTATCCTTTCCTGGTGGGACTACGGTTACTGGTTTGAGTCAATCGGGAGAAGAGCCGCAGTAGCGGACGGAGGAAACAACGGATATTACTCCAGCGAGGAAAAAGTCAACTATCCTCTCGCCGAGTTCCTGACCTCCAGCAACCCGGAAAACCACACCGATTTCCTTGAAAAACACTCAGTCGATTACATAGTACTGGATGAATCAATGATCGGCAAATACTCAGCAGTCAGCCAGATCGCCAACAGGGATAACTCCGAGTTCAACTCCATGAACCAGTTAGGAACATCCCAGAACATACAGAATTCTATCAGTAGAGACAGTAACAACAATACTGTGATAAGATTCACAGGAAACGGTATCGGTCTTTACGTACCAGTAGATGTCGGACAGTCAAATGTCCGGCTTTCCAACAGTACAGCTCCAACTCTGGAGGCTAGAGGCCGGACCAAGATCGGATGTGCTCTGACAAACGAAGGACGTATCGAGTACGATGTTGAGACACAGACAAGCTACTGTGTTGCGATCAACCCTTACTACAGCCTTGAAAGAGCTCTGGGGACCTCCCAGACAGGTAGAAGTATGCCTGCACGAGCAGTTCTTGTCCCTGAGGAGATCAGTGACTCGACGCTTGTAAGGCTGTACCTGATGGACGGTCACGGGCTTGAAATGTTTGAGAAAGTGGACGGCGGTAACACTGGTGAATACATCAAAATGTGGAAGGTTAAAGACACGGAGTAAACAAACATGGAACTAGCTCTCCTGGCTGCCGCGGGCTTCCTGAGCTTTGTATCAGTTCTAGTCGGAGTTCCCTACGCCAGAAAATACCTTTTATCATCAGGAATCTACGGCATTGATCAGCAGAAGAAGGGGAAGCCAAAAATAGCCACATCAGGAGGGGTTGTGGTCCTCTTCGGACTGCTCTTCTCCACAACAGCATTCCTGGGAGTAGGCAAGCTACTCGGAGTCGGTACCAATGTAGAATTGGTTCTGGCATCTCTTTGCTCTATAAATATTATCGCTTTGATAGGTTTGATAGACGATATACATGTAGGCGATGAGATAAGAGTTGAAAGCCCTACCAACAAATTACTCGAGATTATGGACGTATTCGGGTCCGATGTCAAGATATCGGATGAGGTTGACCGTGTAGGACTCAGCCAGTTCACAAAGATGCTTTTCGTTTTGCCAGCTGTTTTCCCTTTGATGGCTGTGGGGGCAGGCTCCTGGGAGATGACCTTCCCGTTTATCGGTGTTATTGACTGGGGTCTTCTCTACCCCCTCGTCCTGCTCCCTCTCGGACTCCTGTTCGTAGCTAACGTTGTAAACATGCTCGCCGGAACTAACGGGCTGTCGGCCGGCCTCAGCTTTGTGGCATCAGCCGGGCTGGCAGTTTTCGCTGTAGCTAACGGGGAACTGGAAGCTGCGCTAATCGCTATAAGCCTTTGCGGAGCGCTGGCAGGTTTTCTGGCGTACAACTGGTACCCTGCCTCAATACTTCCCGGAGATTCCCTCACCTATCTTTGCGGTGCTACACTTTTCTCGACAATGGTCCTCGGAAATATGGAGAAGTTCGGTGTATTCATATTCGCGCCCTGGTTCGCCGAGTTCGCATTGAAGGCGCGGGGAAGGTTCAATGCGCATTCCTGGGGCCGACTCGAGAACGGCAGTCTGAAGAATCAGCACGAGGGTATCTACTCTTTGACCCACATCTTTATGTCAAGAAGTTTCAATGAAGAAGAGATAACAGCTGCCCTGATTATCCTGGAGGCGTTTATTGTGGCGATAGGGCTGCTTTTATTCCTTTAACAGCCGGATTATCAGGACTCATCTAATTTCTGTAGTACTTGTATGTCTTCCTGAGGCCTTCTTCAAGAGGTACTTCAGCCTCCCAGCCCAGCTCTTCTTCAGTTCTCTCCAGGTGGGCCTGGGTTGTCATAACCGGGTTGTCTCTTGGATGTTTAATGTACTCAGGTTCGATATCTTTGTCTAGAACCTGGTTCAGCATATCCATCAGGTCATTAAATGAGACATCCTTTCCTGTACCAATATTGTAGTACTCTCCATTGGTTTCGTCCTTTCTCTCTGCAGCCTTGATATTCGCTCTCGCCACATCCTTAACATAGGTGAAGTCCCGACTCTGTGTTCCGTCTCCCCAGATAACCGGTTTTTCATCGTTCATCATCTTCCACATAAACTGGGTGATAACGTTGGCGTAATCTCCTTTTGCTTTCTCTCTAGGCCCGTAGACCGAGAAATATCTCAACCCGGTGAAATGTATGTCTGTCATCTGTGAGTAGACTTTGGCGTAAAGTTCACGTGCCATCTTCGAGGCAGAGTAAAGATTGGTTGGGTGTTCTTCTTTATCCTCCCAGTGAGGGGGTTCTGCGCTGCCGTACATGGAACTGGTGGATGCGTAGACAACTTTCTCAACACCCTCACCTCTCGCTGCTTCGATAGTGTTTATGAACCCTCCAATGTTGACTACAGCGCCTTCAACAGCATCCTCTTTGTGCATGGGGGCTGAAGATCTGGCTGCCTGGTGGAAAACAGTGTCACATCCTTCTACTGCTTCCTCAACTTTTTCCCTGTCCGTTACAGAGCCATGCACGAATTCAATATCCTCTTTTACATCCTCAAGGTTGCTTTCAGCTCCCAGGTACAGGCTGTCGAGCACAACGACATCTATATCCCTTTTAACTAGCTCGACAACAATATTGGAGCCGATAAATCCTGCTCCACCCGTCACTAATGCCTTTTCCATGGTTTAATTTACCTCCAGTAAGCTTTTGTTTGTTAGACCTCTTTTATAAGGAAGACTTGGTATAGCGCCTTCCGAAGTGGTGGATAAAGATGCAGCCTTAACAGCTTTCTCCAGCGCCTTCCTCGGTCCCTGATCGCGGAAAGCCAGGAAAGCTCCGGCAAGCGCATCTCCTGCTCCCGTGGTATCAACGACATTAACTTCTGGAGCCTCTACAGATATATTTTCATCACCGTAGAGCTGTGCTCCCTGACTCCCTTTTGTAACAATCAGCTCGGAAAGATGTTCTCCGAGATCTATTTCCTCGAAGTACTGGAGTTCATCGTCCGCAAGTATCATTATGTCGGCTCTTTTTACTACCTTCTCAAGCCTATGCATGTAAGCCTCGTCAAGAATATCTTCTCTAATGTTAGGGTCGAAACTGACCGCCGCCTCCGTCTGTTCTATAAGCCTTACTATGTTTCTGGCGGTAGATGGGTCAGTCAATGGGAGCGACCCAAGATGTACTATATCATCCTTTCCCGGCTGGATTTCCAGCTGTTCTCTGGATATTTTTTCGTCAGCTCCACGGTAAAACTTGAAATGGGGCTTGGATTCCTGGTCTAGCGAGGCGAACGCGAGGGTTGTATCAAGATCGGTTTTTCTTATCCAGGAAGTATTGATATCCTCTTCCTCGAGTTTTTCTATAAGGAATTCTCCGAACTCGTCGTCTCCAACTGTCGAAACCATGTGAACGTCGGCACCCATTCTGGAGGCTGCCACCGCTACATTTGCGGGCGCTCCTCCAGGATGTTTTGTGAATTTCTGGTTTGATTTCAGGCTTGCGTTCTCTTCCCCTATTATATCTACAAGTACCTCCCCTACACAGTATATTCTAGTCATAGTTCAGCTGCCTCATAAACTCGTTAAGTTCTCTTCTGTCCTGTTTATCTGCTAGTTCTCCTGGTTCGATGCCCATTGTTTCATCCATCTTTGTGGATGATTTTTCCAGTAGTTCCTCCGATGACATCTGGTACTCCTCGTTTAAAGTTAGGTCGTTAAGAAGCGCCGCAGTCAGGTAATGGTCTTCTTCATCACCGACATAGAAAGTGGCTTCGTCCACTCTTTCTCTAGCTTCTTCAATAGAGCTTCCGATGGCTATGGCGTAACCTCCGGACTCGCTGGCACCTCTCAGTTTCTCTATATCTCCGTTTGAGTCCCCTATAGCAGTGTATGGGAGATCAGTTTCCGCCCACCATTTGGTTTCCTCTACCAGCCTTTCCAGATACTGTTCGACGTTTTCTCTCTTCTCATTCTGACCATTGAAAACAGGGTTGTAATTTTCATCCAGATCTCCAGCTATTATATCATGGAGATTTCCGTTGGTTGCTGACTGTATAACAGGTCTGTAACCTGCGGAAGCACCTATTGTGGGAACATCCTCATCGTGTCTATGCGAAAGGACTTCTCCAAGTCCAGCTCTTTCTGGAAGTCTTACTGCTTCAACATGTTCTTCAAGATTCTCTACTGTTTCCGGATCTTGTTCACTCAGGTATTTGACCAGTTCGTTACTGTGTCCCAGATCGTCTCTTCTGTATTCTTGGACAAATTCAGGGAACTCTTCTGGAGAAACTACTCCGGCCTGAACCAGCCATTCTTTCCCTGTATCTCCTTTTAGAAGTGTTTTATCTATGTCGGCAAACACCGGCATTCCTTTATCCAGCCGGTATCCTGCATCCTCCGTAGACATAGTATTACGATGTATTACTTTCTTTATTTAAAGGTTAAGCTTTTTTACCACCTGAACCAATTCTCAACTGTGAGAAGGAACTTTCTGAAATCGACACTGGCAGGAGAATCCCGAGCATACGGATTCACAATCGCATTCTGGGGATCGGGAACCCTACTTGTAAAATATAACGGACTTCCAGAACTCAGTCAGGCCCTTCTGTACGGCCTGGGGGCGTTAACAGGTTTCGGGCTGTTGACAATCTATGCGTATCGAAGCACTTTAAGCGAAGTCAATGAAGAAGAATCGGATATAATGGCGTTAAGTATGATACACTATCTCGGGGCTCTGCTACCTATAACCGCTACCTCCTACACAGGACAGATCACGTCCCCATACAACTTTTTCCTGACCGGTCTATCAGTTTCAGTTCTCTACAACCTTGGAATGGTTGCCGAGGAGCTCCTATCTGAAAAAGGGAGAAAATTTGAAAGAAAACTTTACGAAAAGTTCTAACTACTCATCTATATCTTTCCATTCCCCACCGTAAATATATCCGTACAGTTTCGACTCCGAGGCAAATCTTGAAAAGGCAGATTCCAGGCTATCCTCATCTAACTCGGAGAAAACTTCTGGACTGAAAATATATGCGCCGGCGTTAATCAGGCGTGATGGTTCTTCACCCTCTTCTGGTTTCTCCTCGAAACCAAGTATTTTTCTTCCCTTCAGCTCTGCAACCCCATAATTTGTCGGTTCCTCAACAGCGGTCAGCGCTATAGTAGCTAACGCGTTCTCCTCCCGGTGAACAGTCAACATATCCTGAAAGTCTACGTCTGCGATCACATGACCGTTTAGAACCGCAAAATCATCTCTAATTTTATCTTCAACTTTCCGGAGAGCTACAGCGTTGCCCTGAGGGTTCTCCTCAAATATGTACTCCAGAGCCAGCCCGTTATAGTCCGATCCAAAGTTATCCTCTATCACATGGTTCTGCCCCGCGAGAAGTACAACCCTGCTGAAACCTTCCTCGGACAGGTTGTCAAGTATGTGGCTGAGGACAGGTTTACCTTCATACAGTTCAAGGGTTCTGGCCTCCTCATCTCCACAAAGAACAACAGCTGTTTCAAGGCCTTCCTGACGGAAATACTGCTCTATAATATCTTCAACCATCTGCGACCTGTTGAGATCCCGTCTATCGGCCTCGTGATCAACTTTTTCGACAACACCTTCATCAAGCGTCAGAGAAACTCTTTTCTTGGCCATTACCTAGAAATTAGTCTCAGAATATTTTAAACTCCGGCCCATAAAAACCCAGTATGGACATTCTAGTAACCGGCGGAGCAGGATTCATAGGTTCTCACCTGTGTGAGAGGCTAGGTAGAGAGCATGAAGTAAAGATAATCGACAACCTTTCATCCGGGAAGAAGGAAAACGTGCCGGAAGAAGTCGAACTTGTACAGCACGATCTGAAAAATGATGACGGACTACAGAGATACTTTGATGGTGTGGATACAGTTTTTCACTTCGCCGCCAACCCCAAAGTCTCAACCTTTCCTGAGGATATGGACAAGGACTTTGAGGAGAATCTGAAAGGAACCAAGAACGTTCTGGACGCCTGTGAAGAAGCCGGAGTAGATCAACTGGTTTTCGCCTCTTCATCAGTGGTCTACGGGGAAGAAGCCGAGATCCCGACACCGGAGGACGCAAACCTGGATCCTATCTCGATGTACGGAGCGACAAAAGCCGGCGGAGAGCACATGTGCCAGGTATACTCAAACATATTCGGTATAGAACTCACCATTGTCAGACTCGCCAATATTGTAGGCGGCCGGAACCCGAAAGGGGTCATATACGACTTCATACAGAAACTGGAGGAAAACCCAAGAGAACTGGAGATACTTGGAAACGGAAAGCAGAGAAAATCATACCTCCACGTAGAAAACACTATCGACGGAATACTTGAAGCCTGGAAGTCGGATAAAACAGTATTTAACATCGGTAGTGAGGATTCAATTGACGTAGATGGAATCGCTGAAATAGTGTCCGATGAAATGGATCTAGACCCAGAATTTAGTTATACTGGGGGAGAGAAGGGTTGGGAAGGTGATGTACCTGAGATGAGACTGGATATCTCCAGGCTGAAAAATGAGGGCTGGAACCCAGGTTTAAACTCTGAGGAATCGGTACGGAAGACGGTGAAGGAACTATTGAACTCTCCGTAACCGTTCCGTGCCACAACGAGGCAGATATACTTGATGAGAATATTGGAGAACTCGAGGATTACCTTGAGGACAGCTTTGAAGATTTTGAAATAATTCTCGTGGAGAACCAGAAAGACAGTCCGACCGCCGAGAAAGCAGATAAATTAGCTTCGGAAACAGAAAATATTAGGCATCTACATTCGGAAAAAGAAGGTAAAGGCTACGCAGTTGAAAAAGGGATCAGAGAGAGCAAATTCAGGAAGGTAGGGTTCATGGACGCGGATCTGGCAACGGATATAGAACATACCAGAGAAGCAGCCGAGAAACTGGAAGACTACAGCTTTGTAATCGGATCAAGAACCGGAGAGGGAGCGAAGAGAGCGTTCTCCCGACAAGTCCCAAGTTTGATCTTCAATAAACTACTGAAACTTGTTTTCAGTTCAGACATAGAAGACCACCAGTGCGGATTCAAGTTCTTCAATAAGTCAGAAGTGGAGAGTGTGATGAGCAAGGTGGAGAACAAACACTTTTTCTGGGACGCGGAATTACTTGTCAGAGCACAGAGAGAAGACATAAGTGTATACGAGCTCGAGGTCAGGTGGCAGGAAAGCGGAGATTCTAACGTCAACGTTGTCCTTGACGGCTTAAAATTCCTTAAAGAAATCATACGGCTGAAAAAGGAGCTGGTAATAAAATGAAAGACGAAATACTCAGAGTTTTCAATCAGCTCATTCACCTGGAGCGGATCTCAAAGTTCACCTTCATCGGCTTTCTGGGATTGCTGATTGATAACGGCGTTATACTTTTACTGGAGCAGAGCGGAATGATGATCGAGATAGCCAAACTGATCAGCGCAGAAGCATCGATAATATTCATGTTTCTCGCCAACGAAAAATGGACTTTCAGCTCGAGTAAAGGCATGTTAAGAAGATTCCTGAAATCTAACCTGGTCAGAAGCGGCGGGGTTCTCGTAGCTCTAATAGTTCTGAAAATACTTTACGAGATGTTCGGCACCCCGGTAGTGATAGCGAACACGGTAGGAATAATAGTAGGTTTCGGGTTTAACTACGTCTTTGAAAGCTTTTACACTTGGAAGGTACACAGAAGGGGGTGAAAAAGTTATCAAAAATTTGACAGAGCAAATTGAGGAAAAATGGCTTCAAATAGCTATTTGTACAGGTCTAGGGTTATCCTTTATTTCAATAATTCAAGCGGCAGTTTTAGGAGGCAAACCTCTCGATATAGATTCAGCATTTTTCCTTCATTCAGGATGGCTATTCACTCAGGGTTATTACCCTTACCTCCATATATGGGATATTAAGCCACCACTAGCATACTTAATCCCTGCAGTATACAATTTCGCTACCTTGGGAAACACATACGCAGTTTACTGGCTTTCGATAGTAATTAACTCTATACTTATTACTGCTTCAAGCGTTTTAGCCGGAAAACTTTTCTTAGAAATAAAAGAGGATGAATTAGCAGCTCTAGGTATAAGCTTCGCCGTACTTTCTATTAATGGGTTGACTGCTTTAGGATCCTGGGGATATAGACCCAAATTTTTCGTAATGTTCTTCGGCCTTCTCAGCATCTGGCTATATCTAAAAAATCGGGAGTTATACGCAGGTATATCTGGAGGGATAGCAGCCCTTTTCTGGCATTTCGGAGCAATATTCCCGCTAACTATAGGTTTACTTCTATTGAAAGATAGAGATTTTAGAGGATTTGGAAAAGCCGTAATAGGAGGTATAACAATTTCAATAGTCTCCCTAATCCCGATAATAGCGGTCGGAGGTTTCAAACCCATGGTAGAGCAGATTTTTATTGCTCCTCTCCAGATCTCCGAACCATTAAATCTCCTCAGGAGACTCGGGAAAGGAGTAGTAGGGTTAAAATACAGCGCTATCACTCTTTTCCTCGGTTTATCAGGACTGATTTATAGCCTGAAGGACAGTAATCGCATGAATTACTTATGGATTTACATCCCTGCCGTCTGGTTCGGCCTGCAGATCTTCTTAGTTGATTTTGACGGTTTCGCCGACCTATTTTTAGGCATGACTTTCATTTCCATAGGATGCGGATTCGTGATAAATCGATTAGAACGCGAAGAGATAAAATACATTCTAGTTTCCAGCCTTCTCCTGATAGCAGTGATTGGATCAATATTCAATGGCGGAATGGGGGTTATCTATTCCTCCACATTCAATAACCCATCTGGAGAACAACCTGCGCTAAGAGGCTTTCTGCTTAATCTTCAATCAGAAGTCGGAGAGAACCAAACCGACCAAAATAGTTCGGAAACAGGTTCTAGCATCAGATACAGCACTCAGGAAAGATTCTGGAATAAAATCAGGCCCTCATCGTGCCACATAAGAATGAGCGGATTAGAAAAGAAGTGGATTCAATCAACTTCTGCCGAAATACATGAGAAAGAATGTAAAGTTGCCAGCGACATATTAAAATAAAAAGAAGGGAAAATTAGTCCTTCTAAAGACTACATATAGCCCAATTCTCTGAGCTTGTTCATGATCTCTTTATCGTCCTTGTTCTGGGCTCTACCTGCTCTTTCCTTTGTGTTCTCTACATCCTGGAGCCATGCTGGTTCCTCTGTGTGTTTGTCTGTTGAGACCTCTGATCCAAGTGATCTGAATCCTGCCCAGTACTTTGGACTGATCGGAACATCGTCTTTTGAAAGTCCGTCAGGAAGATCCGCTTCGTCTTCTGGATACTCTTCTATCTCTACTCCTGTGACATCCGGCACCATGTGGAACCATGAGACATCCCATACGTCTCTCTCGTCTAACTGGAGGATTGGGTGTACTCTCATGTGATTAGGATCCTCTCTAGGGGAGTAGAAGTCTTCGTCTCCTCGTGATTCGTGTTCATCCCATCTTACTCCGTTGATGACTGCCTCAACGTTGTGGTTCTCCAGCAGTTCGTTCATAGGAACCGTCTTGAGAAGATGGTTTCCGGCCTCTGTATCCATGAGCCACGGCACTTCTTCGTAGTCTCCGACTCTTTCCGCTTCTCTCTGGTTGCGTTCGTTCAGCTCTGCTACTGGAACTTTGTCTCCAGGGTTTTCTGCTTTCTCGATCAGGTCTTCATTCTTCGCGACCATTACTTCGAATCCCCAGTCGTCCGCAAGTCTCTTCACATAGTCTTCTAGTTCGTCGAAGTGCTGTCCGTGGTCCACGAACATGAACTTTGGCTTCTGAATGTCGTGTTCTTCACAGACTCGTTTGACGAGCCATGCTGTTATTGTGGAGTCCTTCCCTCCTGTGAATCCGATCACTGTGTTCTCAGGATTGTACTCTTCCAGGGCTCGTTTGACAACATCTTCTCCGGCTTTGATTTTGGCTTTTGTTGGTGCGTTTTCGATTTCTTCCCGTGTTACAGGTGCTTCTGGCATAAATTGATCAACTCGTAGTATCAGTCGTGTTTCGGATAATCTTTGTTGTAGTGGTTTAGGATAGCTTTTGCAACGTCTTCCGGCTGGTCTATCTCGAAATCAACGTTTTTCGTGATCAGTACTGCGTCCTCGTGGTGGTCGCCTTCAAGAGTTCCGTGAGGTGTTTCTTCCGGCAGTGTCTGGACTCTTCCCTCTCCATGCTCGGCGAATCCGTGGTCGGAGAGAACAATCAGTGGTTCGTCGGAATCAAAGTCGTAGTACTCCAGCAGTTCGCCGAGTACTTCGTCCATCTTCTTGTACCATTCGAGGATTAGTTCCTTGTCGTTCCAGTAAAAGTGTGAGACTCTGTCTAGCTGCATGAAGACTACAGCGAAAAACTCTGGATCTTCTTCTAGGACTTCTTTAGATTTCTCCAGCAGTTTCTTTCTGTCGGCTTCCAGTTCTTCAAGGTCGCTGGAAACCCCGAAACCTTCTGGTTCATAATCCGTGTTATAGTTGATCGGAGGTATTACCGCGGGAACCTGGAGAACTTTTGTATCTACGTCATCCAGCGCCTCCCAGACAAAAGTACCGTCAATGTCGCTTCTCTTCTGTAGCTCTTCATCGACTACAAAGTCTTTATGCTGGTGCTCGCTCTGCCTTAATCCTGTGAAGATTGATGTCCAGAGCGGAGCTGATTTAGGCGTTTCCTCAACTGTAACCGTTTTGTAGTCGCATTCGTTCATCAGCCGGTCGAAGTTTGGTAATTCGTCCCTGTGAGGTTTTATCATGTCCCATGTTGCCGCGTCTATTCCGATAACTTTCATTTTCGATCATTCAAGTTCATTTAGTGGTTTTGAGACCCCAGGAAATATTGGTCCAGAGTCTCTCCCATGTGTAGTATAGTAATGTTTTTGCAATAGCTGCTGTAATCCCTATACTTGCCGCCGAGGCAAAGTTTCCGGTGTAAAGGAATGAAACCAGGAATACTGTCATTGTGGCGAAAATTCTGTAGCTTGCTGCTTTCAGAACCGTTCTCTTCCTCTTCTCTACCATTTTTTCACCTGTCTAGGTAGCCGAGTTTCTCCAGCTTTTTGGCGATCTCTACCGCCTGTTCCTCAGATAGTTCTTCCTCTTCGCTCTCTGATTCTGCCAGTTCTCTCAGCTTGTCCTGGACGAATCTGGAGAGATTGATGTGGTTCTCGTCCACAAATTCTGCAAGGTCTTCTGGAAGTGAGATTGTTTTCCTCGGCATAATGCATAACTTATGCAAAATGTGTTTAAATGGGTTGTGTCAGTACCGTAAAACACTTAAAGTACAAAAGTACAGTAAAACCCTATGGGTACTTTAAAGGTTGAAGGCGACGACGAATTAATTCGAAAGTTCAAAGAGAAAGCCAGAGAGGAATACGGTCAGAAGAGAGGTAGCATCAAGAAGGCCACTATGGACTTGATTGAGAAATGGGTCGAGCAGGATGAGAAAGTAGACTGGGAAAGCCTCGAAGGCGTTATAGATAGCGATAAAAGTTCAGTAGAAATGGAGAAAGAAATGTGGAAGAAGGTGGATTAATTGTACCTCATAGACTCCAACATTTTTCTCGAAATATTGCTTCAGCAGGAAAAATCAGAACAATGTAAGAAACTTCTAGCCAAAATCGCCAAAGGAGAATTAAAGACAGCCGTATCGAAATTCACAGTTCACGGAATTGAAGGACTACTTACTGAAGATCCTGATTCTCTCGATAAATTCATGAGAAACATCGCATCTCTAATAAACCTGAAGATTATCGATACAACCTTTGAAGAAGAAAAACAGTTCCTTGAGCTTTCCAAGTCGAACAACCTTGACTTCGACGACGCACTACAGTATTCGGTAGCAAAAAGAGAAAATGTTGAAGCAATCATAAGTTTTGACACCGATTTCGATAGCACCGATCTAAAAAGAGTAGAGCCAGAAGACCTAACCTAAGATGAAACCAGAAATCATTGACGGAGAAAAAATAGCTGAAGAGATACTAACAGAGCTTGAACAGAAACATCTGGAGGGAACGCCAAAACTCCACATCATCCTTGTAGGGGATAGTCCGGCTTCAAAGACCTATATACATGAGAAGGAGGAAGCATGTGAGCGGCTTGGGTTTGAAGCGGAGGTAGAAAGCTTTTCCAGTGAAGTAGAAGAATCCGAAGTCCTGGAAGATATCAAGCATGCGAACAGAGACCCTGAAATCGACGGGATAATTGTCCAACTACCGCTACCAGATCATATTGAAAATAATAGAGTATTCGAAACACTTTCGCCAGAGAAAGACGTAGACTGCCTGACACCTGAAAACCTGGGAAAAGTCATGAGAGGAAATCCATGGGTTAAACCCTGTGCAGTCGGAGGTATAGAGAAGATCCTGGAGGCAGAACAGGTCGATGTGGCAGGAAAGAATGTAGTTATAATTAACAACAGCAATCTGATCGGAAAACCGCTTTCAATGGATCTAACACAGAAAGAAGCAACAGCAACAATCTGCCACAGGAAAACAGAGGACCTACCAGAACATACCCAGGAAGCAGACATCGTGGTTACTGCGACAGGTGAACCAGAGCTGGTTACTGACGATATAATCGCTGAAGATGCTATAGTTATCGACGCCGGCTACAGCTATACAGACGGAGAACTAAACCAGGAAACTAAGGAACTAGAGAAACCATCTGAGATAAGCACCGTTCCGGGCGGTCTCGGGCCTGTAACAGTCGCGATGACAATGAATAACCTCGTTAAATGCTTTGAAAGACAGAACTAGTTCAATATTCACTTATTCTGTATCTAGACTCTTCAACAATTACTAGAGATTTCTCCAACTCTTCAAACTCAATCTTTTCAAGAAAATATGAAATCCTCAGCTTAAGTTCTTTAGGAGAATAATTGTGCAGTTTCAAAATCACAGCTCCCTGATCAACTTTTGTAGGAAGCAGAGGATTTCCAAAATCCCTGTCTCTTGTAACCACTATAAAATCTTGCTGGTTTGCATGATCAGAAATTTCGGTATCGGTGCTTGATCCAAGGCCTATTTCTCGTACATGAACTGCCTCAAGACCATGTTCTTGAAATGGCTCTACCGCTGAATTAGGTAGATCTGCATCTATCAGGAACTTCATTCATTTCAAGCCTCTAGGCCTCTGTACTCCTCATTTGAAATCCTATTTGCCGCATATCTAACTGCTGTAAAAACCTGCTCCTCTTCCAGATCGAATTCTGTGCAGATTTCTTCAATACTCGCTCCATCCGCCAGTGTCTTCAGCACTACATCTACAGGCACTCTAGTACCTTCAATTACCGGCTTGCCGTGCATTACATCCGGATCAGCAGTGATACCCTCAACTACATCCGTCATTATTTATGACCTCCATCCTCAACTTATCTCTCAGAACTTAAATCAATAATCCTAAAGAAAAACACTAGTTATAGTTCGCTCTCAGGCGTAATTTCTACTTCTACGAAGTATTTCTCACCGTACTTCTCGAAGTAAGCTGTGTTGTACGGTTTCCAAGTCAGCCCTCTCAGCTTCTTCAAAAACTCTCCAGCATTGATCTTCTGATCCAGATCCAGTTCGGAAGCTTCCTCCAGATCCTTCTCGTAGTTGGTTGATCCTGTTTCGGTGTTCTGCTCCCTGGCCTCGACACCTTCCTTTATGTCAGTCCAGTTTTCTTTAAACAGATCGAACATTTCTCTCTGTAATCTATTATATAGGTCGCCTGCTGTGTCGCTCGGCTCTACCCTGACCTCTTTCCGGTCGATTATCGGGCCTTCATCGATCTCCTCAACCATGTAGTGGATCGAGACACCGGCCGGTGTATCTTCGATTATGCTCCAGACGTTTGGATGAGAACCACGGTTGTACGGTAGGAATGAGGGGTGTAGGTTGACTATACCGTTTTCCGGAACTTCAATTATTTCTTCCGGGACCTTGTGCTCGAAGCCGGAGGAGATGACAATATCAGGCTCAATACTCTTGATCAGGGAGAGCTGTTCTTTCTCGGTTAGGAGCGCTCTAACATTTACATCGTCTCTATTGTTCAGCCAGCTGTAAACCTTTTCACCGGCGTCATTCATTCCGAGGAAAACCGCTTCCATAGTTGTACTTTTGCTGGTTAAATTCTTTAGATAACGGGGGAAAAGATGTTTAAAATCTGTCGTACAAACGTCACACAGGACAATGGGCCGAGTTGATACACGGATACCGGATGAAGAAGAGGAACTCCTCAACAAGATCGCAGATTCAGAGAACTACCAGAGCCGTTCAGAGCTTGTAAGAGAAGCTATAAGAGAAATGATAAACAGGAAAATTGAAAGAGAAGAGCTCAGAGAAGTAAAAAAGAGGATAGAAGAAGTGAAAGCCGGAGAAGCAGAGCTCGTAGAAGACAAAGAAGTAATGGAGAAAGCAGATCTGAAGTGATGCCCTGTGAAGGTAAAATGGCATCCAGAAGCAGAGAAAGAGTTCCTGGAACTCGAGAAAGAAGTACAGAAAAAGGTAATAGAAGGAAAAGAACAGCTGGCAGAGAAAGGACTGAAATTTGAGAAAGCCGGCCCTGTTTTCGACCCTGAGCTAGGACTTGAAGCATTCAGGCTCAGAATTGATTCAGGCAAAGCCAACCACAGACTTGTTTTCGATATAGCTGACTCCTGTATTGTGATCTACAAGGTTGGCAGAAGAGACAGTTTCTACAGTCAAGAAAAACTTGAGGAAGTCAAGGACAGAAAGAAATAGTCATTTGTAGCCAAGTTTTGACAGCTTTTCCTTGATCTCCTCTTCTTCGCTTTCCTTCTCAGAAGTATTTTCGGATTCCTTGATCTCCCTTCTTTCACCGTCAATTACCATCCAGGGAACCTTGACTAACTTTTCATCATAGATCCCGATCGGATGTCCCCACTCTTTGATCGGTATTGGTGAGACTCTTTCACCGTAGACATTTCCGTGGTCAGCGGTTACAACTGTTTTACCTTCAAGGTTCTCAACAAGTCTCTCAACCTCTTCAACTACGTAATCGAACGTCTTTCTGTAATCGCTCCAAGCTGCCTCAGGATCAACATCTACTTCCCCCGACATAACTTTATGCCAGATATGCTCTATACCTGTCGGAATCTCGATCTCTTCATCCCTGCTTACGAACGGGTAATGCGGCTGCATGTAGTGAACGACGAGACGTTTGTCACTGTTTTCCTCAAACGATTCAATTGCTTTGTCGGTTACTGTTTCAGGCATCACTGTATCGAAGATGTTGTTCCATCCTTCTCCTCCCCAGATGTTCTCAACTTTGAATAAGTCAGAATCAATATCTTCTTTCATCTCCGAGAAATGTGGATTGGCAGTAACATAGACTGTGTCGTACAGCTTTTTCCCTCTAAAGTTACCTCTGAGAAACTCCGGTGTGCTCGCGCCTTTTGAAACTCTGGACTGGAGTTCGCCTTCAAGATCTATCTGTTCAAAAAGTTTGTACCTGCAGGCATCCAGAATAATCAGGTTGTCCCAGTCCTCCTCGAAAACATCTGTTCCGTTGGTGTTATGGTTTTGGGAGCCGTTTCTCGTATGGTAAATCCTGTTCAGTTCTCTGCCGATAAGCCGCGGGTTCTTCAGACCTCTCTTGATCTTTCTGAGAGAATACATTGTTACTAGATATCAAGATCGTTGAGGTTTTCAGTACTGGAAGGTTTCTCAGGTTCGAAATCTTCGGCGAATATATCAATCACTTCTCCGTCTACATCCAGTTCCTGACCGATGTAATGGGCAATAGTTGGAGCGACATCTACAAGCTCTGATCTAGGTGCTCTACCCTGTTTGAAGCTTTTTCCTCTTGCTCCGACTATACCGGTTTCACTGTGGATGAAAGCGTCGGTCTTGAACAGTTCTTTGGTGAAAAGTGATGATCCTACTCCTGTGTCCTCGGTTGTCTTGAAAACAATTTCCGGCATATTTTCCGGTTCATCGTATAGATCTTCTCTTCTCCAGACTTCTGCGATAAACTCTTCTTCCCGGAGCTCATTCTCTATTCTGTCGAGAACTTTTTCTCTATCCATTTCTACTCCTTTCTCGAACTTTTCATCGTTAAGGTTGATATCGCCGTGATTGTTTCCTCCACCTCGGAATGAGAAGGCTTTAGTGTTCTCGAAATCTATGTGGTTCACTCCTTTTCTTCCTGGTGAAAAGTCTACTCCTGCTGTCGAATTTAATAGATCGTTTCCAAGTTTCAGAACCGGTCTCAACCTTGTCTCTGCAAGTGGCGAAAGCAGTTTCTGTATTCTATCCATCAATGTTCTGGAGCTTTTATCTTCTTCTGAATCGTCTGAACCGGTTTTCTGATTGAGTAGACCTCTGTTCTCCAGCCAGGTGTTGACGTAGAACATTTTATCTATATGAGTGAAGCCGTGGTCGGAGACGAGTAGAATATCGTCGTATTCCTCCATTCTCTTTCCAAGAACTTTATCGACTTCCTCGTAAGCCTCCATTATCTGATCCAAGTTCTTGGATCGGTGGGCTGTGGTATCTGTCAATTGGTAAACCTCGATCCTTACATCCGCGTCCTCATCTATTTTGTCGAATATTTCTTTTCTCTTGTGGAAATTGGTGAAGAATGCCTGTCTTCTTCTCTCCCTGGTTGCCTGGCCGTCTTTCTCAACGAAATCAAACTCTGGAAGTTTCTCCTTCAGGCTTTCCGGGTAGACGCTTGGATCCTCAACCATCGGGAATCCTTCAAATACATAGCCGTTGACAGGCCAGAGTGGGGACGTGCCGGGAACGTTGATCAGTCCGAACTCTCCTTCAAGTTTGTCCCAGAGCATTTCTCCCTGCCACCGGGAAGAGGTGATAGAACTTCTGCTGTAATCCGGGTTCATCTCGGTCATATGGTATGTGTCAAACTTGTCAGGCTGTAACCCTGAAAACATTGAGACCCAGGCAGGGATTGTTATCGGCGGCGTGGTTGAATCCATTTTTCCGAAACAACCCTGCTCCCTGAACTTCTCCAGGTTCGGCATCAAACCCCTGTCTATCGCCTCATCAACCCATTCCTCAACTGCGCCGTCCATACCGAATACAAGTAATGTCATTAAATCTCAACCTCGTGGACTTTTTCATCGGCTTTGCTGTAATCTACTTTTTCTAGGGCTTTGAACAGTATCTCGGTAATTTTAACCGGTTCGTCTATATCTGTGTTCATGGCGTAGAACGCCTGATCTCTGTGACCGCCGTCCTCCAATCCATGATCCGAGCAGAAAACCACTAGCGTTTCTTCATCGACTTTTTCCAGTATTTTTCCAGCTAATTCATTCATCTCGTTGTAGATTTCCTCATCTTTCTCATTCTTTGAGTAGATATGTTGCATCCAGTCAGGATAGTGCAGGTGCTGCATAACCAACTTGTGCTCGCCAATATTCTCGAACAACTGTTTCTTCCTGTACAGGTGCTCGGCTTTAACATCCCGAACCACACGCTCTCTCGGAACCGGCGCATGCTTTTTGTAAACCGCGTTGACATTCATTTTACCTGCTAAATAAGGGTAATGAGAGTAACCTGGTATATCCAGCGGCTTTGAATCCGCTACCTTTTCAAAGATACTGTCAACTTTCATATTCTCCTTTGTCGGGGCGGATATACTGGAGTCGAAAATGTAATGCATTATAGCTTCTCTCAGCTTTATAGCGCTCCAACCGAAACGGTTCAGAACCTTTTTCAGAAGTTCATCGTACCTCCTGACCTTCTCTCCCTTGAACTTCAGCATCGAATCAATACCGTGCTCCTCCGGTTTAACCCCTGTAATCATTGAGGACCAGAGAAGAGGAGTCTTCAGTGGAAGACCTTCCAGATCCATCTTGCCAAAGCTTTCCAGCATCAGGTTTTCACAGTCGTACTCCTTTATTTTCTGGTAGTCAAGCCCGTCAAAACCCACGACGAGCATTCTCTCAAATTCTGTCATTTCCTGTAACTAACCGTTGTATTCCAACCCTCTTAAATCTGAAGCAGGGAAAATAACCAGTATGGACAAACAGAAAACTCTGAACGCACTGGCAAAAGGAGCCGGCTGGGCAGCCATCGGAATGGTAGTATCCAAGTTCATGACATTTACCTTTCGAGCTGTTATAGCCCGGTTTCTAGATCCAAGTGCTTATGGACAGTTTTCCCTTGGCCTTTCGGTTCTGGTAATTCTCAACTCTATCGCGTTTCTTGCGATGGGTTCCGCAGCCAAGAAATATATTTCGGAATACCTTACCAAAGACGATTTTGCTTCTGTAAAAGGTGCTATATATTCCAGTTTTGGCCTTGTACTTCCATTTTCACTTCTAGCTACCGCAGTAATGTTTTTTGGAGCTGATTTCATCGCCTACGATGTTTTTAATACAGAAAACCCTCAACAGCTGAAAACCATTATTCAGATTCTGGCTTTTGTTCCTCCATTAGGAAATCTCCTGGATCTCTCGGAAGCAATTGTACTGGCCTACAAGAAAGTTAAATATGAAGTTCTGACCGAGATGCTTTTCCGGAACTTTGTACAGCTTCTAGTAACAGCTGTACTTCTCGTACTAGGTTTCAATATTATTTCCGCTGCCTGGGGATGGCTTATAGCTGTTCTATTCGCTCTTGTGCTGATACTCTATCTTATTGAATTTAGATTAGGGCCTATAGTACGATCCAGTACAAAGCCAAATCTTATGCCGAGAAAAATGCTTAATTTCTCCGCCCCTCTAGTTCTAGGGAGTATTATAGGTACTATCCTCGGGCATACCGACACTTTAATGCTGGGATATTTCCTGACCGACACACAGGTAGGAATCTATAATGTGGCGCTGCCGATAGCAGTACTGATTAAACTCCCGTACGAAGCTCTAGGGAAACTGGCCTTACCTTCAATTTCCGAAATGAAAGAGCAGGATGAAAAAGAGATTCCTGATATAATAAAAACTCTGACCCGGTGGAGTATAGCAGTTTCCTTCCCTATATTCGCTGTTGTAGCTCTATTCCCTGAACAGACCATTCAGTTACTATTCGGAAACCAGTATGTTGCTGGTGCGACTGCCCTAATTATACTGGCTTTCGGCCGTTTCGTAAAATCTGCTACAGGTCACATGGGATCAATAATTCAGACATATGAAGAAACCCAGATAATCTTCAAGAACTCTTTTGCGAAGTTCATAATCAATGTAGGACTTAACCTCCTCCTGATACCAATAATCGGTATAATAGGAGCAGCTATTGCAACCGCAGGCACCATGATCTTCATGAACCTCCTGATTGTTGCAGAAGTCTACCATA
>JBLGBN010000002.1:0-71928 GCA_047617745.1 Candidatus Nanohaloarchaea archaeon
AAGAGTTCCCGAAGGCAGGGATCGACATTTCAATGGAGATCCTCGAGTCCGACGGAGGAACAAGAGTAACAGGTATCAACGCAGCAGCACTCGCACTCGCCGACGCAGGAATCCCTATGAAAGGACTTGTGTCAGCGACCGCAGCAGGAGTCGTTGAAGACACAGCAGTTCTCGACGTCAACGGAGTTGAGGACAAGAAAGGAAACGCCGACATCCCAATCGCACTGATCAACGGGGGAGAAGACGTCACACTTCTGCAGATGGACGGAGACATTGGAAAAGACCTTCTTGACGAATGTCTTTCGCTCGCGAAAGAAGGATGCAGACAGCTGCACGAACAGCAGAGAAAAACCATTATAGAAAAATACGAAGCAGTCCGAGAGGACTACAGATAGAGGTGAACAATAATGAAACTTAACCAAGAGACAATCAGAAAGATGGTTCAGGAAGGAGAAAGACTAGACGGAAGAGACCTTGACGAATTCAGAGACATTGAAATCATTCCTGACTACATCCACGAGACAGCAGCAGGAAGCGCAAAAGTCAGAATTGGAGACACTCAGGTAGTAGTAGGGCTTTCAGTCAGTCTGGAAGAACCTTACCCTGACAGACCGAACTCCGGTACAATTGTCACAAACGCCGAACTGGCGCCAATGGCATCCCGGGAGTACGAGTCAGGACCTCCACAGGAAGACGGAGTCGAACTCGCAAGAGTTGTCGACAGAGGGATCAGAGAGGCGGAAGCAATCGACCTTGAAGATCTCTGCATCGAGCCAGGAGAGAAAGTCATGACAGTATTCATCGACGCACACATCCTGAACGACGATGGAAGCCTGATTGACGCATGCTCACTAGCAGCAATGACAGCACTCAAGACAGGAACACTTCCAGAGTACGACGAAGAAACAGACACACTGAACAGAGACAACCGAGAAAGAGACATCCCTCTCCAGGAAGAACCAGTAACAGTAACAGCACACAAGATCAACGGAGAGATTGTCTGGGACACAACAGGCGAAGAAGAGGACGCGCAGGGATCCAGGCTCACAGTATCGATCAACGAGCACGGCAACATCGTCGCAATGCAGAAAGGAGAAACCAACCCATTCACACAGGAAGAAATCATGGGTATAGTCGACGACGCAGAGGACAAGACCGCCAAACTTCGCGAAAAACTGGAAGAAGCCACGGAGGAATAAAAAGTTTTATCCTCCCTTTCTTTTCCATAAGAAGGTGAATAACAAAAATGCCAAGAAAGAATAACTCATCCAAGAGATTTGGAGCACGTTACGGAAGCAAGACCAGAAGAAACGTAGACGAAGCAGAGAAAAGAGATTCAGTCTGCGACGAATGCGGAGAAGAACTAGAAAGAGAAGCAGCAGGAATCTGGAAATGCACAGGATGCGGAAGAAAAGTAGCAGGCGGATCCTACAAAGCAGATACCGGCGCAGAAGAAATGCTTGACAAAGCACTTCAGGTCGGAACAGAAGAACTCGAAGAAGCACAGGAAATCGTAGAAGGTGACCAGTAATGGCAGAAGAAGTAGAGGAAACAATCGACGACTCAATCGAGGAACCTGAGGACGAAGAAGTAAAGACCGGTTACGTATGTGTAAGCTGTGAGGAAGAAGTAGAAATCAACCCTGTAGAGGACAAGATTATCTGTCCTTCATGCTCGCACAGAGTCCTACTCAAGAAAAGACCTGAGCAGGGCAAAACTGTCAAGGCAAGGTAATGAAGTCAGAGATCAAGATAGAAACAGAGAACCCAGAACACCTCCAAAAAGTGCTTGACCCAAGCCTTGAAACAGAAGGACCGGTAAAGCACGAACTGGAGACAGCTAAAAATTCGGTCACAGTCAACACGGAAACAGAAACCCTCGGACAACTACGGGGATGTACAGATACAGTTTTCAGGTTGACAACGCTATCAAAAAAGATACTAGGAAGGTGAATTAAATTATGGACGAACAAAACGCACAGCAGGCGCTGATGGAAATGCAGAAGAACCAGCAGCAAATGCAGCAGATCGTACAGCAGAAAGAAGAAACCGAGTCAGAACTCCAGGAATCAAAGAAAGCTCTCGAAGAGCTGGAGAAAGGGGATGAGGGCCAGGTCTACAGACAGGTAGGCAACATCCTCGTCGCAAAGGATCGAGAACAGCTTCGTGAAGAGCTTGAAGAGAAAGTTGAAGATCTTGAAGTAAGACAGAAGAGCCTGGAGAAGAAAGAGGATCAGCTCCAGTCCAAGCTTGAAGAAGCACAGCAGAAAATGATGCAGCAACAGCAGCAAGGGTGAAAAGATGCTGAAAAACGTATCAGCCCTGGCGGAAAGAATGAGAGATATCGCCGAGCAGGGCTCAATCCCCTCCAATGTTTCAGAGATGCTTAACGAAGCAGCAGACAAACTCGAAGACGAGGAAGAAGAACTTTCCGTCCGGGTTAATACAGCCGGTTCACTTCTCGACCAGATAAGCAACGATCCGAACATCAAACAGCATACGAGGACAGAGATCTGGAACCTGGCTTCTCAGGTAGAAAACCTGAACGATTAAGCCAAATTATAAAAATATCACCAATTCAGTGTTAACTAAGAGGTAATCAAAACATGGCGCTAGGATTTCTCAACTCAGGAGACGACGAAACAGAAAACATTGTCGACGACGACTTCGTCGAACTCGACGCAGAAATGACAGAAACCGACAAGAAAGTAGTTATCAGAGCAGAGACACTGAAAGAGTTTAACGACGTGGAGAAAGTACAGGAACACCTGCGCAACAACCACATTGTTTGGATCAACATCCAGCCCTTGAAGAACAAAGACATGGCAGACCTGAAGAGAGCGGTCAAGAGACTGAAAAAGACTGTCAAATCAATTGACGGTGACATGGCAGGAGTAGACGAGGAATGGATCGTCGCATGCCCAGAGTACGCTGAAATCGCCAGAAGCAGCGACAGAGTAGAGGAGTAAAACCTGGTTTCAGGACCTTAAATCTAAAAGAAAGTATACTGATAAACGGCGGGAGAAGATAAATTCAGTATACAACCCCGGGAATGCTTCTCTAGAAATCAGTCATTCATGTTTTTCTCTATTCCCAGTTCCTTCTGTATATCGTTAAGGCTCTCCTCCAGATTCTGAATCTTCTCCATTAGACTTCCTGTACCGAACTCCACAAACTCCTTCACGCATTCCTTGCAGTAGAGTTTATCGTTGAATCGCATCGCGTTTTCAGGTAAACCTTCGGGAGTATAGTCATCTTCCTCTGGATCCTCTCCACCGAAATCAAGAATCTTACCGCATTCGCTGCACTTCTTCTCGTATACCATAGAAGAATTAATAGTGCTCTCCACCTAAAAAACTGATCTATCAAGAACCATCCATGCAAAGATCAGAGTTAAGCTAGAGGAAACCGCCGAGAGCACAAACTCTTCCTCCAGGTAAAACATCAAACAGGTATAACCGGAGATAAATACAAGCAGCAGCTCCAGAAAAACTACAGGAAAATCCGAGCCTTTCCCCGTCGATTGCATGAAAAACAAGTTTGGTCAGCTCGGTTAAAAATGGTTAACAGGTAAAGACCTGTTTCAAGCTAGTTAAGCCGGGTTACATCCAGATTCTGCGGTGCGGAGGTATCGATATGAAGTGCTTTGTGAATCCCGGAAGCCAGCTGGAAACATTTCTTCTCCTCTCCGTGGTTTGTGAGTACCCGGTTAGGCGAGGATCTAAGGTTGCGGCAGAAGTTGATTATCTGCTGTCTATCGCTGTGAGCTGAGAAACCGGATACCGTCGCGACATCCATATTCATCTCAACCCTCTCTCCGTTAACCTGTATAGTATCGGCACCGTTCTGAATCTTTCTACCAAGTGTCCCATCCGCCTGATAACCAACGAAGATCAGCGCATTCTTCTCGTTGGAGGCGAGGTTCTGTAGGTAGCTCATTATCGGTCCGCCGGTAACCATACCTGAGGTAGTCAGGATAACTGCTGGCCCTGAGTCCATTGCTTCCTTTCTCTCATTATGGCTTCCAACAGGGTGAAGGTTCTCCTTCAGGAATGGAGAGTTTTCCTCTTCAAGTATTTTTTTCTGCACTTTCTCGGACAGGAACTCTGGGTATGCAGTGTGAAGTGCGTTGGCGTCGTTGATCATTCCATCCATGTAGACAGGGTAGTCAAAGTAGTCTCGATCAAGCTCGTCCGCGAGCATGCCGAGTATTTCCTGTGACCGTCCTACTGCAAACACCGGAACCACAACCTTTCCGCCCTTGTTGAGTGTCTGCTTCATCTTAGAGAGGAACTTCTTCTGCGCTTCCTCTCTCGGCTGCTGTTTATCATCCCGACCTCCGTAAGTCGACTCTGTGATCATCGTCTCCACTCTTTGGAAGTTGGTATCTGCTGGTCTAAGCATCTCAGACTGATCGTAGTTGTAGTCTCCCGTGTAAAGAATGTTGTGAAGTCCTTCTCCAATGTGGATGTGGACTAGTGAAGAACCAAGGATGTGCCCTGCATTCTTCAGTGTCAACCGCATGTCGGGAGTAATATCTGTTACTTCCCCGTATTCCGGCGTGATTGTTCTCTTCACCGCCTTCTTGATATCGGATGAATCGTAAGGTGCAGAAGCTCCCTCGGAATGAGCGATTCCGATGTAGTCCAGAGTGTTCATAATCATCAGATCTCTAGTTGGTTTGGTGCAGTAAAGCGGACCGTCGTATCCCATCTTGTAGAGGTATGGAATCATTGTTGCGTGGTCTGCGTGTGCGTGTGAAAGAACTACTGCGTCAAGCGCCTGTAAATCAAGTTCCGGTGCATCCAGATATGGAAAGTTGTCCTGGGAACCTGCCTCGGCGCTTGGGTTGATACCTGCATCCATCAAAACATTCGACTCCTCTGACTGCAGCAGGAAACACGATCTTCCAACCTGGCGACAGCCACCTAAACCTGATACCCTTATCCACTCATCTCCAACTGATTTATCCAGCCGGATCTTCTTCCCTACATCATGCAGAAACTCCTTCCTAAACTCAGGGTCTTCTACAGTTAATTCCCTAGCACGATCAACTACCTTGGAGCTAATAGCTGGAACCCTTTCAACTTGGGGATCCCAGAGAGATTCCTCTTTGATCTCCTGTAAACCACTTCCGCCGGAACCTATAACTGTACCCGGTTTTTCCGCTCTAATTATAACTTTACCCAGAGACGGCTGGAAAATCAGATCGTCCAGACCTGCCTCCTCATCTATAGTATCCTTTATCTTCTTCTCTGCTTTTTCAGGATCCTTAAAGAGCTTGCTCGATGGCCTTACTTCAACACGTTTTTTGAGCTCTGAAACTATCTTTTTGACAGTGTTTGAGTTATCCAGGAAGAAATCTCTGTCATCCGTGTAGATAACTATGTCTGATCCTTCAAATCTCAGGTCGTCTACAGAGACTCCTGATGGTATAAATTCTTTAACTTCTTCTAGTTCTTCTGCTGACATAATAATTCAATCCTTTGTTTAGTATAGATTAAGTGAAATTGAAAGAGAGGAATCGGGAGAAAGAACTATTCAAGCTTTGACTTGACTTCCTTCTCCTCAAGGACTTCAAATCCGTCCTCTGTGATCTCTGCGACCATGATTCCGTTTCCGGATGCTGTATCTCTCTCCATTGCTGCTTCTACTGCTCTTGTGGCCAGTTTCTTTCCTTCTTCGTGGTCGAGATCTGTCTCGTAGTTGTCTTCCAGAACTCCGTATGCCATTGTGCTTCCGGATCCTGTGGCTGTGAACTTCTCGTTCTTCATAAGTCCGCCGGCAGGGTCAAGATCGTAGATTACGCCTTTGCCATCCTCGATTCCTCCGAGAACGAACTGGTTCATGAAAGGCATCATCTTGTTGCCGTGAAGGATATTGGCGAGAAGGGTTCCAGCTCCTTTAACCGTAAGCTCTTTCGTCTCTAATTTATGTAGTTTAAGCTGGGACCTCATTACCCTGACGATCTTCTGGGCGTCGCCAACGCTTCCCGCGATGGTTAAACCAATTTTGTCGTCAAGCTTGTAGATCTTCTTTGCGTACTTGGAAGATGTTAATCTGCCCAGGGATGCTCTTCTATCCGCTGCCAGAATTACTCCATCTTCTGTTGTAAGTCCGATCGTTGTTGTCCCTGTTTTGAAGCCTTCAGCCTTTTCTTCATTATCTAGTTTAGTGTTCTGCATTATTATCACGTCCAGAAACCTGAAAGACAAACGTCCTATGCTAATGTAGACCTCTCAGTTTTAAATAGGTATTCCGGCATCTTGGATAAACGCTTGAAATCCGCCAGCTTCTAAATGTTTCCCACGAAACTATGTATTAGGTAAGTAAAATTAGTATGAACTTCAAAGAACTTGGAATTAAAAGAAATATTGTACAGAACCTCGAGGAAAACGGCATTACAGAGCCGACAGAGGTACAGAAAAAATCAATACCGAAAATATTCGACGGAAAAGATGTTCTAGTTGAATCAGAAACAGGATCCGGTAAAACACTTTCCTTCGCACTCCCGATAATTGAAAATATAGAGGAAGGTGAAGGCGTACAGGCAATCGTTCTCTCACCTACACGTGAGCTAGCGAAACAGATAACAGCCGAAATAGAGATGGCATCGGACACAGATGTTGTAACAATTTACGGAGGGGTAGATTATGAACCACAGATCCAGGGAGCGAAGACTGCTTCAATAGTCGTAGGAACACCTGGGAGAACACTTGATCTACTGAAAAAAGGCAAAGTTGATCTAGATAATCTTGAGTACTTTGTACTGGACGAAGCTGACAGAATGCTTGACATGGGATTCCAGGACGAACTTGAACAGATCATCGATTTCTGCCCGGAAGAGAGACAGAACCTATTGTTTGGTGCAACCATCCCGCGGGAACTCAAGAAGATGTGCGACCGGTACGATATAGATCCGGAAACAATCAGGATTAAAGCATCGCACCACACAAGAAATCTCGATGAGAAGTACCTTGACGTGGACGAGAACCGGAAAATATCTGCGCTCTACACACTTCTCAAAGAACGTGATACTGATCTATCCATTGTTTTCTGCCGGACCAAGGCAACAACTCGATGGTTGACTGACAAACTGAAGAAAAACGGAATTAAAGCGCAGACTCTGAACGGCGATATGAGCCAGAACCAGAGAGAAAAAACGATCAAGGACTTCAAGAACGGAGAGTTCAATGTGGTTGTTGCGACAGATGTCGCGGCCAGAGGCCTTGACGTGGAAAACGTCACACATGTCTTCAACTACAACGTCCCCGACAAACCTGACACCTATACACACAGAGTTGGAAGAGCAGGTCGACAGGGCAAGGAAGGAGAGGCAATCACACTGCTCGAGTCAGACGAACATTCCAAGTTCCGGAGAATCAAGAGAAAGAAAGACGGGATCGAGAGAATGGATAAAGAAGAACTGGATCTGAGAAGCGTAAAGACCTGAAGTTGGGGCCAACTGATTTAAATCTGGAAACATATTTTTACTATTGAAAGGTGAAAACTTGACCTCCCAGAATTTTGTTAACGCCCAGATCAGACACTCAAAGCCGGAAGACGCCGAACCTATAACAGAGGAATTCAAGGACGAATACGTAGACTACTACGGTAAATTTGTCGATGAACCCGAGCTAAGAGATTTTATTGACGAAATGCACAATGATCTGGACAGAGGTGAACAGCCTGAGGAAATTCTCAGAACAGTTATAGACGCGGATAGCGAGGAGTTTATCGGTGTCGGATCTATAAAGTTGAACGGCGATAGAGCAGAACTGGGTTCAACTATAATAGAACCTGAAATGAGAGGTCGGAAAGCCGAGACAGGCAACAAAATTTACGACGAACTTTTCCAGAACCGGCTTGATACAGTCAGAAATATGATAGAAGATCCAACAGAAGATATCACAAAAGCACACACCCAGCTTCTTGCCGATAAATCAGCTGCAACCCAGAACGTAGCAGACAGGTACGGATTTGGCGTTACCGGTGTTTACGACAGCAAGTTCCCCACCGCTTACGAAGGAAAAGGAAGGGTAACAGTTGTTGACATGTACTGGGGTGACAGCGACTTCGGAGAGCAGGAAGAAGTCTACGTGCCTTCAGATGGCCTCAACATGGTAGAATCTGCGCTCAGCAACATTAATGAGAAAAGAAGCCATGATAGAGCTCCGGTCACACGGGAAACTACAACCGAAGGATGGGAAACCGAATCCCGTTACTCGGTCAAATCAAAAGTAGTCGGAGAGCCTATGAACTTCGCTGAAATCGAGGTAGTACACGACGAATACGGATCATACACCTGGGATGAACTGCTGGAGGAGGTAGAATCGGTCGAGAACGATATAGGTGATGAGGAACACGACTACTGGATAGGGATCTCAGTCGATGCAAACCATCCGGAAAGCATCGAAACCGTGCAGTCGCTTAAGGATCGCCTTGGAATGGACTATGCAGGATTTAACCCTGGAAAGATAGAGTATGGCGGAGAGAAAAAGGATTCCATCGAACTCCAGGACCGATGGGAGGAAAGATTTGAGAAGCAGTTCATCAGAGAAGCTGCCCAGTTCCTGAAGACTACAGGAATAGAACCCGAAGACTCAAATTTAACAACCGACTACAATAATTCTGTATACCTGGAAATATGAGCCACGAAATATCCGAGAGTATCACAAAACTTACAGAAGACCTAGTAAGACTCAGGACGGTCAAAGGCAATGACGAAGAGTTCAGGAAAGCTTTCAATTATATTGAAGATTACTTTTCCGGTACAGATCTGGAAATCCGGAGACATGAATTTGACGGTTACACGACCATGATGATTCTATCCGATCCGGATCCAGAAATTCTTCTCCACGGACATATCGATGTTGTCTCAGCTGACGACGAAATGTTCGAACCTGAAGTCAGAGACGGAAAGATTTTCGGCAGAGGTACAGGCGATATGAAGGCTGGAGTTGCCCTCCTTATGGAACTAATGAAGAAAGAAGTCGCCGAGAAAGATCTCTCTGCAGGTTTAATGATTGTTTCGGACGAGGAAATCGGCGGTTTCAACGGCGCCAAGAAAATAGTTGACGAAAAGCTTTACAGCCCGGAATTTGTGATAAGTGCAGAGCCGAACAATACAGAGGGATACCTGAAGATAATTACAGAGCAGAAAGGAGTGATTAGAGCAGTGATATCCACGGAGGGAGAAAACGCTCACGGTTCCCAACCCTGGAAAGGAGAAAACGCAGCGGAAAATCTATGGGAAATGTACAGCCAGCTGAAATCTAACTTTGAAGGAGCGGAAGACAACTGGAACACAACAGTAAACCTAGGTGCTTTCCACTCCGGCGAAGCATTCAACGTAGTCCCAGACAAAGCGGAGGCCAAACTGGATATCAGGTGGACAGAAGATTACAGTCCCGAAGATATTGAATCCGACGCAGAGAAAATCGAAGGACTGGAACTCGAAGTCCTATCAGTCGATCCAATGCTGAAGACTGATCCGGAAAACCGCTACATCCAAACTCTACAGAAAGTTTCCCAGCCGGTTTTAGGCGAGGAAATTGAGGTAACCCGGAAAGAAGCCGCCAGCGACATGAGACACTTCTCAGGTAAAGGAATACCTGGAATAGTTTTCGGCCCAGAAGCTTACGGCATTCACGAAGATGGCGAATATGCGGTGATAGAAAGCTTTGAGGACTACTATAGAATACTGGAAAATTTCCTGGATGAAAACGAGGGGAACTAGCTGAACTTATTTTTCCTCACATCTACTTCATCTATTATCTTCTGATCGTCAAACATTCTCAGTTCACCTTCCCTAACAACTATCCTGCCGTCAATTATAACGTCGGAAACGTCCCCGCTGAATGAGTAGATCAAGTTGGATACTAAACCTTCTTTTCCGTGAACCGGATTCATCTCCGGCCGATCCAGATCAATTATTACCAGATCTGCTTTCTTTCCGATCTCGATAGACCCAATCTCGTCCCCCCTTCCGAGAGCTTTCGCGCCGTTGATCGTCATCATATCCAAAACTTCCTGCTCATGGATTTCCCTGGGATCATCTCTCTTGTGGAGCAGAGCTGTGAGCTTTCCTTCCTCGAACAGGTTCAGGTTGTTGTTCGATGCAACTCCGTCCGTTCCTAAAGCCACATTTATTCCTCGTTCAAGCATCACCGGTACTTCAGCAATACCGGAACCAAGCTTCAGATTGGCGGAAGGATTGTGAACAACTGAACCACCTTTCTCCGATAGGATATCAAGATCCTCCTCTCCCAGCCAGACACCATGAGCTGCAATCAGATCCTGATTCACAAGTCCAAGACTGTCAAGATACTGGACCGGGGTTTCCCCCGTTTCCTCTATACAGTCCTTCACTTCTTTCCTTGTCTCGGAAACATGGATATGGTACGGAACATCGAAAACTTCCGAATAATCACGGGCCTCTAGCAGAGCAGATTCTGACGCAGTATAAACCGCATGTGGAGCGAAGCCTGGAGTCACCAGTTCGTGATCCTGATATTTTTCAACAAAGTTCAGTGCTTCATCAATGTCTTCCCGATCTCCGTCCTCATCGATTATTCCACGAGAAAGAACTGCACGGATACCAGAATCTTCTACCGCCTCCGCGACTTTATCCATGTGGAAGTACATGTCATTGAAAGTAGTGGTACCGGTTTTCAGCATTTCGGAAATACCAAGCATCGCGCCTAGATATGCATCTCTCGGCTCGATCTTATCCTCCGCAGGGAAAATATCCTCCTCAAGCCAGTTCTGTAACTGCTTGTTGTCGGATAATCCTCTGAGAAGCGTCATCGAAATATGGGTATGAGCGTTCACCAGCCCTGGAATAACCGCTTTATCCGAACAGTCAATTACATCATGACCGCGAGCATCAAGTTCTTCACCTACCGCAGCAATTTTGTCGTCAACAACCTTCAGATCAACTTTTTCTAGAACCCTTCTGTCGCTGTCCTGCTTTATCAAGTACCGGATGTTTTTGAGGATCATAGGTTATGTTGAGAAGGTAAAATTATAATAGGGAAATCCCCTCCGTCAACGAATGCAATTGTTACTCCGGAGTGATTTAAATTTACCTGTTCTCTATATTCTACATGAGCGGCAATTACCAGAGACAGGACCCCTCAAGTGATAGATACGTCAATCGGAGAGCTGAAGAAGTAGTAATTGATGAAACTGACGACCATGTCTACGAGGAGAAACAGCGAGGCCCTGAACGTTTCTATGAAGAGCTAACAGATGGGAATATAGGTCTAAGATCCGGTAATGTGAAATTCGACCCAGATCTCTATATCGATGAAGATTCAGATGTACCGGAGGATATAGACTCCTTCACCTATATTGACTCAATTACCCACGCGCTTGAGACTTCTCCCACCTTTGAAACAGTTTCGCTGGATTCGGACAGAGGATATATTGAATTTGAGGCTTACCGCGGCAATAACTGGCACGTTTTTGTACCTTTCATCGATGAGAATAACGCTTCTCTTCTGATGGAGGTCGAAAACCCGTGGACAGAAGAGTTCTCGGTATTCGGATATAACCGGCAGAACAATATACCAGATAATGTTGAAGAGGAAGTAGCCCGGATAAGTTATGATCTCTGCAGGGAGGCAATACCAGAGATCGGCATACCTGTCGAAAATAAGAAAGAGGACTGGCTGAAAAGAAAATTAGCAGGATTCCATGATTCAGACGCATTCGATCAGCTTGAAAAAGGCCCTCAGGTAGCAACTTTCGATGACGATGACAATATAATGAACAATAGAGGGCGGATGATCCCTATAGAAATTAGCAAGTTCAGTAAGGCTCTCAAAAATGCCAGAGTTATCGACTACACAACAGATATCTTCGCAGGAGACCAGAACAAGATAGAGGTAGAAGGTGGCGGTTACAAGCTTGTAACTGATGCAGAAGACCCAATGGAGTTAATTGAAGATCGACTGCCGGACAGATGGAAAAACTAAATAAGAAAGAATTTGCCTGGCAAGCCTCGCTTCTCAGTAGTTTTTCGCGAAGTATGCCCACTTCTTCGCGTTTTCTCCACAGACTGCACATTCCCCGTCGATCACTTCCTCCTCTTCCTGAATCTGGTCTGGCTTCGAGTTCTCTCTGAACGGTAGGACTACGATTTCTGCTGAGACTTCGTCCTTGACTTCTTCCTCGCATTCCTCATCTCCGCACCATCGAGCCTTCACGTAGCCGCGATTCTTTCCGATAGTGCCGAGAATTTCGTTCTTGGACTCTGCCTCTCTGATGTTGGCTTCAAGATAGTCCGCTAGTTCATCGTAGAGTCCGTTCTGAACTGAGTCAAGCAGTGAGTCTGTCTTGGCTTTTGTTGCTTCAATATTAAATGTTGTCTGTTCCCCGTTATCTCTTCTGACAGCTGTCACTTCCTCGTCCTCCATTTCGTTTGGTCCAACTTCAAGTCTTAGAGGTACTCCTTTCAGCTCCCATTCGTTGTACTTGTAGCCCGGGGTTCGGTGATCACGGTCGTCCAGCTCTACCCTGAAGTCGTCTTTCAGCTCTTCCCTGACTTCTTCGGCGTACTCTACCACTTCAGCCCGGTTGTCTCCCTGGTGGATCGGAACAATTACAACCTGGATAGGCGCGATGCTTGGAGGCAGTCTAAGCCCGTCATTATCGCCGTGCGCCATGATTAAAGCTCCAATTGTTCTAGTTGATAGACCCCAGCTTGTGGTGTAGCAGACAGATTCCTCCGAGTTCTCGTCTTCGAATGTAATGTCAAAAGCTTCCGCGAAGTGCTGTCCTAGTTGGTGGGATGTACCAGACTGGATGGATTTCCCGTCAGGCATCAGTGTTTCGATTGTAGTAGTATACTTTGCTCCCGGGAACTTGTCATGCTCCGGCTTGTAACCCAGAATGCTCGGGATCGCCAGATGGTCCTCTATAACTTCCTGGTACTGCTCCAGTCGCAGCATTGTCTCTTCGTCAGCGGATTCCTCTGTTGCGTGGGCGGTGTGTCCCTCCTGCCAGAGAAACTCTCTGGTTCTGAGGAACGGCCGGGTATCTGTTGCCTCCCATCGGACCACGTTAGCCCACTGGTTCAGCCTCAGCGGAAGGTCTCGATGGCTTCTGATCCAGTCACTCATGAAAGGTGCAATTATAGACTCGGAGGTTGGCCTTACAGCTAGTCTCTCCTCCAGTTCCTCGTTTCCGCCGTGTGTTACCCATGCGACCTCGGGATCGAAACCTTCGACAATATCTGATTCTTTTTCAAGGTAGCTTTCCGGGATGAAAAGCGGGAAGTATGCGTTTTCAACCCCGGTTTCCTGAATTTTTCCGTCAAAGTCTTCTTTGATCGATTCCCAGAGCTTCATTCCCCACGGCTTGATAACCATGCAGCCTTTGACCGGCGCGTAATCCGCTAGGTCTGCTTTTTTGACTACTTCTGTATACCATTCATTTGGATTCTTCTGCTTGTCCGTGGTTATCCCGAGTTCTTGCGACATAGCTTTTGCCTCTATACTGGTCTTCTTTGAAAAATGTTTTGAAGCTTACTTCGGAACCTGTTACTTCGCTCCACGAACCACATGCCCATACTTCATCAGACCGACGAAAATTGCGCCTCCAAACGCATTTCCAAGGGTCGATAACGACAGGAACGCAAGGTAATCCATAATTGTGATGCTGGAAGAAGTGAAAAGCCCAAACAATACCTCGACGTTTCCAGCGATGGAGTGAGGAAGGTGAAGCATTCCTATTGTGGCGGTGACCATCCAGATAACGAATACCCGGCTTAAAGTCTCCTGTGCTGCGCTGACAAGCCACGCCAGTAATCCCATAAGCCAGCCAGCGAATATCCCTGCTATGAAAAGCCAGTGAAGCTGGTGGCTGACCAGTTTGTTTGCGATAGTTTCAAACGCTGCGGCCTCAATAACGCCCAGTCCAGGCATTAAAAGTACTGCAAGAGCTGTGAAAACCACTCCTCCTACAATGTTACCTGCATAGACGACTCCCCAGAGCCTTGCAAGATTCTTCACAGTTGCCTCACCGTCAATCACAGGCATAACTGCCAGAGTGGTGTGTTCAGTGAAAAGCTCTGACCTGCCAAGAATAACAAATATGAAACCTACTGAGTAGGCGCTCGCCAGTAAAAGCTCCGTGGTAAGATCGCCGTAGCTACCTGCTGAAAGGGTCAGTATAACTCCCATAAGCAGTGGTCCGAAACCGATATCAAGTCCTGCCGAGAAGCTGGAGAGCAGAAGCCCGCTAGTCTGACGGTTGATCTCATGTGAACCTTTGTCGATCATCGACTGCAGGACTTCCCTGGCTGGTTTCATACTTGGAATATTAATTTCCGAAGTTTTGAATACTTTTATTCCGCGCTGAAGAAGTAAGAGCTATGAAGGCAGTAATCTTCGATATGGACGGAGTGATCGTTGATACAGAGAACCAATGGGCGGAAGCCGAAAAAGAGATTTACCAAGAGGCAACAGGCGAAAATATAGACCCGGAACAGTTCTCAGGTATGAGTATAACTAATACCTACAACGAGCTATCGGGAAAATTTGGAACCCGAATCTCAGGTGAAGAGTTCTTCCAGCTATACGATGAACGGGCGGAGAAAATTTACACCCAGAAAGCCTCCATAAGAGAAGGTATGAAAGACCTCGTTGACGAACTCGGATCCCAGAACGGGCTCAAACTCGGCATGGTGACAGGGTCTTACTGGCCGGAATACATTCTGAACCGTTTCAACCTGGAATTCGATGAGGTTATAACGCCGGAAGAGATCTCGGGCAACGGGAAGCCTGAACCGGAAATATACAGTTTAATGCTGGAAAGACTTGGTGTAGAACCTGGGGAAGCAGTTGTCGTAGAGGACAGCGACCCCGGTGTTTCAGCGGCTAAATCCGCAGGAATTTACTGTATCGGTTTGAGAGGGACAAAAAACCAGACGCTTGAAGAAGCAGATGAAGTCATGGATTCTCCTACGGACTTAGCTGAACGAGTTCATTCTCTAATCTAACTGCCGCAATTATTAACGCCGGAATGCAAAAATCCAGTATGCCTCTTAAAGCAGTAATATTTGACATGGATGGCGTTCTATCTGCAACCCAGAAACTTCATGCTCAGGCGCAGTCCGAAGTGCTGGAAAAATACGGTGGCGAAATGTCGCCGGGAGAGATAACGGAGAAATACGCTGGGAGAGAACCAGGGACACTTTTCCGAGAGGAGTCAAACACGGACAGTCCTATGGAGGCACACGCAGAAAAACAGGAAATACTCTACAGCCTTGTCGAGAAAGAAGGTGTTGAAAGTATCAAAGGTTCTAAAGAACTAGTAAGAAATCTTCAAGAGGATTACAGGCTTGCTGTCGCCTCTTCCTCGCAGCCGGATTTTATACAGAAAGTGTTAGAAGACCTTGGAATAGAAGAGTACTTCGACAGCATTGAAAGCGCAAGCAATGTGGATAACGGGAAACCGGCTCCAGATGTTTTCCTGAAAGTCGCGGAAGAACTAGGGGTGAAACCCCGTAACTGTCTGGTGATTGAGGACGGTAGGAGCGGTATGGAAGGTGCAAAGAAAGCCGGTATGACGTGTATCGGCTTGGTTAACGAAGAGGGAGAAAACCCTGCAGATGAAACCATTGAAGGCCTGGAGAATCTGGACCAGACTTCAATTAAGAAGATATACAGGGATTCCTGAACCAGTCACATACAAAACTTGTTTTAACTAGAACTTTCAACCAGTACTCATGAAGGAGGAGTACCGCTGCAGTGAATGTGGAAAAATTTTCGGGTCGGGGGATACGCTGCTGAAGCACTGGGACCTGGAACACGGCGGTATAGAGCAAAAAAATGAACTCGCCGAGTTTGGGATACCGGAGACCTCTCTGGACCGGGAGTCAGCTGCAGGCTTCGCTATAGGCTTCCTTCTTACAGCCGCTTTAATCGGCGGATTTGTATACATGCAGAGTCAGGAACCAGCGGTCGATATAACCGTTGTAACGTGTGAAAACTGCAGTTACGGCGAGTTCCGCAACACAACCGGAGAACTGTTCAAGGTCAACTACCATGAAGTCGACTATCGGTCTGAGGAGGGTCAGAGACTGGTTGAGAAGTACGACCTGTACTATGTACCCGGATTCATATTTGACAGGGAAGTTGAGAACCGTGAGAATTTTACAAGGATAGAATCGGTGGTGGTTGAGTTCGACGACGCGTATGTACTGCCGGATAAAGGTGTTACCGCGGCGCAGAGAGTCAGTGAAGGCAGAAGCCTTGACCGGTAAGACAACACAGATAAAAGATTCTCTCCTCTCTATTTGTATAGATGAAGATTTCTATAATCAGCGACACACACTTCGGGTACAAATGGAACGAGGAAAGAGGAGAAGACACTTTTGAGAACGCAAAGGAGGCGTTTGAGAGATCGCTGGACGCTGATTTAATTATACTCCCTGGAGATATTTTCGATAAGAAAATACCGAAGCAGGAGGTGCTGGACAAAGCCTCAGAGGTTCTGGGAACAGCTATGGAAGGTGAAAGAACTGTAGAAGCCGATAAAGATCTCGGGATCCATGGTTCAGGTATTCCCTCCGTCGCAATACACGGAACACATGAGAGAAGGCCTCGAGCCTACACAAACCCGATCGAGTTGATGGCGAAAACAGGCCATCTACACCACCTGGACAACGAGAGAACTATATTTGAGAAAGACGGTGAAAAGGTCGCTATATTTGGTTTAAGCGGTGTACCGGAGAGGTACGCTCCGAAAGCTCTGGAGAAGTTTAACCCCGAACCGGTGGAGGATGCGTTCAACATTCTTGTAGTGCACCAGTCGATCGAGGGTTTTGTCTACACCAGCGACGACCACGAGTATCTTTCACTTGAAGATTTTCCGGAAGGGTTTGATCTGATAATTAACGGTCATATCCACTGGTACAACCTGGAAAGGTTCCAGGAAGGAGAGGCCAAGCCCTTGATCCTGCCTGGGTCAACCGTTACAACGCAGATGAACAAGATCGAGGCCGAGAAACCGAAAGGGTTTGTACGTTTAGATACACAGAAAGATGAGCTGGATTTCGAGCCGCTGGAAAACGCGAGGGAGGTACATTATATCGAGATCGATGTCGACGGCGAGGAATGGACAGAGGTCAAGAAGAGAGCTATCGAAAAACTTGAGGAGATAGACGAAGAGAAGAAACCCTTGGTTAACCTGAAGATAAAAGGTGAGACCTCCGGAAGGGTAAATCCACGGGAACTAAAGAAGATGTTCCGGGATGACATGTTCCTGAACATTAACTCTTCGCTTGACTCCGTGATGGACAGTAATGGCGGAAACGCTCTGGATGAAGTAGATGATCCATGGAGCGAGGGCAAGAAGGTGCTTTCGGAGAAAGTGGACTCTGACTTGGAAGTGGATGAAACCGAGTTACTCGAGATGCTGGAGCAGGGTAAACCCGACGAAGCCAGCGACTTCCTGAAGAAGCAGGTGGACAGTAAATGATTGAAAGAGTAGAACTCAAAAACTGGAAATCTCACCATGAAACCGAACTGGATTTCGACGAAGGGGTCAACGCTCTGATCGGAACGATGGGCTCAGGCAAATCAAGCGTGATGGAGGCTGTGGTTTTTGCTTTCTATGGTACAACTCCCGCGCATAACTCCCGGGAGATAACTCTAGACGACTTAATCAGACGGAATCCTTCACAGGCAGATGAAGCGATGGTTAAGGTAGATTTTGTTATCGGGGATGAAAGTTACTCGGTCAAACGAGAGATAGAAAGAGACAAGGGGACGACTAGAAGCGAGCTCAGGAAGGATGGAGAGTTGATTGAGGCACCTTCAACCCGGGAAGTAACGGAACAGGTCGAGAAACTCCTAGGCCTGAACTTCAAGGCATTTTCAAGAGCTATCTACTCCGAGCAGAACAATCTGGATCTATTCCTGAACATGAGGCCAGGAACAAGAAAGAAACGGATCGACGAACTACTTGACATCGACAGGTTTGAGGAAGCCAGAAAGAATACTGTCAAAGTCGAGAACAATATGAAGAAGGAATTAGATGACCGTCAGGAAGCTCTCGGCGAGATGGAAGACGAAATAGATGAGAAAGAGCTGGAGGAGCTTGAAGAGGATATAGAGGATAAACAGGAAAAACTCGAGGAACTTGAGGAGTCCCTGGAAAATAGGGAGAAACTGCTTGAGGAGAAAAATGAGGAACTGGAGGAAATACAGAAGAAAAAGGAGAAAGCAGAAGAGCTGGAGGAAAGAAAAACCCGGCTGGAAACCAAGAAAGACTCGCTTGAAGAGCGGATAAACGAGGCGGAGGAAAAACTGGAAGGATTTGATAAACCTGAGAAAAAACTTGAGGAAAGCCGGGATAAACTGGAAAAACTTGAAGAGAAAAAGGAGAAGCTTGGAAAGCTTGAAGAGAAGAAAAAATACCTGGAAAAAGACATAGAGGAACTTAAGGAGGATATAGAAACACTTGAAGAGGAAGCTGAAGAGTTCGAGAAATTTGAACAACTTGAAGATGAGCTGGAAGAACTCGAAGAAGAGATAGAAACAATTAAAGAGGAAGGTAATGGCTTCTACGCGGAAAGAACTAATCTGAAGGAAAGTCTCGAAACCCTGAAAGAATCAGACGGAGAATGCCCGACCTGCGGCCAGGAAATGAACGAAAAACACCGTGAAAAAGTTGTTTCGGATAGAAAGGAAAAGATCAGGGAACTCAAGAAGAAGGAGAAAAAGCTCCGGGAAAAACTGGAGAAAAAGACCGAAAGGCAGGAGGAACTTGAAGAGAAAAGAGACAAACTCCTGGAGTTCAAGTCATCCGGTGAGAAGCTGGAAGAAAAACAGGAAAAACTTGGAGAGAAAAAAGAGAAGCTGGAAGAAATAAGTGAGGAGATCGAGGAGCTGGGAGAACAGGTATCCGGAGAGAAACTTGAGGAACTGAAACAGAAAATAGAGAAGCTGGAATCTGTTGAGAAGATCGAGGAACTTGAGGAGAAAGAAGAACATATTGAGGAGAAGCTTGAGGAAACAGTAGGAGAGCTAGAGGATATCGAGTTCGATGAAGAAAAACTTGAAGATCTCCGGGACAAGATATCGGAGCTTAAGGAGAAAAAGTCCGCCGAAAAACAGGAGCTGAAATCCGAGAAACAGTTACTTGAGGAGAAACAGAAAAGACTGGACCAGATGAAGAAACAGGTTGAGAAAAAAGAGGAGCTAGAACAGGAAGTTGAAAGACTTGATCAGGTTCTCGACTATATCCATAGCTACAAGACCGGGCTGAAGGAAACCCAGATCGAGCTAAGGCAGAAGTTCGTCTCCAAACTGAACGACCTGATGGATGATATCTGGACTCAGATTTATCCATACGACGATTACTACTCAATCCGTCTAAACGCAGAGGAAGATTACCTTGTGGAGGTTCTGGATTCAGATAATAACTGGATTTCGGCCGAGGCAGAAGTATCAGGCGGTGAGAGACATTCCGCCGCACTTGTCATGAGACTTGCACTGAGCTTCACACTATCACCTAAAATACAGCTGCTGATGCTGGACGAGCCAACCCACAACATGGACTCCTCTGCTGTAGAGGAATTAGCAGAGACTTTAAGGCAGAACTCGGATCAGCTGGTTAAGCAGATGTTCATAGTGACACATGATCCCGCACTGGAATCCGCCGCAACCGGGAAACTGTACCGGCTGGAGAAAAAGAATACTGAAACGGGCTTAACTGAAGTAGAGGAGATCAACTAGTTTAAAGTAGAAATAAAAGCAAATGGAGCTACATAAACGCTTCTACATCTTCATCCATCTGCTCTTCCTCCTCTTTCCAGTCTTTCAGCGCGTCTTCCAGACCTTCTCCCGAATCGGATTCCTTTGACCTTCTTTCTCTGACGTCGACAAAGGTTGGATGGTTAACTGCTTCACCCATGATAATCCCTTCTCCTGTTTTCAGTCCAGGTATCTCTGCGGCGACTTCCGAAGTTATTCCCTCGGAACTGGTCTTGATGTGATCGAGGTCGTTCGGATTGGTTACTCTCAAAACCATCTTTGTGTTGCACTGGGATAGGGCGGTTGTGGAGAGCTTTACCGGTCTCTGGCTTATGAGTCCGATTGATGCGTGGAACTTTCTTCCCTCCCTTGCCATCTTTTCGATGACCTGTTTGGACGCTGAAGGTGTCTGCTCGGGAGCGAAGTTGTGAGCCTCTTCCAGGAGGTATAAGAACGGCGGAATTGATCCGGTTCGCCTCTTGCGGAAGAAGTGCTTGCCGAAGAAGGCGGTGATGATCTGCTTCTTCTGGTTGTTGATTATATCACTCAGATCGATAATATTCAGTTTGCCCGGTTCCAAGTCTCTGGATGAGGGCTTGTTGGTTTTACCGAAGATATTCATGGATTTCAGCTGGTTCAGCTTTCTGAGAAGGGCGTACTTTACCTTCTCATTCATCTCCTCGGACTCGACCCGGGATATTACATCTTCCATACTGTAGTCGCTGTTCTCCCCACGGTTTAGAGCGGAGAAAACTTTCTCCAGTTCCTGTCGCTGCGCCGGTGAAAAATTACCTGTGAAGAAAGAGGCAATCTGGCCGGCGGAAAGCGAGTTAACCGCGATCTGTATATCCTTGTCGTTGAAAACCTTGACGTCCTGCATGTAGTTCTCGTCGTCCGCGAAACATGTGTAGTCGCCGTGCGGATCTACAGCAAGAATTGCCGGGGAATAGTCGCGGTCAAGTAACTCCTCCAGTAGAACGGACGCGGTATAGGATTTCCCGGCCCCTGACTGCGCCAGTATCGCGAAGTGTTTCTGAAGCGTGTCTGTCATGTTGACCGAGGCCTCAATCTCCTGCTGCTGGACCTTTCCAATGTTTAAACCGTCTTCGTCCAGACCAAGAAACTCTTCAACCCTTTCAGGATCCGCGTTACTTACCTCCATTCCCGGTGAGGGCGAACTGGAAACCCTTGAGATCATGCCATCCTGGAACTTACCCATGATCTCGGTTCTTGCAATCCTTACTTCCCATTCGTCTACAGGGAACTTCTCCTTCAAGTTCTCTGCTGACTCGGAGACGCTCTCCGCGTTTTCAAAGTATTCGTTTGCCCGGAAGACTTCTGATACTCTTCCTATAACCGTTCCATTATTCTCGTACTCTACAAAGCTTCCCTTCCCAAGGTCTCCGCTATAGACAAAGTAGAACTCTCTCGAGGTCGGGGTATCTCCTCTCTGGATGACAGTCGCGTCCATAAACTGAATCTTGAGGATTAACTGATTTAACTTCTTCCATGGAGGGCAAAGACTGCTGTAGCAGTTACAAACAGCGCCACAATCTGGAATGCCTGGATCCCTGGAACTTCCTGATTCCCTACACTACCTGTTCCACCTGCATCCTCTACAACGCTGACCTGAACTGAGTCGGATCCGAGAAGGTTTGAGTTAACCGCGTCAGCCCTGACTGTAAGAGCGTCATTGTTGAGGTTGAGGTTTCCTCCTCGCACCTCAATGTTGTAGGTTCTGGAGCTCTGCGGTCCTATCGTGGTTCTGAACTCCTGTCCTTCTTTCTCCACAAAGGATGCGAACTGGTCGGCGGACGGATCGCTGCTATCCTGCTCCATTGTAACATCAAAGGTCTGCTCGGTTCCCCTGACGTTGATAACCTCGAAGGAAACCGTTCTGGACTGTCCTAGAGGGACATCAAGCTGGTCCTGGTTGAAGTGGACCGGCCAGTCCGAGAACCATGCACCGTTGAAGCAGGAAATCTCCGGCTGACCTGTCACATCCTGTATTTCGATCTTGTCGCCCGGCTCAAACACTGTTCTCTCCTCAACATCTGTCTGGTATTTGCTCTCATCATCTCCTCTGAATACACAGCTTCCGTCTAGTTTCCCTACGCCCTGAACTGTTCTGTCGGTATCACAGTAACGGGTGTTACATTCCTGGGTCGCGAGATACTCCGAACCGTCGTCTCCGCCGCAGAATCCTTTTGTAGCTGTTCTATCGAACTGGTTGCCTGTCGGGACAGGTGTTGTTCCTGGTGAACTGGATCCAGGTGTGGATTCATAGCTTCCGTGCCCTCTCTGGATCATGTGCTCGTTCCAGGAATCATCAATACCTCCTTTAACAGCCTGAGGATAAGTATCTACATAATCCGTGTCAAACCATCTTACACCCTCGTCTCCATAAAGATTGTTCTGGTTACAGAACTCTGACTGGTAATCCTGATCGTACCATATAGCAAAGTCGTCCTGACCATCAATTTTCTGGCAGAACTCCCGATCTTCTTTGAATCTCCCGACGTCCTCTCCAGGCTCCTCGGTGTTGGCATAGTTACCCTGGTCAACAAGTCTCTCTCCTTCCGGCGCACTAGGATCGTAGCATGAGTTGAGGGAGTCGGCGCACGCATAGTCTCCCCGGTATCTCTGTGAGTTCTCCGATTCTCCTATCTGTTCAACGAAGTATTCAAGCCGGTCATCTCCGCAGATCGGCTGCTCGAATTCCTCTGCAAGGTTTCCGGAGCTATCCTGTTCCCAGTAGAAGTCTTCCGCAACAACACGACAACCACCATCTTTTGTGGAAAGGCATTCAGGACTAGAAACATCTATTCCCAATCCTGTATCAGGCCCTGTAAGATCCATCTTGAAACCTACGTTCGTACCGGTCACATCACTTGAACTCAGAGCAGCCTGCCAGCTCCCATCAGAGGGTGTCAGTTTTACATCACCCGCGTTGTTAACCATATCGTCTGGATCAATCCAGACACCGTCACCTGCCTCTACAGCTACACCTTGATGTTCGTCTGCGGCTTTGAAACCAGATTTTGCAACTGCGGCAAATGAGTTAGCGAACGCCTTCTTTCTCTTGTCGACCGAGTCGGCATCTGTCGAGCCTCTCTGATCGGATTCATGCCGGTAGTATGTACTGTAAGGCGGATAAGGGACACCTGTAGTATCTATACTCCATGTAAGACTTTTGGTAATAGCCCATGCATCGGCATCGGCTCCGCCGACCGAGTTCTCGTAGAAAGGCTGGTCATTCGGATCGTAGAACTGTGGTTCCATTCCGTCTTCAAGCTGGTCAGATCTCTCCTGCAACTGGTTTGCATAACCGGTGAAACCTTCAAGCTTGTTCTCTCCATCAGAATCGCCCTGCGGGTTATAGTCTTCTTCTCTCAGTCCTTCCTGGAAGAAGCTGTAGAAAGTCTGCCCGCTCCCCCTGGAAGGCTTTACAACCGTGTTTTCGGCTGAATCATCACAGTTAATTTCGTCAAACCTAGGGTTTCCACAGTTATCCTCCATAGCTGTACCTGATCTATCGCCTTCAGGGTTGTGCTCGCTGTGCTGAGGAGGATTCATGTTATCATGCCAGTAGTAGGCTATATTATGTGGACTGGATTCATCCCCGTTTGTGATAAGATCGTTTCCAGGACCTCTCAGATACTCCTGAGCCAGTTCGCTGTCTAGATCGTACCATTCACCTCCCGCATCTTTGTAATCAGGGTGAGATGTATCACAGTTCCCGTTCTCGTATGCTTCGTTGTTAATAACGCCTTGATCGTCCATACAGTATTCATCTCCCTCTAGGTTCCAAGGCTGATCGTAATCAGGCTGTCCAACGCTATCATCTATATTGAGGCAGACCTCCCAGTCAGGGCTGTTGCCTCCCTCCTCGTATGGATCAGTGGAGCGGTTAGGCGCAACGTTTCCAACATAACCCTCAGAAACTTCGTTTCTCTTCAGTATACAGTCGTTAATGTTATCGACCTCTCCCTGGAAATGTCCCGGGTTCTCCTCGAACTGATCCTCGTTTATCTCAGGACCTTCCATGTAAACCCAGTAAGTATTTTCTTCGTCTCCACCAGGGCCGTGGTAGTCAGACGGCGTTCCTGTACCGCTACCAGTATCATCCCTGTCCGTATCACACTCTATCAGCCTTTCCCCAGTTTGTACACTGACCTCATTGTTTTCCCAGATGCTGTTAACCTTCTTACAGACCGAGTAGGAATCAGTGACGTAGGCAATTTTCTTCTCAATAGTTATCGCATCCTGAGGATTGTCCCACTCCGGATCTCCACGAGTACCGGATCCTTCAACCGTCTGCATATCGACATAAACCAGACATGTAGTATCAGAACCACAGTCTTCGTTTAATCTACTGGTTAACTGTGAATCACTCAGATGTCTAAAACCGGTTCCTCCGTCCGAACGATCAGCGTAGTACCGACCTACAGTATCCTCTCCACTGGGTCCTTCAGTTCCAACGACCTCCCCATCATGAATTACTGCCCAGCCATCTCCGTAACCTTTTGGGCCGTCTGCATCAACAGTTAAAGTGTGGTCATAACCACACCAGACTGAGCCCTCCTCTTCCTTGGTTCCACTCTGAGCATCGAATTCTTTGGATCCCCAACTACTACTGTCATGCGCAGTAAACCGGGTATAAGTACCTGCGGGATCGTTATCAGGTTTGTCGGAATACCCTTCTATAGAATTACCATCTACATCTCTTTCATTAGTATCAGAGCCTCCATCAACTACGCTGTAACTTTCGTCACAGTCAACAACTCTGTTGTCATCCCAGTCCCTAGTATCTCCTACTTCACAGTCATAATCATCAGGTTCTCCACACCTATAGCATGTATCAGTATAACCACATGATCTATCCTCTCCTTCCCCACTACATTCATAATCACAGGCGTAAGACTCGGTTGTACTACAACTTCCTGAAGCCTCTTGAACAGGCCCCTCAGCATGGCTCTCACTACAATCTTCCCTCCAGATCTGATCCTGATTCCTTATCTCGTAGTACTCGTTGTCATTCTGGTAATCCTTATTTTCATCAACATTTGAATTACAGCTATCAAAACCACTTCCACAGGAATCACTGCTGTCGCATTCAGGGTCTAAAGTGGTTTCATCATTATTACAGCTCATGCTTCCCTGACCTTCCGGTATCTGACGGTCATGTTTCTCGAAAAGCCGGCCGTAATCATACTTACAGTTTATTTCCGGAATATTGGAGCTGTCTGTATCCTCTTCTGACTCCTGACCATCAGGATAATCCTGGAGGTTCTGATTATCTATATCCTCATTTTCTTTACCGTCCCCACAGGTAACCGGTTCTCCGCCTACAACATCACCGGACTCGGCCGGAGTTGGAGGATCGATTACCCTATCCTGGTATGAGTTGGCTGTGTAGACTGTTCCATCCGGGAACTCGCTTCTGTCATATTCATGGTAATCTAGTCGTCCTCCGCCATAGTTTTCTCCTATTGAGGAGGGCCATCCAGGTTTTAGGTATCTGTAGGCATCATTAATATGTGTCTCATTTAACTGGTCGCTGGAGGACTCCCATTCGTCCCCTATAACCTCTCCACCTTTCCTGATTTCCCCCTCGTAGAAGACAGAGAAATCAGTCTGTAAGTCTCCAAAGTTACCTTCACCGCCTACAATCAGAGCGGTGAGGTCTGTGTCCCAGATGTCGAACTCGGATTTATCGTCGTAGTAAGGTGCTACACACCCCGGGTCGTCTCCATCTGTTTTACCGTCATCGTCGTTATCCACTTCGTCTGTACACTGTGTATCCGGGGATGCTCCTCCATCGGTTACATAGGATGCTCCTCCTCCTAGAAGAAGGAGTGATGCGGTTACTAGAACAAGGATTTGGCTGTATTTCACGTCTAAAACTTTTCTCTTCCCTGTATAAATAACCAGTGTGAACCATCTTAGATTAGGCCAGGGCATACGTACTCCGCAACTTTTTACAACTAAAGAACAGTAACAAATTCCGTTAGATTTAATAATTCTGCGGTTTCAAATAGGGTTATGGATCTCGGGCATGTAAAGAGCTTCCTGAGTTCGGAAGACAGATCTCAGGAAAGCATATCACAGGACCGTAGAAAGGTGTTAATGAAGACAGGTATAGCCATGACAGGAGCAGCTGCTTTAGCAGGCTGTAATGACGGTCAAACAGAGGATCCATTACCCAACGGAACACCCGGAACAGACACACCAACACAAACAACAGAAAACACACCAACAGACGAGCCAAAAGAAACACCACAAGAAGAAGGAGAAATAGAAAACCAAGCCGACCCCAACCTATCCTTCGAACAAGTCTACACAATGACTGAAGATGAGTTCCAGTCAGAATACACAGAAGCATTCGACCCTAACGCCCAACACCTAGAAGAAGGAGAAATAAATGTTGTATTAGAACAGGACGAGAAAATCGACCAGTTAGAGAAAGCTAAAGAAATAATAATTGAAAACGATGACGTAAATCCTAGAGATATAGGATCTGCACTGAAAGAAGTCGCCTACAACCAACTTGAATATGACACAGAAGAAGTAGTAATCGATCCAAGAGCAACAGGCGGAGGAGGAAAATACTTCTCAATATTCACCAAGGAAGACGGCGACTGGCAGAAAAGCCTGAACAAACTAACATACCTCCTAAAAGACGGAGAAGAACCTACCAACAAGAACGAAGAACTTCTCCATGACATCTGGAACCAAGATATAATATCAAAAGGAGCAGCAACAGGATTCGAAACATGGAGAGAAGGAGTAGAAAGATCCAACTTCTTCACAGAAAGAATGACTGGGCCTAGATCAGGACTGGCCTCAATGCGCAACCTCAACTACCTCACTGATGAGATAATTGTAAACGATTACAAGAGAGAAACTGATGCAGAAGGTAATAGGGATGCTAACTTCGGGGACATTAGCTTCACAAGACCTGTTGCTAATATGATGAGGGATATCCAGGACTTCGATGAAAACGAAGTATTCAACGCCGAAGTCGAACTCACAAAAAACCTGACAGAATTCTACCACGGATCCTACGAACCAGACGAAAATACGTTCATACAGGTAGCAACAGAAGAAGAACTGAAAACCGACTTGGAAGAAGACGTAGCAGATAAACCATACCAGCTAACAACCCTAGACGAAACAACACTATACGCATCAGAAATCAACCGGGAAACCCATAAAGAAAACATCTGGAACAATACCGTGCCAGAGAGCCAGTTCCCTGAACATGAATACCCTGGTAACGTAAAATTACCTGAAGAAATTCTAGAAGACAAGTAGGAAGATAGAAGGTTTTTTACCCCCCATATTGGAAGACATCAACCGGATGCCTATTCTCCTGATAGGTGTTCTGTGGACCATCACTTCCTTCATAATCCTGAGGATATTCTGTTCCTGTCGGGAAGTGCGTGTATGGGTCTTCTCCAGATCCAAGCGTTGTGGTTGAACCGGATTTCTCACCCAACCACTGCTGCTCAGGATTATCGTTGCTCCCAAAAAACCTAGTGAAGTATATTTTATCACTCGAAGCTAGTAACAAATTCCATCACATTTATAATGCTGGCCACATAATAAAAACATATGACCAATTCCGGCAACGACCAAATGGGGAACGCACTGGAACAGGGAAGCAGCAACGAACCTGCATCAGCACACCTAGAACCACAAAAGGAAGAAACAAAAATGAGCTCCACAAGGAGAAGCTTTCTAGCAACCATGACAGCAGGAGCAGCTGCTTTAGCAGGCTGTAATGACGGTCAAACAGAGGATCCATTGCCCAACGGAACACCCGGCACAGACACACCCGGAACACAAACAGAGGAAAACACACCAACAGAAACAGAAGAGCCGGAACCAGAAATAGACACAATACAGGAAGTAGACGCAGACTTCGAAGAAGAATACAGAGAAACATACGACCAAGACCAAAACTCAATCCTAACAGAACAAGAAGTCGGCGAACTACAACAACTAGACACCAAAATAGACCAGATAGAAAGAGCAGCAGAAATCCTCATAGACAGAAGAGGAGAAGAATGGGAAAACCTCGGCCCACAACAAAAAATCAACAAACAAATACAGACCGAAATAACAGAAAAACTCCGAGAAATCACCGACAACCAACTCGGATACAACCAAGACGGCATCAACGACGTAATAATAAGAGACACAAAAGCCGGCGACTACCAAGACATCGCCTCCATCTTCACAAAAAACGACAACGGAGACTGGGAAAAACATCTCGGAAAATGGGACACCATCAGAAAAAACAACGAACCACTTCAAGAACGCCCAGAAACCGAAGCAGAAGGAGTCACAAACGAAGCATGGGAACAAGACAACCCATACCAAGGAATGGCAACATCAATCCACGTCTGGAGAGACGGAGTAGAAAAAGGCAACACACTGACCAGACTGCCTAACGAAAAAGAGATTTTAGGAGGATTTTCAGCTCTAGACCATGGAAATGATTCGATTATTGTAAACGAGAACAAAGAGATAGAAAACTGGGGAGAAATAGGTTACTCCAGAGAAGTATCAAACCTGCTGGTTGACATACAGGACCTTGATGAAAACGACGTATTCAACAAAGAAGTAGAACTCATGAGGAACCTGACCGAGTTCTACCACGGAGAATACGAAGCCGGGCCCAACAACTTCATTGCAGTTGCGACAGGGCAACAGCTCGAAGAAGACATGGAGGAAGGACTGGCCGAAGATGCATACGAACTTGTTGAAATCAACGACAAAAAACTCTACGCATCAGAAGTCAACCTCGAACAACACAAAGAAGACACTTGGAATATACAGATCCCTGAAAACAAATGGCCGGAAAGAGACTACCCAGGCAACGTCAGCCTACCTGAAAGACTCTATGAAGACGATACCTGAAGGCACCTCAATTAATAACACTATCTTTTTTCCATTTCTAATTACCAGTCTGTAGGAATACATCTCTAGGATGACGGTTCTGCTGATAAGGACCTACTACAGCTGTCTGCCCCGGATATGTATTTTCCTGCGGGAAGTGCGTGTATGGGTCTTCTCCAGATCCAAGCGTTGTGGTTGAACCCGCTTTCTCACCCAACCACTGCTGCTCAGGATTATCATACTGGTCATAGTAGCTGCCAGGGTACGGAACCTGGATAGCACTGGTTTCGGTACTAATTCTCCCAAAACCAGGATCTTCACCGGCTCCATTCGTTCCTTCAACTATATACCCCGTTCCTTCACTGCTTGGAGCACCACCGTTTTCGTAGAGTGTGACTGCTCCTGACATTCCTGCTGTATCTGCATCATTTATCTTCTGTCTTAAACCGAATGTACATGCGTACTGCCTGTTGTCCTGTTCTACGTTGGAGTTTGAAGGCATTTCTCCTACAAGGTACATGTCGCCACCTGTGTACTCGGTTGACATTTTAACCAGGTTGTCTCCGGTTGGCATGTCCTGTGGATCAGCTGGTCCGTGCCAGCACTCCGCCATAGCTTCCAGAGGCTCTGAACCTGCTACACCTTCCGGGTCCACACCTGTTGCTCCCTCCCATTTCTGGATCTCGGAAGCGTTTATCTGTAGACCTGCGTAGTTGCCAGGTATCTCGGTTGACTGAAGTGCGTAAGTATTGACCGTTATAGCCTGGGCTTCAGCAGGGAAGTCACATTCCCATGCTCCTGCAGAATCCTCTCCTACGTATGTCCAGACCTTTGGATCCTGGCACTTGCCGGCGAATCCTCCAGCGAAGGTGTCATAATCACCCATCGTTCCCTCCGAGTAAACGTTGTCGTTAATATCTCCGGCATTAGCTGTCAGCCATGCAGTTTCAAAGTTGTCCGGGTTATCGTTATGGTATCCATCCAGTTCCTGCATATTTTTGTCTGCCCAGTTCCGGACTTCGTGTGGCTGTCTAAACCTTGTCTTGTATTCCATTTCTGCCTGGTGAAGTGTCTGGAAACCTGTGTTCGGGACGAAACCGTTTTCGTTCGCCCATTCAGGTCCGGTAGGTATCGCTTCCAGAGGGACAAAGTACTGTACCGCCGGCATCGGATCCTGCGCAAAGCCTCCACTGTCGGCAACTTCATTGTAGCTATCTGCACAGAAACTATCTGCATCTCCCACAGAAGGCCCACCGTATGATGTTGCTGCACCAATTGTAGTAGCTGTACTCTGGTCAACTGTTTCGGTACATCCAAACTCTACAGGCTCCTTATTTCCATCATAGTCGAGCTGTGACGCCTGCTGTTTCTGATTATAATCACAGGAAGAGTAAGGAGACTCCGATCCAGGGCTGTACGCGCTCTGTATATCAGAGACTGATGAAACCGGATCGTAGAAAGCAGCTTTGTTGCCGCTTGAATCCTTAGCTACAACAGGCTGTGTACAGTCCACCTCAATCTCTGCCTGTTCCCTGTTGTTGCTGCATATATCGTCTTCCAGATCCGTTTCTCCATCATCATTATTGTCTACGCCATCCTCGCATGACTGTACTGAAACCCAGCTGTAAGGTTCCGGTGTACCACCGTAAGGACCTTTAGGTTCAATATTCCAGTTTGAGCCATCTGTGTAACATCGGTAAAGTCCTTCCTCGAAGTAACTCGTGTTGGTATCAACTGTCTGGCCGCCACTTCCATCTCTACACAGCCAGAATCCGTGCCTTCCTGTCTGACCTGCCGGGACCTCCTCAGCACCGACCGCTAGTTCGCTGTATGCTACCGGGATCCCATCCGAGCCCTGTATCTGGTAAGACCTTCCGGCATGAATAGGGCTTATATCGTTAGGAAGCCATGAATTAGCCCCATCATTGAACTGGTTATCATCTGTAAAGCTTTTGGTGGCTATAGAGCAAGGGTCATCATCGCAGTTCCCATCCTGAAATGTACCGCCGCCACTAGCTAACTGGCAGTCACCTCCTCCTTGATCCATCTCAGCCTGATCACAGTCCAGTACAGAAGAAAGTTTTGATTCTATTATGCCGTCAGATGCTTTAAAAGTGCCTCGTTCATTTGTAGGGCCGGTATCTGTCTCCCTTATCATCATTACGCCTGAATCTGCCTGTGGAGAGGGATTAGTGCTCCATTCTTGGTTAGTTAAGAACATCGCATGTAGAACGTGAGGGTTCACACCAGTCTCCATCTGAATGTAAAGATATGGCGCATAGTTCTTGGAACCGGAGTTAGCCTGGACATCAAGAGAACCTCCGGAATGAGTGGTATCTTCTCCCGGAACCGGATCTGTTAAACTTATCTCAAATTCTCCCAGCGGACATGAGTAATCTCTTGGAACATTTATAGATGTCTTACCATACGGATTAGTTCTAGAGCCTGCCTGATCCTGATACTGTCTCTCTCCCGTTTCTGTAGTATGAAGTTCAAACGTTTTGGTAACACCACAGATCTCTACCTCGGTACTGGAGCAGTCTGCTCCTGTGACACAATCATAGTTCTCAACATCGATAACAAGATTTGTTGACTCACCATAATTTACCTCCTCATTGGGAAAGTTGAACTCCATCTGTGCAGAACCTAAACTTAGCAAGAATGAAGTTAACAGTAATACTGCCGCCAGCTTTCTTATCATATAAAATGGAGCGTTACTCTTGAATAAAAACTTTCGGAAAAAAGAAAGGGAAGAAATGTGGAGACCAGCTACCTTATCATGTTCCAGATCAGCTGGTCCCGGGCTTTGAGCAGATCGGCTTGCTCTCCGCCTGAGGGCATTGCACCCATGACTCCCATGTAGGAGACCTCCTCTTCTTCCTGTTCCTCGTACTCTTCCCAGTACTTTCTCAAACGGTTGTGAACGCCCGCAACTTCATCACGTGTGTTACCTGCTCCACAGGTGTTGCCGACTCCGACAACTGCGACTTCTCCATCGAACTCTTTGACCAGTTCTTCGACTTTCGCCACGGCCGGTTTGTAGGCCTCGTAGATCTCCTTCTTCATCGGTTTCGATGCTTCAGGAGGACTTTGTTTGATAATTATTCCTTCAAGCGGGATGTCGTGCTCTACCGCTACATCCTCTATCTTGGATTTTTCTACTCCTGGACCTCCCATCATTACTCCAACTCCTTCTGAGATTGAACCGGTTTCCTCGCCTTCAAACTTTGCTCCGGCGTCTACAGTGATGATCGCTTCCAGGTCGTTTTCTTCGGCAATTGTCTCAAGTGCGTCGCCGTACTTTCCTAACCGGGATCCAGGCCCGCTGCTTTTGACTACGTGAACTGTTTCATCTGCGATCTGCTCCTCGCTGTGCACAATGTTTTCAGCTACCTCTTCAACTTCTTCGCTCTCGATCAGCTTCGCAGCCACAAGCGGACCGATTGTGTCACCGATAGGTGCCTGGTCGATGAAGGCTCTCGTTGCCTCTTTCTGTGACTCCGCGAGCTCTTTGTAGATCGGAACCATCATTGTAACCATCTGTACAAGGTAGATCATCTGTGTCTTCTTGATTAACTGTCTGAAATGTCTCATTACCTTGAAGATCTGGTGAGTTCCCATAACTCCCTTGAAAGCCATGTTGAGATCGGCCAGTTCCTCTTCGTCTTCAGTTTCTGCATTTGCGTGAACGAATCTCTTGAATTTGTCTTCAGAGGAGTCAAGCACGTTCTCCAGCTTTCCGACCATACCTGCCGGGTCTATACCGGTTGGAGCGGAGAACTTGAAGTCTCGCAATGATTCAAACTTGTTCCTAGTTCCATCCTCCATACCGGAGTTGAACTTGTCCAGGAACATTACCTCGGTGTCGTTTCTGTAGGCCTCAAGATCAACCAGTGCGGACTCCAGCTTTCTGTCCGCCTGCCATATCATTATTTTCGGGAAAAATACCAGTAAAGCCGGCAGTATCAGAAATGATAGTATCTGTACAACCATGAAGATTTGCTGGAGTAAACCGTCACCGCCAATAGCGAAAAGTCCTTCTAGAACCATAGAAACTGGTTAATCTGAACCTTTATAATTCCTGTCAACAGCAGATTGAAAAAGCTGAAAAGCGCTAAAAATAGGCCTAAAGAGCCTAGCTATCACTTTTTGTTAAAAACACATCGGCATTTATTTCCGGCCCTCAATGAAGGATGTGGAAGAACCCTTATTCCTGTTTAGCTGTCTTCAGCTGTGAGTTGATCACAATGTTCTGCTGGCGCGACCACTCTTCATCAGAGTGATTCTTAATATATTCCACCCATTGCGTGATAAATTCTCTTCTCTGCTCCTTGTTTCTTTCCTTCTTCTGCTCAAGATCTGAGTTCATCTAGCTCCTCACCTACATCTAGCTTTTTGGCTAGATCGTTAAGTCTTTTTCGATTTAGATCATCCTTAAACAGACAGAATAAATGAAGTGCATCCTCTAGATCTTTCTCCGATCCGAGGAATAGTTTATAAGCTATCTGGAGCTCAAGCGGGCTGATAAAAAGTTCTTCATCACTCATTTGAACTTTAATCCTGTTATCAAGAGCCTCTTCATCAAACTGATCCTCAGGATAGAAAAGCTCAAAATTAGGTATGATGTTTCCTTCCTTGGCAATCCTAACCGATATCCCATCCTCTAGAAACAAATCTATCTCATCAAGATCCTGATTTATACACCAGTAACTCTCAGCTCGGAACTCCGCTATCAGTTTATCAAGAGTCTTATCATCAAGACGAGGAATTATCACATCTATATCCTCAGTTCCTCTAGACCGGCCTGTCAGTATGGCCACATATCCACTTACGATAACGTACTCAACTCCTACATTATCGAAAACTTCAGTAAACTGGACAACTCCATGTTTCTAACTGCTTCTTTCCACCTTTAATCACTTTTCTTTCAGCTCTCCTATCATAGCATTCAGTTCTTCAGGAGATGGGTTGGATTCAAGTACCGCCTCCACAGTTTTTTCAGGCAGTTCCTGCTTGAGAACCTTTTTCTGACCGTTTTCGACAGATTTTTCCTGTTCAAAGCTGGAGAAACTATGCATCAGTATGGCCGCGGCATGGCTCTGGTTAATAGAGGAATACTCTTCCGTGAAAATATGGACAACTGCGTCACACAGTCCAAGTTCTTCTTCGGTTAGGCCAGAGCTTTCCCTGCCTATCATTATAGATGTCTCACCGGAAGGACTGAACTCCCGAGCTGAAACACCTTTACCCGGTTTCGTACCGACCACATAATTCAAATCCTCCACTGCTTTCTCCACAGAATCAAAAATTCTGGCATCCCGAAGCTTGTCCTGAGCGTTCGAGGCGGTTTTCCGCGCCTCAGAAATGTTGAAACCAGGATTCACCAAACGTAGTTCATAACCAAAATTGGCCGATAAACGGGCTATAAAACCGGTGTTTTCCGGTATCTCAGGTTCAACCAGAACGATTTTTCTCTCCATAACAATTCAGAACTTTACCCGGAAAATCTTTTCTAACTAATTATCCGCCGAAAGTAAATGAGCCTGCTTCAAGCCTTGCGACTTTTCCATCCAGTACAACAGTTGAGTTTCTGGGGTAGATAACAATATCTCCCGAGAACGAGTTTATGTTTAGAGGCCTGGAAGAGCTGAACTCTGTTGAAGCTGACTCCGAGTCGATAGAACCTTTAACCTGGCCAAAGTTGATTTTCGACCGTTCAACCCCGTTGATCTCCAGTCTCGAGGTGTTGAAGCTCTGACTTACAGGTGCCTGACCTGAAATATTGACTCCTGAAGTGACAGCTCCAGCAACCGTACCTGAAACCATAGTGTCGTTTACCGGTGTAACTGCTCCCTCGAACCCGTAAAAAGTTATCTCCGAATCGGATTCAACCTTTTTGCTGCCGAGCTGCACGGATTTAGTGGAGTTGGACACCACCTCTGCCCTGCTTATACTCATCGACTCCTCGCTCAGGCTTTCAACCTTTAACGTTGCCTCGACACTGTTCTCCGGTTCAGGGGTCTCGGTAAACATGTTCCTCAGGTTGTTAACCGGGTTGTCCAGTATATCCTGGAACTCGAAATCCTCTGTTGTCGGAGTGTCAAGGTCAAGGCTCTGTGCCTCAACTCCCTGACCCGATGATACTGCAATCGCTGTAAGAGTTGCGAGAACAGCTGCAAGAATTTTACCGTCTAACATAGGTTTAATTTGGAGTAGTCGGGATATAAAACCCTAGTCCTCTTTATCGTCCTTCTTCACCTTGTCCAGTACAACCTCCTTCGTTGAGCCGGAGTCACTGGATTTGGAGGACTCTCTTTTCTCCTTCTTTCTCTGGTAGTTTCTCAACTTTATCTCCTCCTTCACCTTTTCGTAAATCTTCTTGAAAGGGTATAATGCCATCATGATCAGGTGGTAAGGTATCTTCAGTACTGTTCTTGCTATTGAGTAGGCTGAAGCCAGAAAGCTATACGCCATGTAGAAGACTGCGCCCATAAACGCGTAGGTCAGCATCTGGTTAAATGAGAAACTGAAGCTGAATAGCTGCGTCAACGCAACGTAAAATGCTCCGGATAGCACAGAGACGGTTATCGTCTCGAACACCATTTTCATGACTTTAAACGCTACTACAAACGCTATTACCAGTAAAACGATAAGAACTGCTGTAGCCATGTCCTGTGGTAGCTGTGATATTATTGGTATGTTCATCTTCCGAGCACCTTGTAAAGTGGATCTCCTTCCTCAGGGATAAGACTTGTGTAAGCTATGAACCCTATTACAAGCAGTACAAACACCACTACAGCCAGAATTATTATCATTCCGCTACCGCCTCCCTCCTGGGTGTTCGAAGGTGAAGGAGATCCAGGCTGCTGCGTATCTCCCTGTGAACCGGCGGTGCTTGAGCGGGCCTCAACCATGTTAACCTTCTGCTCGGTTGCCTCGTAGACTCTCTCCGCTTTCTCGTAGTTCCCTGCATTGTAGGCGTTTTCAACCTCGGTAACATTAAGCGAGGCAGTGTTCAACGTATTCTGGTTTTCCGTGCTTGAAACCTGTGACTGAAGACTGTTTATTCTGCTTCTAAGCGTGCTTGCCTGTTCAGAGTAATCCGGAACTACATCCGCGGTTACGTCAATTACTACAGTTGCCTGATCCTGTGAGGACTCTGCTGTTACCTCGACTGACCCGCTGGAAGATACTTCAGACAAAGTAAGTTCAACTATCTCCGTCTCTCCACCCTCTATCTCTATACTGTCCGCATCTACTGACATCTGATCCGAGCTGAATGAAACCGACTCAACTGTCATTGAACCGGTGTTTTCAACTGTGATCTCTCTGGTAACGGTTTCTGATTCTGTCAGTGTTCCCAGATCCAGGGATTCATTTACAGAGAACGATACTTCCTGTGACTCGGCTTCTGAGTCCAGCTCTACAGGTACTTCCACGTCCTCGATTTCAACCATTCCATTGTAGTAGCCCGGACCTGAAACTGTGTAGTTTACCTCTACCAACTGCTGGTTGTTGGAGGAGTTGAGTTCTACTGACTCCGGCCCGGTATCTACGAAGCTGGAGATATTACCTGTTACATCGGGCCGGATCTCTTCGGAGCTGTTTTCATTTGCGAGATAGTAAACCCTGAAATGTCTGTCGATCTCTTCGTTTTCATCTGAAGACACGTTAAGCTCTGTTATCAGCTCAGCACATATCGTCTGGTTCCTGTAATCACATTCAGGAAGGTCCATGTCGACAGTAATCGAGTCGTTGTAAGCGTTGTCCGCCAGAACCACTTCACCGTTAGCCTCTTCAACTTCTGACATGTTGACGTTGAGAGTGACATTCACCGTGGAGTCTCCAGGGACAAACACATCTGATGTCCCGTTAACCCATGTGATTCCTTCCAGCTCTCCGGTGACTGAAGGTTCAAGTTCAAGATCGGAGCTCCCAAGATTCTCAACTGTAAAGTTGTAACTATAGTTTCTACCTGTTATGATTGTATCCTCTATATCGCCCGAAATGTTGAATGTTCTATTTACATCCTCGACGAAAAAGTTGTCCGTAGAAGCGACGTATTCCCCGTAAATGTTCTGTGATTGAACATCAATATCATAGGTTCCTTCCTCCCAGTCAGAGGGGATCTCCACATCTCTATGGAAAATACCGTTATCGTATTCCATTTCCTCCAATGTAAAGTTCTTGAGATCGTTTACATCGAGGAATGTTCCGTTAGTTATTGATATATTTCCTTCCTCTATCCTTGATCTCGGTATTGTTTTAGAGGAGTAAAGACCCTCAAATGCTATCTCGAGGTTGTAGTCTCCCCCCTGCCTAACGGAGGACGAGGCACCAAACCTGATTGTATAGTGCTGTACAGTCACATTCAGTCTTTCCACAGCCTCTGTTTCCGGTCCTGTAGCGTTGTAGACGAACTGGACATCATCACCGTAAGCCGTGGTGTTTAGATCCGGGAATGTGAAATCTGCGGAATAAACGTTGCCGTCCTCCTGTACATCCATATTTCTTCTCTCCTGCCATTCAGAGGTTGAACGGTTCCAGACATTCATTGTAATATTTACGCTCTCAGGCTCTTCTCCCGTAACTTCGTACTCTGTGCTGATCTCTGCGCTTCTCTCACAGCTAGGGAAAAGCACTGAGCCGCTGCAGCCCGGCGAATCAAATGAATGTATATTCCCCTGCATCGGCGGCTCCGTTGTCACAGGGATCGAAAGCGATCCTGAAGGACTATCGATTGAGTCACCAGTATTTGTTACATTGATATGCATCAGGTATTCGCCGCCGAAGTTGTCAGGTACCTCCACAAAACCGTTGAAGTACTCTGATCCTTCCTGATTTCCTAGATTCTGAATTGTGTGAGTGTGAGTTCCATTTGTGAAGTAAATGTTAGCTGTAGCCCCTGTTTCAGGCTCGTCTTTCCATTCATCTGTTACGTTGATCCTGACGTTCGTGGTTTCCCCTGGTGGAAGTGTGGTGGAAGTGTCGGAAAGAAGCTCTACGCTATAGTTCCCGAATTCGAGCGTTTCGGAACTATAGAAGGTGTCCTCGGTACCGGTTGTTTCCTGAAGAGTGTAGTTAACCTGTTTTCCCCTGGAAAGTTCCGGATTAATATCTGCGTACCAGTAACCTTCGCTCAGATGCTGCATATCGCCTATCTCGCCGTTTGAGGCGTTGTATGTATAATAGAAGTCGAAACCAAATTCTACGTCTGCCTCTGTTACAGGTTCGCCGTTGTTAGTGACTTCAACCATTCTCGCAGAGTCGGATAATTCGCCAACCGTGGAGGTAGAGTAAGGTTCGTCTAGAGGAGTTATACTGTATGCAGAGGCTGCGCCTGTTAGCAGAAATAGAGATGTTAGAAGGGTTATTAATGAGGAAAACCTGTTTTTGGTATACATATAGGGTTGAATTGACTTTGTAGGGTTAAAAAATCTACTCGTACCGCGCAAGTAAAAGCGTTTCAAACCAGAGGCTTCTCCTCTCAACTACCTCCAGACCATATCTATCGATTAACCTTTCATGATCAGCTCTGTCCGATACTATCACAAGCGCAAAACCTTCTTCCTCCAGGTAATCATCGACCTGGTCCAGAAATTTCTCGGTTAACTCGATCCCTGTCTCCCCACCTCTCCAGATTTCCTCATCCCCAGCGCCTTCCTCACCGGGAAGATAGGGAGGGTTGAAGGTTATCAGATCAAAACTTTCCTCCACATTTTCAAACAGGCCGGATTCTATGACATCGATTTCAAACCCTTCTTCATCTGCCCTCCTTCTGGTTTCCTCTACTGCCGCGGGGTTGATATCAACCGCAGTAACTCTGGCGCCGCTCTCAGCCATTTCGAGAGCTATTATGCCTGACCCTGTCCCAATATCGAGAGTTTTCTTGCCTTCTAAGTCCAGCTCTGATACATAGTTTTTCAGCAGAAAAGAATCCTCGGCAGGTTCGTAGACCGTCATCAGCTGATTTGGCGTACAAACTCCAGGTATAGAGGGTTTGGATCTTCGAAGCTTGAGTTGAACTCGGGATGTGCCTGTGTTCCTATAAAGAACGGATGGCCCTCTTTCTCAAGGTATTCAGCCAGTTTATTATTTTCCGTTGATCTGCCGGTTATCTTCAGGTCGCCGCTCTCTATCTCGCTGTGGTAATCGGGGTTGACCTCGTATCTATGTCTATGTCTTTCAACAACCGTATCTGAACCGTATATTTCACGAACTTCTCCCTCTACACTGGCCTGATAAGATCCAAGTCTCATGGTGCCTCCCATTTCCTCTACATTTTTCTGGCCGGGCAGCTCCGCTATAACTTTGTGCTCCTCACCATTCTCAAACTCTTCCGAGGTTGCATCCATATCCTTGACGTTTCTAATGTATTCGACTACCATCAGCTGCATCCCGTAGCATAAACCAAGAATCGGAATACCGTTTTCCCGGCAGTACCTTATTACTTCCATCTTCCCTTCTACTCCCCGGGAACCGAAGCCTCCAGGTATAATAATGCCGTCGTATTCATCTATACCATTCTTTTCCAGGTTCTCGGTGCTCTGGTACTCTATATCTATGCTGCCTCCAAGCTCTGCAGATGCGTGCTTCAGGGCTTCCTCTATTGAGACATACGAGTCATCCATTTCTGTATACTTCCCGAAGATCGCGACCGATGCAATTTCGCCGGATGAAAGGTTTTCCACTCTTTCCTCCCATTCATCGAGTTTGGAGCTTCTGGATGGAAGCTCCAGTTTTTCTGATATGATTTTGTCGACATTCTGCTGGTCGAACAGCATCGGCAGACGGTATACCGTATCCACGTTGGGGTCGGAGATGACTTCACGGTTATCGACGTCGCAGAACAGCGCTATCTTCTCCTGGACAGATTCCTCCAGCCAATCCTTGCTTCTGCCGACTATCATATCCGGCTCAAGCCCTGCCTCTCTTAGATCCTTGACAGAGTGCTGGGTTGGCTTGGTTTTCTGCTCGCCGGTAGTTTCAAGATAGGGAACAAGCGTAGTATGTATTAGATAAGTTTGATTCTCAGGCAACTCGGAGCGCATCTGTCTCGCTGCCTCAAGGTAGAACTGGTTCTCCATGTCGCCGACAGTCCCCCCAATCTCGATTATGACAATGTCCGCATCCTCTTCTTCCACAGAATCTCTCCAGTTATCCTTTATCTCATCTGTTACATGTGGAACCATCTGAACAGTTTTTCCCAGGTAATCACCTTTCCTTTCTTTTTCGATCACGTTCTGGAATATCTTTCCCGAGGTCAGGTTCCATTCTCCTTTGCCTTTGGCTCCGAGAAATCTTTCGTAGTGGCCGAAGTCCATGTCGACCTCCGTTCCGTCCTCAAGTACAAATACCTCGCCGTGCTCATGAGGGTTCATTGTTCCGGGATCCACATTCAGGTAGCCATCACACTTTATAGGGACTATCTCTTGTCCTCTTAGCTGTAGAAGTTTTGAGACGCTCGCGCTTACAAGGCCTTTACCAAGACCTGAAAGAACTCCCCCTGTGACAAAAATCCACTTCGGCATAATATATTTCGATCAACTGGAAATAAATATGAAACGGTTACCGAGAATTTTTCAGATCCGGTCCGCTAAAAATTCAGTTACTTCTTTTAGCTGTATGATTTCAAGTTCGTTTACCCGTTTCTCGGAGTGTGGTAACTTGTCTCGTATCTCCTTGGCCTCATCTTTGCTGATTTCAAGGATGTGGCGGGCGTCTACAAACGCGTTTCTTACCTTCTTCCTCTTGTGGGTGAATAATGCTCTGACTATCTTGAAGAAGAACTCCTCGTCTTCTACTCCGTGACGCTCCTCGTTAGGGTAGAGTTTGACTATCGCTGTCTGGACCTCGGGTTCAGGCTCGAAGCTTGAGGAAGGAACGGTTCTCAGTTTGACAGGTATGAAATAGTAATTGGCGAGCACTGTAAATCGTCCATAATCCGATTCTCCGGGTTCAGCGACTATCCGGTCGGCCAGGTCATCCTGTACTATCAACGCGCTCTGTATCTGTTCTTCGCCAAGCTTCTCAATGATTTCCGAGGATAGATGAAACGGAATGTTTGAAACACATCTGTCTATATCCGGTATTTCGTACTCAAGTATGTCCTCCTGAACTACCTCTACATTTGAATCTTCAAACTCTTCCTTCAGGTGTTTAGCGAGTACAGAGTTGTTCTCTACTGCGTATACTTTCTCGGCTTTTCTGGAAAGTTTCTGTGTTATTGCTCCTGTTCCGGCACCAATCTCCAGTACTTCCTTTTCTTCAACCTCTCCTGCTTCAACCAGGGCTTCGACTATTACTTCGGAGGTCAGAAAGTTCTGGCCTTTGACAGGTTTGATTCCGAGTTTCCTGAGTGTCTTTACAGTTTCCATCAGTTCAAGAGAAAAATTATTTACGATATGAACAGTTTTGTCTTGACATCGCCTTTCAGCTCCTCAACGATCCGGTCCTTGATAACTTTCTTCGGATCCGGCAGGCTGGATACTCTTTCCTGTATGTCTTCAAAGCTTTCGAAGTCGCCTTTCTCTCTTTCATCCAGAAGTCTCTGCATGTGTTTGCTGCCGATTCCTGGTAGAAGTTCGAATGCGTGTCTCCGCGGTGTTACAGGTGTTGCCTCGTTGAAGAATTCGACGAATTCATCTTCTTTTTCATCTATAAGTGCGTCAAGAACGTATTTTAGTTCGCTTCTGGCGCTTCCGGTAAGATCATCGTATTCAAGTTTGGTCTTGATGTACTTGACCTTTTCTCTTTCTCCTTCTCCGATGTAGAGTTCTTCTCCTCCTTTCGGTCTTTCCTCGTCGCGCATTACGACCTCTAGAAGGTTGAAGTTTTCTGTTCCAATTCCCTGCGCCGTTGGTTCGTCTTTCTCACCGGATCTTCCGTGTTCCAGGAAGTCCAGCACCTTGATGTATTCATCTTTTTCTGACATTTTATCACCTTCTAGGGTTATGAAATAAGAGAGAACTTGATAGTTAAAAACTTGCCGACGTTACTCTGTTTCGATCGACTGGCAGATATCCAGTATCTGCTCTACTTCAGAGTCGTCAAGCTTCACTCTTTCTTTTGAGAAAACTGCTCTGACTGTTGACTCGTGCTGTGGAACTACTTCAAGTAGTTTGTAGACATGCTTCTGCTTCAGAGACTCAATATCTGAGAGCTCGTCGTTGAGTTCTTCCAGAGTATCAAGATCTTTTACTTTGGTGTGTCGTGTAAGGTTTTCCAGTGCGATCTTCTGCTCGTGGACAAGATCTTCCTCATCCCTTTCCTCTAGAGCTTCAAGCGCTTCTACAGGATAAACGTATTCTTCATCTTTTACTTCCATAGAAATCCCCTACTCTACCTTTTCCAGGTGGATCGGCTTAACGTACAGGGTTTTATCTTTTCCTTTGTCGCTGAACTCAACTTCATAGGCGTCTCCTCTCTTGCCTGTTACTTCAACTGTTCTTCCGTGGTATCTTACGTGGACTCTTCCTTCCTGAACTGACGGGTTGATCTTGAGAAGTGCTTTCTCTCCTTCCTCGAACTCTTTGAAATGATCGTTTACTGTTGGTTTATCCCTGTTCTCTTTTGCGAGAGTCTTCCTTGCGCCCTGCTGAGAGCCACCGGATTTCTGTGCCATTTTAATTATTCACCTTATAACAGAAACTGTCGAGCTAAATCTTTTTAAACTAGTGACCGCCTGTACCCTGTTATTTCTCTATCCAGATCACATCTAACTGCACGCATTCCGCCTGTGTGCCTATAAGATCTGAAATATTTGGCTGGGTTCTACCCTCATCGCCGTGGATCAGCTCCTTGATGTAAGTCCCGGCTTCCGCCTTAACCTCTAGCTCGAACTCTTTGTCGCCGGTTTTCTCCCAGTCAACTTCGTAGACCTCTCTCTTCCTGACTTTTTCTGCTCTTCTATGCTCCACTCTCTGCGGCGTCTCCTGTTCAATCTCACCGACTACCTCGGAAATATTCTCCAGGTCTTCCTCAGTTACCTCGTCTTCTGTCTCAACCAGCGCCCGGTATTTCTTGTCTGCGTGTTTCTGCTTGATATCCGCGGCTTTATCCTTGTGAGTCCACTGAAGATCGAAAACCTCGATCTTGTCCGTCGATTCGTTAACCTCTTTCTGTAATTCTTCGAGATCCAGGTGGCGGTTCAGTGGTTCGATTATCTCCAGCACAAACTCTCTACGGCCAAGACATTTAGCATCTACATCCTCTCTTCCTCCTCCATGGAACTTTGCTTCTATTCCTTTTGTTTCTCTAAGGAATGGTTCCTGTATCTCTTCTTGGACCGATGTAGGATACTGTTTGCCCGTCCAGTCACATTCCTCACATCCTGTTCCGCGGCAGTTCCTACAGTGCCACTCGGTCTGCGGAATCTCTCGGGAATACTTGTTGTACTGCCCGTATATCAGCAGAGAGTTGACCTGCATTTCTACCCGGTCCTTGGATTCCTCCATTTCAATTATTGCGTTTATATCCGGTCTCTCGAAATCTACCTCTATATCCATTCTTTCCTCAAGTCTCTTCCCGATTAACCTTGAAAGCTCTGTCTTGATAGGTTCAACCCATTCTAGGCCATACTCTTCCCAGAGTTCTTCCTCCGCTTTCAGAACATCACTTGGAGGTCTGATACCTATAAGAAAAGTGTCAAGTTCGTACCTTTCAAATGAATCCTCAACCAGATTGGTCCAGTGCTCCAGTTTCTCGAAGACTCCCTGGCAGACCTCACAGCTTCCACCTGCCTCGACATTATCTTCAGGAATATTTTCTCGGACAAAAGAATCCTCATCTACCTTATCCATTTCTCTCAGTATCGCCCCTCTTTCATAGTTTTCCAGGCCGTGACCCAACTTGGCAAACTGTCTGCCAAGGCAGTGATCACATAGATCTTCCTCCAGAAGCGCATCGCGTTTTTCCTGAACCGTGTACATACAGGAAAACTTCCGGCCCAGTTTTATATACTGAATTAATACAGGGCTACTGGCGAAGGGAGGTCTTGAAGCTGTCGAAAAGGTGTTCTCTCAATACCTGGGCTTCTTCAGAATCCATGTCGATTATCTTAGGAAAGCTCCTTGTAGACCCAGCTGTATCCAGTAGAAGCGTTGACTGCCTCCATCTTCTCTGGAAGATTGTCCGTGTCTCGATAAGGTTCTGAATCCTGAAGTACGGGATGACGTACGTTTTACGGTTCCAGAAACCTTTTCTTGTGAAAACCCTTTTCTCATCTAGGTAGTACCCTATGCTCTTCCATTTCAGTTCGGCTGCCTTTCTGGAAAATAGGATTATTAGAGCTGGGGGAATATAGACGGGCCAGGCAAGATCAACTATCTGGGCTGCCAGGAATGTAAATACTCCCAGCAGAAGACCTGTGAAAAGGTATCTTCTGAAGTACCTGCTTTTTGCTTTCGGGTCAACTGTTTCGAACTCAGGTTTGGTGTATCCTCCTATCTCCCGAGCAAACCTCTCCAGTTGATCTCTCTTGGCTAGAGGTATAACCGTTTCTGACCCATCGCCAACTTCTGTTCCCTGCTGCACCGTGCTGCCTGCTGTCTCAACCTTGAGAGACGCATACCCGAAGTATCTCTGCACCAGATTTTCCTCAATTATTATATCCTGTATCTTTTCTTCTGGTATGGTGCCTGAAGAACGGTTGAATAACCCTCTCTCGTATTCAAGCGCGTTCTCGTGGAACTGGAGCCTGAAGTCGTAGTACTGTGCGAACTTTTTTGCAGCGGTTGAAATCCATATACCCAGCGCCATGAAAAGCCCTAGCACCAGTATAACCGCTGCGCCGGCTGTCTGAGGTAAAGCCCCGTCAATCTGCGACCACACCGAACCTCCCAGAAATGAAGCCATTACCGCTAGGCCACCTATCACCCTCATGTCAATCGAGGCGAGGCTTAGAACTGTTAGATCTCTGTCAGATAGTACGAAATCATCCCTCTTCTCTCCCTGTTCCTCATCGGTTCTATCTGATTTCCTCCTGTTTTTGAGTTCCCGGACATCTTTCTGAAGTCTCTGGGCGTCTTCATATTCAACGTATTTGAGTGATGCCTCGGTCTGTCCGCCTCCAGCAGTTTCCACATCCGCTTTTGCAATACCAAGCGCTCTCTGCAGTATATTCCTGTTGATATCCACATTCTGTATCCGTTTGAGCGGGATGTCTCTATCATTCTTCGATATAACCCCTGAGATTATCTTCAAGCCGTCTTGTTCCACGGTGTACTCGAAGTTTTTCCAGTAAAGATACTCGTAGATCAGAACCGCAGCCACTATACCAAGTATGGAGACCAGCACCGCGAATACGATAGCCAGAGAACCCGTTGCCAGACTCCCTGGTGAGAAGAAGACTATGAAGAAAACTACCGCAAGCAGTTTCTGTCCGGCCCTGTACGGGATTGACAGTTTTGAAAGTTTCATACTGCGTCAAAACCTTTCTCAGAGCTTATTGCTGCATCCCTAAGCTTTTTCTGGAGTTCGGATGCCTCCTGTCTGTCCAAGCCAGGTATTCGTATATCTGCGCCTTTTGATCCTGCTGTGTAGACCCTCAGCGTTGATAGACCGAGGAACCTGTCGATCGGCCCTCTATCGGTATCGATGTGCTGAACCCTAACGTATGGAACCATTGAATACGTCTTCTTAATTACTCCATGCTCGATGTATAGATGGTCATCAACGACTTTGAAACCCCAGTTACTGTATCTTTTAAGCCCGTAAAGAACCCCTAAAAGCGCGAAAACAGGTATAATCACGGCTGATATCGGCCCGGTAAAAAAGTAGAGAATTCCCACGAAAATCCCAGAAACAATCAGACCCAGTAATGCGCCGAAGAATGCCCAGAGATACTTGATCTTGCTGTTCAGCTTTATGAGGTTCATATGTTTTAATTCCAGAGTCTAGCTTTTAAATCACAAGCTGTATCTCTCATTTCTCTCTACCTCTATCTTTCCGTCAGCTAGTTCAAGCAGCTTTACTTCAAGCCCTTCATCGAATTCAAGGATCATCATTGTGGGGTTAGACTGTCGGGCTGAACCACCGCCAACACCTGTACACGAACCCGGATTCAGAAGTAGGGTTCCTCCCTCCGCATGTATTTCCTCTTGGTGGGTATGACCGTGTAAAAGAACATCTACTTCCAGCTTGTTTTCAGCGATGTCAAGAAGTGTTTCACGATCCCCTCTCGGCGTTATACCGGTTCCATGGTAAACCCCGAATCTTACCCCCTCTTCACTGAATGTTTCAGAGTTCGGGAGTTCGAAGAAATCACAGTTCCCCTTTACCGCTACAAGATCTTCGTTGAACTTTTTCAGTTCCCCATACACTTCTTCCGATGCGAAATCCCCGCAGTGAACAACTTTGTCCGCTTCCTGAACTTTATCCAGTATAGCTTTTGGGATTTCAGGTGCTCGGTTAGGTACGTGTGAATCCGAGATAACTGCTATCATACTTCCGTATTTCAGCCGGAGAGTTAAAACAATTCTACCAATCTTTATATACGGCTTTCAATGAACGTTTTACAGGGGATTTACAGATGTTTTGGGGAGTGAATAAACTGCACTATCAAGAATGAAGAAAAAAATCAGAAATGTGTACCGGAAAACTCTCCTGGCATTGCTTGGGTTAACCCATATTGTTTCAAGAGCTGATTATACTTTCCCGAGCAAGTGGCTTGCTGTCTTTGAGAATATCAGAATTTCATCGGATATAGCTCATACAAAACTTTCTACAGTCGATGAAGAGGTTGAGAAACAGTTCCTCGAGAAAGAGGAGATAATGGAGAAAAAGCTGGGTAATGAAAAGTTTTACAGTCAGGAAGAACTGGAGTACCTTAAAGCCAATAAAAGCAATATCAAGGTTCAGATTCCCAGATTCTGAAGCATATCCTGCATATTTCCTCTCTTCATAGAGCCCTTGTCAAACTTGTCGACCATGTTCTTTGTCTGCCGGTAATGTTTTATCAAGCCTCTTACCTCGCTTCTGGAGGTTCCTGATCCTTCAGCGATTCTTTCAGACCTGGATTTGCTTATTATGGAGGGATCTTTCATCTCCTCATCCGTCATTGAGTTCATTATGACCGAGTACTTCTCGATCTTACCCTCTGTCATGTCCGAGATATTGTCCGGAACTTTGTTCCCTCCAATAGGGAGCTGCTGCATCATCTCCTCCATCATTCCAGATCCTGTAACTGATTCCATCTGTTCCTTGAAATCCTCGAGTGTGAACTCGCCTTCAAGTATTGCCTCTGGATCGGTATCCATCTCCTCAATCTTCTCCAGAAGTGATTCAAGATCCGGCTGGCCCAGCATATCCGAGACAAAGTCGACAGGGTCGTAGATCTCGAGATCCTCCATCTTTTCACCAGTTCCAATGAACTTTACAGATGCTCCTGAGTTCTGGCAGGCAACAAGTGCTCCACCACCTTTAGCGGAGGAGTCCATTTTGGTTACTACAACACCGTTGATTCCAACTGCTTCGTCGAAGCTTTCTGCCTGTTCCCGGGCTGACTGACCTATATCAGCCGGCATAACCAGGTATTTCTCGTCAGGTTCGATTACGCGGTCAATTTCTGAAAGCTCTTTCTGTAGGTCTTCATCCAGCGAGTTCCTACCTGCCGAGTCAACTATCAGTACGTCGACATCAAGTTCGGTTTTACCGTTTTCAACTACTTTTACAGGGTCTTCCGCGTCTTTCTCGCCGTAGAACTCGACATCAATATCTTCAGCTATCTGTTTTAACTGATCATAAGCTGCCGGTCTGTCGGTATCGGCGCAGATCAAACCTGGTTTCAGTTCTCTTTTCCTGTAGAAATCTGCCAGTTTTCCGGCAGTAGTTGTTTTACCTGCGCCGTAGAGTCCGCAGAGGAGGATAGTTTTTGGTTCAATCTCGATCTCTGCTTCTTCTCCAAGCAGTTCCTCTAGCTTGTTATAAACTATCTCCAGCACATGCTCTTTCCGGCTGAGGCCTTTAGGCAGATTCTCCTTCAGCGCCTCCTCCCTTATCTCATCGCTGAGTTCTGAGACTAGGGAAACATCTACATCCGCTCTGATCAGATCTCTCTGTATATCTTTTACCAGCTGGTTTACTGCCTCTTCATCCGCTACACTTCTTGAAGAGAACTTCTGCACGGAGTCCTTGATTTTGTCAAACATAATCAATAATTGATGGATAAAAGGCATAAAGGGTTTGCCTAGATGTTCCAGTACTTGTATACAAGCATCGAGAAAGCGGTTCCAAGTAGAGCCCATCCAAGCGCTCTGTAAAGCGAAGGGTAGAACTGCATCCCTTTAAGCGCGAAATAGGTGAAAGCTATCAGATAGATATTGAAGAAACTGACAAATGGATTCAGAAGGGTTCCAAGCGAGTTCCAGACGTTTATGCTGCTTCTAAGGTTGAATAAAACCCAGCCACAGAAAATCAGCACTGTTAAAGCTGATAGAATACCGGCTGTTTCGTAAACACGGAAGGACACTATTCCGGCGGCCGCCCCTATTAAGCCCAGCACCGCTAGTTCGGTTTTCATCCTGTTGAAAAGGTCTTGATATTAAATTGATATAAGAGTTTGACGCTCCAAAGTGATTACATGGATTTCTCGCTGAGAAGAATCAATGGAGAGAACATCCACTACGCAGAATCGGGGACAGAGTCAGATATCCAGCTAGTATTTACCCCTGGAAGCCTTAATCCAGAGTTGTGGAACAACCAGCTGCGTTACTTCTCAAAGAAGTACAGAACCATTACTTTTCAGCCAACAGAGAGCTACAGAGGGTTTAAGGGTGAAAAAAGCTGTCTTAAAGCTGTAATAGAACAGGAAGATGTAGAAAACGCAGTCCTGATCTCAAATACGGTCGGTAATTCAGTTGTCAGCTCTTTGAGCAACCATGAATCCGTTCAGACAACAGTTATGACAGGTTTTGGCAGCAGAAACCTGCCAAATGAGAGCGTCTATAAACTATTCTGGTCAATGTCGAAGAGAAGCCCTAAAATGCTCAGGAAAAGCCTATTCTCGCAGTATACAGATTACAGGGTTCTGAAAAGCTTTATGAGCGATATTAATGTCCCTGACTATGACGATGTGAAATCTTTCATGAACCAGGATATGGTGGAGGGTGACCAGCTATCTCTTATAATCAATGCTGAAGAGGATCGTTTCTCCAATATCGAGGAGGCAAGAAAGATGAACGCCCGACTGAGCATGATCAACAGGGCCGGAACCTTCAGCTTTTATGAGAAGCCCCAGGACTATAACAAAGCACTGAACGATTTTCTGGATATCGTTGAGGAGAAGGTGCGAAAAGATAAAATAATGAGATCAGCAGAGGAGAACCGGTCTCTCATAGAGTTTGACGAGGGCGAGAAAAAAGAACTTGAGGTTACAAAATGATTGCAGGACTTATACTTACAGACAACGAAAATGAAGAATCACAGTTAGCCTTCCTTGACGAGGAAAAACAGGTAGAAACCTGCTCAATCAAGGACACAGGTGAAATAGTGGATAAGATTGTTGAGAGAAAGCCTGAGGTGCTGGCCGCCGACTGTGGTACAGAGTTAAGCGGGAAGGACTTAACCCAAGATGAGGAAGAACTCAAGGAAGAAGGTTACAGTTTTACACCCTCTGCGAACGAGAAGAAAAAGGTGGAGAGACTGCGGGCAATTGATAGATCGCTAAAACATCATATGGATAATCCTCCTGAAATAATCCGTTTTGACCCGTTCATCAGCTCTCAGGAGCTGGCGCTGGACGGAGATAAATCGATCGAATCACTGGGCATCGAGACCTCAGGTATAGAGTCCTCAAGAGAATTTGACGCTGTTGTCGGCGCTATTACAGCGCAGTTCTACTCACAGAACCAGTACAGCGAGTCAGGAGTTGTTATACCAGAGAGTATCTAGCGCGAACACAACACTTAAAAGAGTTTTACGAGTTACAAGTAAATACAGGTAGATACTGATGGGAATGGAAAAATTTTACAGCACGGTGAGGAAGACTTTCGGAGTAGAGAAAGAACAGATCAAAGATGAACTCAAGGATGAGGTAACCGAAGAACTTAGAGAAGAGTTTGCCGAAGAAATTTCCTACATCGAGGCACAGATGAAAGAATACGAACAGTTCGTCGCCGAGATCAACCATCTAATGTCCAAGATGAGAAAAGAGAGAATCCAGAAAGGAAGCAAAGGAGAACAGATCAAGATGGACGAATTCGAGGACGATCTGGAGCCTCTCAAGGCGAAGCTACAGCAGCTCGAAGAATCAATGCAGAAAAGACTTGACGAACAGAAAGCTTACAGCTAATTTATGACGCTTCTGGAAGCTGCATACCAGGCTTCTGTAGCAGTATTCGGCTATGCCGGAATTAATTTTTCTTATTTCATGAACGGTGCTGATGAAGCCGAGATAGAAATTTTAACCGGAGGAGGAACAGCAGTTGATGAAATACTTGAGGAAACCTCCTACCTTGAAGACGGCTCGACTATAGATACGCTGATACATCCCTATGATCAGGGAAGGCGTTCTCAGGCGGAGAAATACCTTGATCAACTGGAAACCAAAGAAGGCCTTAGAGAGTTTGAAGCTGAACTACAGAGACAGAAAGAAACTCAAATTGAAATGGACTTCCGAAAGATCAACCATGCATTGGCCGAGGGTGTGGCTAACAAAGCGCCAATCAAAGAAAGATCAGATTTTTCCCTATGAAACAGTAAGAAAGTCCTAAGCGCGAGAAAATCTAGGAGAATCATTCCAGGATATCTTCCACAAATTCTTCCTTATCGAACTCTTCTATATCCCCATACTCCTGCCCTGTTCCAATATACGCGACCGGCTTCCCGCTACGCTCAGAAATAGATATGATTGCTCCACCGTTCTCGTCGACATCCATCTTGGTGACTATTACGGCGTCAAACATACCCTCATATGCCTCCGCCTGTTCCAGAACATCGTTTCCTGAAAGAGCGTCAACAACCAGGAAAGTTATATCTGGTTCGTTGACCCTGATCATTTTCTCGAGCTCCCCCATCAGGTTCTCATCCGAGTGGGATCGGCCAGCAGTGTCTATCAGAGCGGTTTTACCTTTCTTCTCAGCGTGCTCAACCGCGTCATACGCTACGGCAGCCGGATCCGACTCGTATTCATGCGATATAACATCAACCCCGATATTCTCGCCATGTTTCTCTAACTGTTCGATTGAAGCTGCCCGGAACGTGTCACCAGCACCGAGAACTACTTCTCTATCATTTTCCTCTAGGATTCTGGCAAGCTTCGCGGTCGTGGTGGTTTTACCTGAACCGTTGAAACCCACCATGAAAACTACGGGAGGTTCATCTGCCTCTTCCAGCTCCTGCCCAAAATCAAAACTGTCATCCAGGAGCTCGAGAAGTGTCTCTTTTACGGCTTCATTTACTTTCTCCTCTGCGGACCCTCTCTTGACATTCTTACCCAGAAGTTGCTCCCTGAGTTTTTCCTCAATGGCTTCCGCAGCTTCCAGAGAAACATTGTTCTGAAGAAGTTTCAGCCTCAGTTCTTCTAGAAGAGGGTCAAGTGTTCCCTCGTCCAGTTCTTTCTCCGCAACTGTTGACTTGACGCTGTCCGAGAATTCTTTGACCGAGTCCTTGAACTTTCCGAGCATTTTACCAAATTATTCTTCTGCTGCGCCCTGTCTCTGTTGCTGGATCTGCTGCTGGATCTGCTGCATCTGGTTCTGTAGATCCTGCATTGTAGAATGAAGTTCTTCCTTTGTATCTTCGAACTGTTCTTTCTTGTCCTGAATCAGGTCTTCAGCTGCGTCCAGATCTTTCTTCTCAAATGCTTCTCCACCGATGTTTGAGACTACTTTGTCGTTTTCCTTAAGTTCTCCGGTTACAAATACTCCGGACCCAATCGGGACTAGAATCTCGCTTCCGACTTCCTGATCTTCCAGTTCGTCGATTGCACCGATTGTTTCCTCCATTTCTTCAATGTTGCTTTGTACCTGTTCGATGAAGTCCTCTACCTGCTCCATCTGCTGCTGAATCTGCTGGTACTGCTGCATCTGCTGCTGAGCCTGCTGTTCATCTGGCATAAGAATTAGACCTCCTCAACATCGCTTATTGTAATTTTTCCCCTATTAAGCGAATGCTCACTTCCGAGCTGCGAGTAAAGCTTGTCTTCCGCCTGCTTCTCGCTTTCCGCTTCTACTTCACGTTCAAAACCTGGAGTGTCACGTCCAAGGTCTATTTCGCCTGAGAACTTGTAAGTTGTCATAAACTAGAGAACCGCTCTCAACTTTTTAAACCCATTTGTTCATCATCGAAACTCTATTTGTTTAGAGTGGGGATCAATACATGCCTTTAAACCTAGCTGTAAAGGTATCTTAGGATCTGTATGTCCGAAGTCTACATTAAATACTACAGGTGTTTCAGGGCTGTATCGCCGGATTTCTTCTTTAATCCGTCCTTTCAGGCTTTCGTGATATTCCTGCTTTTCCTCCTCTGTTCTTTCTTCTCCATGAAGCGATTCTCTGACAGGTCTTCCGAACATTATTGCTGAGAACTTTTCGAGTATTCCATTTTCTCCCATACACATCAGCCAGCGTTTAACTTCTGTTTCTGAGGGTGCTTCTTCTGAGGTTTCGAGGGCGAGAACCGTTCCTTCGAGTTTTTCTGGTTCTGGCAGGTATTTCTGAGCTGTCATCTGCCATTCTATTATCTCGAAGCATCCGCCGAAAAGCCTGCCCTCGACTGTTTCACCATTGAAGTTCCAGAACTCCCAGCCAGGATTATCATATCTTTCTCTGTCATCCACTATTTCGTCAGCTGTAATATCAATAAATTCATCCGTGAACTGGCCTGATGATTCCACTGTGCCTAAACTATCTTCAAAGAATGCTTTCTCGAGATGTTTGTAGGTGTATTCTCCGAGTTCTCCTTCACACATCAGATCAGCAACGAACTGTCCGCCATAGAAACTCTGAATGCCTAAACTCCAGAGATAGATGTGCAGGTTAGTGTTGTCGCTGATTCCATAGAACCGTGTTGGGTTATTTTTGAGCCGTTCTGGATCGAGATGCTTGAGGATCCGTAGTTCCTCATCTCCTCCAGTTACAGGGATTATACCTTTGATTTCAGGATCTTCAAATGCCTGCATAAATTCCTTTGCTTTCTCCTTCGGGTTAGCGTTCAGGTATTCAGTGTCTTTCTCCGCTGTATCATAGACTACTGGTTCAAGTTCAAATCTTTGTTCGAGTCTTTCTATTCCTTTTTCGAATGCTGCGGGAAACCTTTCCTTGATTCCTGCTGATGTCGCCATAACCGCGATCTTATCTCCCCTATCTAGAGAATCCGGTAAGATAAAATCATCAGACATATTAGAAAAATGGTGCTTTATTCGTTAAAAATACCTACTCTTTTCTAACCATTACTCTGTCCAGTCTTCCGATCTCCGGGCCTGTAGTGTCGTGACCGGTTAGAATGAAGTCATCTGTGGAGACTACTCCGGAACCTATGTACGGAGACCCCATGTTGACCGTTCCAATGTTGATGTCGTCAAGCTGTAGAACCTCTTTGACATGTTCAGCCTCTTCCTCGGATGCGTCCCTGTGGATTACTGCGCCGTGTGAGTTAGCTGATCCACATACTCCTGTATTCTCGATTGAAGCGATTTCCCCGGTTTCAACACTTACTTCGAGCGCGTTTTCTATCTCTTCTTTCTTATCTTCCAGTTCCGGGCTGATAATTGCGCCATTATCGTTGGCAAGAATTATATTTCCGAGAGCGTTTTCGATCGAGTCAAGAATATGATAGTTAATACCTGCTTCCTCTATCTTTTCAACTTCTCTTTCCTTAACTGATTCCGGGAGTAGGAGACAGTTCGAGTTTCCTGCTGTGAATAGTCCTACCAGGTTGGTACCTGCTATCTTTGTTTCAACTACTTTCTCCGGGAAATATTCTTTTTGATCAAAATTTCTTGGTACCAGTACATAGCTGTTGCTGGCTGTAGCGTAGAATCCTATGTTGGTGTCGCCCTGGTAGTTGTATTTTTCTATTTCCATTTTCATTAGTGCCTCTTGAGAAAGTAAAGGTAAGGAATAGGTGAGTAAAGAGAATTTACTCGTCTGTGTCGTTTCTTCTCCAGTGCCGTGACTTTCTTGGCTTGATGGATTTCTTCCGTGCCTTTCCTAGTCCGAATGCTTTGAGCGATACCCATCTTGGAGCTGATTTAGCTGTCTTGGCTGCTTTTGCCAGCCTCTTCTTCTTTCCCTTTGACTTGTTTGAACTCATAGTATCTTGTTCACCTCCTGAACTTTATATCCGATTGGCTTTCCCGCTTTTCGTTTTCGATTGATTTCAGTATCTGTTTCATCTGATCATCGTCGACCGTTTTGATCCGCCCTGTTTCTCCCATACGGGCGATCTGCTGGGCGACGCTCAGCGCTTTTCGTTTGTCTGCTACTTTGATATTGGAGAGACGGTCTTTCGCGTCGGAGGTCATGTACTGCTTGGCCTGTTCCCAGACCTGTTTTTCCATTTCCTCCTGCTGTTCCTCTCGGGTTTCCTGGTTCTCCTGCAGTTCCTGTTTCTTCTCTTCCCGGAGTTTCTCCAGTTCGTCGTCCTCCATAGTTCCAGACTTATGCTAGAACTTCATCAGCTTTTTGGTCGAGGAATGACTGTCCTTTCTCTGTGATCTTTCTTCCTTCTCCTTCTTCCTCTTCAAGTAGACCTGCTTCTTCTAGGTTCTGGAGCGCTGTTCTGATTACTTTGCCGGATGCTTTTTCGTGGTGTTCCGGTCCGTGCCCATTGTTCTTGTTTCCTCCGTAGATTGTCCGGAGCTTTGATACTCCCAGCGGGCCTTCCATGTAGATTTTTCTCAGGACAGCTGCTGCTCTGATATGATACCAGTTATCCTGCTGTGGAGGTCTTTCCTTGTGAACGCCGGTTTTTACAAACTGTGTCCATTCCGGAGCTTCAAACTCATCCTCCAGTTCCTTTGCAGTCTCCTTGATCAGAGGCTCTGCTTTTACATCGTATACAGTTGTCATACAGTAACCACTTAGTTCAAAAACTTTTAAATGGACTCATAGAAGAAAGTCCTGCTCCAGTTTCTTCTGCTCAACTTCCTGTTTTAACTGTTCTCTGAACTCTCCGATCGTGAAGCCTCTATCCTCGTTTTCTTCTCTATCTCTGACAGAGATTTCTCCTGCCTCTTTTTCGTCCTCTCCTACGATGACCATGTAAGGAACGCGGTCATCGTGAGCCGCTTGGATCTTCTTCCCGACAGTCCATGACCGATCCTCAATCTCGACCCGGAAATTGGACAGCTCTTCCTGAATCTCCCGGGCATAATCTAGACTATCATCCGAGACCGGGAGAATTCTGACCTGCTCCGGCGCCAACCATGTTGGGAAGTCGCCGGCGAAGTGCTCGATCATGACCCCCATGAACCGCTCGATCGATCCAAGAATCGCTCTGTGGATCATAACAGGGTAATGCTCCTCGTTGTCCTCGCCGACATACTTCAACCCGTAGTTTCTCGGTATCACGAAGTCGAGCTGTACTGTTCCCAGCTGCCACTCTCTGCCGATCGCATCCTCTACCTCGACACCGATTTTAGGGCCATAAAATGCCCCTTCCTCAGGTTTCTCTTCATAGCTGTCAACTTTCTCATCCAGTGCGTTCCGTAGAGAGCTCTCGGCTTCATCCCACAGTTCGTCCGGACCTTGCGCCTTCTCCGGTTTTGTTTCAAGTATAAAGTTAACCTCAAAACCGAACTCCCTGTACATCTCAATTATGGTCTGAAGATGTTTCTTGACCTCCTCCTCGATCTGATCCTCTCTAATGTATGCGTGACCATCATCCTGGGTCATGCCTCTAACCCTTAGAAGACCTGACAGCTCCCCGCTCTGCTCATTTCTATAGACTGTTCCAAACTCGGAGAGCTTGATCGGCAGCTCCTTGTAGCTTCTCTTCCCGGAATCAAATACATGGGAGTGATTCGCACAGTTCATCGGCTTTAAACCGTACTCCGTATCGTCCTGCTCCCAGGCGAACATTTCTCCTTCCTCCTTAAACGCCTCGTAGTGGCCTGTTTTCTTCCATAGATCGGCTTTGTTTAATTCAGGTGTCCAGACCTCTTCATAACCTAGTTCCTCGTTCTTTTCACGAATGTATTCCTCCAGTTCTCTCCTGATAATCATTCCCTGTCTGTGGAAGTGGGCGCATCCAGGCGAGTGGTCTGGAATCGAGAATAGATCCATCTCTCGTCCGATCTTTCTGTGATCTCTTTTCTCAGCTTCTCTCCTCTTTTCAAGGAAATCTTCCAGTTTCTGCTCGGATGGAAATGCGGTTCCATAGACCCTTGTCAGCATTTCGTTTTCCTCGTCGCCTCTCCAGTAGGCGCCTGCGATCTCTAGAAGCTTGAAGCCGCCAATTTCCCCAGTTGAAGGAACATGAGGTCCTTTACATAGATCCTTGAACTCTCCCTGTTTGTAGAATGAAACCTGCTCACCGGACCCCGCTTCTTCCTCCAAAATCTGTCTCTTGTACTCGTTATTTTCGAAGAATTCTTCTGCCTCTTCACGCGGCATCATTTTTCTTTCTATATCCAGATCCTCCTCGATTATTTTCTGCATTTCTTCCTCGATTTCCTCAAAGTCTTCCTGATCAAGATCAATACCATCTATATCGTAGTAGAAACCTTCATCTGTCCACGGCCCGATCGTCAGTTTTGCCTCGTCACCGTAGATTCTCTTTAATGCCTGCGCGAAGACATGCGCAGCTGAGTGCCTCAGAACATCGATGTACTCTTCGCTCTGTTCAGTTATGATTTCAATCTCGTCGCCATCCGAAACAGACTCTTCTTTTGCAACCAGTTCGCCGTTAATCTTCCCGGCGACTGTATCATCGCCTAACCCTGTCCCGATTTCGTATGCTACATCCTCTACTGTCGCGTCTTCTCCAACCTCTAGTTTTGATCCGTCAGGAAGTTCTACTTCGATGCTCATACAGAAGACCGCGTGGAGAATTATTAATTAGGTTTTGGTCACAGCCTTGGGAGCTTACTCTAAAAACGGCTTATAGCTGTGTTATACCTTTATTTTCTTGAGCAGCCTGTCCATATTAGACCAGGAATCAGGCTTTCCTAAAACCGGATTGTGCAACGTCTTTCTTTTAACCGGGTAGAGTGCTGTGTTTGCAGGGTTTATTATCTTTGTGAAGTATCCGGTTGGACCCATCTTCCTCTCGATTTTCACTGCCAGCCGCATCCGGCTCAGGGAGGTGGCTGTGGTGGAGGGCACTGTACTGTTTACATGTGTTTCGTAGCTGAAAGCTACTTTACCCTTCTCCTGAAGCTTAGTGACTAGAATTCCATCCTCAAGACAGTCCACAGGAGAGGCCTTGATGTCTTCATTTTCTTCCATTCGGTATCCGTGGAAGTCCCGGAAATCCTGTGCGGTGAAAGCCATACCTCTTCCTTTAGGGAGCATATCGGAGTTCTGGCAAGATGCCCATATACGTTTTCTGATCGGTTTTTCCGACGGCTTATGTGGCTTCACAGGTGCGCCGAAAACCTTGTAATCATCCTGAGAGAGGTATTTATCCGCCTCCTGAACGAAATGTTTTTCAAGAGAGGAGTCTCCCTCCAGCCGGAGAACAATCCCGTCTTCCTCCCCTAACTCGTCTAGAAGGTAATCTGCAGCCTTTCCAGCGCCGTACTGGGAGGAATATCTTACTCCTGCTCCTTCAAGTATATCAAGATCTACTTCGAAATCTGCATCTTCCGCTATAGCCCGTACTTCCTCATGAGTTTTATCTGTGCTTCCGCCGTCTACAACAATGAGCTTGGATATGGAATGGGTCTGGTTTTTGAGTGATTTAATTGCTCTTCCTATACGGCCGCCTTCGTTTAGAACCGGCATGAAGGCTGCGACCTCTGTCTCAGGCATAGTCATTATCCAGAAGTATAAGCTCTTAAAGGTTAATGATAGCCTCGGAAAAATCTCTAAACCAGAAAGTATCCTCCCGTAGATGAAAGCTACTGTCTTTTCAGGCTGAGCAAGCTTAGATAACCGAATATAACCCCAGGCAGGTAAGTTGCCACCCGATAGATGATAGCCACACTTGTGGCCGTAGCTGCCGAAACCGGATAGAATGCCAGTACCAGTACTGCGAATCCTGCCTCCATTGTTCCGGTACTTCCAGGCGTCGGGGAGAACGTTAATATGGCTGAAAGGGATACTACAAGCACCACGGTGTGCAGAACCGGTTCCACACCTACCGCGAGGAGAGCAAAATATGTTGCACCTATATGACCTAAAACCGCTAGATGCGAAACCGAAAGAGTCCAAGAAACCTTTTTCGGCTGTTTACCCACTGTTTCAAGCCTATCTAGGACTTCCCGGCCTCTTTCCTTACCGGATTCGATATAGGGCTTCAAACGACTGTGCTCTATCTCGAAGATGTAAAACTTTCTGACAAGCTTCACGACAGTCCTCGCCCCGTTGAACCATGCCAGGTAAATCAAAACAGCAGTAAGCAGAAAGGTCAATACCGCAAGCGCGGGCAAGCCTGCAAAAGGCATTTCAAGAGTTCCGAATATAGCCACGTAGGCTACGGTGGCCAGACCAAAAGTTGCAAACGGCACCGCATTAGATAGGTCGGCGGAGCTAACGCTTGAAAGCGCCTGCTGATAGGTCGCTTCTGTTTCATTGCTTACAAGATAGGCTACAAAAGGCTCACCGCCAAACCGGCCGAGAGGCGTCACAGCGTTCAGGAAAAGCCCTGAAAGTAACAGCCTTAAGCTCTTACCCATTGCCACTTCAATCCTCAGTATGTCAAAGAAGCGGTACCACACTACAGACCACATAGCGAGCGTGAAAAAACCAGAAATTACAGAAAGCAGCACATAGTAGCCGCTCGAACTGGAAAGAATGGACACTATCTCTCTGTAATCAGCAAGGTAAACCAGCACGAAAAGTATTAATGTAGAAACAGCGAACCAGGCTACACTGCTGTTTTTCAAGCGGTTAGCTACAAGCAGAAGCTTGTTCTCTTCCCGGCCGCTCAATAATCTTCTAAGTCTCATTTTCCTGCTCTTTCCCCCCCCCTTGGATTTCAGTTATAGGCGGTGCCCTAAAAACCCCCTGACAATTTACTCTAGGGAATAACGAAGGCCACTACTCCCTGAGGACCTAGTTATCTCTATCCCGTCTTTCGCCCAGCGTTTTTATCGCCTCCAGCCACATTTTCATGTGTTCGACTGTGAAGTCGATGAATTCAGAGTTGGCATACTCCGAAAAGTCGTAGCTTTCCACGGCGTCTATCATCTTCTCGTAGGCGTCAAAGTAGTCTTCTGCCTCATCTGGTGCTTCATCAAGTGCCTTCCAGAAATGCTCGTTCAGCTCTAGAGCCGGCACTTCATTATTCAGATCGCTGAATGTAGATCTCTCTGCCTTGTTGTGCTCGCATAGCGGAAAGCCGTTAATTACCGATTTGTTCAACATGTCGGCGGCTTTCTTGAGTGTAAGACCAGACCATATATCATCAAATCGGCCGATATCCCACTTGTTGTCATCCATCGGGAACTGGTAGAACGCCGGGATAACTTCTCTTTTGAACGCCAGATTCATTGAGCAGACGGTAAGATAATTACCCTCATCCGCTACAAAATTATGTGCGAAATCTTCTTTTTTCGTCAGTGTCTGGGCTTGGCCTTTTAGATCGCCGTCCATAAGAATCCGTACCGCGTCGAGGTCCGGTATATTGGTCCACAGCCCCTGTGAGGCGATTATTTCATCTGTCTCTTTTTCCTCCGTCTTAACATCTTCATCCATTGCGCTATACGGATAACCTCTTGGGTATAAATCATGTCGATCAATGTTCTGGTACAGAACGTTAACCCATTTCTCGTCCGATGATACGTGTTCAACTGTTTTCCTGGAATCCAGGTGATCTAGATGTGTTCCGAAGAAGTCAAAGTCCTCGTGTGGCTGGGTGTCGTCGTCAAGGAAGATACCGTACTCGAACTCCGGATGGGCCCACATGAAAAGAAGACCGAAGCTTGTCTCTGCGTGAGAAGCCGCCGGAACAATATCCGAGTACTGTTCTATGCCGTTCTTCTTGTACCATTCTTCTCTCTCGGAGCCACCGAAGACCTCTCCTTCAACTCCGAGATCTTCTAGCATTTCCCGCATTTCCTCTTTTTCGCAGAAGTCTTCGGTTACCAGAACGAGATAGAGTCGGTCTGTATCAAAATTATTTTCTCTCGCGTTTTCAATATAACCTCTTATGAATTCAGGGTTTCGTATTGTTGGCGTTATTACGCAGATATCCGGTTCCATGATAACTTAATCAAAAAGCTAATTTTTATTAGAACCTGAGAAAAAACCAGTCCTAATCTGATATTCATCCCTCATCTATATTCTGGTTGTCAGACTGGATTTGACTGTTAAATAATCTTGTTGAAAAATAGGTTTTATGATCAAAGTTCTCCGGCTGGGACACCGCGCAGGAAGAGATGACAGAATCTCGACACATGTAGGTCTAACCGCAAGGCAGTGGGGTGCTGCCGAGATAGTTTTCTCCGGCGAGAAAGATCAGAATATGCTGGAGAGCCAGAGAGATATAATTGAGCGGTGGGGAGGCGACATCGAACTCAGATACACTGAAAGCTGGAGGAAAGAGATCAGAGAGTTCGACGGTTTGAAAGTACATCTGACAATGTACGGCGAGAAGATAGACGATAAACTTGAAGAGTTGAAGAACGAGTACGCTGAAAGAGAAGATATTCTTGTTATAGTTGGTGCGGAAAAAGTCGAGCGCTGGGTATACGAAAACGTTGACTACAATATTTCGGTCGGAAACCAGCCGCACTCCGAGATTGCTGCACTGGCGGTATTCCTTGACCGGCTTCAAGACGGCGATATCAAAGAAGAGTTTGAAGGTGCAGAGATAGAAGTAGAGCCAAGCGAGGATCGGAAACTTACCTGGGAAACCTGAAACTAAAACAATAAAAATTTGGTTAGCTGATTCACAAGATATGTCCGGCAACACGGAAGAGGAAGAGTCTCTAAAAAGCCAAAACCTTGTAACCGCTGAAACATTTGAAGACGGCGTTGAAGAAGAAACTAATACAGACAGAAATGAGCTTCCCGAGGATGAACTAATTCCTGAGGAATTCGATATAGACGAACTCCTGGCTCAGGAAAAAGGTGAGAGATACACTCCACAGGGCTCTAGGAGGGAGCTCGATCTGGGAGGCGGAAACGTGTCGGATCAAGTTGAGCTCTATCTTGTTGAAGAGCTAGGGTACAATCCTGACTCGGATTACTTCAATATCGCAGGATCGGTCAGTATTTTTGAGGACGATCAGAGTGTTAGCGTGCTATACGAGCTGGAGGAAGATTACACAGAGTTTGACGAGGAGGCTGTGCGCACTCCTCTGATCCAGTTCATGGACAGAGACTTACTGGAGAGAGCTGTACAGTCCCAGCTTAACTACTCAATGGTCAGCGTTGAAAACGAGGACAGCCTGAAAATCGGATTCAGGTACGACGCAGAGAACTACGACCCTGCATCAGAAGAGGTTGGAAAAGCTATCGACTGGATAGAGGAAAATATTCCAGATTATGAGGACTCTGGACGGTGAGGTTTTACCTCAAATTTTTTCCCGTCCTCTCCTAGTTCGGCAGTCTCAAACTCTTCTTCCGCTTCTTCTCTCAATTTTTCCTCCTCTCCCCGGTAACGCCGGGAAAAGTGTGTTAGGACTAATTTTCCTACATCAGCATCCTGAGCTATTTCTCCCGCCTGTTTCGCGGAGGTATGGTTCTTCCTTTCCTCGATTATGTCATGAGTGCAGGTAGCTTCGTGGATCAGTAGATCCGCATTCTCAGCGTTTTCAATTAAATTATCACATTTTGCTGTGTCCCCGGAGTAAACTATTTTCCTGCCGGGAACCTCTTCAACCACCTGTTCTGGTTCTATAGTCTCACCGTTCCATTCTATAGCTTCCCCAGACTTTAGATCGCCAATTTTGGGTGAACTGCCAAGGCCGTATTCCTCCATTTTCTGCTTGTCAGCTTTTATCTGTGCGTCTTCCTCAAATACATATCCGAAAGCATTAACTCCGTGTTCAACCTCGAACGGTCTGACCTCGTATCCTTCTCCTGCTATAACGTCGCCCTCTACAAGATCTTCCACGAAGATATCGTAGCTGCGGCTGAAGTATCCTGTGTCAAGTATTCTATCAGTAAACTCCTCAGTCCTAGGAGGTCCATAGATGTAGAGCGGATGCTCACGGCCCTCCATTTCCAGTGTCTGGATTAAACCTAGCAAACCGGAGAAATGGTCGGCATGCCAGTGTGTTATGAAAATCCGGTTTATCTTCATCAGCCCAAGTTTATCCATCATTATCCTTCTCTGAGCTCCCTCACCGCAGTCAAACAGTATTCTCTCTCCCTTGTAGTTGATCATATTACACGCGAGAGCTCTTTCTCTAGTGGGCACTGCGCTTGAGGTTCCGATTGTCCAGATGTCCATACATCGCAATTGTTAGAGTAGCTTTTTGATTTAAATCCTGGAATAGGGAAAAAGATATAAGGACCGAAGAGTAGCAAATCATTGTGAAGATAGAAAAGCACGAATCGCTGGACGAAAGCAACAGGTATGTGGCCACATTCGGAAGATCAAACAGGCTGGATATCAACAGAGGAACCTTACTCGCTATAACAGATACCGAGACAGGCAGCTACACCTGTCTAGATGATCTGGCAGGCACTTTCTACGAGAGAAGAATTACTGCAGCTTTAGGCAGACAGAAACATGGAGAAGAAATGCCCGATCCAGAACCAGTAGAGGATCGCTACCATTCCGAGACCGAACTTAAAATAATAGCAGACGGACTGGAGCCAGGAGAAGATCCACTTGTAGAGGAAAACGGCGTTGAAGGAGCTTTTCAGATGCTAGAAGCCGGCCACCCTGAAAGCCACCAACCTCAAACTCCAGACTCTGTAATCGCGAAGAAAAGAATGGAAAGAGAAGATTACATGTAGGTCATCCATCCAGAATATAGATATACCTCGTAAGATTCTTGTGGACATAAATCTCATGATCCGGCTCCAGACCATCCATTTCCGACTCGTTCGACATGAAAACAACTTTTCCCCGGGTTAACTCAGGAGCTTTCTCCAGAAACATCCTGGCCGGATCACCTGACTTCTTAGACGACTGGCCGTAAGGAAGATCCGTTACAACCGCATCAAAACTCTGGTCGAAAACATTCTCTATACCCTGTATTTCAGCTTGGCGTATATCATGGTTCAGAACCCCGTAATTTTCCAGATTCTCTCTTGTTCCCTCCACCATTTCCTCCTGAACATCTGTACCGCATGGAAGTATTCCACAGAGACCTGCCTCAATCAGTATACCACCAGTACCGCAGAACGGATCCAGGATCGACCCGCCCGCCGGAACCCCGGAAAGGTTGACCATGACACGAGCAAGCACCGGATCCAGCGATATCGGAGAGGAAAATGGTCTTTCCTGGTTCTTTCTCTTCTGAAATAATCCTCTATCGATGTCACAAACCACTCTGGCCATACAGTATCTCCCGTTGATCCGATATATTTTCAGAGCCTCGTCCGGTTCTTCCAGGTCAACGCTGTTGTCGGAGGTCGATAACTGCTCCCCTAATTGTTTCTCCAGCTCCCTGTCCGCGTTTTCCGCTCTTACTGCGTAGGTTCCCTCCGGGCGGTAATCGGTCTCCAGATTTTCCGACAGCTCTATAACTTCGCCGACTTCATGGACCAGAGCCAGTCTTCTAAGCTGCGAAGGTTCTGCCTCTGTCAGAGCAAACCCGTCATGGAAATCCGGGGGCTCCTCTATACTCTGCGATTCCAGAAATCCTTTCAGCTCTGCCTGCGCCAGCTCCATATCATCTCCAGCCAGTCTATATACATACATTTATTTTCCACCTCGTAAAGTTAGAAGCGAGACATAACCTATAATCATGCTTGCCCAGTAGTTTGTAAGCCGGAACAGAACCGAGGCGGCGATCGCCGTTGCCAGATCAACTCCAATGAAAAGCGATATCAACCCGCCCTGTGTCACCTCATAAGCTCCAGAGCCTCCCGGAGTCGGAGCAAAGTTGGCTATACCAGCAAAAGCCAGCACAAAGTATATAGGCGTCAGGTCACTGGAAATACCCAGAGATGCGAGAACCAGATAAAGGCAGATGACTCTCAGTATAAACTCTGTATGGATTATAACCGCAGTTAAAACCAGATATTTCGGGTCGCCTCCTATTGTCTCAAAGGCATCCTGAACTCCTCTAAATCTTTCCTGTACCCCTATATAAACATTCTCTCCTCTGCCCGTAAGATCCACTATAAGCCTGATTATTCTCAGTATTGCGCCCTCTATAGTGCCAGACTTAAACCAGAGCACGTACGCTATAGAACCGCCCAGAACCAGTACAAGACCTGTCAATGCAAGGAGCTGCAGCAGGAAATCCTGTAAACCTCCCAAGAACAGCAAATATATAGCCCCTCCGGCCACAAATGTGAACGTAGGGATAGCATTAACTATATCCGCAGACAGAACTGTGGAAAAAGCCTCTTCATACTTCAGATCTGTATTCTCTTTAATTACATAAGCCATAAACGGCTCTCCGCCGAACTGGCCTACAGGCGTTATAGCGTTCATAAACTGGCCTCCAAACAGCATCCTAACAGATTTCGGGTACGAAATGTTTTCCCCCACCCTGTTCAGGAACCTGTACCATGTGAATCCATAAACAGCGAAAGGCAGAAGTCCGAATACCAGCGCAGGTAGAAGGTAAAATATATCGGCAGAGGCGAGAGCCGACATGAAAAGTGAAATATCTGCCAGGTAAATTACAAAACCAAGTATAGCTGTTGAAACCCCAAACCAGAGCGCCTTAACCAGTCTATTATCCATTAAATCACGCACCTCCATACCCTTGAGCTAGAGCCAGTCTTGCAAACTGGCCGATATTAAATGAATATCTATAGTTATCGGCAAAAGTCTTCACTATACCAGATGCCGGCTCCGCGGCAGATACCATAAACTGAAATAAGTTCGATCTTTTTTTAAGGGATGACCAATAACCGCGGATTGAAATAAATTTGCTCCGCAAGGACTTATATGGTAACCGAAAAACAGGTTAGAGAACAGTTGAAAGAAGTAATAGACCCCGAGCTGGATATAAACATAGTTGATCTCGGGCTTATATACGAGATAGATGTAGATGAGGAAAATAACGTCGATATACTCATGACATTAACAACGCCAGGCTGCCCACTACACGGCGTATTCGATGAACTGGTGAAGAGAGAAGTCGGAAAACTGGACGGCGTAGAGAACATCGAGGTCGAACTAACATTTGAACCTAGATGGACGCCAGAGGAAATGAGCGACGAAGCGAGAGACGAGCTTGGTAACGTACCCGGAATGGACGTATTCTAGCAGAGTAGATAAATAAAAGTTAAAACATTTCTAGGAGATTTTAAACAGCTTAAAACAAATTTAATAGATCTAAAAATACTTAAGTTCTCCTTAGTCACTGGAGGATCATAATATAGGCTCTTGTCAAGCAAAAGTTTAGTTTTATAAATCGAAAATTTCAATGTCAAAATATCAAGTAAAATAAATTTCACAACCTTAAATCCAACTTAAGATCCACTAAAGATCAAATTAATCCTCAAGGCTGGAAAAAGCCGCACCAGGACCTCAAGGTGATAGATTATCTGGAAAAGAATGGAAAAACACGAGACAGATGAAAAACCACGAAAATGGAAACACCAAAAATCCGGAGAAACAGTCGAAGTCAGGAAGTTTAAGAACGGAACATGGGATACTTTTCACGAAGACAATCTCATAGAGAATTACGACTGTAAGGAGAAAGCAATTGAAAGAGGTAACAAACTGATAGGATCTAGCTAATATTTTTACACCCTCCTTTTCAGCTTCAAATTTATTTCTTTATTTTTACGAACCGGTTTGGCCAGCTTCTACACCTCTCAAACGGAAAGGTTTGTTTTTAGAGGAAAATAATATACCGGCCTCCAAACAGAATGTACTATGTGACCTCGGTAACTCTTAATCACAAAAAGACCTCCTTCTTTCTCATAATGACTGGAGTCTATCTGATTCCAGTCTCTCTTATTTCCAGCTTCCTGCTTTTCGCCACTACTATCCTTATACAGGACAAAGGTTTCCTGAAGTGGTGCAGCAAAAAGTCAGGATCTCAATCTAGCAGCGACTTCACCGGTCTGCATTTGGCAGCTCTATCGCTCGGTATGGCTCTAGTCATAACCAATATTCCATCAGAAGAAACTCTGACCGAAAGAAAAGAACCGGATAAAGTCTCATACCAGGAGTACAGAGAGTTACAGCAGGAGTATAACAGATCGGTTGAAAGCTATAAACAGCTGCAGGATGAATACAGTTCGCTCTACAACAGATCGCGGATCGGTATCTACCCGCCTTATGTAGTGGCGCATAACCGTACTTTCGAGGTCGCATTCAATTATTCGGACGGAGAGAAAGACTACTACCTGTACGACGGCGAGACATTCTCTGCTCAGATAATGAACGGGAACTATATGCGCGAGATGTCAGTCCAGCAAATGAAATACCTCGACCTGGATTACCTAGCCGATCGTTTCAAGAATGACACAAAATACAGAGAACTAGGTGATTACGGCACCTACTACCAGCTGGAACCTTTCATAGTGCCTGAAAACTTTGAGCATAGCTCCCATCATATATACAGCAAATACGACTCGGATAAAGAACGGGTCAGAGAGGTCTGGAACGTGGTAACTCAGGTAAACACCTACAGCCCGGAACTTGAGGAGACACCGCGAATGCCTCTGGAAACGCTGTTAATGGGTGGAGGCGACTGTGAAGACACCGCCATCCTCGCCGCCAGTATGCTGGAGGCAATGCCTGCTGACTGGGATGTAAAACTACTTTACATGGATAGCAACAACCCTCAGAACCCTGAAAATATCAACCACGTCCTTGTCTACGTCGACACTGGAGACTACCAGACGTTTATCGAAACAACTTCAGATACTGAAATGAACCCCTACGAAGAAGTAGAAGGCTACTACGTCGATATCGGAGGCTAAAAATCTAAAGTTCATTCCCGGAAACAACAAATATACAGCTCCGGTACCAATTACTGGGTATGGTGTGGTTCAAGCACTGAGTCAGGTTTCAACTTTACTGAGCCTGTTACTGTGGTTTAGAGGTAGTGATGAACTGGGTTCTGTAGAATTTACTGTTCTCTATATACCCAATAAGAATAAACTGTAGAGAACAACGCTACTGCAAACGCTGGCACAGCATAGAAGTAAATACTGTATTCAGGTAAAACTATTGCAGCCAGAGAGATAGCTGCAGCCAGTTTCATCAACGGAGCAGTCTTCTCGTGTGTCTCCTTCCAGACTCTATCGCTGCTCAATGTCCACGGTGTTCTTATTCCGATGAACCAGTTTCTATCCGCTTTCTCCATTATCTTTCCAGTTAAGAGGTAAGCTGAGAATATCACTGGGGCAATCATCAATGAAATGTTATACTGGTAGCCGAGATTCCAGGCAACAATCAATCCCTGAAGGTAGGTGAATATTCCGACAAGCAGCAACTTTAGCAGTTCGAACAGGTCTTTAAAGCTTTCATAGTTTTCTCCTAGAGGGTCAATTTTTGGTAGATACCGGAACAACAGGAACGTGATTATTCCGATTCCTGGCAGAAGCAGAAGCCCTGGAATCAACGGCATATAATTATCTGGCTGCCCAGAAGCGTCAAAGTGTATAGCTATCTCTCCCGGCAGCTCTGTAAACCCGTAGCCTGTAACTGCTATGAGAGCGGCTAAAAGAAGGGCTGCAAGGTAGTCGGTTTTATTCAAGCCCATAATCCTATCTTTGGCTTTTGTTTATGTTAAAGACTTTCGGGAACTGTCAAATTCTAACTTGAGATAGACCGAAAGGAAGACAGATATTCCGACCAAGAATGCTGTAGTTATCATCGCTCCTGTAGTCATTGTACCTACGATATTGTTAGGATTTACGCTTACTGTGAGAGCTGCGTAGTTATCCATTGCGAAACTCGTTATCGGCAGCGACAAGATAGATGCTAAAAAGGCTTTCAGGACTGCTTCTTTTAGGTTTCCTGTTCTAAAATCCATAAGTTTGGTTTCGTGCTTTTGGATTTAAACTTTCGATGTCAAGCTTGCTTTACATATTTAAATGTTAAGTTTCCTTTACATCTATGTGAGAATCAATGAACTTCGAAAAATACGGGCTTGACAGCAGAAAAGCATACTTCATCGTCCTAATACTGGGAATGGCTTCAATGGTAACAACCTTCAATATGGGCTATGAACTGGTCGCAGCAGGAATAACAATAACAGCAGTAACACTACTTTACCTGATTGGTGAAAAAAGCGAAAGACCTGTATTCGATGAAAGAGACCTCAGTATAGCCAAAGAATCGACACATCAAGCCGTTATGTGGACAGGTGTTTTCGGTGGTTTAGCGATGATAGTTATCTCGATAGGAATGGGTCTTAACTACTGGAGTTACCCAGAATGGGCAGCACCCTACTACCTTTCCTGGGGAGTCATAATAGGTTTAGCGGTTCTGATAGATATAGGCAAAAGGCTTAGAGGAGTCAAATAAAAGATGAAGAGAAACCTCTCAGTATGATAGTAACAAACCAGCTCAAACAGCTTCGAACAGAACAGGATATAACTCAGGAAGAACTGGCAAAAGAACTCGATGTCTCCAGACAGACCATCAACGCCATAGAAACAGGAAAATACAATCCCAGTCTTGAACTGGCGCTGGAAATCGCCAAGTTCTTCAATACAGAAGTAGAAGAAGTATTCAGCTTGGAGGAGTAGAGAGAAAGTGGCTCAAAGATTTACATTCAGAAACTTCTTGAAAGACTTCGGAATGAGAATCGGTGCTGCAGCAGTTGTAGTCGGGATATTCTTCGGACTCGGCTATATCAAGAGAACAGATTTGCTCGGTTTATCGAGCCTTCTTGACGGTCAGCTTGCTTTCTTCACCGCAGCATTTGTTTTGGTGACTTTGGCCGCAGTGACCTGGATTCTTTATCAGCAGTCTAAAGCATAAATCTGGAAGAGGAAATTTGTTTAACATTGGCAGCACAAACCTATATTCATGCCCTTTACTCCATTCCATTTCGGTGCAGGGATTCTAATCGGGCTGCTGTTAAGGAAATATATTGATTTCCCGACTTTTGTCGCTGCTAACCTGATTGTTGATGTTAGAGCTACATTGATTTTCTTCGGATTTATGGACGGGAATTTACACGGATTTCTGCATACCTTTCTGTTCGGCTCTCTCCTCGGTCTTGGCTTAGCGTTAGTAGCATATCGTTTAAAGCCGTTCACAGGTCAGATAATGGAGTTTTTCAAGTTAGAACAACTGGATAACTGGAAGGGTTTCTTGGTGGCTGGAGTTCTCGGCACTTGGATTCATATTTTCCTTGATTCGTTTCTCTATGCTGATATTCAGCCGTTTATGCCGTTAACTGTGAATCCTTTCTATGGGTTGCTTTCAACACCTAATTTCATAATCTACGGTTTCAGCTTGGTTTCGTTGATTCTCGGGGGAGCATACTATCTTTACTTGCTCTGGTTAGAGCCAGATATATAGTGGAGTATTGCTAAAGTAAGCCCTATCGTAGTTGAGAATATGTAGTCTGGTTCGCCAATTACCGTGCTTGCTATAAAGGCACAGATAGCTGAAGTAAAACCGACAAGCACAGCGTATTTAGCCCGCGATAATTCTCTGATTTTTTCATCTATCCTGTTGTATATCTGGCTTGATTTGCTCATAGATACTGTTTTCGTCTAAGACCTCAAATAGGTGCGATTTTTTGGTCCTAAGTTCGACCGACCAGACAGGTTTTAAACAGGAAGAAAAACTAATCCTTTAGTATGAATAGAAGCGAGAAAGCAAGAAATATCGGTCTGTATCTAACCGTTCTCGCTGCTTTTCTGGCAGCATTTGCAGATAACCAGTTATCACTACCAAGCTTCGGACTGGCAGTAATCGGAACAGTAGTATTCGGATATGGGTTTTTAGCAGGTGATAACTGAAAAATGGATGAAGGATTACTACACCACGCTTCATTAGCCTTGTTCGGAGTTGGAATCTCTCTATCTAACGCCGTCAATGCTTACAGAAGCCTTGATATCTTCTCTGTCCTGATGGTTTTAGGCGGTATCGGTTTAGCAGTAACAGCAGGACGACCTATCATCAACGGAGACTACAAAGATTACGAAGGATACAAAGGCAACTGGACTTACTTCCTAGCTGCAGGAGCTTTAATGATGATAGCAGGAGCAGCCCTAAGAATCATAAACTCTGTTTAGATACTCCAAGAGGGCCTATGCTATGAAATTAAAAGATAAAATTTCCAAGGTTAACGGAGGGTTGATACTTTCTCTAACAGGTTCTACAGGCATACTTCTGTTTGATAGCTGGCTTTACGCCTTCTTTGCTGTTATCGGTGCTGTCGGAGCTGTCCTGATTTTCGGCAGTCAGCGAAGAGATTCTACCTGGAGTTTCAGTCTGGCAGCGGTTCTCGGCTCTTGGACTTTACTGATGCTTAACGGCGACCACATGAAGCTGGCTCTGATAACAGGGCTGATATTTTCCTGGTTACTAGTTACAGCAGACATCGACTCCACAGTCGAAATATACAACACAGGAAAAGTGGGGAAAGCAGCGGAAAAATCAGATAAATAGAGAACTGTAGAAGCTCTACTCTTATTCCTTACTGCTGTAATAGCTCCCGAAGAATCCTGAGAAGAAGCTTGCGAATCCTACAGCTGTCAACGCCCAAGTAAGGTCGCTAGTAGGCATAGCCAGTGAAACACCATATGTAGCTACAACGCCGATCACGGCGCTTACAACACCGCTGGTAAGTTCTTCCTGATAACTAAAGCTCATAACACTGTCTGCATTTCCTTGAATTAAAAACCACGTGTATAATCAGTAAGGAAAAATCTAACCCTGTAACTTTGAACCTATACCTATCACTGCCATCGCTAACCCTATAAAAATCATAAAGTAAGGCGTATTACTGCTCTCATCTACAAGAAATGCGTTTCCAGGAGATTCAGGATTGATATAGCCAGTAACGGTTTCACCGTTATCATATTCTTCAATTACTTGCGAGGCGTCCCTCTCGCTGTTAAACTCCTGCGCGATACCTGAAGGATAAACATTGTCACTGGTGTAGCTTTCGCCGTTGTATGTGTAGGTGAAGGATGCGGTAGGCTTGTATTCAACACCTCTTCTCTGGGAAACCGTGTCAACTCCTGTCGACTCTATCGTTACATTAATCTGCTCGGCGTTCTGGAGGGCAGAATCCTGCTGCATCAAACTATAACCACCATAGATAGCAAGTCCGATACCAGCGATTACAACCAAGACAGTCCTAGTTGACTCTGAAAGACCCGGAATCTCCATAAAAAAGACTTTGCGGACTGGGTTCTGTTAAAAGTTCTGCAGCCCTGTAAAACAGGAAGGTATAACCTTGGAAAAATCTAAGGTCAGAGCATGTCTCGTAGAAAGCTGTATGTTGCTAGAGGAATCGGAGCTTCAATATCCTACATATTCAATGCATTAGCCTTAACAGGCAGCTTCGATATAATCCGATAGACAGTTTTCATAGCATTGTTCTTCGCAGTGATGTTCGGGTTCGAGAAGTTTATCGACTGGGCGGAAACACTGGAAGAATAGAAATTACCAAACTGGCAAATCCCAGACATTTTTTGTTCGTTTACAATCAAACAACAGAATTAGTTTTTAATACCTCTAATTTTCATACAATAGTATGGATAGAGCTTTAACAGGAAGCATTCTACTGGGATTCGGCATTCTCTCCCATATACTCGCTCGCTGGGCTAACGAAGTAGCTTTCTCCAGTTCACTGCTTCTAACAGTACTCATCTGGAGCATGATGCTTACAGGACTTATACTACTAATTCTGGATTTGTGGAAAGAATCCCAAGATATTAAGGAGAATCTTGATAGAAGAGAATGGACTATTATTGGAATAGCTCTCGGCGTTTTACTTATAGTTGGATTCCTATCCTTTCTAGGACTCCGTGTACCTCCTTTCTAATAGATTCTTGAACTAAATCCAAGAAAGATAAAACCTGCAGAATTTAAGGTGATTCTCGGATAGATTAGATATCCAAGAATTATTATATGCGGCG
>JBLGBN010000003.1:0-59353 GCA_047617745.1 Candidatus Nanohaloarchaea archaeon
GCGGAGGTTGCAGAAGTATACAAGTTAGAGCTCACGGTCAAAGTCCCTGAAGGAATGACAGAGGAAGACCTTGCAAGACCGGTTGTACAGATACAGGAGCTGGAGAACAGCAAACCGGTATACGAGATATACACATATGGTGAAGAAACAGTTGTCATACCTGTCGATGACGAGAAAAGGGAGTCAAGCGCCCGGAAACTCGCAAAGAAACAGCTGATGCATGAACTTTCAGGAAGAGTTGATAACCCCGAAATCGAGTTCATATCCGATGAGCACATCCGGTTGATGGTTGACGAGGATGAGATCTCCCACGTTATCGGCTCTGGTGGAGAGAATATTGATCGACTGGAGGATGAACTTGGACTTAATATAACAGTGGAGCCGAAGAGCAAGACGTTGAAGAACGGGATCGACTTCCAGGTAGAGGAACGCGGCAACTCGCTGATCATCGATGTTGGAACCGAAAACTCTGGTGAAGACGTCGACGTGTACGACGGCGATGAGTTTCTTTTCACGGCGACAGTCGGGAAAAACGGAGAAATCTCCCTGACCAAGAACTCGGATCTCGCGGGAAGGGTTCTCGGAAGTTATGAAGCTGGAAAGCTTGATGTGAAGATTTAAACATCAGAGATATTTCTTGAAGCCCTACGTATCAGAGCGGTCCCAGCGATAGAAATTTTAAAAAACGAGTCTGAGAATTTGTCTTTATGGCTATTGACCTGGACGATCTCGATGATGAGGCAAAAGAAGAACTAGTTAAAAACGCAAAAAATGAGGAAAGGAAGGAGAGAATTGAAAAACAGGAAAACTATGAGTTTGATGACAGAGTTTTCGAAGGGTTAAGAGATACGACCCATTCTAACTATGGATCTTTCCACAGCCAGGTTGCGCGTGATGAATCAGACACAGAACATATGAGAAAAAATCCTACAGATTACATCAAAGAGAGCAGAGACAAAACTAAAGATGGAGGCAGTAAAATGTATTCGGCTCTCCAGATCGCTGAAGACACAGTGCCCAGAGATATCAGCCGGCGTGATGACGATATGGGGCCTTTCTACCGAGCCAGAGATCAGTATGCAAGGGAAAATGATGTTAGTAAAGACGAGGCTGAAGAACAGATAAAAGAGATGATAAGCAGAGGAGTATCCGAAGAAGACGATGTAGAAGATCAGAAAGATGTCGTTGAATACGCTATAAAGGGCGTTGCCGGTCAAATCAGAGATAAGCTTGATGCCAGCGATGAAGTGATTGGTTTCACACGGGAAGAGCTCCAGGAAATGGACAGTATTTCAGACGATTACTTTACCGGAGAGACAGAGTCAGGGAGCGAGTACGAAATTAGAGGAAACAAATTCTATGCTGCAAAAGATGACTTGATGGACGAATAACATGGAAAAAGCGCAGGTCGACGACTTAAGGGATCTATTCCAGCCGTTGATAAACGATCTGGGAGATGTCCTCAAGTCGATTCTTCTAACAGGATCCGCTGTAAGAAAGGAGAGGGTAGAAGGATCCGATATCGACCTGATAATCCTCTTGGATGATCACTCAGACAAGTTTTCCCGGAAGCATCTGAAACTGACAGAAGTCATTGTCCAGGGGATTGAAGAGGAGGCGGAAGAAGACGGATACGGTCTTCACATCCAGCCGCCGAGAACTATATCTTCCTGGTACGAACTGCTTCTTGATGGACAGCCATGGGCTGTTACCTCAATGAGATATTCTCAAGCAGTTTACGATCCTGACAGCTTCCAGAAGACAATGAGTTCTGTAATAGCCTCTACACCGCCTTCATCAGAAAAGTCTCGGGCTAAAAAGCTGCTTGCCCAGGCTCAGGGTGATATTAAAGACGCAGATAACAAGCTCAGAGAGGAAACTCTTGGCAAGATGGCAGAGGCGATTTACCAACTTCTTTCAGCTGTACTCAGGCTTAGGGGTATAAAGCATGTTGAGAAAGATAAGGCAGCGCAAAAATTCAGGGAGGAAATAAATGAAAACAGTCTTGAAAAAGAACTTGAGCTGTACGAACGGCTTCGCAGAATTCAGACTGAAATTGATTCAGGGGAAAGAGAGTTTGAACTTTCAGAGATCAGCTCTCTCCAGACCGAAGCAGAGGAGGCACTTGAGAACCTGGAGGATTATTTCTGGTCTGAAAAGGAAAAAGAGCACGAGAAGGTTGTAGAACAGGTGTTTGAAGAGATCAAGGAGTCCTGCAGAAAAGTCCTTGAAGACTATGAAATAGATTTTAATGAAGATAACACTCTCGAAGTATTTGAACAGGAAATAATAGATGAAGGAATCATCAGCCGGGAGTACTGGGATTTCATCCAGAGCGTGAAGCAGAAAAAGAGAAATTCTGAAGAGGTACAGAAAGATGGTGTATACCGCCCGATGGTGCAGCTGAAGGATTTTGAAACCGCAGTCGAAAACGTGACCTCCAACGATTTCTACAGAACATTCAGTCTGGAAAACGAAGACTTGAAGGCTCAGCTGACTATAGTGAACGAATTCGAGAAGAAAGTCCTGGAAGAATTCGAGGAAAGAATAAAAGCAGTCTGGGTTCTAACGTTTGAAAACTTTCTCGAAACTAGCGATGCCAATGTAGTTCTTCTCTGGGACGACATTAACTACGAGATTAACGAGGAGGTAAGAGAGAGGTGCAACGAGATAGAATGGGGGATTGGCGAGGAACACAGCTTCAACATACACACAAGAATAGAGCCGATCACCGATTTCTGGCATAATTTACAGGATGGAGAGGCTGAAACCATTTCCGAGGTAAGAACCGCGATTATCAGTTATGACCCGAATGGTCTTATCGAGTCAACAGATAAACTGGTTGAATCAGGGGCTATCAGCGGTAACAAAACCGACATCATCGATATAGCTGAAGACTCTGAAAAACTGCTTGAACCAGGCCCGAAATCCCGGGAAGAAGCACTTACTAACTACTACAGAGCCTCGATAAAGCTAGGTCAAGCGGCTCTTCTGAATCAGAATATCTCGCCCCCAGTTCAGAAAAAGGTGCCGGAAACACTGGAAAAAAGCCTTTCCGGTCTTAAGCTCAGCAGTGATGATGTCAATCTGATAGAGGAAGTAATCAGGCTTTACAAAGAGGTCGAGTACGGCAACGTTGAGAAGATAGATCTAGAGAAACTGGAAGAAATCTCGTCACGGATCAAAAATGTAGAAAGAGCTACAGCTGAAACTGTTCAAGAGAAATAAGAAATTTCAGACATCCATAAATATATTTAACCGGTTACCGTAACTTTCCATGTGAAACAGTTACAGGTCACAGTACCCGGAAAGTTCAAGGATGACGCGAAAGATATTCTCGAGGATTACTCCACTGATGTATCTGTTTCCGAGGCTGAGAAAGACGATGAAAAGGTCGTCGAGTTCCATGTAACTGTTGAATCTGATCAGATCGATGAATTATCGGAAGAATTAAAGGAAATTGAAGATCTCGGGTCAGGCGATTTAACTGTTAACGTTATGAAGCAGGAGTCCCAGATCAAGAAAGGTCAGAAGACTCAGGGCAAGAGCTCGATTCTGTCGCAGGCAGAGATTTACAGTCAGGCCCAGGAGTCTGCAGTGTTTAACCGGGCTGAGTGGAGCCTTGTCGGGCTTTCAGCTGTGATAGCGACCTATGGTTTGATCGCGGACAACGTTATTGTTGTTATAGGTGCGATGATGGTTGCACCGATTCTATCGCCTTTCATCTCGGGAGCATTATCGCTGAATGTCGGGGATAAATCCCTTCTGAAGCAGTCGGTTAAGACCGGATCGCTAAGCTTTTTACTGGCGGTTCTTGCGGCTACTGTTGCTGCGCTTCCATTCCCTGTAAGCTGGAACTCCTCGCTAGCGCTTGTATCTCAACCGTCTATTGTCAGCGTTCTACTATCTATTTTCGTTGGAGCGGCTGCTGCATTGACTTTTGTCACCGGGATGAGGGATGAAATTGCAGGAGTAGCAGTTGCAATTGCCTTGATACCTCCTATAGCAAGTATTGGGATAGGCTTCAAGATGTTTGATCTCAGCCTGGTGGTGAATGCGTTCGCGGTTGCAGTAATGAACATGGTCTCGATCATCGCTTCAGGGTTTGTCTGCTTCCACCTGCTTGGGATAAGACCTTCAACATACTACAAGAAGAAACAGGCGGAGGAAATCAGATATGTAATCCCTCTGGCCTTGCTCGTTCTATCTGCACTAGCGGTTCCTGTAGCTTTTTCCTCATATGACAGTTACCAGGAATACACCCAGGAAGAGAATATCCGAAGTTTTGGAGAGGGTTTCTTCGGTGATAGACTTCTCTCATCAACTGTAGACGGAGACACCGCACATTTCTATGTTGTCGGAAATTACAGCGTCTCTGAGTTTGAAATGCAGAAACCTGACGGCACGGATATACAGGTTACAAGGCTGCGGGAAGCAGGCTAATTATTTAAAAAAGGATTTTTAAACCAACTTATGGCTTTGGACCAAATTATTCTGGCCCTAAACACTGCAGGGACTTTAGCCATCGGAAGCATCTGTTTCTTCATCGTTTACACTACGTTTCGAGGGATTGAGGACGAGAAGATTCAGGAGTTTTCCAAAAGATTTCTGATGGCGATAGCAGTTCTTCTGCTGTATGTCTCGTACCTGATGGTGTATAACACCTTCTTCCAGGGCTCCACAATGGCTAGATACCCTCTATACCTAGTACTTGTCGCTGTATTCCTCTACATGATCTATGCAGCTATGGCGTTTGAGAAAATTGCAAAGGAGTACGGAATATCTCAGGACAAGAAATTAGAGAAAATGGAGAGGGAAGAACTGGGTTAAGGTTTTCTCTTATCTTTTTTCTTTCTAACTACAGCATTCAACTCGTTTAGAGCCTCATCCATTACTTCGAGCATATCCCAGCCTTCTTCCTCAATGTTTATGTTACCGAGTTCGGAGTAAAGCTTGAGTTCTATTTCCCACCGGTGCTTCTTGCCGTCTTTCTCTGCTTTCCGGAACCTGACTGTGATTTCTTCAGGTTTCTCAAGCTTTCTTCCAAGAGATCCTCTTAGCTGTGATTTGATCTTGTTGTGGACAGCTGCTTTCTCCTCCGGCACATCTAGACCTGTCAGTGATACCAGAACTGTTTCACCAGGTGCGAACTTCGACAGGTAGTCGATGAAGTCCTTGACAGTTACAATGGACTCAGGGTATCCGCCGTCAGTGAAAACTATCTCGGTGGCGTTCTTCTGCTTCAGTTTCTCAGCAGCTTCTTTCGCTTCAATATGATCCTCCATGCTGAATGGGTCACGAGCCATTAGCTCCTTCACGGGGATGTCCGACATTTCCTCTTTCTCAATTCCTCCAGCAATATTGACTTCCTGTCGGCCTGACCTGTCACCCTTTGTGCCGCCAGAGTCGATGGAGTCGCGCGGCACCATAGCTCTCAGAAGATCGGTGCTCCTGAGAATTCCTGTAAGGTTCCCTTCCTCATCAATAACCGGGAGTCGGGAAAGATTTTTATCCAGCATCAGGTGTCTTGCCTTGTCCAGACTTGTGTCCTCCGAGACTTTCTCCAGGCTGTAGGAGTGGATATCACGGGTTGTGATGTTGTTGAGTTCGTCGACCTTCTCAAGTATATCCCGGAACTCTGTATCTCCGACCACACCCTTTAATTCGCTGTCTTCCGTGTCTACCAGCATTTTTCTGCCGGAGTTAACCCTCAGTTGTGTGAGATCAACAAGGCTTGAACCTTCTTTAATTTCAGGTGGCTGGTGCATCGCCTTCTCTATCTTTGTTCTCTCGGGATTGAACTGAATATATCTTATCAGTTCCCGGTAACTTATCGCTCCTTCCAGATCGCCTTTTGAGTCAACAACCGGGATGGTCCTGAGTTCTTCCTCCTCCATCCGGTTTTTAATCTGTGCAAGATTTTCATCTGTCTGCGCTGTGACCGGTTCTTCATTTATGATATCCTTAGCAGGGATGTTTTCGACTTTCATTTTTTGATTCACCTGTCGACAAGGAATTTCTCAGGTTTTTCGTCCATGTCGATGAAGTTGTCGGCTGCTTCTCTGATCTCCTTGGCGCTGGACTTACCGAAGCTCATGACTTCTACTCTGCATCCAAGAGATTTCAGGTGGTCAACAAGGACTGCGAAGTCGCCGTCTCCTGTGACAAGTACAACTGTATCAAGTTTTTTGGCTTGTTGTACCATGTCTACTGTCATGCCGAGGTCCCAGTCTCCTTTCTTCTGTCCGCCGTAGAACTCCTTGAGTTCTTTGGCTTTGACTTCGTATCCTATTCTTCTCAGTGCCTCAAAGAAGTCTTCCTCGTCAGGTGTATCCGCCTTGATAACGTACGCTGCTGCGCGAACAAGATTTCTGTTCATCACTGCGGCGTCGAGAAGTTTCTCGAAGTCTACTTTTCCATCATATAGGTTTTTTGCGCTGTAGTACATATTTTGGACGTCTACATAGACGCCTACTCTTTGATCGTCGTGTATATTTGTCATTTTACTAACTTACCTCTATTACGAGAAAATCGATTGAATAATCGATCCTTTTCAGTAAAAAAGACAGCTACGATATTTAAAAGCCTATTCTCTCCATGAATTTTGGCTCGCCATGAAGATACATGTCAACGTAGAGTACCCCCATAAACTGGCGTACAAAGTAGTAAACCCCTACAAGCATTACTGCCTCAGGGGAGACGTGTACAGCCAGGAAGAACGCAATCGCCACGTTTCGTGATGATGAAATAAATCCGATAGCCCGGGACTCTTTCTCATAGAATCCTGAAAGAATTCCCAGTACATGAGAGTATCCAAAGGTTAGAATACTGAAAGCGGCGAAGAGTAAAGCTGCTATAAGGAGCTGTGATACATAAATTACGCCATCTGCCTGAAGTATAAGTTTTGCCTGTACCAGCGTGATCAGTGTTATAAGCCAGAAAGCCAGTTTTGAGAAATGAATCCTCAAGTCCTCAATCAAGTTATTTTCATAGTTCTGTGTAACAATACCGATCAAGAATGGGGCGACCACAAAAACCATGTTCTCCATCATAAGCGTGTAATCAATTTCCAGAGGGAAAAGCAGGAGCAAAACCGGTACAAAAACAAGTGAGGCAAAAATACTGAAAGTACCTGAATAAGAGGCTAGATCTCCATCTGCCTTAGCCATGTTCGACCATATCTTTGGCGAGCTTAAAGCCGCTCCCGAAGCACCAAGTACAAGGAAGACCTCTCCTATGTGTCCGGGAACAAAGGAGAAGATGTATGCGATCGCCGGCACCAGAGCATAGATGGCTATAAGTGACACGGAAAGCTGGCTGCCTTTATTCCTGATCGCTTTGAAAAACCCTAGATCCAGGTGCAGCCCTACAAGGAAAAACAGTGACGCCAGTAAAAAAGTGAACAGAACATTGGATAACACCTGGCCCGATATGAAATAAGATACTGCCCCCGCAGAAACAACGAGAAGGGCGAGCTCCAGATCGGTTTTCAGACCATGAAATGGCATGGATGAAAATGGTCAAAGCCGGTTTATTAATCTACAAGCTTAATACATTTTGAGATCCAACTAACAGTTCATATCTGCCTTCAAAGCCGAAGAAGAGTTCAAGAACCAGATTAAAAGTTACCTTAATGAAAATTACAGTGGCGGATTCGCGGTAGATGTCGAACTGGATTACGAGAATAGAATGTCCCGCGTAAGCGTTTTCTACAGTAGAAAAGAGGAGGAATTCACTGGAATAGGGCGATTTGTTGATGAAATAATAGAAGAACTGGGAATAGAAGAACCAAGTTCGGAAGCAGACTTTAATGAAGAAGATAACATTTACGAGATTTCAGTGCTAGATAGAGCCGTATAGAGAAAAATTGTTAGAGGAGGAAGGGTTTATTCCCTTAACTCCATAATCTTCTCAAGGTTCTCGCTGTAGCCTTTTTCATCGTCGGCCGGAGTTTCAAGTATCATAGGTAGATTCTCAAGCTTCCCGGAGTTCACCACGTTTCTGAATCCTTCTTCCCCAATATTTCCTTCACCGATATGTTCGTGGTTGTCTTTCTCGCTCCCTTTCTCATCCTTTGAGTCGTTCAGATGGAGAACTTTCACGGTTTCAAGCCCGAGATCCTCTTCGATCTCCTGTATAAAGTCCTGGAAACCGTCTTCTTCGCTTAGCTCGTATCCTGCTGCATGCGCATGACAGGTATCGATGCAGACACCGATCTTCGAATCCGGGGTTTCTGCTTTCTCGATCATCTGTCTCAACTGTCCCATTGATTTACCTAGCGTTGTGCCTTTACCGGCTGTGTTCTCCAGAAGAAGTGTTACATTTTCAGGGATATCCAGTTCGTCGATTCCTTCGGCAATTCTTTCAATACCGTTCTCTACTCCCGAACCAGTGTGAGCCCCAGGATGGAAGACAACGTATTCAACTCCAAGCGTGGAAGCTGCGTCGAGCTCTGATTGCAGGCAGTCAAGGGATTTCTCGAAGAGATCGTCTTTCGGTGTTGCGAGGTTTACCAGATATGTCGAATGGATCACATACGGGTTCTGGTTTTGCTCATTTCGGGCTTCCTGGAAAGAATCTCCGTCCTTCTCAGAGTATTCGGAGACGCTCCAAGTTCTAGGCGATCCCGCGAATATCTGTCCACAGTTCCCTCCGATTTCTTCCTGTCTTTCAACCGCTTTTTCTACTCCGCCTGAAATCGATACGTGGGCTCCGATTCTGAATGTCATAGGTTCTGATTGAAGGCTTTAATTCAAAAACTCTTCCGTTTTTTCTGCAACGCGTTAAAAAGATTCACATGGGTAACTGTTACTGCCGATGATCGGTGGAAAACTTGACAAAGTTGAGGAAATAAAGAACTATAGTTTCCAGGAAGAGTTTACCTCAAGAGCGGTAGTATCGCTTGAACCTGAAGAAAACCGGAGCTTGAAATACGGTTTACTTAATGTTACGGAGGACGCTACCGGAAAGGGAGAACTAGCCTACACCATAGAGGCGGAGGAGTATCCCGATCTGGAAATTTCGTTCCTGCTGCAGGATGTCCCTCAGAAGAGAATTAGATTTCTGGAAGCGGTTTCACAGGGTCATAGCTTTGATGTCTGGAGCAAATTTTACTCCGGAGATTACAACGATTCGCCTCTTGAAGAAAATATTATAGATGGGGGCTTCGGCGATGATCAACTACCGGAAGAATACAGGGAATCTCTAAATGATTTCCTTCACGACGTGATCTGGGAGGAGTAAACGAGATAAAAACCAGGTTACAACCTATCATTATGAGTATCTACGAAGATCTGAAAAATCTGGAAGAAAAAATAACCGGTGAAGGTTATACGATTGACCGGTTCGAGGTACGTGAACGGGCAGATACCTACAGTGAGAGCGGAATAAACGGTAGAACAGCGCAGAGGGCGGTCGGCAGGAACCCTCTAGAAGTGCTTGAGGACTGGAAAACCGTGGATAACCAGGACTACATAATCGAGGTATTTCTCACTGGCAGAAACCCGCTAGACAGGGTGCTTTACGATCCAGAGAAACAGGAAGCAGAGTACATCAGTTTCTCTAGCCAGGATCCCTCTCTAGAAGAGCTTCTGGAAGAATGAGACTAATCTCACTAGCCCCTTCAAACACCGAAATCCTGTACAAAATTGATGCAGGAGATCAGATAGTTGCGACAACAGGCCTATGTGATTTTCCCAAGGAAGCCGCCGGCAAACCAGATGTAGGCGGGTGGGTAAATCCTGATATTGACGAGATAGAATCCTATAATCCTGACCTTGTCATCGCATCCGACGACCTGCAGGATAGAGCGGTGGAAAATCTAGAGGAGCGCGGCCTGAATGTCTTACAGGTGAAGCCTCACAGTTTAGGAGAGGTATTTGACAGTATAAGGCTGGTAGGTGAAACTGTCGGGAAAACCTCAGAGGCAGAGGACCTTATCAACAGGATGAAATCCGAGATTAAATCAGTTGATCTGAAGGGCGAGAGGATATACTGCGAGGAGTGGATGAACCCTCCAATGGTCTCCGGCAACTGGATCCCGGAACTGATAGAAGAGGGCGGCGGCGATTACTTCATTCAAGGCGGAAGAAGCAGGGATTTCAATACTGGCGACCTGAAAAAGTTCGATCCCGGATATATTTTCCTGAATGTCTGCGGGGCGGGAACCAGAGCGGAAACCGAAAAGGTAAGTGACCGGGAAAAATGGGAGAATATACAGGCAGTAGAAAAAGGGAATGTCTATGTCATTGACGACGCGCTTCTGAACCGGCCTGGACCCAGACTTACTGAGGGCCTGAAACAGATTGAGAAGAGGATTTCCTAGATTCTAGGGAAAGGATGTTTATAACTTTTCAGATCTCTTCTTGAAAAGATGGCTTCCAATCCTGCGAAACCCGGTTTTAGACCTCAGTCGCTGTATAATAGATGGTTAAATGAAACAGTTTACAGAGGCGAAGCCGAACTAGAGGATATCCGGGAATCTCTTGAAGGCTACGATGGAACTGTGATAGTAAACGATGGGCGTAGCGTCTACTCAAATCCACCGGAGACCGTTGATGGATCCGAAATGGGTGAAATACTGGCGCAGCTGGAAAACTATGATGAAGTAACAGGATACTGGGAGATATTTGACGCCGGAGAAGACTACCAGATATTTGCATCTCTAACTCCGGGAGAAGAGGATGGAGAAGAGATCTCGTATATAGAAGAAGAGAATCTGAAAATGAAATGGAGAACGGAGCTGGAGCCAGAGTTCTAAATCAGGTATCGTGGTCCTCGTAAGGCTCTCCATACTTATCGCTGAGAAGGTTGATAGCTGCTTTCGCTCCATCACCTATAGCTACTGAGGTCTGATACTCCCAGCTGTTAGCAAGGCCTGCGGAGTAAAGGTTGTCAACGGATACGGATTTGTTGGATTCATCTGTCTTAACATGTTTATCCATCATATAAGGGCCTTCAACCCCTTCCTCGAACTCTACCTCGAGTTTTTCCAGGTAGCTGAGGTCTCCAGCTGAAGCAGCTACAAGGTACTCAGCCTCGTATTCGTTCTCATCTGTAACTACCTTGAAACCTTTATCTGTTTCCGTTACTTCTTCGACTTCTTCCTCTTTCTTTTCGCCTCCAAAGTCTTCCAGCTTGTTTTCCCCGCTTCTAAGCAGTTCCTGGCCGGCAACTGAATCGTGGCCAATTAAGTTCTGGATGTTTGACGTGTTGTGTACCAGGGATTCTCCTGTATCAAGTACAAGAGTTTCTTCTCCTGCTTTAGCAGTGAAAACTCCGGCCTGTAGACCGGCTACTCCTCCGCCGATTACAATAACTGTTTTCATATGATTAGGTTCCGGAGGTAATATTTACAACTCTATTGTCAAGGAGTAAATCTGTCTTTCAGAACTTCAGCGACCATTCCGGGGTGATCCTTTGCTATATGCACACCGGTCATAGGGTTTTTGCGCAGCATCGAAACCACCGCTTCCGAGTCCGCTTCCTTGTTGATCAGAGACAGCTCCTCTCTATCAAGACTGTTTAGCCCTCTAATTACGCGGTCAACATTTTCGTCGTTAAGCCTGTAAAGTTTATCGGCCAGATCAAGCCGGGAGTCTCTGTTATCGCCAAGTCTTTGCTCCCATTTACTGTTGTAAAGCGAAAGAGTACTTTCCGAATAATCATTCTGATGGTCGGCGTGAGTAACTGTCTCTGCAGCAAGCCTTCCTGCGACCATACAGTTGTTGATACCTTCTCCCCAGACCGGATCTATGCTGGATACAGTGTCTCCTGCGAGAATCAGTCGGTCGTCAACTTTTTCATCGATATCCTGGATGAACGCCATCCCTGCATGTCTCTCAACCTCACCGTCCTTCTCTATCTTCTCGGCTTCCTGAAGCCGGGGATCTTCCTCCCAGAACTTCTCGAAGTATTCCTCGGGTTTCGCGTCCGGATCCTTCATATTCTTGTATTTATTGAACCAGCAGACACCGACTTTAGCAGTGTCTCCGCCGGTATCAAAGATCCAGGAGTATCCGCCGGGAGCGTACTCGGAATCAACTTTAAGCATCATGCTGCCTGGAACCTCCATATCAACATTCTCCATCTCGTACTCAACACCCACAGCGAGGTCCTCAGATCTATCATATTCTACCATTCCCTCCTTCTGTCCCAGAGTTGCGTGAGCACCTGTAGCATCTATGACTACATCACCGGTAACGGTTTCCTGACCTTCTCCATCAAGAAGGTTGGCGACTACTCCCAATCCGTCATTTACATCACGGTCGAGGCCTACAACTTGGCGATCAAGCCGGTAATCAGCTCCTTCAGTTTCAGCGTCTTCAGCCAGGTAGCGTTTGAACTCTCCAAAATCAAGGACATATCCCGTCTGGTCTACTAACAGTTTTTCATCCGGGCCTTCAATCACGACTTTATCCGTCTCCTCCATCGCTACCTCTTCCGGGTCGACATCGAACTCTGAAGTCATGCCGGGAAACGTTCCGCCGGTTGACTGCCTGGTTTCCCCCACGTAACTATCCTTCTCCAGAACGCATACATCGAAATTCCGGTAAGCCAGATCTCTTGCTGCCTGCCCTCCAGCAGGGCCTCCACCGGCTATAACAACATCGTAATCAGGGGTCATGTAACTAAGAAGAGAGCTGAATCTTAAATTTTTACAGTGATAAAGAACCGGAAATCCTGCTCTCCACATCATAACTTAGCTTGACTATGCGGTCAATAATCGGTTCAATATAGTCCTTCAAAAGGTAGATCAACAGGAGGCCTAGAAGCCCCGAGAAAATACCTCCCAGTATATCGATCGGGTAATGATGACCGACAAAAACCCTTCCAAAGCCGGTTAATATACCGGTTAATCCGAACAGCCACGCCAGTTTATCTCTTCTAAGATACAGAAAGCTCCAGAAAACCGAGAACATGGAAGCGGTATGCTGGCTGGGGAATGCATTATCCAGTTCCCCTCCAGAAACTATAGTATTATAGGCGCTAAACGGCTGATTGTGGAAATAAAGTAAGCCCAGGGCATAGGTAAGTGAAATACCGATGACTGCTGTAAGAAATGTGAAGACCGCGTCTCTTCTATCCTCCCTGGAGTTAAACCATAGATAAGCCAAAGTCGCAGGAATCAACAGTACAAGTAGTTCAGCGCACAACAGGAAGAAAGTATCAACTATCCTGTTGCCTGTAAAACCCTGGATGAACAGGAAGATCTCGGTATCGACCCCGGAAATGCTTACCATGATCTGAAATTACGGCTTTACCGACTAAAAACCTGCGGCTACCCCTCGAACTTACTTAAAAATAACACCTGAATTGGTCTGTATAAGGTGAATACAAAAAATGGCACAGAGATTTGAAGAAGCCAAGGAAAGAATTTTCGGCAACGTATATATCTGCAGAAGATGCAACGCAAAGAACAGGACAAGCAACCCTGAGAACACTTCCTGCAGGAAATGCGGTTACAGCAATCTGAGAAAGAAGAACGAAGAATTCGCAGGATGATCGAATGGAGTGGTTCCTGGCAACATTAGCAGCCGCTCTAATTTGGTCAGCTACAGGGATAGTCGCCAAGGAACTGATGGATCAGGACTCCAGTCTAGTTTACTCCTTTCTTTACTCAACACTAGCACTGGTTTTCTACACACCTGTCTTCCTGTACCTTGTTTCATCAGCTGAAATATCGCTAAGCTTTTTTACGGTAGGAGCTTTCATCGTATCCGGATTCGCCAATATTTTCGGTATAACTGCGTACAATTACTCGATAAAACTTGGAGAGCTATCCCGCGTAATTCCCTTCACGAAGTTGAACCCGGTCTTTACAGCTATAATTGCGGCAGCTTTACTCGGAGAAAAAATGACGCCGACCAGAGTAACAGGTATCTTACTGGTCACAGTCGGCAGCTACGTTATACTTGAAGAAAAGAACAGAAACTGGAGACAGCCGTTCAGAAGCTTCATCAAAGATAGAGCACCGAAAGTCGCCGTGCTTTCCGCAGTAATTTTCTCAGTCGCAGCGGTAATGGACCGGTACGCGGTACAGGCTTTCCAGCCCGAAGTTTACACTTTCATGATCTACCTGTTCATGACCACAGGACTATCGGTTTACATATTCGGCCAGAGACCGGAACTTGTGGATCAGATTATCCCGGACCTGAAGAAACACCGGCTCAAATACGTTTTTACCGGGGCAGGCGCTGCCCTGGCATCCTATCTCATATTCTTCGCATTCTCAAAAGCACCCGCCTCCCGAGTAATACCAGTACTGCAGATACAGGTCCTGATCTCGGTAATCGCTGGAGTTCTACTATTTGAAGAGGATAATTTAAAGCAGAAACTTATCGGCTCAGCGATACTAATCGCCGGAGTTGTGCTGGTTGCGTTGTAACCATTTAAAGAAATTACCTGACTACATCATTCATACGCCCCGTTGGCTCAGCGGTAGAGCGCGTCCTTGGTAAGGACGAGATCCCGGGTTCAAATCTCGGACGGGGCTTCGCCTTTTCAAAAGAACTCTGTTCTGTTTGTTGTTATCTCAAAATAGGCCGTTATTAGTCTTGGCGTCGCTTTAATTATAATGTCTACAGAAGATGTTTTAGAGAGAAATGAAGATTCTTTGGAGTCAAAGATAGATTATATTACAGCAAGTGCAGAGAGCTGGCAGGAAGTTTATGAAGAATGCTTGGAAGATCCTTTGGAGCATGAAGAAGAGGAGTTGGAGGAATTGGTTGAAGGCTACGCTGTTTTAATAGGGCAGATCCATGTAACTTACAATATAATGGCAAGTACAGGAAAGCAGGAATAAGCTGAGCTCATGCTTGATACTTTTGAAGATGTTTCACAGACACAGCACGAATATTCTACAGAAGGCAGAGAGTTAGTTGGAGATACGCCTCTTGATTTGTTCAAGGAGGAATATGGTTTTCAATAAAGATTTTACAAAATTAAACATCGAGTTTCTGCCCAATATTTCTCTAGCTGAGAATGTCAGTGAACAGGAAATGAATATCGCAGTAATGAAATAGTTGATAGATGGGAGCGAAAAAACTCCTTACTGCCTCTACTTCAATCAAATATATTCAGGGACAGAACTCTGATTTGCTCTATCGTAGGCCTCTTGATAGTTGTCTGGCCAGTTTGTTGGATCGATTATATACATTTCCTGGACGCTTGAGCCAAAATCTTCTAGTTTCTTTTTTCTGTCGCCGGGACTGCAGTGTGTTTCTACTTCGATCACTGTATCAGTGCTTGCGTCGTCAAGAGCCTTGCATATCATGGATTTGATGAATCCGTGTTTTACTCCGCCTTTGAACTTTACGGCTTTGACTTCTTTGTTGTGAAAATCAAAGTCTTTTTGTTTCATCCGGAACATGCATTTCCTGTAGTCTGTAGTTGTCTATGTGAAAGTCTCTACTTCTGAATGGATTCTGCGGGACATGAAAAATTTTTCAACTTGTAAAGATAAAAAGTGAGAGGCCTTCACATTTTTCCTTTATCTCAGATGTATTCCTCTATGTCTTTATCTAGATTTCTTGGGTTAACTGTCTCAGGAAGTATTTCATTTATTTTCTGAAGTTCATTCTCTCCATTCCTGTCCATGATTATCTCTGTGTTGTTTTCAGCTAGTTTAGCGAATTCTGCGATGAATTGGAGACAGTTTCCGCAGGGCCTGATGCTGTCAGATTTCTCTGCCGTCACATATACTGCTTTAAAGCTGTATTCTCCGTTGCTTACAGCGCTAGTGATGGCGTTCTGCTCTGCACATGTGCCATTTCCATTAACCATTCCGTCGACTACACAGCCACTGTAAATCTCGCCTGAAGAAGTGAGAACTGATGCTCCTACAGGAAAGCCATATACTGTAGTGTAGGAGTTTTCCATGGCTTTTTTCGCTGCTTTCTCCAGTTTTTTGACGTCCTTTTGATCTGTTTCCATTTTTTAATCTACCTTTACCACGTAAGAGGCCTCTTTTGGAACTTCGGACTTGAATTTCTCAAATTTTTCTTCTGCGTCTGGCTCTACATCCGTCAGTCTTTTGTTAAGACTTTTGATTTTTGGATCAACTATTCTGTGTTTCCGTGTGACTTTGAATCCATATTCTCCATTATCTTCTATAGTTAATCCGTTTCTGATTCCCTGGAGTTTCTCATTTAATTCCGAATCTTGAGATAGTTTGTCCATAACTTCCTGATCTGTCGTGAAAAGATCTTCTTCAGTGATAACTCCTTCATCAAGGCCTCTGGAGAGAATGTTTTTCATCAGCATCTTCGTTCCCTCGCTCTTTTTATCGAAGAAAACTTCCTTGTTCAATTTGAAAAATAGATTCATCACTTCTGACGCTTTTTCCTTGTCTTTGGCGACGATCAATCCGTCTTCAGTTGTAAGGCCTTCAAGCACTCTATCGACTGTTTCCTGATCGATGAGGCCTGCCTTGTACAGATCTCTCAACGTGTAATCAAGCCTGTCCGCGCATATATCAGGCCTGTCTCTCTCAAGTATTCCGAAGTTCTCCTCATCGAAAATATATTCGGGATCGTATCCGTGTTCCTCTACTAATTCATCAAGCCCATATCTTTCAACGAATCTTTCGTGATGATCCTCGTGAAACGTTTGATCTCTTCTCTCAAAAACTTGATCTGCCAGATGACTGAAAGCTGTATGGCTTATATCGTGGACAAGGCCTGCTATAACTTCGTCTTCGTCCGCACCAAATTTTTTACACAGGATTGCAACGCCCAGACTGTGCTCGAATCGACTCGTATCCATCTCGGGTTTGACAAGAAAGTCGGCTCCGTTCTGATGTACTTTCTTAAGTCTCTGCATTCCGGGATTTTCTATAATTTTTTTCTCAAGTTCAGTGAACTGTACTTCGCCGTAAATCGGATCTTCGTATTTCATTCCTATTCAAATACCTCGTAAGCAAACTCTCTAACCTGTTCATAGGCCTCTTCAAGGCCTTCATCATTTTCTATCACTATGTAATCGATTCCATGCCTGTCGTATATCTCGAAGTGATTATCCCTCACATCATCGTAAAACTCCAGTATCTCCTCGTCTCCTTCCTCAAAATGAGGGCTTCTCTCCCATATATCCTGTAAAGGCATATTCAGGAAGACTGCATAAATATCCACATCACTGTGTTCGCTAAGAATTTCCAGATACTCACTCTGTTCATCTATCAGCGACTCATCAGCGTTCTCCATACTGTGCGCCAGACAGCCAGGATGCCACGTTTCGATAACTGCGTGATCCATATCATCAGTCATTAATTCTCTATCTCTAGCTGCTTCATTGACGTGGATAGCTTCCTGGAAAGCATGGCTTCCGGCCTTTCCCCAGTCCTCGCCATTTTCATCGATCAATTTCTGGGCGATCTCAGGGAAATAATTGAAGCCATCTCTTTCTTCAAGCGTCTCCCCGAGACTGGATTTCCCGGCAGTATGTACACCGTTCAAGGCGATTACTTTATCCATCAATCCTCATCCTTGAGATCCATCGGCTGATCCTGATTTGAACCGTTCCTGTAAACAGTCATCCCGTTCAATCCGGCGTCGTAGGCCTTTAGATAGACGTCTTTAACTGCTTCAGGATCCACATCTTTAGGCAAGTTAATCGTCTTTGAAACGCTTTCATCGACGAATGCCTGGGCCTCCACAAGTACGTTGAAATGCTCTCTATGCCCGATCTCAATGGCTGTCCTGAACACGTCTTTTATTTCCTGAGGAATATCCAGTTCCTGACAGCTACCGTTTTCCCTGACTTTTTCGATCACTTCTTCAGCATCCACATCTCTGTGTTTCTCCAGTGCTTCACGGAACTCATCGTTGACATCTCCGTACCTGTCTATAAGACTGAAAATCGGCTCAATCTGCTGACTTGTATCAAACGTCATAGCTGACCGACCTGTCGGAGGTAAGATAACCGTTGTACTGTTCCTTAAACCATGTTTCTCGATCATCTTATCCAGGCCTCTCCAGTCGGCTTCCGTTATTTTCCTGCTCTTCTTGTCTCCAAACTTACCAGTCAGGAAATTCCGGCCTTCATCAGCGTACTTGGAGCTGCTCCACCCCTCAAAATTTCCTCTCTGACCTGAAAGTTCCACAGAGTACTTCTTGCTGTGATAGTTGATGAAGGAAAGCGTGTCTTTCAATAACTGATTTCCTTCTTCGCTGTCGTATTCAAGTCCGTGCTTGGAGAGTAACTTGCTGTAGCCACAGTAACCGATACCTATCTTCCTGCTCTTCCTCATGGCTTCGACTGACTCTTCATGACTGTAATGATTGAGACTGTACTCAAGCACGTCGTCAAGAAATCTCGTGATCAATTTAGAGGCCTCTTCCAGTGCATCCCAGTCAATACTTTCTCCATTACTGAATCCAGCGATGTTAATGGAAGCGAACTGGCATGTCTCTCCCTCTGCAAGCCCTACCTCTCCACATGGAGCGACTGAAACATAGTTCAACTCTTCGTTAAAAGGCCTCCTCCTGTTCATGTTGTCGAGGAAGATCAGCCCTGGATCAGCACAGTCCCAGGCACATTTCACTATAAGATCCATCAATCCGCCGGAATCAACTTCCTCCCCGTCCCTGAGTTCAAACTTCTCTTCGTTCCTGTAGGCCTCTATAAATTCATCGCTCATATTAACTGAAAGATTGAACTTCCAATCGATCTCCGGATTCTCGTGTTTCACTTTGATGAATTCCTTGATAGCGGGATTGTTTGCTTTCATTATCCCCATGTTGCCTACGGGCCTGTGCTGTTCATCTCTTTCAAGACCTGTTTTCGCTATCTCCTGCAGATCCATCAACACACTCATAGGATTATCCGCTTTATCCAGTGCGAATCCTGTCCCCATTCCCTCTTCGTGATAGTTGTCGACTTTTTCTTTGATCTCGCTGTAATCATTGTTCAAATCCACGGGAGGTACTGAACAGGCACTGAGAGGCCTCTCATCGAATCTTCCGGCGTTTGTCATTATCGGCGTGGAAGGTACTATCTTCCTCTGCATAAACAGTTCAAGCATCCTGTCTGCGAACTCCAATGCTTCCTCAGTTTCTGTGCCAAACTGTTTCTCAATGTCTACAACTACTGAAGCTACTCTCTCCAGCATCTCAGTCGGTGATTCGTCCTCTGCCAGTATGTCGCCGTCTCTCATGATTTTTTCTGCTTTTTTCGAGGGATTGAACTCCCCTGAAGCTGAAACCCTGTCCTTCTGTGTCATTGTAGTTTGTTCTGTCATGATTAAATCCACCTAGCTAGAAACGCGTAGAAGTCACCCTTTCCGTGTTCCCGCAGTCCGCGCATTCGTACATCAGGAAATTGTCTTCATCTCCTCTCGCTGCAGGGAACTCGTGCTGTATCGCTCTGTCGTGTTCGCAGTCACTGAATTCGTAATCTTTCAGAGCATCTTCATCGTATCTTTCAAATATCTCTGTAATCCCTTCCTCTTCCTGGTCTGATTCAAGCGTCCATTCAATTCCGAGCTCTACATCAGCGAACTCATCACAGTCCTCGCAGTACCCTATAGAGGCCTCTCGCCCGTCTTCTGTCTCGACGGTTTCTCTTTCAAGTAAGGCTCCACAGTCTTCATGGAAAAGACTCAAATCAGATCAGCCTCCATCATAATATTCTCTACGACGTTTTCCACGCCATTAATAGCCTCTATCCTGGTCATATCGTATCTTTCTACTGCTTCTTCGTACTCCTTTTCTGCCTTTTGCGGTCCTAAAACATCTGCATCTTTCCCGTCTGATCCAGTCTCAACCCTCCCTGATTTTCTCTCAACTCTAGTCTGCCGGTCCGTCCATAGATAGAACATATGATCCGGCTCAATAAGATCAAACTCTTCTACTGCCTCGTACCATCGCCCCGAATCTTTTTCGTCCAGTTCGTTGTAAACTACAGTAGTTGGATAGTAGCGATCCAGTACGACATCTCCGCCTTCGGAGAGATGAGCTTCCACCTGATCGCTGACAGCCGAGTTAGAGGCCATGTACATCAGGAACTGTGTCTGATTGCTGTGTTTAGGCCTGTCAACGTATTCCCTGATCTCTGAAATCCCGGGTCCTGGACTCTCCATGAATACTGCGTCGATTTCTTCCGCGAAGGCCTCTGCCACGCTTGATTTTCCGACTCCGTCAAGGCCTTCGAATACGAAAAAGTTTCCAGAATCCTGACTCATATCAAGTCAACTTGACTTGAGCTTTATATATTTAAGTCAAGCCGGATTGACCAAACTTCTTTGAGAAACATCTGTAAACTACTCAAAATTAAGTGATTCGAGCCCGAACTCTCCTTCTTCATTCTCTGATATGCTCCATTCTCCGAAGAACCTGGAGTCGTTGTCTCTGGCTTTCCTTATTATATCTTCAAGTCCAGGGATGATATTGAGTTCATCTAGCTCTTCTATATCGTAGAAGTCATCACTTTCTTGTTTAGAGGCCTCTATTACAGTGAAGAAGGCCATGTAGTGCTGTGAAAATCCTTCTGAGAACTTGATATTGTTCCTCATAACGCCTCTGATCTCTGATTCTGGCGATTTCTCCCCGAACTCTTTCTCGAATGCTTCTTCAGCTGATCTCTTGTTTGATTCGTTTTTTTCAGTTCTTAAAACAGGGCCTCTGTAAGCACCTGGAAACGGATCAAGAGGATCTTCACGTTTCTTCAGGTAAACCTTGTCTTTGTCAAAGATGAAGACATGATTGATTATAAGCGGCTGTCTGATCTGCTTGTGTTCAAGGTAGGCCAGATAATTCTTTCCCTCGGCTGTAGTTGAATATTTCTGCTCTTCCTTCACTATAAGTTCTTTATCTTGGAGTTTGTTCAGATGGAATGAAATTTTGTTACTGCTTTCGTTTCCCTGGAGCTCTGAGAATCTTAATTTATTTCTGTAGCCGAGTTTCTCAAGTATCGATCTCTGTATTTTATGCAGATCAATTTTTTCCATCATTAAACACCTTGATTATTATTTTGTAATGCATTAAAAAGAGCTTTACTGTTGATTTTTGAATCCAGATCTTCAAATTTTTCAGCAAGTCTATCTGACGGTGCTTTCTCACTCTCTACTCTGTCAACAAGCAGATCCAGATACTCTCCATCCTTTATATTGTTTAATTCAAGGCCTTTTCTCGCCTTCTCTATCTCATCCAGAAGAAGATGGGAGGCCTCTTTTTTAACTCCTTCAGGGCTGTAAAGCATGGAATCAAATCCATCTCTCAGTGCATTTTCCCTGTTCTCATTCACTTTTTCAATATCAAGAAGTTCTTCACTGTGGTGCTGTGCATACAGTAAACGTCCTATACAGAAGGCATGGACTGCAACGTCTTCAATTATAGAGGGCTGAGTTGAAGCTATACGTGACTCCACAACTAGATCATCTCCAATAAACTTTATTCTTGAATCCTTCCAGAAACGCGACACACTATCAGAAATAAGTTTTTCCTCTCTCCCCAGGATAAACGGCCAGGAACCGACTCTATCCAGATAATCTTCCATATCCAAATAATAAGTTTCCAGGCGTCCTATCTGCTTATCCTCGGTGTTGTGAGATTTACTCCAGAGTATCATTCTCAGATCTGAGAGACCTGTGTCTTTCCTTTCAAGAAAACGGGCATTTCCAGAAAGAGCTGAGATATAAGGGCTTATCATATAAACGTAGTTGGCTTTCTCAACTGCATCATCAAAATCAGAGGCCTCTAAGTTCGTATGGATGGCAGATATAAGGCTTACAGATTTAGAATCGCCTATATCCGCTTTACTTTTTTCTCCAATCAATTCGTTTCTTTCTACATTATAGTAATCGTTTATCTGTCTGAAGAACTTTTTACTGCTCAACTTCAACTTATCAAGAGGCCTGAAAACGTTTGTACCTGATCTTATTACTTCAAGATTGTTTTCATCGGCTCTGGCCTCAATTTTATTTTCCTCTGATTTAATAGAACTCCTTAAGTCTTCAAAAGAACCTAAATTAACTGGCTCTGTGGCTATTTCCACAGAATCTATTCCCAGTTCTTTTTTAGCTCTATCAAACTCTTTTATTGTATTGTCTCTTTTGTTTTCATCTTCAATAATAGTAATATCGTCGTTTAAGAGAAAGTACTCTGTCTCTACTCCTGCCCTGATTCTTTCCCTGTCTTTACTGAATCTATCTTCGTTATCCATTATTTCATCTGCCTTGTTCTCAAAAACAGATTTGATCAAATCACTTTTTTCTGATCTCACTTTTTAGTCAAGTCCTGTTGATATTTAAAAAGATGTCTGTATCTGGTTGAGGATTTTCTTCTGACTGTTCCAGTAGCTGCATCATGCCTTAACGTGTTAAAGGATCTTGATGTAATAGAGGTCCGTACGCAGTCATCCTCTCCTGACAGATATATGCCTGAAACAGTTGACATGGAAAAATCGAGGAATAGGCAAGATATTGAGAGAAAACAAAGAAATACAGGAATTTAAATAAAAAGAAAAATAAGCTTGTCTGGGTTCATAATAATTTTAATCTTCATAAAAGTAACAGTTTTTTTACGAGCCACAAACATCACTAAGAAATGTTCAGAAAAAAAGTTCTTCATATCAACAGTACTCTCTATCCCCGTACTTTACTTCTCAACCTTTGTTTCAGGCCTGTTAAAATACAGTCCGATACAGTTCACAGGCAGTAACTTTATCGTGCCTGTATTTTCCGTTGTAATTTTTATCTACGGAGGACTGCCGTTCCTGAAGATGGCGAAAGGAGAACTCGAAGACAAGAAGCCGGGAATGATGGCTCTGATTTCACTCGCAATTATAGTGGCTTTCACATACAGTATAGCCTTGCTCTTTATTCCAGAGACCTCTTCACTTTTCTGGGAGCTCGTTACTTTAATTGATATAATGCTTCTCGGCCACTGGATCGAGATGAGAAGCGTGAGACAGGCCTCGTCCGCACTTGATGAATTAAAGGAGTTAGTGCCAAATACAGCGGAAAAGATAATCGAAGGCGATGCTGAATCTCGGGGAGAATCAGGCAGGGAGAGAACAACGAGGGAATTGCAGAGATTATAGGATTAGTTTTCCTCTAACCTTCTTAATTATTTTCTTAAGAATTGTCTACCTAAGAAGACATTAGACCTTTCGGAGTTCACCATTTCAAATGTGAGATTTGGAACTCAGCATTCCAAGCTCAGAAAGGGGCTTTCATTAGTTTTGTTCAAATTTTCCTGCTTAAATGAATCTTCCTTCTTTGCTTGGTTTTTTATCTCAGCCACTTCAACATTTAAGTTTTAATCAAGAAGTAACAAACAGGTGAAGATAAAATGGAATACAGTTTGAACTTAGATGGGGGAGCTCTTGAAGATGCAAACGAGAAGATGTTAAATGGTGAAATACCAGAACCGAGTGAAATGCCGAGTAGAGAGAACCCTGAGGAATATAGTACTCATATTTACAAGACGACGTTTGAGGACGCAGGTATGGAAAGAGAACCATTCAGGAGAGTGTTCGAAGAGTTCGATCAGAGAGAAGAGTTTAGTTTTGATGGAGAAAATCCTGTGGAAGCTCTAAATAACGAAGTTGAACGCAGAGATGAACATCCGACAGACTGGCAATCTTATAATTCTGGAGATGAAGTATTTATCGCGACAGAAATGCCCGGAGTAAATGGGAATCTCTGGAGCGAGTACGGCCCGCTTTCTGCTTTAGACGACGCGGCAGTATTTTCTGCTCCTGCCTCGATATATGTTGATGTAGGGGGAGAAAAAGTAGTTAATTCGATAGCGAGTATCACGGAACAGACTGGTGCACCATATCTTGAATCTAATCCGGAAGCGGTCCAATATGAAGAGGGAGGTGATATCTTCACAGGATGGTTCACGGTTCCACCTACTTATACGGAAGAAAAACTTGAAGAGAGCGTAGACGCCTGGGTGGACCGAGTTAGCCAAGTCAGCGAACTTCAAGAAGACTTGATAGAAGTTATGGATAGGCATCCATAACATCCTCTTTCTTTTAATCTCCTAAATCAATGCAGCAAAACTATTTAATCGTTACTAGTAGGTAACATCTTTATGTCCGAAGAGGTTACTGTTGATGAGGCTTTAGATGCCCTAGTTGAAGATGGAGAAAAAATAGTCACAGAAGAAGATCAGAGTCTTCCACGACTAAAATTTGCATTTCAGAATTATGAGGACCTCCCTCGATACAAAGCACTGTTTTCAGGTGAAAGAAAAAAGAGATATGAGAAATGGAAAGTTGATGAAGCTTTAACTGACCTTCGAAGCGCAGTTGGTTCTTGGGCTGAAGAAAATGGCTATGAACTACGTGATGGTTTAACCGAGGTTTTCGATGAACCTATTGATGAACAATTAATTGCTAACCTCGAAGGTGAAATAAATACCGAAGAAGAAAACATAGAGTTTGGTTTTTACGGAGGCCAGAAAATAATAACACTATCCACCAACCCTTCAACCCACACAGATAATCCTGGAATGGCAATAACAGCTCACTACGATAATTTTAACGGAAACATGACAGAAGAATACAGAGAACTTAACGCGATAACTGAAGCTGTCCTGTCTAAATATGGGCGAATAGTGAAAAGTGAACCCGACTGTCTGTGAATGCCAATAAATAACCGGCCCTGATTAAAAAGAGAGGATTCAAATCATAGTGTGTGGTAGTAAGGCTTCTAGGCGTAGAAACAGGTAAACTGATCAAGTACAGCGCACTGGCGTTAGTACTGATGATTTCAGTCAGTCTTTCCGCTGGGGCTAAACCTGTCTACGTAGGTCCTCATACAGTGGAACCTGAGATTAGTCCCCAGCCCTCTATCTCAGGACTATCATTAAACTCTGCAGAAAGCCAGGAACAGAGACTAATTGTAAGTTTCGACAAAGTTCCGAACAAGACTGAGAGAGAAAGACTGGAGCAGGATAAAAACATAGAGTTTCTGAGCTACGCCTCAAACAAAGGGTGGATAGTTAAAGCCGAAAAAAGCAGCCTAAACAAGCTGGAGACGCTGGAAACAGTTCTGGTTGCGGATTACAGGCCTGAATACAAACTGGGGCAAGAAATGATGGAAAACGGCTTGATGAACAGGTCTCTTAACGGTGACGGAACTGCGAACCTGTCAGTTGAGTTCTTCGAAGACGTAACTAAGGGAAAACAGAGGCGCATAATTGAGAAGCACGGGAAAGTGGTTGAAGAGCCTGCTTTCGGCAACAGGTGGAAAATACGGACATCTTCAGATTCCTATATGGATTTAACCGAGGTTGGAGAGGTGAAGAGGATTGAAAACCGCAGAGCAGATATTCAGGCCTTAAACGACGTCAGCCGGGAGGTAATCTCGGCTAACCGGCTTCGCCAGAACCCCTTCAACCTGACCGGGAACGGCTTTACAGCTTCTATGTGGGACACCGGCTGGGCAGGTAATCACACCGACCTCAGAAGCAAGACCACAATTGGAGATAGAGGTGCATGCGACAACTGTAAAGTGATGGAACACGCGACCCATGTCGCCGGTACAATGCTCGGAGCAGGCCATCTAAACCCGGATCTCAAAGGTGTCGCCCCTGAAGCAGACCTGATAAGCCATGAGTTCTACACAACCAATGCTTTCGCTGAAAACATGAACGAATCCATAAGACAGAACAACTCTATCCTCTCCCAGAACTCGTACGGAAAAAAGATTACTACAAGATCTGAAATGGGAGACTACGACCAGATCTCAGAGTTCTTCGACTACCTAGTCAGGGAAAACGCAAACGTCCCACGAACTACTGTAGTTTTTGCCGCTGGAAATGAGAGAACGCAGTGGAGCGTAGATTACAATACGACCGCCAGTTTCGGTTCTACCGCGAAAAACACTATCACTGTTGGAGCAGTGGACGATAATTCTGACATGACTTCCTACTCTTCCTGGGGTCCTACAGATGACGGAAGGATTAAACCAGATGTGGTGGCGGATGGTGGTGGCTCAACCGGTTTGATCGAATCTACTATGCCAAATGGAACATCGGGCTACCCTTACGCCGGAAAGCCAGGAACTTCTATGGCCGCCCCGGCAGTCTCTGGAGCAGTAATACTGATAAATCAGCAGTTCAACAGGACACATGACCGTCTGCCGGAACCTGCGACAACCAAAGGATTGCTTATCCACACAGCAGAAGATCTACACAAGGAAGGGCCGGACTACCAGACCGGCTGGGGTCTTGTAAATGCAACCAGAGCAGTCAGATTTGTGAAAAATCTTGAAAACGACAGGATTAGAAGAAGTCACATAAGCTCTACAGGCGGGGAAAAATCCTACAGCTACGACCTGACAGAGGAACGGGATATCAAGTTTACACTGGTATGGAGCGATTATCCAGCGAGCGCAGGGTCTGAAGATACTCTGGTCAACGATCTTGACCTCAACGTTACAGGTCCTAACGGTGAGAGAAAGTACCCCTGGACCCTGGAAGGATACTCAAACCCTGACTCAGCAGCCTCTAAAGACAGTGAGGATCACACCAACAATGTAGAACAGGTACATATCGAAAATGCAACACCTGGAACCTACCGGGTTGAGGTAGAAGGCAATGAAGTACCACACAACCAGACGTTTTCGCTCGTAGCAACCGATACTGTCCAGCCTCCGGAAGTAACGATCAGTGAGCCAGAGGGGGTGCTGAAAAAAGCCTGGCTGAACGTGTCCGCAGACAAAAACGTTACCGAGTGGAAATACCAGATTAATGACGGCTCAAACACTACATTCACTCCGAACATAACCGTTAACAGCGTGGGAGGTGGAGACAATAATATAACTGTCTGGGCCAGAGGTGAGTTCGACAACTGGGTCAGTGAAACCAGTCAGTTCAGACGGGATATCTATCCCCCACAGATCGATGATTTAACCCCTCAGAATAGCACATACCTGAGCGGAGAATTCCCTGTAAACATGTCTACTGTAGACGAGTTAACCAATGTAACAGACAGAAATTATGCTCTTGTCCAGGAGAACACTGAGCTTGAAACCGGGGAACCGAACAGCTCTGTAGATTCCAGCGCCTATCCGGACGGAAACTACACACTGGAACTGAATGCTACAGACTACTTCGGGAACACTAACGAAACCTTCCTAGAGGTGGCATTCGACAACACACCGCCAGAAATCATGTTAGAAAGAGCCCAACTCAGGTATAAAGGAGGAAAAGAATTTATCAACGCCTCGGCGAGAGATTCTCGGAGCGGAGTTGAGAAAATTGATTACAGATGGCAGAAAAACGGGTCAAACCAGACAGCCTGGAGACCTGTTAACACAACATTTGATACAGAAAGTCTTCCAGAAGGCAAGTATAACCTGAGTTTCAGAGGAGTTGATACAGCCGGGAACATCAATAGCTCTGTGAAAACAGTCTCATATATAGACAACAGTAAGCCGGTATCAACCCGGAAACTTAACCTCACAGAGTCCAATTTATCAAAGGCGGTAACACGTGAGGAGAAAGTTGTCAACTTCACCGAAATAGGTCTCAACTGGAGCTCACCGGACAGCAGTTTAACCGATAACCTGTCCGGAATTAGCCATCTCCAGATAGAGAAGAGGAACAGGGTTTTCAACCAATCAACCGGCGAATTCGAACCTGTATCGGACTGGAGCACTGTAGAGGTTATAGAGAATCCAGGCCAGTCAGCCAATCATACCCTGATCAACGTGGATCCGGGGAAAAAATACGGTTTTTCGCTTGTGGCGGTTGACAGAGCCGGGAACAGGAACAGGTCAAAAGTATACAACCTGTCCGTCGACCAGTCTCAGCCGGTTCTAGTAAAGGACTCAAAGAAACCTTTAAACTGGGCGAACCAGAAAGAAATCGTTCCAGAAGCAGGTTTCCGGGATATCTCCGGGATTGAAGCTGCCAACTTCACGGTAAACCTCAGTACGGGAGAGGAAAAGATATCTTCCAGTATCTCATCCATTAATACCAGAGATTACAGTTTAACAGGGAACAGAAGTATAGAAACGGATAACCTGACATACTATACCGTCACTGCCGAAGTTGAGGACTCTTTTGGCCTGACAAACTCCTCAGTTAACTGGAGTTTCAAAACAGACTTCCATCCTCCGGAACCAGCGATAAACGGCTTCAGCGATGGAGGAGCCATAGATCTGGATAACTGGCACAAAGAAAAGGTAAAGGTCGAACTGTCATGTACAGAGACAGAGAGTGAATCCGGCCATCTAGAGTCTTCCGTAAACCGGAACGGAGAGATCGCGTCTTCTGAAAACAGCCCTGAAAACTTCACGTTCAGCCGGGAAGGATCAAATGAGTACAGTTTTGAGTGTCGGGATGTTGCAGGAAACACGGCTGAAGAAGTTCGGGAAATCAGAGTTGACTCAGAACCTCCGGAGATCGAATCGTTCAGTATTGAAAACAACTCCGAAATCCCGTCTGACACAGCTATAGGAGCAGAAATTACCGGAGAATCAGACGGTTCAGGCATTGATCCAGAGAGTTCGGAGATAAATGTAAACGGCGATGAAAAACTGGCGGATCTGACAAATAGTTCCCTCGCTCTGGACCTAGATCTCTCTGCTGGAGAAAGCTACAGTATCACCGGACAGCTAACAGACTATGTAGGAAACAGTAACTCCTTCCACTACAGCTTTACAGTTAAATCACCTGAAACCGAAGAACAGCAGGGCGGAACAGGTGGGTCAGGAGGCGGGTCTCTGCCGGCTGCCGAAGAAATTGAAGAGGAAGAGACAAATACCTCAGATCAAAACGGAGATGATGAACAGGAAAACAGTACAGAGGTTACAGGGAGGGCTAATAACTCAGACTCTCAGTCGAGGGAAGGTAACGAAAACCAGACATCTGAGAATAACATCCGGATTGAAAACATCAGTGCCGGAGCAAACAGTTCTCAGCTAACCGCAGAGATCGAGTTTAACAATCCCGGGCCGGAAAGAAACTACACTCTGAATATCACAGTCAATGGAGAAACATACGCGGAAGAGGTCACAGTAGGTAAAGGTGAGACATCAAAATCTGTATCAATCCCTTCTAAAGAAGCAGAAACCTACAGCCTGAATATAAACGGGCGGAGAACAGAAGTTTCAAACATAGAGGAGAACCAACCCTCCGCTTTAACCCTGGTTATTGCAGCCGCTTTAGCATTTGCCCTGATATCAGGAGCGGTAATTTACCTGAGAAAAGAATCTGGAAAACCAGAGAAAGAGGTCAAAGACTCACATGGCCACCACGTTGAGGAACTGGGGAGCAAAATGAATGAAAAATACACTGGGGAAGAAAACAATGATGAGGTTAAGAGAAAAAATGAAGAATAAAGAAATCAAGAGATACACAGGTATAGCCACGATAATACTGTTCTGGCTTCTAACCCCGCTTTACCTCCAGATCGAGCACGGTTACTCCGCAATCAAAGTTTCGTTCGCGATAACGGTTTTCTACTACATAGCTTTCAAGCTCTGGAAAAGACAGAACCCGGATTCAGAATAACCATAAAAAGCTGCTTAAACCCTGATCTGTTATGGTAAGAAGCAGGGATGAAGTTGAGGAAAAATACAAGTGGGCTGTAGACCAGATTTATGGAGAAGGCGAGGTAGAAGAGGAAATAAACCAGGTAAATAATCTCCTAGAGAAAATCAAAGGCTATAGAGGAGACCTTAAACAGGAGTCTGAACTTGAAGAGTTTCTGAAGAACTACTCCAGATGCAGAAGAAAGCTGTCTACACTGTCCCGCTACGCCTCTATGAAGAGCGATGAAGACACACGAGACCAGGAGGCACAGGCACTGAAAAGCAGGATAAACTCGCTCAGCTCAAAGGTATCCGAGGAAACCAGTTTTGTCCGCATAGAGATACAGGAAATTGGTGAAGACAAAATCGGGGAAATGATAGATAGAAATGATGAAATAGCAAAACGAGATCATTATCTAAGGGAGATACTCCGGCTTAAGCCACACACCAGGTCGCTTGAAGTTGAGGAAACCATCTCGTCTCTGTCAGAGGTGCTCGATGCCCCTTCAGAGACATACTCTATGCTTTCAAACGCGGATATCAAGTTCCCGGAAGTCGATAGAGAAGGAGAAAAAGTAAGGATAACTAACTCCAACTTCACAAAACTGCTGAAAGACAGCAACCAGAATTTCAGGCGAGAGGTATACGATAAATACTACGAAACTCTGGAGAATTACGAGAACACTATAGGAACCACATTCTCAAAGGAAATAAGATCGAACGTTAAGCTGGCAGAACTGAAGAACTACAGCTCAGCAAGAGAGTCAGCACTGAAACCTAACAATATCCCTCTTACAGTCTACGACAACCTCATTGAAACCGTGAACGAGAACCTCGATGTTCTCCACAGCCATATGGAGCTAAAAGCTGAAGCCCGAAACCTGGAAAAACCTGGAATGGAGGACCTATATCTACCGATCCCGGAAAGTGAAGGCCCTGAAATAACCTACGAGGAAGCCAAAGAACACATTTTAGAGGCGCTGAAGCCACTGGGCGAGGAATATGTAGAGAAAGCCAGAGAAGGGCTTGAAAACCGCTGGGTCGATGTCTACGAAACAGAGGGTAAGAGATCCGGCGCTTACTCGGGCGGTTCTTACGATACAAGGCCTTTCATCCTGATGAACTACCAAAACGATATCAACTCCATGTTCACACTGGCACACGAGCTCGGCCACTCCATGCACTCCCAGCTAACCTCAGAGAACCAGCCCTACCTTCACAGCAGCTACAAGATATTTGTTGCGGAGGTCGCATCAACAGTTAACGAAGCTCTTCTAACAGACTATCTGCTTGAAAACGTAGATGATCCAGAGTTCAGAAAACATGTTCTAAGCCACTCACTGGAGAACTTTAGATCTACTCTTTTCCGGCAGACAATGTTCGCAGACTTTGAGCAAAAAATCCACGAAAAAGCAGAATCAGGCGAAGCTATAACACCCGAAGTTGCCAGCGAAATCTACGGCGACCTGAAATCTAATTTCTACGAACCGGTAGAAATGGATGACCACATAGAAAATGAATGGATGAGAATTCCGCATTTCTACTACAGCTTCTACGTGTTCCAGTACGCAACAGGTATCTCTGCCGCAAACAGAATCAAGGAGCTGATTAAGGAAGAAGGACCGGAAAAATACCTCGAGTTCCTGAAAAGCGGAGGGAGCGCACCACCGCTCGAACTATTGAGCAAAACAGGGGTTAACATGGAGGACAGGGAGCCGGTTAAAGCCGCTATCGAAAATTACAGGGAAAGAGTAGAGCAGATGAGAGAAGAGATTAAGTAGAGTGAAAGTTTAAACATTTACCAGCCAAATTCCCTAGTATGAAAGAACTTCTGAAGAAACTGGTTGAAACACCGGGCGTTTCCGGCAGCGAAAGCAAGATTCGCGAGATAATAAAAGAAGAAATAGAAGAGGACGCCGACTCTATCGAAGTCGATAATATGGGCAACCTGATCGCCCGGAAAGGCGATGGCGAGAAAACACTTATGCTCACCGTCCACATGGACCAGATAGGTCTAACTGTCAAGAGAATAGACGAAGAAGGATTCATCAAGTTCTCAAAGGTCGGAGGAGTAACCACACAGTCCTTGATGAATCAAAGAGTCGAAATACATACAGATGAAGGCATAGTTGCAGGAGTCATAGGGATGAAACCACCCCACCTCATGGAAAAGGAGGAAAGAGATAAACTACCCGAGAAGGACAGCCTGTTCATTGATATTGGCGCTGAAGATGACGAAGCGGTCGAGGAGGCAGGAGTAAACGTAGGTAACTACATAACCTTTGAGAGAGAATCAAGAGAACTTCTTGGAGATTACCTCACCTCAATGGCGATGGATAACAGAGTTGGATGCCTTGTAGGTATTGAATCACTGAGGAGATTCAACGAGAACTACGAACTGGCCGTGGTGTTCTCAACACAGGAAGAAGTAGGTTTGAAAGGAGCAAAAACCTCTGCATACAAAATAGATCCTGATGCGGCGCTTGCAATAGATGTATCAATAGCGGGAGACTCACCGGGGATCGAGCCACAGGAATCCGACCTTGAGATCGGAGAAGGCGTGGAGATAACCATGATGCAGAGCGAAGGTAGAGGCCTTATAACGCCTGAAAGCATAAGAGAGTGGCTGCTCACCACTGCTGAAGAAAAAGAACATGACCATCAAAGAGGTGTATGGGAAGGAGGAGCAACAGATGCAGCAAAGATAAACCTCGTGAAAGAAGGAATACCTACCGGATCACTTGGTGTACCTCTGAGAAATATGCATTCTGCGACAGAAGTAGTCAAAATATCCGACATAGAGGACACTGTAGAATTCGTTGAAGACACTTTCCGGACGTTCGAAGACTACTTTTAGTCGGCAGGTTAGAGCTACTGGAGAGAAACCAGGAGCGGAAAGCTTCCTGGCCTATATCCGCGATAAGTACAGCAGTATTCGACTTGATTTGAAAACCTAGTTTCCCCCAGATAGTGTTTTAGGCGGTTACGGCTGTATCTGCCAGACAGTTGTGGTGAGCGTAGCCCTCTGCAGCTTCCACATGACTTTCGTCGCTGTGGACTCTCTGACCACAGATCAGGCAGATACCTAGCCTGTCCGAAATATTTTCCATGTTCTCCCCTCCACCCCATTATTAGTGTTCCTATATCTATAAACCTATGTGACCACTTCAAAGTTAGAATAAAAGATGCAGCTACTGTATCTGCTTAATTCGGTACAGCTGGAGGAAATCGCCGTCAAATTCTTCCGGGTTATCCCGATATCTGAAACTGAGACTGTAGGCTTCATTGCCTAGAACTATAATTTTACTTAAGGTTCTTCTCTCGCCGTCGCTTGTAGTGTTCAACTCCCACTGCTTGTCACCGTTTTCAATATACGCCCGGAACTCGTTCCAGTTCTCATAGGTTATGTTTACAGAACGGTTATCAAATTCAACTCTCTCCTCCTGATTATCCGAATCCAGAGTCAAGTTAAAATCGGAGCTGTAAAGCTCTGACTGCTGAGGCTGGGAAAAAACGTCGCCGATAACCATTCCGGCGCCGACCGCGACTATAAACACAGAGATGCCAACCAAAACTTCTCTCTTTTCGAACTCCATGAAGAACGATAGACCGAAGAACATTATAAAAATGAATACAGGAGAAGTAAACGCAGTTTACAAAATAGAGAAGAGGAGGTTAGAGACAGGCCCGGTGACAGTAACCCTCCTCCGCAGTCACAAAATCGTGCCTGTTAAGCACCCTGTCACCGCATATAACGCATTTGCCGAACTTTTTCTCCGAGACCTCCTGTCTGTAAAGGGACATTGTGTTCTGTGTAGCCATTCGTTTTTTACCCCGCTAACCCTATATTGGAAAAGCTCTATTATAAGCTTTTTTCAGAAAACAGTAATTTTAAACGTTCATAGAACCAAATAAACGTTTATAGGAGTTCATTAGCTAGAATAAAGGTTTATTGATCCTAGAAAAATCTTTTAGATCTTATTTCTACCTAGAAAAATTCTGGACACCAAAGACTAAAAGGAATGCGGTTAAACCACTGAAACATGAAGACGTCCAAACTCAAAGAATTAATTCTTGAAACTTCAGAAATTAGATCCATACCCCTGGTCGCAGTAGCTATACTCCTAGTAACAGGAGTCCTGCTTTTAGAGCTTCAGACCAGCGAAGTGAGGTATAACATCGATGGAAAGGCAGAGCTTGAACATATAGAAGGCAACCATCTAGGTAACGCGATCATCTACACAGAATCCTACCTACCTGTGTTGATCCAGGAACCAGATCTGGAGGCCTGCATATACTCCAAGAATAACAGAACGCCCACAATATTACCGGTAGACACCACAGAAGTGCTGTTTACTACTTCTAATATTGAAAATCTGGATATCCGGCTCTCAATCCCACGCGACAAACTCGACAGGAACTATCCCGAGGGCGAAGTAAACCTGACTTTGATGGAAAAATGCCCGCTTAGAGGCAGTTCAGAGATTGTGCTGACAGAGAAGTAAAAGGTTTACTCGGGCTGCGACTCCCTATTTTTCTCCAGCATAGTCTCCACAGCTTCTGAGGATGGAGTCATAACAGTCCTGATCTCGGCTTCTGTTATATCATCTATATCTTCCATCTGAGAGCTGTAATGGTTGAAAAGTTCTTCGCCCAGTGCTTCCTCGGCTTTATCTGGGTTGTAGCGCATATAGCTTATATAGCCGAGCCCAACAGGCGTTGTGACAGCAATATCTTGATCTCCTGCTGTATCTGTAAACACTTCAGATTTCTGATGGCCTACGCCAAGCCCGTGGAAGAGTTCATGAGCTATTATCCCTCTACTGTCAAGCTCGTCCACTATAAAAGGAAACCTATCGGACTCCATAACCATCTCAGCCCGGTCCTCGCTGTTAAGAAGAGCTATACCTGTAGAGGTTTTATCCTCTTCAAACAGTTGGTCGAATTCCGAAACCCCTGCTATCGATCGCTTTTCACCTATAGGATCGACATCAAGAAGAAGCTGATAGTCTCTTTCACCTTCCCCAGCTATTTCCTGAAACTCTGCGAGCCTTTCTCTGGATTTTTCGGCTTCAAGCTCTATCTCTGTGTAATCGATCGATACATCATACATTGATTCATGGTAGAAACTGCCGAGCACAGCTTCAACCACATCTTTAGCTGGTTCAAGGAATACAGCGGTTTTTTCCGTTCCGTAAAGCTCAATTTCTATCGGCTCCTGGCTCTTTCTCTTCTCAGGTTCCTGGCCTAGTGCTTCTGCCAGCTGGCTCAGCTGTTCAGGCTGTGAAGCCCTTTCTTCGAGAGAGTTCACCGCCTGCTCCGGGTTTTCTTCAGCCAGCTGACTGTATAAAATCTCCAGATCACCTGCGTTAACCTCTCCGCCCCGGTTATAGTCGAGAACATGTGGTACAAAGTCCTGAAAGAATGGAGTGCTACTAAGATATGACGCGCGGAAAACATCTGCTTCAGTGAGTTCTCCGTCCGAGTTGAAATCATGTAGGTTTCCATTAACTATCATCGGTGTTTCATCAACTACAGCCCGGGTTACACTTTCGTATGCCTCTTCCCTGATATTTTCAAGTCCTTTTTCAAGCTGGTAAGTCATGGATAAAGCTTCTAGAGCTCCGCTTGCATAGATATCAGAAATCTGAAGGCCGGAATCACTCGAGTTCTGGATCGATCTCTGCAGGTCTTCTCTGACATCTCTAAGGTCTGAGACTGTCTCACCCACATTTTCCTCCCAGCCGGTTTCAATACCCAGAAAAGCGGGATCCGCAAGGTAAATATTCATAGAACCGGTTTCAGGCAGTGAAAGACCATCAGTGTCGAAATTTTCCGGATATCCGTGTTCTGTTTCCTTCAGCAGAGTGTAGCCTGCTCTACCATCAAAAAAGCTATTTTCAGGCGTCAAATCAGTATTTGATGTTTCAGCTATCCTATAATCTGCCCCATTAGATGGGCGGCACAGCACATAATCTTCTGCTATCTGCCCTTCACATATTGACATAGCCTGCCGGGCCTGACTGCTCAGGTCGGAAAGCCGATCAATACTTATGTCAGAATCCAGAAGACCTCCTGATCCCAGCGCGCCAACAGATTTAATGAAATCCCTTCTTTCCATAAAAAACATTGAATTTGTTACCAGGAAGATATTAAAAACCGATAGGTGACGTAGAAAATCGGAAAAACTGTTTCGTGTATCATAAACTGATATACTGTTTATCTCTGCTAACGGAACTAACGGAACACTTCAAAAAGCTATTTTTAAATTAGATCTTTTTATTTTAACTTATGGCCTCCAAAAATGAAATAGAAACCATAAAAAAGCTAGCAAATCAGGGAAAATCCGTTAACACAATTAAAAATAAATTAGAATTGCCTAAATCAACAGTTTACTATCATTTCAGAAAAGAAGTTGGACAAAAACAGAAAGAAAAACAAATCAGTATACCACAGGACCAAGATTTCAAAGGAGAACTCTGTGGACTATTCGCAGGAGATGGCGGATTCCAAAAAGACAAAAATGGAAGCTACCGGATAAGATTTTATCTAAACTACAACTACAGATACTGGACACTTCTAGCCAATTATCTAGAGAAAAGACTAAGCAAGCAACCTAATATATACAAAAATCCGAGATCCTCTAAAACAATTCTAAATTATTGCTCTAAGAAGCTATACAAATTCCTAAGATCAAATTTGTGGTGGGAAAAAGATAAGACTTCAAGTATTTGCTTAAAGCCGGAGAAAGATTTCAGCAGAAACTTCAAAACTGGTTTTCTAAGAGGTTTTATAGATACAGATGGTTATAGAAGGCCCGATCACAAGCGTTATGTATTTACAAGCGCCAGCGATGATCTTATCAAAAATACAAGCAATATCTTGACTTCACTAGGCATACAAAACACCTCTTTTAATGAAGAAGATGAACGCGGCTATATGACCAAGCATAAGATACGTATAACAGGAGAGGATGTAGACAAATTCAATTCTAAGATAAAACCAAGAAATCCTAAGAGAAGATACTAGTGCGGCGTCGGGGATTTGAACCCCGGTTCCGACCAATCTGCCTATCGAGAAACGAATTCTCTCAAACTCGCTTCGCAGAGGAAGCAAGTGTTGGCAAGGTCGTGTCTTAGGCCACTGGACCAACGCCGCAAGATTACCATGTAAATTGATTGGTTACTTGCAATATTAAAAATGGATCGGACCCGGGAATCGAACCATTTTTGAATTTGGCATCCGACTTAATTTCCACGAATGACTGAAGAAGTTAGAGACATGATAGTTATCGGCGGTGCTTCTGCAGCTCAATCCGCTGCAATCTACGCAGTTAGAGCCGGAATGGACGTTCTTGTTATTGCAGACGAGTACGGCGGGCAGATAAACAATACTGATGTAGTCGAGAACTGGCTCGGCACAAAATCAATCTCCGGACCAGACCTAGCGGAGAAGTTCACCGAACACATGAGAGAGTATGAAGTTGACGAGTATACAGGGGAGAAAGTAGTAGATGTAAGGAAAGAAAACGATACTTTTACTGTTGAAACAGAATCCGGTGAAGAGTTTCAATCTCACGCAGTAATAATTGCAACCGGAGGCTCCAGAAGAAGACTTAACGTTCCTGGCGAAGAAGAGTACCGGAACAAGGGCGTCGCATACTGTGCAGTGTGCGATGGCCCGCTTTATCAGGGAGAGGAGGTAGCAGTTGTAGGCGGAGGATACGCAGGGACAGAGGCAGCTGACTATCTATCTGATGTCGCAGAACAGGTCTATCTATTATCCAGATCAGGAGTACTGAAAGGCGAGGAAATAACTATCAACAAAGTAGAAAATGACGAAAATGTCGATGTAGTTAGAGAGGCTTCTGTTAGCGAGTTCCAGGGCGAACAATTGCTGGAATCAGTTGAGTACGACCAGAACGGCGAGAAGAAAGAACTAGATGTGCCTGGCGCCTTCATCGAGATCGGAACAGTTCCCAATTCGGATATTACCGATCTCGTGGAGAAAGATGACTCAGGGAAGATCAAGGTAGATAGAGAGATGAATACAGGTGTAGAAGGGCTTTACGCTGCTGGAGATGTAAACGACATGGGAGCACAGCAACTAGTTGTATCGGCAGGACAGGGCTGTGACGCAGCGCTTAACGCCTCCGAGTACGTTAAACAGAAGAAGTCTGAGGAAGAATAATCAGCGGATAATACCTTCTTTCTCCAGTCTTTCCCTCACTATTTCGAAAATCCTTTCATGTCCATCGCTGTTAGGGTGAAGACCGTCCTCAAGCATTTCCTTTGCTTTACCAGGTTTAAATTCATCCCTAATATCGATGTGAGATACGTTTTTCTTCTGACACACCTGTTTCTGTATCGACATGTAGTTCTCCAGTCTTTCATCACTGACCTTCTTTTCCGGAGCGTAAGGAATCTCTCCTTCGATCGAGATATAGAAATCGCTGATAACTAAAACTTCGTCAGCAAGATCTTCAGCAGTATCCAGCAACTCTCTTATATTCCTGCGGTAATCATCCTCCGAAACCCTGATTTCCTGCTGCTCCTTCAGGAACTGTATATCGTTCGCCCCTATCTGCACAAGTATAACCTGATCGGATTCCTCCCATGCACGGGCCTCGAACTCCGCTTCAAATCTTTCAAGCAGATCTCCGCTGTCTTCCCCGGAAACACCAAGATTGTAGACATCTGAGACCAGCTCCTCGTCCTGCTCTTCAAGAGCTCGTTCGTCCAGATATTTTCTCAACCTCTGGATCCATCCTCCTTCCTTATCCCAGAAGCCGTAGGTCACAGAGTGCCCGAAACCGAAGACCTGAACCATGGGAAAAAACTAGGTGATGGAAAAATTTAAGCTTCAGGTGAATACATCGGCGTTCTGGTAGTCCATCTCTAGCTCTCCTTGAACTGTTATCTTAAGAGGCTCTGTAATTATGTCGTAAGGATCTTCCGTGTCATAGTTTTCATCAAGAAATGATGCTCTCGGAGGAAGATCGGACCGGCTGTCAGAAGCCCCATACTCAACATTGAACTCTATGTAAACTCCTTCAGAGATCTCTCTAGCCATCCCACGCCAGTAAGATGTACCGAATTCATCTCTTGACGAGTCTAGATCATCAAGCAGTCCTGCAACGTGAGAACCATTCCCTTCTGAACTTATACGGTCTCCGGGAACTTTTGAGGTTATATTGTATTCAAAAATTTCATCCCTGTTCCTCAGAAACCCTGCAATTTCAGCAGTTATACCACTTAACTGAGTGTAAGTTCTTGCTTTCTCGTCAATAGTCGACATTCTACAGAAAATATTGAGGATAAACCTTCAAGTTTGTTTACTTGATAGACGGAAAATGCTCCAGTTCGATCTCAAGAATACCTCTTATTTCTACATCGAGTTCTTTACCGTCCTTTCCATACTGTTTCTCCATTTCCATGAAGTAACCTCCCGGCTCTTCCCGATACCCAAAACTCCATGTATCAGCAAATCCTTCCTCGTAGCTCTCCGAGATTTCCTCCAGACATGTGTAAGCTGAGCCGGAGTTTAACTCCATAACTTCATTCCGATCACCGCTGAGATTGATCATTACATCTCCCTCAGCCAGACTGAGAATACTTCTCACAGTGTAGTCATCGATTTCCTGAGAGTCAGTCATCAATTACCTAACAGCTCCGAAATCTTAAGTCGATTTGTTTCCTGTTTTAAGTATTGGCTCTAATACTGTTTCCATGACACAGGACACCAAAATGGCGAAATGCGTTTTCTGCGGAGAGAACGCAACCAAAAAGAACAGAGAAGGCCAACCTGTCTGCAGAGAGCACAAAGGAAAAGACCCCAAAGATGTCGCATGCCCGGAGTGCGGTATGCCGATGAAGATCAAAGAAGGCCGGTACGGCTTTTTCTGGGGATGTGAAGGATATCCACAGTGCGACAAGACCTACCAGATAGAATCAGTTATCGACGAAGAATTCAAGGATGACTGAACGAGAATCTTAGTTCCACCCTGTTATATTCTAATTAACTCACATTGATTCGGTATATTTGTCCGTCGGCTCCATCAGCTCCGTTTCCACCTTTATGGGCTCCTAGATCCAGGTCTTGTTCAGGTTTGGCGATGCCACCATTTCCTCCTGTTGCTGTTATTGTTCCGTTTTCGGCGAGGTTGGGTGTTAGTGTGTATACTAAGCCGCCTGCACCTCCACCGCCAGCACCTCCACTCCCGCCGTTCGAGATGTATAGTCCGTTTGAGCCATTCCCTCCGTTTCCCTCTATTGCTCCCCCGCTACCGCCAGTATTCTCACTGACTGCTTCCAGCGTCCCGTTAATCGTTATTTTCTTCGTTGCATGAATTATAACGGTTCCAGTGGCTGTCATTGTCACTCCTTCTTCTATAGTATAATCCGTTGTATGTAGAATTCCGTTTTCTGTTCCATTAGTGGTTCTGGTGATGCTTCCGTCGCTTCCGTCACCGTAGATCGGAGGTATACTGATTTCCAACCCATTCAGTTCCATTGTAGTAGTGGACTCCTCCTCCACCTGTATCAAAGAAAAGTGTTCCATCCTCTGGCGAACTAGGTTTCTCAGTTCCAGTAGAGAAGTGGCTGTCGTCTGTTAGATCGGCGTATAGACCCGATCCCTCTCCATCGTTACCGGCGTGCCAGGCTGTCTCATCGTTAATCGTTGTGCCCTGGAAAAGACTTGCGCCTGATGTAAGAGATGAAAGAGCTAATCCTCCAGCCCCTAAACCTACATACTTTAGGAACTGTCGGCGGGAGCTCTTATCCCCTGTAACGGAACTGGGTGAAGAGTTATTATTTTCGATACTGTCTTTATCCTCAAGCCGGTCAATTCTATTCTTTAAACTCTGCAGTTCCTTCCTTAACTCATGTTCTTCCGGATCCTGCTCTTCTGCCACATATGAATAACTAAACTGGGTGCGTTTAAAATTACTGGCGTACAGGGATTGCTAGTTACTGTATCCCGTCAATTTAACTACACAAAGTTCTGCAAAATAAAGTCTTAGGGAGCCAAAAAATTAATTCACTTTCTCTTCTACCTGTTTTCTGATAGTTTCAGGAGTCGCCGTCTTATTGTTCTCAACGTACTGGACAGCGCAGAGATTTCCAAGAGCCAGTGATTCTTCCCAGCTCCATCCGGCCGCTCTACCTGCTGAAACCCCTGCATCAAACCTGTCCCCTGCCCCTGTCCTGGTCTCCACATGATCAGTTACAAGGTTTTCTACCTCAACTACCCCTTCTTCAGTCCCTGCTACTGCTCTGTATTTATCGTGGAGGATGTAGGCGTCGATCCCGGTTGTCTCCTGTACCTGATTGATTTTTTGCGAAGTTTCGCCCTCTATCCCATATATTTCAGCGGTTCTCTTGACTTCGTCGCTGTTTGCGTGGACCTGAACCTCAGATCTCTCCGATATTTTTTCCAATGCGGTGAACATCTCCTTTATCCTGTCTGATTCAATGTCTGTCAGGTTACCCGGATCGAAACTGAAGACCTCAGCCTCGATCTTTTCCTCGGCTATTTTCTCCAGTTCTGAGGTCATATGATGTATCGAGGTCCAGTTAGCGCAGCATATAACGTCTGCTGACAGAACTTCTTCCAACTTATTGAACTTCTTCAGATCTTCAAGCTTCCATTCAGTAAGCTCTGGAGTTTCCTCCGATAGAAGCAAGGATCCGTTCTCGAACTCGGCTATCGTCACGTCAGCAGGGGTGCCCATAGAATAAGTTTGGAAACCTGTATGATTGAAGATAGAGTTATTGAGGTATCCATAGTGCGCGGTTTCCAGGCCGAGGGAGTCACACTGTAAAGACATGTTGAATGATTTTCCGCCGGGCTCTCTCCTTTCAGGGGTTACACGGAAAGAGGCAGACGAGTTTTCCTCTATCTTTTTCGCAACCTCATGTCTGTCGGTTATTCTGCCGCTCTTGCCTTTCATCATCTGGACATAAGTATCTACACTGCCATCCGGGAACCCTACAGCGGTTAACTGCTCCAGTTCACCTAGCTTCTCAACAATCTCATTGTATACCATGCTGTCTACCTGAGGTCAGGATATGGCGGGGTCCTTCGCTTGTGTTCTGTTCTGCGGTTCATGTCTCTGAACTTCTCCACTTTATCCCAAGGTATTTCAGTGTTTTCAGCTATCTCCGCGGCAGACTGTTCTTTTTCAATCAGTCTTTTCAGGATTTTATCGATTGTTTCGTATGAAGCGCCTAGTTCTCCTTCATCAGTCTGTCCTTCCCATAGCCCGGCGGTCGGCTTTTTCTCTATAAATTTCTTGTCCAAACCGATGTGTCTGGCGAGTTCACGTACCTCTGTCTTGTAAAGATCCCCTATCGGCACAAGGTCTACTGCACTGTCACCATACTTGGTGAAGTAACCAATCTTTGCCTCGGTCTTATTCCCCCCGCCAAGCACCATGAGGTTATTTTGGTTAGCATCCATATACTCGTAGACCATCCGTACACGGGCTCTAACGTTGCCCTCCGTAAGTTTATCCGTTTCGAATGGTGCTTTTTTGTTAAAGCTCTGGACTGTATCCTCTATGTTAACATCTCTAAGGGTTATGCCAAGGTTATCCGCCAGCTCTCTCGCATCCGCCATATTCTCCTGATCACTGGGTTCACCAGGCATTACCCAGCCATGCACATTTTCAGGCCCCACAGCTTCTGTAGCAAGGGTTGCAACCACGGCCGAGTCTAGACCTCCGCTAATACCTGTGACAAAACCCTCTGCGCCGGCTTCCTCTAGTTTCTGGTTTAGAAAACTACCTATTTTTTCCACAACTTTGTTGTAATCCATCTTTCTTACCCTGTTTCAGATATTATGTGCTTGTACTGTCTGATTTTGTCGACGTTGCAATCCGGCGTGATTTCTTTCCAGTTTTCATCCCCCGCTCTTATCCTTTTTCTCAGCTCTGTACCGCTGCATTCGTCCGGTCGGAAAAGCTCCTGCGCCTCTACCTCGGCATCGGTATATTCTCGTACTAATCTCTGAACCAGATTATTTCTGGTTATAACTACATCCGGTTCGGTCTTCTCTTCCAGTCTTTCAGCCCAGACCGGATAGCCTTCTTCACCTCGGTCTTCATCCTCAAGCGGCGTTATTTCTACCTCTGGATGGCAGCTCCGGATAATTTCTTTTCTCTCCTCAAACGTTAAGGGATTTTCCTCTGTACGGGACTTGCTGGAGCTCCCAACCACCAATTCAAAGATGCTGTACTTCTCCTCGTATTTTTCCACGGTTGTATGGTGGCCGAGATGGAAAGGCTGGAAACGCCCCAGGAAAACTGCTTTCGCCTGTCTCACACCAACCATTTTGACTTCATGCCGCTTAAAGTCTTTTCAGCGAGATTTTTAACATTCGAGCTGTAAATAAATGATATAGACGGAGGTTCTAGATACTCTATGTACGAAAAAATACTGTTGCCTACGGACGGAAGCGATGAGTCTATGCAAGCTGTAAATCATGCAGAAGAGCTGGCCGATAAGTTTGGTGCCGAGGTGCATATTCTTCACGTTGCAGACATCAGCAAAGAAGCAGGTGAACCCCGGATACCAAGTCAGGTAGAGGCTATGAGGGACGTAGGAGAGGAAATGGTCAACGAAGTTGAAGAAAAATTCAGCGAGGAAGTGAAGACGACGACAGAAGTCAAGGTAGGAATACCTCACAAAGAGATTAACTCCTATGTTGAGGAAAAAGATATTGACCTGATCACAATGGGGAGTCACGGCCGGTCCGGGCTTAACCGGATGCTGCTTGGAAGCGTGACTGAGAAAGTTCTCCGGACCTGTTCGGTGCCGGTTCTAACCATACAGAGTGAAGAGTAATGAAAAACAAAGAGGTAGCTGACATACTCTACGAAATCGCAGACTACCTTGAGATGCAGGACGTAGAGTGGAAACCACGCGCATACCGTAGAGCAGCAAGAAATATTGAATCTCTCTCAGAAGATATTGAAGAAATACATGATAGGGGAGAGCTGGAGGGAATCAACGGCGTCGGGGAGAACATAGCAGATAAGATAGCCGAGTTCCTTGAGACCGGAGAAATGAAGTACTACCAGGAGTTGAAAGAGGATCTACCTGTGGAAATCGAGGCTCTCACCGCTGTCGAAGGTTTAGGACCCAAAAGCGTGAAGAAAATATATCAGGCGATAGGGGTAACCGACCTCGACGAACTTGAGGAAGCCGCTGAACAGGGGGAAATCGCCGGGATAGAAGGCTTCGGGGAGAAAACACAGGAGAACATACTGAAACATATTGAGACAGCCAGAAAAGGCGAGGAACGGATGCTTATAGGGAAGGCTTTTCCTATAGCAGAAGATCTGCGGGAAAACCTGGAAAACTCAGAACTCTTCGGGCGTGTAACAACCGTCGGCTCCTTCAGACGTAGAAGACCTACAGTCGGGGATATAGATATTCTTGCAACCTCCGATAGACCTGAGGAAGCGATGGAACAGTTTACCTCCGGATCGGATGTCAAAGAGGTTCTAGGTGAAGGTGAAACCAAGTCGTCGGTAATAATTTCCGGCGATCTACAGGTTGACCTGAGAATAGTCGATGAGGAAAGCTACGGAGCAGCGCTCCAGTACTTCACAGGGTCAAAAGACCACAACGTAACCCTGAGAACAATCGCAGTGAAGAAAGACTGGAAACTGAACGAATATGGTCTGTTCGACTCTAAAGACAACAAAATTGCGGGAAGAACCGAGGAATCAATATACTCAAAGCTCCAGATGGACTACATCGAACCAGAACTCAGAGAGGATACTGGGGAAGTAGAAGCAGCCGAGAAGGGAGAGCTACCTGATCTGGTAGAGAAAGAAGATATACGCGGCGACCTCCAGATGCACACAACCCACAGCGACGGCAGGAACAGTATAAGAGAAATGGCGGAGAAAGCCGAGGAAATAGGTCACGAATACATACTGATAACCGACCATGGAGAATCTCTCAGGATAGCCAACGGCGTAGACGAGGAAGAACTCGACGAACAGAGGCAGAAAATCAACGAGCTCAATGAAGAGTTCGATGTAGAGATTCTACTGGGGGTTGAGGCTAATATCACGGAAGACGGGCTGGACATACCCGATAAGAAGCTGGAAGGACTTGATATCGTTGTAGCCGCTTTACACGACAAAGTTGAAAATCCAACTGAGAGAATAATTGATACTCTGGAAAACCATCCTGTGGATATACTGGCTCATCCGCTCAACCGGAAGATAAATAGCCGGGAGCCCCTGGAACTGGACCTTGATAAAGTAGCAGAGGTAGCATCACAGCAGAATGTGGCACTGGAGATAAACTCACAGCCGGCAAGACTGGACCTGCCCTGGCAGGATGTCAAGGAGTATCGGGACAGGATAAAATATGTGATCTCAACTGACGCGCACTCGCCTTCGGAGATGAATTACATGCATCTCGGGGTTTCGCAGGCCCGAAGAGGCTGGTGCGAAAAAGAAAACATCCTCAACACACGTTCACTTGACAAACTGAGGTCGTACTTCGAATGAAGGAACCGCAGGGTAACCAGTATGTTCGGGAACCAGAACTGGATTTCAAAGATCCGGAAGAGCTTTCAGAAAAGGAAGCTGAGGAACAGGTGGAACTCCTCAGAGAGGCAGTGGAGTACCACGATTACCGTTACTATGTGGAGAATGATCCGGTTATATCGGATAGAGCATACGACATACTGTTTGACAGACTGCAGAAACTGGAGCAAGAGTATAATCTGCAGACTGAGAACTCGCCAACACAGAGAGTTGGGGGAGAGACGCTAGATGAGCTGGAAACCCGGGAACACCGGAAAGAAATGCTGAGTCTGGACGCCTCCGAAGAAGAGGAAGAGGTCAGAGATTTTGATGAAAGGGTCAGGCGGAAAGCCGGGGAAGTCAATTACCACATTGAACCAAAGTTTGACGGGCTGTCTGTAGAGTTTGTTTACGAAAACGGTGAACTTGAAGCCGCAGTGACAAGAGGAAACGGAAGAGAGGGCGATGATATAACCGCGAACGTACAGACTATAGGTTCGGTGCCGCTAAAACTTCATGGTGCTCCGGACACGCTGGTTTTGCGCGGAGAGATCTACATGCCGCGCAACGGTTTCCAGCAGCTGAACAAAGAAAGAGTGGAAAGAGGCGAGGAACCTTTTGCCAACCCGAGGAATGCTGCGGCAGGAACAGTCAGGCAACTGGATCCTTCTGTAGTCGCAGACAGACCGCTGGACGTCTTCTTCTACGATATAATGGCGAGTTCAAAAGAAGATCTGGAGACCCAAAAGGAAGCGATGGATTTAATGGAGGAAGTAGGGCTCAAGGTCAACGAGTACAACCGGGTCGTCGAGGATATAGACGGATTTATCGAGTACAGAGATCGGTTGCTTGAGAAGAGAGATGACCTGAATTATGATATTGACGGGGTTGTGGCGAAGGTGAACAGGTTTGAGAAAAGAGAGATACTGGGGAAGACTGCAGCCCATCCTCGCTGGGCGTTCGCCTACAAGTTCCCGGCGAAGACCGGAACGACGACAGTCAGGGATATCGCCGTACAGGTAGGGAGAACCGGTAAATTAACACCGGTAGCCCTGCTGGAGCCGGTCGACGTTAAAGGTGTGACAATATCCCGAGCCTCCCTGCATAATGAGAAGCAGGCGCAGAAACTGGGAATATCCAGAGGAGCGAAGGTAGAGGTTGAGAGAGCCGGGGATGTGATCCCGCAGGTGAAGGAAGTTAAGGAAGAGGGTGAGGAAGTGTTCAAAATGCCTGAAAAATGCCCTGTATGCGGTTCAGATGTCATCGGCGAGAAAGAACACCACTTCTGTACAGGCGGTGTTTCATGCCCTGCACAGCTTAAACGGAAACTGGAGTACTTCGCCTCCGAAGAAGCCATGGATATCGAAGGATTAGGTGAAAAAGTCGCAGAGCAACTAGTAGACGAGAATATTATCAACAAGATACCTGAACTTTACTCTCTGGAGAGAGAAGATCTGCTCCAGCTGGAAAAATTCGCTGACAAATCAGCCGGGAACCTACTTGAAGAGATTGAGAAATCGAAAGAAGTAGACCTAGCCAGCTTCCTGACCGCTCTAGGGATAAGACACGTCGGTAAGGAAACTGCTAGAGATCTGGCCGGAGAGTTTACGCTACAGGAACTTATGGAGGCAGATAGAGAAAAGCTGGAGCAAATGGAAGATATAGGTCCAGAAGTCTCGAAAAATATTACCCGGTTCTTCGAGGGAAGAGGGAGGGAGCTTGTCGAAAAACTTCTGGAGGTCGGTGTCCAGCCGGAAAGAGAGGAAACAGGTGAAGAGCTTGAGGGCCTGAAACTGGTTATAACCGGCAATATAGAGGGATATACACGTGAAGAACTGATTGATTTGCTGGAGAGGTACGGTGCGGATGTAACTTCCTCAGTCAGCTCGGAAACAGGTTACCTCGTAGTCGGAGAAAACCCGGGAACCATGAAGATAGAGGACGCTGAGAAAGAAGGAGTCGAGAAGCTGGACGAGGACAGTTTCAGGGAAAAACTGCTGTCAGAGATTGAATAACTCAAATCTTATTTAAGAATCTGGATGTCCTCTTGATTCAAGGGGGCCCGTAGCTCAGCTTGGACAGAGCGAGCGGCTTCGGACCGCTAGGTCTAGGGTTCAAATCCCTACGGGCTCGTCTTATTTAGTGTTACAAGGTAATATCCAGTTCTCAAGAACTGTGGTTTGTTTTATAAAGATGAACAGTGCAATCCCATGTGTGTAAATGCAGAGGGTGAAGCGGTTAAGAGATTTCTTCATCCACCGCCTTAGAAGGGCACTCAAACGGGTGAACAAAATGGTAGAAGAACAGGACAATTCTGACATGAAAGAGAAAGACAAAGATAAGAAACAGTCACAAAAATCGGGAAAGAAACAGAAAATACAGTTCCCACAGTACTTCCAGCAGCAGGGCCAGAACGGCTCCAAGCAGCACGGAACAAAACTGAAAACACCGGTTCTCAGAGGCGTAGTTGTCTCAGAGTTTGACGGCGAAAGAATCTGGGTAGAAGCCAGCGGAAATATGAAGGGACGTTACGGAGTAGAAGTTCCAAACGGACATTCTCCAGAGGACTTCACACCCGGAACAGAAGTAGCGCTTGACCCAAACAGTTTCAAGGTAACAGATATTGTAGAAAAAGGCAAGGACGCAGAGTTCGAATCTATCGATACCGATGTAACATTCCAGGACGTCGGAGGCCTTGACCACATAATCAAATCACTGAAATCAAACGTAGGTGCACAGCTAGACCCCGGAAAACAGCAGAAAATCCAGGAATGGGGAATGGATCTAGACAAAAGCATTCTCCTGATCGGTAGACCGGGAACAGGTAAAACTCACCTCGTGAAAGCGCTCTCCAACGAGTACGATGCGGACATGTTCATGATCAACGGACCGCAGATGGTTGAGAAATTCATTGGTGAAGGAGCCAAGAAAGTCAAAAGACTATACGAACAGGCACGAGCATCCGACAAACCAGCAATCGTATTCATCGACGAGATTGACGCAATCGCGAAGAAAAGACTCGACGACCGGAGACACGGTGGGGAAGAAGTCGAGAGAACCATGTCACAGCTCCTATCAGAGCTTGATGGACTTGATACTGACGAGGACTCGAACGTTATCTCGATCTTCGCAACCAACAAGCCGGACGTTATGGATCCAGCGCTTCTGAACAGGACAAGCGCAGTTGAGGTACCTGTACCAAACGAAGAAGCCAAGAAGGAAATTCTACAGGTCCACACCCGGAGAATCGATCTCAGCTCGGATGTCGACCTAGATCTGGTCGCGGACGAGCTGGATGAAGATTTCACCGGAAGAGATATCCAGCAGATCGTCAAGCAGGCAGCGATCAACTCTCTGGACAGACACGAGGACATCTCAAAGGCAGAAGTCGGAATGGAAGACTTCCAGGAAGCGATCAAAGACCTCAAGGAAGGTAACATTGGAACGGAGAAAGACTTCCTAGCATCCGAGAACTACCACCCAGACGAGATGTTCGCATAGAGCCCGAGGCTCCGGACATCTCCAATTTTTTCAAATTTCTATCTTTCCTTTTCAATATGTGATAAAATGACTGAACCGGAACTCGACAAAAGCTTCAAGCTTGACAACGAAGCGCTAGCCGACTTCCTGAGAGATATAGCTGAATCACTTGAAGAAGATGAAAGCCTGAAACTCGACGGCAAAGAATGGAAACTAGTCCAACCAGTAACAGACGAGAAAAATTTAATGCGGTTGATCAAAGACGAAGAAGGGCTGGAAGTAAGTTTCCGATTAGACGAGTAATTATTTTATATAATCAACCATTTTATCTAGTTTCTCCCGCTTCTTCATGGTTGATGACTCTGTGAGGAAGTCCTGCGCCAGTTTGTAGAGGTAACCGTTACCATTCTGTAACTGTTTCAACCTCTGCCCGGGCTCCGGAACCTCGTCATAAGTTAGCTCGAGAACCTGTTCGAATATCCGGTACATCAGGTACCTCTTCTGGGCGACATCATCCGTCTCCAGCTTTTCCTGTAGCTCTTCTATATTTTCAAGAGTCATTCTATCTGGTCTATAATCTTTTCACGGGCGGTTTTCGGATCTGCCTTGCCCTGGCTCTCCTGCATGACCTGGCCGACAAGGAAGTTAACCGCTTCCTCATCTCCGGACTTGTAGTCGTCAACTGCGTCCTGGTTCTCCTTGATCACGGTTTCAACAATCTGGTCGACTTCATCGTCCCCGGCTTTCAGCAGATCTTCCTCTTCAACTATTGCTTCAGGATCCTGAGGTTCTTCAACTATCTCTCTGATAACTTTCTCCGCGTTCCTGTCAGAGATATTATCTTCCTCTAGTAATTCAAGCAGGTATTTGATCCAGTCTAGTTCCAGTTCGGCTTCCGAATAACTGAGCTCGTTGTAGTTCAGTGTCTTCCGGAGTTCTCCGGTCATCCAGGAGCCGACAATCTCTGGATCATGTTCTTCGCATAGAACTTCGAAGTCGTCCGCCATTTCCTGTTCCACGATCAGTGATTCAATCATTTTTTCGGAAATACCGTACTCTTCTTTGAACCTCTCAAATTTCTCGTGTGGCAGTTCCGGTATCTCGGATTCAACTTTGTTGACAAACTCTCCCCCGAGTTCCTGTCGGGTGAGGTCGGGATCGAATATGTATCCGTAGTCCTCCTCGGTCTCTTTCTCCCTCATCTTCTCGGTTGCGGATATATCTGCATTGTAGTTCCGGGTGTGCTGGGAAATTTCTCTGTTTCTTCTTTTCAGCTGCTTCTGTCTCGAGATTTCATAACTCAGTGCTTTTTCTACTTCTGAGGTTCCTGTAATATTCTTGACCTCGACTTTCTCTCCACCTTCAATTGATATATTGGCGTCGCTCTTGATAGCAAAATCGGATTCAGGGAAGTAAACCTCCAGGTACTGTAGAATCTTTGCCAGCTGCTGAAGGTACTCTCTGGCTTCTTCTGGTGATCTAAAGTCCGGCTCTGTAACGATCTCTAGAAGCGGTGTGCCTGCTCTGTTGTAATCTACTTTGGTATAGTTTGAGTCGGAGATGCTCCCCCCGACGTGTTTCATCTTGGCCGGGTCCTCCTCTATGTGGAGCCGTGTAATTCCAATCTCCGATTTCTCGTCTCCCACCTGTATCTCGATCTCTCCATCCTCGCCTACAGGTATCTCGTACTGTGTGATCTGGTAGTTCTTCGACATGTCAGGGTAGAAATATGTCTTTCTTGAGAAAAACACATCATCATTTATATCGCACTGAAGGGAGAGCGCGGTCTTTGTCGCCAGTTCAAGCACTTTTTTATTCAGTCTTGGCTTGCTTCCAGGATGCCCTAGACAGGTCGGACAGACGTGTGTGTTCGGTTCTTCTGCTTCTTTGTTTGGGCATCCACAGAACAGCTTTGTACTGGTGTCTAGCTGGACGTGGGTTTCCAGACCAATCATTACGTCTACTTCTTCACTCATGGTAACACCTCTTGATTTCCTCAAAGACCTCAAGATGGTACGGCCTAGCTTCCTCAACATTTTCAAGAATGGACTCTCCTATATACGAACTAATATTCTCACCGTTGCTTTCGAAGTACTCTTCTTTCCTCGCAGTTAGATGCTGGAAAGCAGTCATTGTTCTAACTGCATAACTGAGAAGATCCCCCTCAGTTTCTCTAATCATCTCGCCGCTCAACCACTTGTCCGGGTCGAACTCTCCTTCATGCTCTACAATACCTTCGATTGAGTCAATCAGCACCTCTGTCTTGTAGTCTATAGTGTTTTTCTCACTGGTAAGAGGTTGCGTGGTCATCTATTCTCACCTCCTGAATAGGTGAAAGCCGTGTCAAGTATTTTCTTTTCCTCGAAATGATCTGCGATTATATGCAGCCCGGTAGGCATTCCCTGACTTTTTCCGTTCGGTACTGAGACCATCGGCATCCCTGCCAGGTTCGGCCCCACGGTTAGAGTGTCCATTGCGTAGACTTCCTCCGGCGCCATTGATTCTGCCTCCTCGATCTTCGGAGCGATGTTCGGCATTGAAGGCGATACAAGCACATCGTATTTCTCGAATGCTTCTTTGAACTGGTTAATTATCTTCTGTCTGACCTCCGCTGCCTTGATGTAATAAGCGTCTCTGTAACCAGCTTTTCTTGTATAAGTTCCGAGCAGAACTCTTCTCTTGGCCTCTTCACCGAAGCCTTCTGAACGGATCTCCGAGAAATACTCGTTGAAATCGTCGAACTCTTCCGGATCCTTTTCCGTTCCGTATCTCATACCTGCAAATCTTGCAAGGTTTGTTGATGTTTCAGCCATCGCCAGAACATAGTAAGCGGGAACTGCGGTTTCAGCGGACAGAAGCGGCATATCGACCTCCTCGATCTCTGCCCCTCTCTCCCTGAGTTCATCTAGAGAATCCTCAAAGTTCTCTCTAACACCTTCTTCCAGACCTTCAAGTTCTAAATACTGTTTTGGAACTCCGACCTTCAGGTCTTCCTTTTCCTCGAGATCCGAGTAATCTTCCACTTTTTTACTTGAGGTTGTCTGATCGTTCTCATCCTCCCCTGCTATTACTTCCAGACCCTTTGCACAACCATACACCGATTTCGCGAGAACACCGATCTTGTCCAGGGAGTTAGCGTAATCAACTAAACCGTACCGTGAGACTCTTCCATAGGTCGGTGTGATACCAACTACTCCGTTGTATGCTGCGGGGTTGGTGATTGAACCTCCGGTTGATTCACCTATTGAGATTATAGGTTGGTCCATCGCTGCGACAATTGCCCCGGCTCCTCCAGAGCTTCCCCCAACCACCCTTTCCGGGTCGTGAGGGTTCCTTGGTGTTCCAAATGCGCAGTTGGTTGAGAAGGTTCCGAAGCCGAACTCGTCCTGGTTTGTTTTACCGTAGAAAACCGCTCCTTCATTTTTCAGTCTTTCGACAACGGTTGCATCGAAAACCGGTTTGTAGTCTTCAATTATCTTTGAACCAGCTGAGGTGGTAATATTTTCAGTGCAGATAGCATCTTTGACGACAAATGGAACGCCGGAAAGCTCTCCTTCCTGATTATTTTCTTGCTTCTCTATTTCTCTCATAAAATTGAGATCGGAGTCTTTCTGTTCAATCTGCTTCTGGAAACTTTCATGATCTATCTCGGATTCCCCCTCAATAACTTTTCTCAGACCCATAGTTCATCGTTGAAAGCAGAATCTTAAAAATTCATTCGAATTCGATTAGAGCCCAGCCATTTCCGTACTCGACTTTGCTAACATCAAGGGAGTTATATTTCAAGTTATAATTTTCATCCAGGAAATCAAGGAACTCTTCTCTGGAATACGCTACTAAGCCTTCAAGCCCTTCAGATCTCAGATGCGCGTACTGCTTACCTCCAGATATGTAGTTAAATCCTTCTAAAATCTCATCCTGTTCAGAATTAGTCCAGCTGTTTTTGCCTTCAGGGATTTCCGGCTCTAAAACGTCTTCGAAATCCTGTGAATTAAAATCCACGATAATTACAGGGGGTTAAAACAATTTATGCTCTTCTACTCGGAACCCTCTATACTGCATTTGTCCACATGAAAAGTTTCTCCACATTCAGTACATTCCGGGAAGAGCGGACGGTAACCCTGAAAGCTCATCTCCCCTCCACATTCCGGGCAGTGAAGTTTTTTATGGTCCAAGTTCTCTGAAATCGATATCACCTGTTCGTGTATCTAGTACTGCGACACTGAACTCTTCTTCCTGCCCCGGCAGTTTGATTCCTCCCGGATTGATCTCAACTGCATCATCATGTTTCTCCGTTTTTCTCTGATGCGTATGCCCCCGAAAAACATAGTCGTAATCTTTCGATACCAGCCCTTCAACTATCTCTTCCTCTGTTCCGTGGTAAACTGCGATTCTCTTTCCGTCGAACTCGAGCCCGGCTATATTATTATAAAATGATCCGAACTCCTCTACTGCACCTTTCAGATCCCATTCTCCGTCATTGTTCCCTCTAACGGCGTAAAAATCAAAGTCTCCGTTGAAAATTTCAGCTGTAAATGGCGCAATCATATCGCCGCAGTGCACGACTTTGTCAATGTCTTGGTCTTCGAAAAACATTACTGCTTTCTCAGCGAGCTCAACGTTATCGTGGGTATCGGAGACTATCCCGATCTTCATACCATTAAGCTGTTTGAGGAGGCTTATTAGATTAGGTTTCTAATAGGTAGTCTGTGCGAGATATTCTGGAAACAAGCCGAGTGGATAAACCGGAGTCAATTGAGGTTCTTTCAAGACTGGAAAAGAACGCCGAGAAAAAACACAGTATACCAACCTACGAATCCGGTCAGGAAAAAGTTCTACATCACACTGTAAGATTCGATGAAGAAACCCTTAATTACAGCCTAGGACAGGTCCAGGTAGAGTTCTATGGAAATAATTCAATAGAAGCAGTTGGAGACAGATTTATTATTGAAGAATACTTCCCTGAATCAAGCTATGAATAACCTAATTCCAGCCGACTTCCTGATACTCTAGACCATCATCCATCTCGTCAATCACTTTTTCAACATAATCAATGGTATTCTCAGGGAGGTTATCTTTCTCCACCCATTGCAGTTCAGCGCATTTCCCAGGTTCTTCATTTGTTGGTTCTCCTTTCCAGTCGCCTGCTTTGAAGAATACATCAACATAGATAGTTCCCTCCGACCGCCGGTGCATGATTGAGGTAGTTTCCAGATCTTCTTTCTCTAATTCGATCCCGACTTCTTCCTCGGCCTCTCTTATCATAGCCTCCCGGAAGTTTTCCCCTTCATCGACATGACCGGCGACGAGACTGTATTTTCCGTCCTTGTAGCCTGTATTCTTTCTCTTCATCAGAAGGACTTGATCCTCTTTCTCCAGGATCAGATATGAAGCAGTGTTAGGCGTATGTTTCTCCGGCATGCTATCAGTCTAGGCGCTCGGTCCTTTGAAGTATCCGTCTTCGTCATTATCTGTGTTCTGGAACACTTCATCTTTATCCAGTGTTTCCTCTACTTCGTCTTCCCGGGTTTCCTGTTCTGTCTTGGTTGGATGGAAGGCTGGCTCTACGTCTTCAGTATCTATTTCCTCCAGTTTCTGGAAGGTTGAGAGAATGTTTTCAAATTCTCTGGCGAACTGTTCTGCCTCACCTTCTTCCAGATTGATCCTGGCGTTCTCGGCGATGTCTTTCACTTCTTCAGCTTCGACCATATCAGAAACTTGGATCGGAAATATTTAGTAACTGTTTGAAACAGGCATAAGTTTGCCGCATGAACTTTCCGTGAACAGTTCTGAACAGAAGCTGTTCGGAAACGATGAACATTGTTAATCAGTGAGTTGTAGCAAAGATTTATAAAGGAGCTAAGTAAATGTTAGGATAAGCTTGAAACATTCGTCTTTGGGCGGACGAATACGAAGCGACTGATTGACATTTGACTCGTTTGGGCGCGAGTCGACTCGGATTCAAATTGGGCTTTGAATCCAAACGTATTGGGCATTCAAGTTGGGCTTGAATTTGGACTAACTTCTATAGGAGAATTAACTATGCCGCTTTAAAAAGGTTAGGCATAGCTGTAACGTGATGCTAAAATGGAATCCCTAATAGATAATAACGAGTCCGGAAAAGACGTCGAAAACCTTGACGATGTAAAAGATGCTAGAATCGTAGTTGTAGGAGTCGGTGGAGCAGGAAACAACCAGGTAACCCGCATACAGAAGAAGGAAGTGCAGGGCGCAGACACCGTAGCAATCAATACTGACAAACAGCACCTCGAAATGGCTTCAGCAGATCGAAAAATCCTCGTAGGAAAAGACCTGACAAAAGGTCTTGGAGCAGGAGGAAAACCTGAGAAAGGTGCAAGATCAGCTGAAGAGAACCGAGCCGAACTACGATCAATCTTCAAAGATGCAGACATGGTCTTCCTCACAGCAGGAATGGGAGGAGGAACAGGTACAGGAGCAACCCCTGTCCTTGCAGAGATCGCAAAGAAAGAAGACTGCATCGTGATCGGAACAGTAACAATGCCTTTCGAGATTGAAGGAGCAAGAATGAGCAAGGCAGAAGACGGGCTCTACAGACTAAGACAGCACGTCGACACCGCAATTGTAATTGAAAACGACAAACTACTGGATATCGCAGGCGACATGCCTCTGGACCAGGCCTTCGGAGTAGCAGACGAACTGATCACTACCATGATCAAAGGCGTCACAGAAACAATCTCCAAGCCAAGCCTCGTCAACCTTGACTACGCAGACGTCCAGGCAATCATGAACCAGGGAGGAGTAGCAGTAGTAGGATACGGAGAATCAGACACCAAGAACAAAGGAGAAGAAGCAATTCACGAAGCACTATCCAACCCGCTACTCGATGTCGAGTTCGAAGGAGCAAACGGAGCACTGCTACACGTAGCAGGAGGAGACGACCTAACACTTAACGAGATCAACGACGTAGGTCAAAAAGTCAAACACCATCTCGACAGCCACGCACAGGTAATCTGGGGTGCAAGAGTAAAAGAAGAACTACAAGGAAAACTCCAGGTAATCTCAATAATCACAGGCGTCGAATCACCGTACGTCCTCGGAGAAGTAGAAGAGGAACAGGAAACAGACGTCTCAGGAGATGTCAACGACCTGGGAATCGAGGTAATCGAATAAAGAGTTTCACCAGAGGCTTCCGCGGTAACACGCGAAGCTTCCTTCACTTCATATCATACTTTCCCCCTTACCCCTTAAGACCTCCGCGTCCGGGTTTGATGGGCACCAAGCCTGTCAAACACCGTACACTCCCCTCCCCCCTTATGCGGAGGTCTTAAATTTACCTTTTATCCCTCTCATGTAATCAAAACTGGTTTAAGACTTCTCTGGCAAGAAAACCGTGTGGACCCGAGGATAACTATACTTGGAGGTATCTCAGTTATACTTGCATCCCTCCCTGCTTTAGCTATACAGCTAGAAACCCGTTACAGCGGTTTAGTAGCAGGTTTCTCGATTCTCGCATTCTTCGCTGCAGTAAAATTATTTAACAGGAAGATCCTGGAAGAATCAACCGGAAGAAGGACAAAGGCGTTCCAGGACCTTGTTGAAACAGTTTCCGTATTTCTGGTAATCGGATCTGCAGGGCTGACCGAGATAATTCCTGGCTGGCTAGCGGTTTTAACAGTCGGTTTACTCGGGGTGACGAAGGTGTTCCAGTTACAGATGAGCCGTAGATACAGGAAAAACTTCAGGTTTACCGTTGGTGAAGACTACTGGATTATCCTAACCAGCATCATTTTTCTGGGATCCTATATCAACAGTTACTTCCTCTTCTATGGTATGGCGGCGCTGAGCTTGATTCTCGTCTACGACCTCAGCTCACTGACCAGAAAGATAAAACGATAAAGGCTAATTACCGGTATCTGTTCAACTATTTAATTGTTGGTCGCGTCATTTTCCTGTATGAAGGCTCCAATATGTAACGTATGCTTAAAGAGCGAGGACGAGCTCTGCAGCATGTGCGAAGACAAGTTTGAAAACGGCGAAATCACGGAAACCGACATTGAGGTCTCAAGAATTCTACACAACCTCAGCAAGGAACACGCCTCACTGAAGGACTCAGAAATAATCAAAACATTCGAAGCAGAAAACGTAGTAGTAATAGCGACCGCAAAAGGCGACGGCGCAAAAGTCGTCGGTAGAAGCGGAGAAATCGTCAAGAAAGTAGCAGATGAAGTAGGCAAATCAATCAGAGTAGTAGAGAAATCAGAGGATGATCTGGAGACAATTAAAGGGTTGCTTAGTCCTGCAGAAGTTGAATCCGTCAACACAGTCTTCACGCCGGAAGGGCAGGAGAAAAAGATCGTTGTCAGCGACGAATACGAAGGCAAGATCAACATCTCCGAAGAAGAGTTCGAAGACATAATTGAGGGAATAACCGGCACCAAGTACCGGCTCTCCTTCGAGTAAAAACCTTTCCCTTCTCCTTCTTATCCCAGGAAAAGAAATAAGTCAGCTATTCTTGAAGAAGCCATTAGGAAAATGGAAAAACTTGCTAGAATCGTGAAAGATTTCATTACGAACTCCGCTGAAGAAGACTACCGACAGACAGACCCTATTCGGGTACACAAATATGTGGACACCTTCACCTCCTCAATCATGGAGGACAGCCCTGTACTGGTGTCCCACAATCTAAGCATGGGATGGTCGGAAGATCTGGAAGAAGAGCTTGAAGCCAGTGAACTAAAACCGGAGTGGGAAGAAATAATCGAGGGAAAAACCCGGACACTGATGGATGACTTTCTGGAGGATTATCCTCAGGTAAAAGCATTCACCGACAAAATCGGCTACTCTCCTATCGAAAGCGAATCATACCGTTTCGGGCTTGCAGGCGCCTACACAGCAGATATAATGGATCTAGATAATTCAGTGATGAAGGAAAGCGTGACTGCCGGACTAGACAAATCACTGGAAGACGCCGGCTTAAAGTACTACAGAAACTCGGCAGGTGAAGTCGCGGAAATAGACGAGACATTGGAGTGCGTCGAAGCCGGATTCGAGGACTACGGCAGTGAAATCAGGCGAGCCGAGCTGGAAGATGAAATAGATAGGTGGTCGCCGATCACAGGATGGACCGATTACGAGGAAGAAATCAATGGTTAAGAAGCAGTCGGAGCTGGGAAACCGCTCCAATCCATTTGTTAATTAAATCTTCTCAAACCCTATTTTTGTATGGCAACAGAGAAAAACTCAAAGAAGTTCATTGTAGCGATCGATCAGGACAAGATAGAGCCGGACCTAGCGCGGGAAACCGTCATCAACTTTGATCCCTTGAATAGAGCTGGAAAAGAAGGCGGGTTCTATCTTGATGAGAACGAGGAGCTCCACATCGACGACGAAGACGTGATGGAAGCCCACAAGATGGCGATCAACAAATACCCCTACGATAACGCCATCACAATGATACAGCTACCGTTCGAAGAAGGTGACAAAGTCCACCAGTTCTCGGAGAACAGCTTCCGGCTGTACGGACTGCCTGTACCCGAGGAAGGAAGATCAATCGGATTGCTTGGAGAGAACGGTATCGGTAAATCAGTTTCGCTGAAGATACTAACTGGAGACACCAAGCCGAACTTCGGCGACTGGGAGAACCCGCCAAGCTGGGAGGAAATCGTGAAGGAATACCGGGGAACAGGGCTCCAGAATCATTTCGAGAAACTGAAGAACGACGAAATAAGCTCCGCCTATAAACCACAGCAGGTGGAAAGACTTCCCGAAGTTTATTCAGGCAAAGTACAGCAACTTCTGAAGAAATCAGCAGAGAATGAGGATGAGATTGAGGAGATCGCAGAAAAACTAGATATAAACCAGCTTCTGGATCGGGATATTGAAAATCTCTCAGGCGGAGAACTACAGAGAGCTGCAATCGCATCCACACTGCTTAAAGACAAAGATATCTACATGTTCGACGAACCATCCTCTTTCCTTGACGTGAAACAGAGGCTCAACGCGGGAAGAGAGATAGTCAACCTTGCTGAGAATAATTCTGTGATGACGGTTGAACACGATCTGGCAACACTTGACCTTATAGCGTCAGGAATCCACATATTCTATGGAGAACCTGGGGGTTATGGAATGGTATCCGATACACTTTCAACCAAAGAAGGTATCAACAACTACCTAGATGGATACCTGCCGTCCCAGAACGTCCGGTTCAGGAAGGAGTCAATTGAGTTTGACAGAACCAAAAGATCACAGGTAGAACAACACAATACGGTGCTTGAATTCCCTGAAATGAGTAAAGACTTTGGGGAAGGAGAGTTCGAGCTGGAAACCGAATCAGGAGAGCTGCATGAAGAAGAAATACTCGCAATATTTGGAGAGAACGGGCTGGGAAAAACTGTCTTCGCCAAGATGCTGGCCGGAGCTATAGAACCTGATGAGGGCGAATCGCCCGACGTTTCAATTTCCTACAAACCACAGTACCTAGAGGCGCAGGATGAAACAGTAGAGGAAGCGCTCTCCAAACACACCAATGTAAACAGCAAGAGATTTGAGAACCGGATCGCGGAGCCGCTTGGCCTCGAAAAACTATACGAAAATAACCTAGAAGACCTTTCTGGAGGAGAGCTGCAGAGAGTTGGGATAGCTATCTGTCTCTCCAAAAACGCAGATATCTACCTTCTAGACGAGCCTTCCGCCTACCTGGATGTCGAGGCAAGAGTAGAGCTTGGAAGAACACTGAAACGGTTCGCAAGAAAGACTGAGAAACCATTAATGGTAATTGACCACGATCTCCTGATGCTGGACTATATTGCGGACCGGGGAATGGTTTTTAGAGGAGAACCCGGGGTTAGTGG
>JBLGBN010000004.1:0-39911 GCA_047617745.1 Candidatus Nanohaloarchaea archaeon
AAAGCAGGCAACGGCAACATGATACAGCAGGCGAGGAAAATGAGCGCGGAGATAGCAGAGATCGCGGAAGATTACAATATTGTTCATACTCACGACTGGTTCGGCGCCGAGTCAGGCTTCAAGGCGAAGAAATACGGTAACGTGAAATGGGTTTCAACCTTTCACTCCCTGAGCTCAGGGAGAAACCGCGAGCCAGGAGAGGACCTACAGAAACTGGAGAAAGTGGCTGCTGAAGAACCGGACAGAGTTCTAGCTGTAAGCGAGAAACTTGCAAAAGAAGTCAAAGACGAATTCGGAGTGAGCCCAATGGTTGTCCACAACGGTTTCTCAAAACCAGAAAGCTCCGGAATTAATGTGAAAGAGAGACATGATATCGACGGCGACATGGTTTTCTTTGTGGGCCGGCATGCCGAACAGAAAGGTCTAGAACATCTTCTATATGGATTCAGAAAACTTCTAGACGATAGAGAGGCAACCCTAGTTATCGGAGGAGCTGGCCACCTAACGGAGTCCCTGAAGACCTTTGCAGAACTCCTTGAAATCGAAGACAACGTGGTTTTTGCCGGATTCATCCCTCGCGGAGAGCTTGGAGACTATTACCGCGACGCAGACACTTTTGTCTCCCCTTCAATCAACGAACCTTTCGGCCTCACAATAACCGAAGCACTCGAATCAGGTACTCCTGTAGTTGCGACGGATAGCGGAGTAAATGAGATAGCAGGAGATTCAATTGTTGACGTACAACCAGAATCAGACTCGATCAAGGAAGGCATCAAGAAATCGCTAGAACAGAATAAAGAAATTAGATTCGATACCCGGACCTGGAACGACATGGCAGAGGAATTAGCTACCGTCTATAGTAAAATGTTACAAGAAAACTAGTAATCCAGGAGCTCATCGAGTTCGCTGGTCTCGGAGAAATTAAAGCGCGACCGACCAAGAATTCTATCCACAACGCTTTCTGGATCCAACTGGCCCTCAGAAGTCTCCAAAGGCAGTTTCACCTGTGCATTGCTTAAACTTCCCACATTCTCCACGTTATATACTGCTTTATAGCCGTCAGAGGTCGATATTATCCCTGGCTCATCAGTTTTAGTTACTTTATAGCTCTCTTCGTCTATAGTTATTTCCGCATATACCAGTAGCCCGTCCTCTAACTCATAATCCTCTAGATTAAAATCTTTCATATTAACCAAAAAGCAGCACAATAATTATATTTCCATGTCCTCAACCCAGGACTTCCATATCGTCTACTTTGCCCGGGTAGACCACGCTGTAACCTGTTTCAGTTTTGATAAGGCTGGAAGTGTTTTCCACATAGTAAGTCGAGTCGCTTCCTGAGCCATCCGGAAGGTATATCCTCTCCTCACCGTTGGAGTAAACCACAACAGCAACCTCCTTATCCGCTTCAACATGGATTCTAGTTCCGTTCTCTACTTCCCGGGTTTCTACCTCCATACATGTGGTTTCACTTCACCGATTTTTAACCCTCCGGTGAGATCACCTGCTGATTTAAACCAGCCTGAAAAATTGAAGTTATGGTTCCAGTAAGCCTCTCATTTGAAGTACACCAGCCACACAGACTCAGAACCGACGGAGTAAATGAAGACGCGGGAAGGCTATACGACAGATATTTCTCAGATGAAATGAATGAGCACTTTTTCAAGGATGTAGCGGAAAACTGCTACTTCCCGGCAACCGAAAGGCTTCTCCGGGAGGCGAAAAAGTTTGAAGGTAAAGACAGAGAGTTCAAAGTTAACTTCTCGATATCGAGCTCCTGGATAGAACAGGCAAAAAAATACCACCCTGAGCTGATCGATATGCTGAACCGGTTTCCGGATTCAACGGTCGATTTCATCGGACAGGCCCACTACCACTCACTAGCCGGTTTATTTAATGATAAGACAGAGTTCAGACAGCAGCTGAGCACACACCGGAACATAATTGAAGACAACTTCGGCGTCACACCGCAGGTCATGACCAACACCGAACTGATCTACCACAACGAAATCGGAAAGATTGCCTCGGAAGAAGGTTACAGCGGAATATTTACTGAAGGGGTGCCGAGAATTCTCGGATGGAGATCCCCTAACCACAACTACACACAGCCAGACTTTGTAACAGATAACGGAAACTCTATAATGTTGAGAAACAGGAAGTTGACGGACGATGTAGGATACCGGTTCTCCGCTGAATGGTGGAGCGAATATCCTTTAACCGCTGAGAAATACTCCGCCTGGCTCTCTGCCTGTCAGGGAGACCATATCAACCTGTTCATGGACTACGAAACTTTCGGAGAACACCACTGGGAAGGCACCGGCATTCTCTGGTTCCTAGAGGCACTGCCACAAGAAGTTCTGAAGCATGACAACCTTGAGTTCGCCAAAGTGAGAGAGATCGCGAACCATGATCCGGTGGGGACTTTCGATGCCTTCGAGTACAACACTGTATCATGGGCGGACCAGGAGATGGATGCCAGCGCCTGGCTTGGAAACCCTATGCAGAAAATGCTTTTCGAGAAGATACAGGAGCTGGAATACCAGGTAAAACAGCTTGACGACCCTGAAGTCCTGGATGTCTGGAGAAAATTCGTCACCTCCGATCACCTGCACCATATCGCGACGAAGACCATGGACGACGGCTCTGTTCACAACTACTTCTCGTACTTCGATCACCCACATAAAGGCTTCGCGGTAATCACCGAACATTTAATGGATTTCCAGAAACAGGTGGAGAAAAGGCTGAGGAAATAAAACAAAGGTTAAACAGGTGAAAATTGGGAAAGTACGGGACTGGTTATCAGAGAACAGTTCACGTCTGGGTATGGAAAATCCCAGAGTAGTTGAGAAAAAATCGGGAGAATCCAACCACAACTTTGTTCTCAAGTCCGAGGAGCAAAAATACATTCTCAGAGTCTCAAGAGAGGTTTCCAGGGAAAACCGTCTGGAAAACGAGTTCGAAAAGCTCGGATTCCTGGAGCAACAGGAAATCAATTATGTTCCGAGAAATATCTTCTTTGAGAGAGGAAGCGAGATAGGTACAGTCCTTGTACAGACCTTTGTGGGAGAAGAGGATATCGACTCGGGCGGTATGACGGAAAAAAGACTGCGGTCTCTGGCGAGAAAAGTCGCGAAAATACACTCAATACCTGTAGAGAATTACAGTAGTTACTCGGGTAAGAACGAAGCGGCGAAAACAGGTTTGAAAGAGATATTCAGAAACGATTTTCAGAAGTGGTCTAAGACTCCTTATGAGGAGTACCAGGAAAATGCAGAGGGACCTGATCCGCGGATAGAAAAATTTTTCAGAAAGCAGAAAAAACTGCTCAAATTAGTGCCTGAGGCGGAGGTAGAGCGAGGGCTTGTACATGGCGATCTAGGGTTCAATATCCGGGCAACGGGAAACGAAGTTTTCATAGTAGACTGGGAGTTCTGCCGGGTTGACTTCCCGGAAAACGAGATACTTTACTGCTTCGAGCACGAAGGTCTGGAAAAAGACCAAAGAGAGTTTTTCCTAGCGGAGTACCGGAAGAAACGTGAATTAAACCCTGTTTTCAGCAGACTACGGGAAATATACCCAGGTTTTCTAGCGTTCAATGACGCCGTCTGGGCGGCAAATCGGGTAATTATAGAACCAGAGAAGAGGGAAGAACATCGCAGAAGGCTGGAAGAAAAGCTGGAGGAACTCGAGGAATTTTACACAGCAAGAGATTTCTAGGCTTGGAGGCAGGAATAAAGAGAAAAGAAAGACTGGTCGCAGGAGCGTTAAAGTGCGACCTTTTCCGCTCCTGGCTCGTCTGGAATTTCTGGTTCAGATCCTTCCTCGGTGTAAAGTGTAGCCCCAAGAACGTAGCTGCCGATTTCTCCCGCCATCGATCCATCTCTAACTATCTCGTACCTTACAGGCAGCTCTACATGGTAGCTCTCATCGCCTTCGACAATCTCAGGGTCTTCAATCTCCCACCAGCCGTCTTCAATCCTCTCCAGGGTCTTAAGGACGAACTCAAGGCCGGGATCAGAATCTCTGTGATCTAGCTGGCGATTCTCATACCATAAATCCATCTCCATGTCAGAACTAGAGCTTAGATCAACCAGCATATCTCTAAATTTTGAAGGCGACTGAACGCTCGATTCCAGATAATCCGAATATAAATTTGCCATCTCCCCTCACCATATCTACTAATGGTGTCGCGTACTATATACATGTAATTTTACACTAAAGAATGACGAAAACTCTGGAAGGCGAAAATAAAGAGCTTTAATCCTCTCTCCTGCTCTTCCTGGATCTGTACATACCGTTTCTGACCCTGTGATACAGTTTATCAGCTCCTACAAGCAAAGTATCTCTGCCTTTCTTCCTCAGATCAGAATTAATGCCTCCAGGTATCTGATAATCATCCATCATCTCACTATCATAGTGAGCGTCCAGATGCTCGGGGCCGTAAACATCGATCATCAGCTGCTCAAACCTGTCCCGGAACTCCTTTTTGGCGTGTTCTCTTCCCCTAGAAACCCCTATATCCTCACCGATATCCATAACCTCTTCAGGTGTGACCTCATGATCCTCTAAGTATAGTTTGATTTCATTGAGGAATTCAGGTTCAGACATCGTTCTATCAGCCTCCAGAAGCAGCACAGCCTGATCGCCTTCATCAATAGCGCCTGACCAGAGCTCCTCCGATGGCTCGTCTATCCCGAAAGAATCCCATATGTCTCTCTGGACCTCCATCTCAAGATCATCAATCTCAGGGTAAAGTATTTTCACAGGCCGGACAGTATCACCGGTATAAGCCTCGTGAGCGTCATGTAAAAGACCTGCAAGCTGAGTATATTCATCCTTCCCTCTTTCCTCTAGGTATTCGCTGACCGCGACAGAATGGTTCAACAGATTTAGAGGTATATGGGTGTGGTAAGAGAACCTGTTCTGTCTCAGACCGTGAACAATATCCACAGCGTAGATATCTGAAGAATCCAGATTCCAGAGATCTTCGATCTGGTTACCGGTAACAGGAGAACTCCACGGTGTTTTCTTCAGTTGCTCTCCGCCTTCCTCACTGTTCCGAGAAGCTACCAAGCCTCTACCACCTTCTCAGTAATTCTAAGCACAGCAAAATGTTGAACAGTGAATTCTAAAAAGAATACGCTTTTCAATCCAGCCGCACAGATTCAAAATATGGCCGACAAACATTTCATTGATGTAGAGAAAGACGAAAAAGTTGCCGCAATACACCACGAAGCCAGTTCAGATAAATGGATTTTCTTCTGCCACGGATTTGGAACAGACAAAGAGGGAAGCTACGAGATGAGATGTGAAAAGGCTGCTGAAGAAGGATGGAACGCTGTAAGATTTGACTTCAGGGGCAACGGAGAGTCCGATGGAGACTTCATCGATCAGACATTAACCTCGAAAATCAAAGACCTGAAGATGGCAATAAATCATTTTGAACCGGAAGAATACGTCCTATATGGTATGAGCTTCGGCGGCAGAGTCGCAATCCACACAGCGGTTGAACTGGAGCCCGAGGCCTTGGTTCTGAAATCTCCGGTCACCTACAACGAGATTATGGAGAAGTTTAAAGCAGTAGTTGAAGAGAAAGGAGAATACACTCATTTCGGAGATAAAACTATAGATCACAGGTTTATAGAAGACCTGGAAGAAAACAGATTTGAAGAAACAGTTAGCGATATAGATATTCCGGTCTGCTTTTTCCACGGTAGATCAGATACCACTGTACACCCAGAGTTTACATTGAAAGCAGTGCAGGAGTTTGGAACTGACACAAGAGTAGAGATGTATGAAGGTGAGAAACACAAGATGTCCAGAGAAGCCAACAGGAAGCTGCTGGACTCGATGTTCCAGTGGCTGGAAAATTTCTAGCTTTCTATAGCACTTCTGTAAATACCGGTTGTCCACGCAGATATCTGTTCCCACTGGAAGTTCTCCTCTACCCGGTTCCGAGCCTTATCTCCCATCCAGTCGCTCCATCCCGGGTCGCTGAGAGCTCTGTTAACCTGGTAGGCGATCGACCCAGGGTCAGCAGGGTACGAGTGAAGCCCCGTATATTCGTGGACGATAGTATCTTTCATCCCTCCCGTGTAACTTCCAACCGTCATTGTTTCACATGCCGCGGCTTCAAGAGGAACTATACCAAATGGTTCATAAACTGAAGGCGCAACAGTTAACTCCGCTGTTTTCATCAAGGAAAGCAGTTCGGAATCCGATACATACCCCGGAAAGTGAACTTTTTCTCCAACCTGCGATTTGGCTATCCCCTTGTAATGCTCTGTTGCTCCGCTTCCGACCATGACAAACTTGGCATCAGGCGAGCTATCGAGTATATCCGGCATCGCTTCAATGAGATGTCCAGGTCCTTTCTGGGGGTACATACGTCCTACAAACAGAACTATGTTCTCCCAGTCCAGGGCATATTCATTGTAGTTAAGATTAGATGAGTGTGAATCAAATTTTTCCAGATCAACGCCGTTCGGGATATAATTCACTTTTTCTTCCGGAACATTGAAACTGTGTTTGACCTCCTCCGAGAACTCTCTTCCAACCGTTATGACTTCATCTGCCTCGTAGGTTCCATACCATTCAAGATTGTGTATAGTTTCCTGGTACTCCGAGTCGATTCCATCCCTTCCTTTCTGAGTTGAGTGAACTGTGAAAACCATGGGAAGGTCAAGCGTCTTTTTCAGGCCGACAGCCCCTGAAACCATCATCCAGTCATGTGCATGAACCAGATCTAGTTCTTCCTGTTTGTGGATTTCAATCGCTTTCTTCTCCATCCTGTAGCCGAGATTCATGGCCCATGATATAGTATCTGAAGCAGAATCAGTCGCTGGAACTCTGTGGATTTCAACTCCGTTCCTGTACTCTGTTTCCTCTTCCTCGCCGTACGTCACCACAACAGGGTTGTGGCCCTGGTCTGCAAGTGTTTCAGCAAGGTCCTCGCAGTGCGCCGCTATCCCACCTGCCTTGAAAGGTGGATACTCCCAGGTGAGAAATAGCGGACGCATCAGTGTTTAACCTCCTTCTTCTGTTCTAGAAGTTCTCTATAACTGTTTAAAACGTTTTGCTCCCACTCTGGAGCGTAGGGATCGACAAATTCCAGTTTTTCTTCAGGGACATCAAGATCGAATAATAGAGAGTTCTTGGTGTCCTCACTGGTGGCTATCGCCAGATCGGCCTCGAAAGCACCATCCCACTCCAGTTCGGATATAACCTCAGCGTGGTCTCCCTCGAAACCCCGCTCGTTTTCTGTAGACTGGAAGGTCACCACAAGAGGCACTTCATAGTATTTACTTAACGCCACTCCTCCAGGTATCGCCGTCCAGTCAACTACATGTATAATATCGGGTTTATCTTCGAAAGCCTCCCTTGCCTGGCGTTTCAGCTCGTTGTTAAGCATCATCGACCAGTTAAACAGGTTATCGCCGTCAAAAGGCATGTCAACCCGGTAAACATCGACTCTATCATCTACAGAGTAATACGAACCGTCATCAAACGATACTACAGCAGCTTCCCCGCCTTCATCGGCTACCGCAGACGCCAGCGTCTTTGCGTACTCCGTAGACGCCTCACCTTCCTCAAATTTTCGGGTAATGAAAACAGTTTTCACGTATTAAAACCTCTCTTCAAACCCTATCTGTTTGCTTTTCTCCACATCTGGCTGGTTGAACGGCTCGACTTCTCTCAGCCAGGCGCTGTAGACTGCAAGGTACTGCATGAATGCAACAAGTTTGCCTAATGTTCGGTGAGAAACATCTGTCAAATTTATGGTTATGTTAGGCATATCTTCTTCCTCAAGAGCCTGTTTAACACCAGAGTATTCTGCCTCCAGTGAATCTCCAAGCTCCTGATCGTTCAGATCGGAAAGCTTTCGTCCTCTTATATCTATGTCGGAAAGGTTGTCCGGTATTTTGATAGTGCTTTTCTCATGTGCCTCCGTCCTAAAGAACATGGTCGCAACATCCTCTCTACCCCCAAATAATCTCTGATTGGTGTGGTGCTGACATTCCGGGCCCATATCACCATAGAAGGTCTGACCCTCTCCATCCTTACAGACGGTTTCGTGCATCAGCTGAACCAGCAGAGGGTAGAAGCCGAACAGTCTTGTAGAGTAGAAGGGTGTGAAAACCTCTCGATAGCCTTTCTCCTCAGCATCGTAGAGAGCGGACGCAACGTTCAAAGCCGGGTTGTACTGCATCTTCGGAGAGAGCTTCTCGTACATGTCCTCTCCTCCCTCTCGTATCTCCTCTACATCTATTCCTGCGAATAACGCTGGTGCAAGCGCTGTTTCAGTTAAACCAGAAAATCTTCCGACTACATCCTGGTGCTCTATCCAGCCGTAATCATTTCTTTCAACTATCTGTTTGAGAGCGCCGTCATTCTGAGAGGTTACAGCGCACACCCGGTAATCTCTATCTATAAAGTGCATCAGAGATTCAATAACGCCTACTGTTTCCCCTGACTTGCTGATAGGCATAACTACCGTTTCCTCAGGCTCTAGTTCATCTGTTAGTGTATTGAGATAATCCGGATCCATTGTGGTTACAAGGCGGACATTTACATCTGTCTCACCAAGAAAAGCGTACAGGTACGCCCTGAAAGTGGTTATCGAACCCCCGTTCCCTATAACCACCAGATTTTCGTACTCGTAGTTTTCTCTAACTTCTCTTATTTTTTCGATATCCGGATCCACGGAAACAAAGCCGGGTTCGTCTTTCTTCACGAAGTCCTGGTGTTCGCGTTTATCTTCGCTGAAATGTTCAACTTCTATTTTTATCGACATATCTATTCACCTTTGTTTAAAGCCATTTCATGGGCTTCTCTGTAATTTTTACCAAGTTTTTCCCAGGAGGTTAACTGTGCAAGTTTCCTGGCGTTGTGCTTTCTCTCCGTTATCTCTGTCTTCGAGTATGAAACAATATCCTCGATCATTTCCGCAAGGTTATCCGCTGCCTCGCTGTCCGGCACATCCTTTCTATCCAGCACTCTGATCCCTTTCCTGTTTTCCTTCTCTGTGTTATCGTAGAGGAACTTACCGAATCCTGCCATATCTGTTGTAATTGATAGCGCGCCGTTTGCTGCAGTTTCAACAGGTGTATAGCCCCATGGCTCGTAGTAGCTAGGGAAAACTCCTGCGCTTGAAGCCACTATGGCATCGTTGTAGTCCATTGAAAGCAGTTTGTCTCCCCTTGACAGATAAGTTGGATAGAAAACAACCTTGACTCTGTCATCCTCCTTGTTCTCAAGACCGTTTTCATACAGCCTCTCAAGTATCTCATCATGAGGATACGTCAAGTCGTATGCGCACGTCGGTGGACTGTCTCCTTTACTATGGAACTTCCTCTGTAGAGAGTCTACCGTCGAGGACGTGTCCTCAACCACTTCTTTCAGCGCTTCTCCAGGATCTCCCCCCGAAGTTAGCGAGTTCAGTAAATTGTTTCTGACTCTAGGATTGATGTCTTCAACATAATTTTTCAGTTCCTGATAGAGAGACATGTTCTCTAGCACTTCAGGTTTCGCACCTCGGACATCTGAGGGCACGAATATAAATACAAAGAAATCGTCTCCTTCATGTTCGTTTAGATCACCTAGGGCGTCTATAAACACGTCTAACCCTTTATTATGGAACTCGTACCTTCCTGATATAAACAGCACTCTTGGATCGTTCTCTAGGTCAATATCGTAGTACGGTTCGAAATACGCTCTCAGGAACTCCTTCATCTTTTTCTTCTTCTGTTTGTGCTGGTAGGAAAGCTCTTCCAGGCTCGGGAAATCCTCAACATTGAACCCGTTCGGCAAGACCTTGTCCGGCTCCCTATCAAGCACAGCCTCTGCCTCTCTGGCTGTAGTATCACTTACTGTAGTGAATACTGATGAGTTCTGCGCTGCCATTTTCTCCACCTGATGCTTGGCCTTTACGCCGTACTCCTCTGCAAGAGAGTCATCTACTTCTCCCTGCTCCACTGCCTCCTGAAGATCATAATCCGAGTTGGAGAGCGCTCTCCCCAGAGCAGTAGCATGTGTGGTGAAAACAGAAGGAGAATCGAAATTCATCATTGCAGGACCTGAAAGCCATTCGTGAAGCTGTACAACTGTTTCTCCCTCCATTTCCTCTTCGAGTGCTGATATAACCCTTCCAACTGCATAAGACCATCTTATCGGTTCATCGAAGTCTTCTCCTGCTCCGAGCGAATCAACTCCATTCTTTTCGTACATTTCCTCCTTGATCTCATCAGCAGTTTTATCCATTCCTGACGGGTCAACAAGTATACAGGTCGGCTGACTTGAAATCATCCAGCTCCCACAGTGAATCTCTATACCATCCAGATCTCTTTTTTTAAGTGCCTCGATCTCTTTAGGGCATTTTGTAGGGTTGAAATCATCTCTTACCGCCTCCTCATCGTACATACCTACTGTAACGTAGTTATCGTCATAGTAGTCTTTCATCTTGTACGATTTGGAGTTCAGAACCTGGTAAATGCCGCCTACCTTGTTTGCTACTTCAAATGAGACCTCGATAAAGTTTTGCGGTTTCACGTCTAACCTTTCTTGCGCGTGTATAAAAACCTCCTCAAACCCGCTTACTACTCTAAAGTTAAAATACTGGTTTTTTAGTGTCTAGCGCTAAACTAAAACCTGTGAAATACACCCTCCACGAAGACCTATCAGATAAGAAAGGAGTAATATCAAACACCCACGGTTTTCTGGATAGAAGCCTTGATGGCGGTTTCAAAACCAAGTGGAGCGGCTACTGGGCGCCTCCATACAAGTTTCTGGATTATTTCAGCTTCCGCGTAAACGGTATCTGGCTGAACAAAGAACGGCTTGAAGCGGTAGAATACGGGAAAGAAATGGTTTACCACTATGAAACGGATTCTATGATAATACATGAGAAAGTAAGCGCCCCTGAAAGCTTTCCCGGCCTGAAAATCGATCTGGAGCTGGAAAATAAGACCTCGGAGATGAAAGCCGTACAGATAGCGCTGGAGACCGGTATCAATATCCGATCCAAAGACAAAGACGTGGAGGAAGGAAGTTACGCTGCAGAAACGGAAGAAAAGCGAATTCTGGTATCCAGAAATGGCAGAAAACTGGCGGTAGAATCCGCAGGGATCTCCGGATTTGAAGGTGAAAGATTCACTAGAGAACATTATCCAGGGGAGAAACAGGTATGTCTTGTTCCTGAGAAACCGGTTTTCCGCAGAGAGATAGAAGGTGGCGGAAAAGAAGACATAGAGATCAAATTCAAAACATCTGAAGGAGTTTTTGACAGAGTTGACTCGGTAGAAAACGACCTAGAACACAAACTGGGGCGAAGTTTTCAGTGCAGCGTCAACAGTCTGGAAAACATGATCTACAGCCGGAACGGAACCGGAGTGATAGCCGGACACCCATGGTTCCAGAGCTACTGGGCGCGGGACAGTTTCTGGTCAGTACTCGGATTGATCGATGCAGGCTACTTTGAGACCTCTGAAAAGATACTGGAGAATTTTGCAGAAAACGATCTGGCCGGAAAAATAGACCTGGAGAAAGGCCCGGAAAACGACCTTGATAGAGACGATACAGGTCCGCTCTTCATAATAGCCTCAGAAAAACTGAGGAGGCATTATGGCATAACAGAGAAGATAGAAAAGGCTCGGGAAAAGGCAATGGGCGAGCTAGAACTCGAAGACAACGTAGTTCAGCATTCACCGTGCGGAACCTGGATGGATACCATCAAACGAAGCAACGCTGTCGACATACAGGCTCTCTGGCTGGAGGCTGCAAGGATTATGGATGACGATAGACAGGGAGAGCTTGAGGAAGGGATGAAGAGGTTTAAGAACGAAGGATACCTCAAAGACGAACTCGGAGAAAGCCATCAAACAGTCAATACAGCCATACCTCTGATGTTCGGCCACTTAGATAGAAAGACAGCTCGGAAAGAGCTGGAAAGGATCAACGGAGAGTTTTCTTCACGTTACGGCGCCAGAACACGATCAGTAACCGACCCAGGCTATGATTCTTCCGGCTACCACACCGGCAGTGTATGGGGATTGACCACCTGCTGGGCTGCAGCAGCTAACTTCAGATACGGGAAAGACAAGGAAGGATGTAACTTCCTCGAGAAGCTTGAACAATTCCTCGACAGAAACCAGCCAGGGGCGTTACCGGAAGTGGTTGACGCAGAATCAGGAGAATTGCTTGGAACCCCTGAGCAGACCTGGAGTGCCGGGATGTTTGTACATATAATTGATAGCTACATGCTGGGTATAGAAGTGTATGAAGATTATATCGAGATCAATCCTGCCGAAGGCCTAAGTTGCACCAGAAAAGGAAAGAACATACGTGGTGAAAGACTCGACCTCAGAATAGAGAACGGAGATATAGAGGTTCTAAACGACCCTGATCTCGACTTGCGGATATAAAAACCGGAAAAACGGAAACCTAAAACAGGGCGAAACTAATGATAATAGTAAACTTCAAGGCGTACAGAGAAGCTCAAGGGGAAAAAGCCAGGGAAATATCGAAAAAATGCCGGAAAGCAGCAGAAGAAACAGGAGAAGAAGTTATTGTGTGCCCCTCTCCGCAGGATACAAGACCCATAAACGAAGAAGGACCGGAGACTTTCTCACAGCACATTGACCCTGTAAAACCAGGAAGCCATACAGGAAGCGTGACAGCTGAAGGAATGAAAGGAGCAGGCGTATCTGGCACCCTTCTAAACCACTCGGAGAAAAGAATAGAGCGGGAAGAGATCAAAGCATCAATAGAACTCTGCCAGGAGCACAACCTTACCACCGTAGTATGCGCACAGACCCCTGAAGAATGCTCACAGCTAAGCAAGCTGGAACCGGATTATATCGCTTTTGAACCTCCCGAGTTGATCGGAGGAGATACTTCGGTTTCAGAAGCTAAACCTGAGCTTATAGAAAAAGCTGTTAGAAGCTCCAGCGTACCCCTGCTAACCGGCGCAGGTATCAAAACCCGCGAAGACGTCGAAAAAAGTATAGAACATGGATGCAAGGGGGTGCTGGTTGCGTCAGGCGTAGTTAAAGCCGATGATGTTTACGAGGAGGTGAAAGATCTCTGCCAAGGACTCTAGAAGAACAATGGGTTGAAAAATACCGGAAAAGTATCAGGCTGGTAGAAAAAACACCGGCCGTATTCACAGGTTTCAACACCAACATAGATGTGGTCCACACCAGAGCCATCGAGACAGATCAGCCTCCGAAACTTGAGAACCCTGTCGAGTCAATTGCTGAACTGAAGGCCGCGCTAAAGTACTGCAAAAACAGAGGTGAAAACCATGAAGTTGACTATACAGGTATAGAACCTTCTGGAGGCAAAAAATACATAGGAGGTCAGGGAGGAATTATCTCCAACTTTCTGGCGGAGACAGACAGCGAAGTAATACTTTACACCCCTCATCTATCATCAGAGCTTGTGGAGATGATGAATGAGAAAATACTTTATCCGGTTAAGGAAGACGGCGAATTCTACCTTAAAAATGTACAGGACGCCGTGAACTCAGATAAAACCAAGAGAAACCACATTTTCGAATTCGAAGGCGACAGAAGTGGAAGACTTATACTCTCCGGAAGGCTCAAAGGTTACGGTCCGTATCTCCCAAAGGATATCGAAAAAGAACTTTCTTTGATCCAGGAGAATATCGACTGCTGCATAATGTCTGGTTTCCACAATGTAACAGGAAATAAAACAGCGAAACTGAAACGTTCCGGTTTACAGCTTGCCGAGATCGATAAACCCGTACACGTTGAATACGTGCACAAAGATGACAAAACCGCTGAGCTGATAGCAGAATATGTTATACCTGAGGCTGATAGTCTGGGACTGGATGAGACAGAGATTAGAGAAATTGCAGGTATACTAGGTCTAGAATGCCCGGAAGAACTAAACTTCGGCGAGGCGTTCAGCCTGATCAAAAAACTGCTTGAAGAACTGGATTTATCACGTATACATTTGCATACCTACACTTACCACATTACAGTCGTTGAAGAAAGCTACCCTGTAGAACCCGGGAAAATTCGGGGATCTATGCTTTACGGTGAGCTCTCGGCCATCCAGTCGGCGGAGAAAGATGGTATACCCAGCAAAGACGATATAAGAGGGTTTAATATGGAAGACAAAAGAATACAGGATCTCCAGGAGCTCAAGGATTTTGGAGAATTCCATAGTATTGAAGGTTTCGAAGAAGAAGGAACCGCTCAGGTAGACGGATTTAAAGTTGTAGGAATACCGATAATCAACCATGTTGACCCTGCTAGAACAGTTGGTATGGGCGACATAATATCGTCCGGCGCTTTCAGTATGGAATCAATGAACCGCTGACGCTATGAATACTTCTTAATTAGATTCCTGACCTCTGTTTCTACCTCATTAAGTATCTTCTCGACATCACTCTCTGTATCGCCTTCGCACCTGACAGACATTTTCTCCTCAGTATTGGAGGGTCTTACCAGCGCCCAGCCGTTTTCAAATATGATCTTGGCGCCGTCTATCGTAGAGACATCATGATCGGAGTAAACATCCTTGATATCCGAGACAACTTTCTCCTTAGCCTCCTCAGGACAGTCAATTCTCAGCTCGGGTGAAACCGGATAATCCGGATAGTTATCAAGTATATCTCTAACGTCTTTCCTTGAAACCATGAAGCACATTAGCGCTGCCGCAAATATTCCGTCGTCGAACGGAAAACCGTAGACGGGGAAGTAGTAGTGACCGGAAAGCTCTCCAGCGAAAACAATTTCCTCATCGGAATGAATTGACTCGGAGATAAATGTGTGACCTACTTTTGTCTCAACGGGCTCTCCGCCAAACTCCCTAATCTTCTCTGGAACCAGTTTCGAGGCTCTAAGATCGTGAACAACCTTCCCTTTCTCTTTTTCAAGGCATTGCTGTGAGAAAAGCGCCAACACCTCATCCTCTGGGATATATCCGTGTTCGGGCAGGATAAAGCCTGCTCTATCGCCATCCCCGTCAAAGATTATCCCAAGATCCTCATCCGTCATTTTCCTCTCTAGAGCCTTCTTGGCTTCATTATTTGTTGGATCCGGAAGATGGTTGGGGAAATCACCATCAATCTCATTATTAACAGCCTCAACATCACAGCCAATAGCCTCCAGAACTTCCCCACCTATATCAGCGGTAACACCGTTACCAAAGTTTACAGCGACATCAAGCCCGGTCTCCATCTCGAATCTTTCCTGGATAGCCTCGATATAGCTTTCAGAAACATCGATTTCTGTCTTCGATCCTTTACCTTTATCGAAATCCTCAGAGATATATATTTGCTCTATTTCTTTCATGCCGCCCTCCCGGGACATCGCCAGGGCGTTTTCCTTGCAGAACTTGAAACCTGTGTATTCAGGAGGATTATGAGATGCAGTTACAACAGCTGAAGCCTTTACCCCTCTTTCTCTCATAGCATAGTAAATTACAGGGCTTGGAACCATTCCAGCATCCACGACATTAACTCCTGTCGATTTAACCCCCTGGATAAACGCCTCAGTAATTTCTTTTCCATGCGTCCTTCCGTCTCTGCCCACCAGAACTTCATCAGCGTCGGTAACTGTTCCAAATGCTTTCCCCACCTTTTCAGCTTCCATCTGCCCAATTTCATCAGGGTATTTCCCTCTAAGGTCGTAGGCATGGAAAAACGAGACCATTCAATCACCAGTAGTCTTCCAGAATATCTGCTCTCTCTTCGTATTCTTCTCTCATCTGCACGATCGACTTCTTCATAACCTTGGTGTTGAGAGAAGTCTCCATAAAACCTCTATCCTTCTCGTAAATCGGGACTAGCTGAACGTGAAGATGCGGGATTGACTCTCCGGCAGCTTTGCCTATATTCATACCTACATCGATTCCTGCTGGCTCGACTACCTCTTTCTGGAGCTCCTCGACTTTTGCAACCATCTTGAACAGACGGTTTCTCTCCTCATCCTCAAGATCTACCATCGAGTTGACATGCCTCTTCGGTATAACCATCAGGTGGCCGGTGTTGTACGGGAAAATGTTCAGCTCTACCATCAGGAAGTCGTCTTCAAATATTGTTTCCTTGCTGACCCTTTCATCGTCCTCTGCCTGAGCACAGAAAATACAGTCGATGTCTTCAGGTATTTCGTTTGCCTCGTATTCATCTCTTTTCGGGCTCCAGAGATACTGTTCGTACGGCTTCAAATCTGTCATAACCTTGAATTGGGTAAACCAGGATTTAAGGCTGCGGGTTGTAGAGTGAACAAATTACGAGGATTTGAAAGAATAATTTAAGAGCGCCCCTAGATAGGCGAAACGTCCTGAAGCCTCATCTTCAGACGTTTCTGAAGCGGTCTCTTTGGCGGCTCACGGCCCTTGATCCTGTGGGCTACATCCTTGACTGCGTAAGAAGCCTTTGAATCCGGTTTGTAGTCAACAACCGGCTTTCTGAGAGCAATACCTTCTCGAACATGTTTATGGTCGGGTATCTTTCCAATTATCTCCTCACCGACAAGATCCTTGATATCCTCATGTTCAACCTCGGATTTCTCGTCTCTAACCATGTTCATAACTAACCCGATAACATCTCTATCCATCTCCTCCGCCAGTTTCTTCGCTCCCAGAGTGTTTGTAAGTGCAGGGAGTTCAGGATGTGAAACAAGTAACACTTCATCAGAGGTCTCGATAGCTGCCTGGACCTCGTCATCGGTTCCAGCTGCAGCATCAATTAAAACAAAATCCTTGTCTCCAAGAAAATCAACTATTGAATGTTTCAGATTATCTGCCTGGCCGTTGAATTCAAGCACTGAAGCTGGTAGCACTGATACTCCTGCAGGATGCTTGGCTACCGCCTGCGTAATGTATGCATCGCCTTCGAGAACGTCATTTAATGAAACATCTTGGAAGCCGATTCCAAAATGCTGTGCGATATTCGCCCCGGTGAAGTTACCATCTATTATTAGAACATCCTCATCCTGTTTGGAGAGCGCGACACCGAGATTTGCGGTAAGAGTGGTTTTTCCCGCGCCTCCTTTACCGGAGACAACTGATATCACACGTGTCATAAAGTTGAATTATCCAGCCTCCAATAAAAGAGTATCACCTGTAACTGAATGGAGTTTCACAGCTATCAACAAAAACATAGGTGTTTGAATAACCGGTTCCATTTACCCGGGCTGTTTGAATAGTATTCTTTTCGATACTCTGAAGCCGCACCGAGGAATTACTCTCGCCGCGGAAACTTACATCAACTTTATCTGCATACTCATTGATCTGGAACGTTAGAACCGTTGAATCATCATCTTCACGGAAACCGATAAAATCAACATTGATCTGACTGCATTGAATAGCTGATCTCTGATCCATCATAGCGTCATCCCCTGTGTCCTGTATAGACCCTGAGGCCCAGTTATACATGAAAAAACCAAAGCCTGCTATGAATACAAACAGAAGAATAGTTCCCGGCTTGAACTTTAACTGGCCTTTACTCATTACTTCAACTTATTGATCATCTTGGTGAAAAAGCCTTCCTCTCTTAGATCGGGTTCGTAATCAAGTCCTGCTACCTCTGCCGCAACAGCCTTGAATCTTTCAGAAACATGGTGATCTGGCGCGTGGTGTACCATCGGCTTCTTCACTGCGAGAGCTTCCTGAACTTTCTCGTGCTCCGGAACCTGCATAATTACTGGATGTCCAAGCATCGACTCGATTTCATCCTCATCAAGCTCGGATTCGTGTCCAGTAGCTCTGTTAACAACAACACCTAGAACATCAGTTCCTGCCTCCTCAGCAATATTGACTGTTTTCAGCGCGTCTGTTACAGCAGGAAGGTTTGGATTGGTAACTACAAGAACTTCGTCCGAGGCCTCGATTGCGTTGATTGATTCGTTTCCAAGACCTGCCGCCGAGTCAACAAGAACGAAATCAGGTTCTCCTACAGTGTCGAGAAGAACATCGGAGAGATTCTCTGGTGATGTATCTACCAAGTCCTCGATTGATAGACCCGCTGGAACAACGCGAAGACCTGAGTTGTGGATGTACATCGCCTCGGTTATATGTGCGTCACCCTTCAGTACATCGTGAAGAGTATTTGGATAGAGCGGGATCCCAAGGTGGAAGCCCAGATTCGGGTTAGTAAGATTAGCGTCGAGAACAATGGTGTCAGTACCGAACTGGGTCAAAGCTGCACCCAAATTGGATGTTACTGTGGTTTTCCCAGTACCTCCTTTGCCACTACTTACACATACAAGGCGGGTCATCGTATCATTGAATTTGAAATCCTGCATTTAAATTAGTAGTGAGGCGTAGAATTCTGAGCTGAAACGTTCAACTTGAAATAAGTTCAACTTTCTATACCCTGTATGAAACAGGACTTCGCCGACAAACTCAACCAGATCGAAGACAAATGGCAGGAAAGATGGGAAGAAGCAGATCTACATAAAGCGGAGAAGAATGAGGACAAAGAGAAATGTTATGTACTAGACATGTTTCCATACCCATCCGGAAGAATGCATATGGGTCACGGAAGAGCTTTCTCACTAGGCGATGCCTATGCCCGTTACAAGTCGATGCAGGGATTCAATGTAATGCATCCTATGGGTTGGGATGCCTTCGGTATGCCTGCGGAGAACGCAGCTATCGACCGAGATGTTGACCCTGGCGAATGGACGATGAACTGTATAAGCGACATGAAAGACCAGTTCAAGAGTCTGGGATTCTCACTTGACTGGGACAGAGAGGTAACCACTTGCAAGCCTGAATACTACAGATGGGATCAATGGATTTTCCTCCAGATGCTTGAAGAGGGGCTCGCCTACCGGGACGAGGCAGAGGTAAACTGGTGTCCTAGCTGTGAAACAGTTCTGGCAGATGAACAGGTTGAGAACGGTCTGTGTTGGAGATGTGATTCAGAAGTCAACCAGAACAAGAAGATGAAACAGTGGAAGCTTGCAATCACAGATTACGCGGACGAGCTGCTCGAAGATCTTGAACAGCTAGAAGGATGGCCTGACAAAGTCCGGGAAATGCAGGACAACTGGATAGGCAAAAGCACCGGCGCAAACATCTACTTCCCTCTAAAGCAGGAAGGAGAACTTGAAGTATTCACCACTCGACCTGATACAGTCTTCGGAGCAACCTTCATGGCGCTAGCCCCAGAACACGAACTTGCAGAGGAGGTAGCCGAGAAAAACGAGGAAGTTGCAGAGTACATTAAAGAAGCTAAAAAGAAGGACGACGAGGAAAGAGAACAGAAATCCAAGGCTGGAGTATTCACCGGAAGGTACGCAGAAAACCCTATAACCGGAGAAGAAATCCCAATCTACGTCGCAGAGTTCGTCCTCACCGATTACGGAACAGGTGCGATTATGGCGGTTCCGGCACATGATCAGCGCGACTTTGAGTTCGCACAGGAACACGATATAGAGATCCAGCAAGTCGTTGAACCTAAAGAAGAACACGACTTTAAAGAGGAGGCTTACGAAGGAGACGGGGAACACGTAAACTCCGAGTTCCTCAACGGTTTAGACAAAGATGATGCAATCGAAAAGATAATTGAAAAACTGGAGGCCAGAGATCTGGGTGAAGAGGAAACGCAGTACAAACTGAGAGACTGGCTTATCTCCCGACAACGTTACTGGGGAACACCTATACCTGTAGTCTACTGCGAAAACTGCGGCACAGTGCCGATTCCCGAGGATAAACTACCTGTAGAGCTCCCAGAGGATGTCGAGTTCACCGGTAAAGGCAACCCGATCGAGACTTCGGGCCATTTCCAGGAGACCGAATGTCCGGAATGCGGAGAAACCGCAGAACGGGAGACAGATACCATGGATACGTTCATCAACTCCTCCTGGTACTTCCTCCGTTACTGTTCACCAGACTTTGAAGAGGCACCATTTGACACAGAGGAGGCAAACTACTGGATGAACGTAGACCAGTATGTCGGCGGCATTGAGCACGCAGTCATGCATCTTCTATATGCAAGATTCTTCCAGAAATTCCTCCGCGACCAAGGAATGGTGGACCAGGACGAACCGTTTGAGAAACTACTGACACAGGGAATGGTCAACCATCCCGCCTACAACTGCCCGGAACACGGATGGATGTATCCCGAACAGATAAAGGATGAAAACATCTGCAGTAAATGCGGAAAAGAGGTAGAGGTCGAGACGATCAAGATGTCGAAATCAAAGAACAATGTTGTCCGGCCTTCCGAGCTTGTGGACGAGTATGGAGCCGATACAGCACGACTGTTCATACTTAGAGCAGCACACCCTTCAAAGGAGCTTGACTGGTCCAAAGATGGAGTGGAATCATCCCAGAAAATGCTCCACAGAATACAGAAGCTCGTGGATCAGAGAGAGAAAACAGACGAGGAACCAGACCTGGAAGGAGCCGAACTTGAGGACAGAATAGTATCAACCCGAATCCAGAGAACAGTAGAGAACGTAACAGATTACAACGAGAACTACGAGTTCAATCTAGCGGTCGGAGAAATCGACAAGCTATTAACCAAGCTTTACTGGTACCGACAGAGAAACCCGAATCCTTCAATAATGAACCACGGCATCAAAACCCTTGTCAAGCTTATCGCCCCGTTCTCACCCCACATAGCGGACGAGTTGTGGGAAAGAATAGGCGAGGAAGGATTCCTTTACAAAACTGAATGGCCTGAACTGGAAGAAAAACTTCTGGATACAGAGGCAGAAAAGATAGAGGAATACTACAACAGGGTTGCCGAGGACATTAGAGAAATCCAGAACATGCTCGACACCGAACCAGAAAATATCACAGTTATACAGGCAGCAGAATGGAAATACGACGCTTTCCAGAAAATAGAGGATAACCTTGAAGCCGACAACATCGGAGAGGTAACAGGCAGAGTAGTCAACGCCGGATTCAAGGACCACGCAGAACAGGTCAATCAAATGGTTAGAGACGCTTTCCAGAACCCGGGCAAGTTCAGAAACCAGATAATGGAGGAGGAAGACGAAAGTAAATCTCTCGAATCCAATGTAGAAAGGTGGGAAGAAGAATTCAATGCAGAAATAAAGGTTCAATCCGAAGAGAAATCCGAAGAGGAAAAATCATCCAGAGCAGAACCCGGTAAACCGGCGATCCTGATAGAGTAAAAACCTCCACTAAAGTCTTTAAAAGGAAACTTAAACTACTGCTCGGGCTCTGGCCGCTTGAACTTGACATGGGTCACGGAATCAAACCGGTGCTGAAGAGTTTCAGATTCGAAACCTTTATCTCCCAGAAATCTCTCTATCTCCTCCTTCTTATTTCCCGTACATTCAACGTAGAAAACTTTGACCTGATCTAAAATATTTTCAAACCCTTCAATAACTTGCTTTTCGTGCCCCTCTACATCAATTTTAACGATATCAGGTGAGGGCCATTCTGCGTCTTCCACTTCTGTATCAGCCCTCAACATATCTGCATCGCTGCCCTCCACAACTCTGACGCGGCCGCTTAAAGTATTTCTTTCTGTAAAACTGCATTTTCCTTCTTCATTGGATAAAGCCGCGTTGACAACACGAACATTCTGAGCTAGGTTATTTATCTCCAGGTTTTTTTCAACCTCCTCCACCGCCAGCGGGTTAGGATCGAACGCGATAGTTTTACCGGCTTTAAAAGCGCCTATACAGGTGTAGAAACCTATGTTTGAACCGACGTCGTAGAAAACGCTTTCCTCATCCAGTTCACCTAAAAGATCGTTGTAAACTTTGCCCTCGGTTCGATAGGCGAAAGCTGCCTCAAAGCCTGCCATAGGGCTGGGAGTCTCAAGTCGGAAATCCATGCATCTGAAATCAAACTCTCTATAACCTCTAAGTTCGCACCCTGGAACCTCAAGGACAGAAAGGACAAACCCTTTACTCAAAAGAGATCTGAAGCGAGACTTAACCGGCTCTGGGATCATACTAGTACCTTTTCAGGCTTTCTTCCAGTCTCTGATCAAGGTGTTTATCTACATCGGCTTCTGTCTCGTTGAGAGCTTTTCTCTGTGCTGAGACAAGTTTCTCCAGTTTCTGGACGCGGTTCATCATATGGCTCATCGCAACCCAGATCTGGCCTACAGAAGCGTTCTGTGCGTTTAGATAAATATCTTCCTGGTGTTCTACATCATCTAGAAGTGATTCAAGTGATGCCTGAAGTTCGTCGGGAAGTTCCTCTACCCATTCCATACCGACTGTATAGTATCAAATTCTTTTAACCGTTGCGTGGCAATTCCGGAAGGAATTTTTTATCCATACAGATGTAAATTCTGGATGTGAGAAAGAAAATCAACGCTGTTCTAACGCTTGCAGTTATATCGGTTATAGCGTTCTACAGCATGAAACCCGGGAGCGCGGTAGATCCTTCAACCGGAGGCATGTTCCCCATCCTCCACCTTCTGGCGTATTTTGGGCTGGCCGGTTCCTTTCTGCTCCACCTCCATAATAGAGAAAATGGCTACTTGCTCGCGGTTTTCTCAGCATTTGTCTTTGGTCTCTCCATGGAAGTAGCGCAGACACAGATACCGGGCCGTTTCTTCACATATAAGGATCTGATGATCAATCTTGTCGGCGCCTCAGTAACCCTAGTTGATACAAGAATCCGGTTCACGGAGAGCTTTATCCAGATGGAAGATAGACTAATTGAGCGATCCGGGAACTGGCAGAGTATTTAACATTCAACCATCATTTTCTCAACGTGAATTAGACAATGGAAAAAGGCGACATGGTACTTGTAGACTACATTGGAAAGTCGGACGGCGAAATCTTTGACCTCACAGTAGAGGAGAAAGCAAAAGAAGAGGGAATGGCAGAAGATAGAGACTTTAAGCCAATTCCTGTACTGATCGGAGAGAATTACGTAATCGAAGGATTTGAAGAAGCACTGCTCGACATGGAAGTAGGCGATGAGAAAGATGTCGAAATCCCATCTGAGAAAGCTTACGGCGAAAGAGACTCTGACGCAGTGGAGACATACCCTGAGAAAGAGTTCAAGAAACAGGATATCAAAGTTCGGGTCGGCGAAGAGCTAATGATTGGAAACCGGAGAGGAAAGGTAATATCGAAAGGATCCGGAAGAGTAAGAATCGACTTCAACCATCCTCTCGCAGGAAAAGACCTCGAATACAACATCAGAGTTAAGGAAAAAGTTGAAGACGACGAGGAGAAAGCGAAACACATCATGGACTACAGAATCGGTCACGGCTCCGAGGATATGGAGTTCGAAGACGAAAAAGTCAAGGTTCCAGGCACACACTCCCACGGGGACCATGAACATCGACTTCCTGATGAAGCACGGGAGAAACTCGAAGAAGAAATCACAGAGTACACTGATTTTGAAGAAGTAGAGTTCACCGAGTAAAAATCGCGAAAAGCTGGAGAACTCCAGCCAATTTTATATATTTTGATGATAACCTCTTATACATAACAACAAAACAGCGAAGGGTTCTCTCAAATGGAAGATAAGATTCAACAGGCGAAGCAGGATAACTCAGGCAGCGTGCCGCAGTCAAAACAGAAAAACCACGATATTGACGAAGAACTGGAAGAGTTGATCGAAAAAAGGAAAGCAGACATCAAGGTTATCGGATCTGGAGGCGCAGGAAACAATACTATCTCCAGACTTGTCGAAGTCGGTATCGAAGGATGCGAAACCATCGCAATGAACACCGACGCGCAAGACCTTCTCTACGCTAACGCAGACAAGAAAGTACTGATTGGTAAAGAACTTACAGGCGGACTCGGAGCCGGAGCAGACCCTAAAGTAGGAGAAGAATCTGCAAAGGAGTCACAGCAGAAAGTCAAAGAATGTGTAAAAGGCGCAGACATGGTATTTGTCACATGCGGCCTCGGAGGAGGAACAGGGACCGGATCCGCACCTGTAATCGCCCAGCAAGCCAAAAAAGAAGGCGCGCTGACAGTAGGAATCGTAACACTTCCATTCGAGATGGAAGGACAGAGCAGAAGAGAGAACGCAGAGTACGGCCTCGAAATGCTTGAAGACACTGTAGACACACTAATTGTAATTCCAAACGACAAGCTTCTCGAAATTGTTCCAGACGTATCCCTCAACACCGCTTTCAAGATCGCAGACGAAATCCTCGTAAACGCAGTCAAAGGTGTAACAGAACTAGTTACAAAGCCTGGACTGGTCAACCTCGACTTCGCAGATATACGCGCTGTGATGGGAGAAGGAGGAATCGCCATGATTGGAATGGGTCAATCCGATACAGACTCAAGAGCGAAGGAAGCCGTCCAGAAAGCGCTCTCCAACCCACTACTTGATGTAGATATCGAAGGAGGTAAAGGCGCACTTGTAAACGTAACAGGAGGAACCTCGCTCTCACTTAACGAAGCACAGGAAGTCGTCAACACAGTATCTGACAAACTTGACGACTCCGCAAAGGTAATCTGGGGAGCACAGGTCAGAGAAGACATGGACAACACACTCCAGTCAATGATCATCGTCACAGGGGTTGATTCACCTCAGATCTACGGACCTGAGAAAACTCACAGCGATGAGTACGAGGAAGAGATCGAGCAGGAACTCGGAGTAGAGTTCATCTAAAAACCTCTTTACATTTCCTACTTCCTTTCATTTTCCTTCTATAGAAAAGACTTGATTTTATTAAAAACCGATTAGAGTGAACTATTATGGTACTAGAAAATCTGGTCGGATTACTCGGATTTGGAGCTTTCAGCGCTTTCTTCCTGAGCTCCATGCTTCTTGGCCTCATAGAGATAGTCGGAAAGGTATACGGCACATTCAGATGTTTAATACGTGAAGATCTCACATCCGAGCAGAGGATAATATACCTACTGTTAATCTGGTTCATACCTCTTGGATGGCTGGTTTACTTCCTGCTGGGCACTGAGAGAACCCAGAGATTATTTGCAGACATCGATGTACTGTAAAAGGAACTCCTTATAAAAATTGTTCCACTGATTCTACTTAACCCGTCGGGACCACCGCTTGGTGGGAGGGAGTTAGTCGAAGCTCTAACGCTTTATTCTCCCTAACTGACGGTCTCACAGGTGAAAAAATTATGGAGCTAAAGCCTCGCAAATGGAAGAACAGTGCCAAATCAAAGTTCAATGAGTACAAACGTGTGCTCAAGATTGCAACCAAACCAGACAGAGAAGAGTTTGAGATGGCGGCAAAAGTTACAGGAGCAGGAATGCTGATAATCGGCTTAATGGGCTTCATAATGTACCTGATCGCTAACCTACTACCACAGTACATCTGAGGTCAAAACAAGATGATACTTACCGGAAAGACAACACGAGGACGAGAGAAAAACGCCATAGAAGCAATCAGAAGCAAGGTTAAAGCTGAAAACCTTGACATAAAAGCAGTTTTCCACCCACAGGACCTGAAAGGGTACATATTCATTGAAGGTAAGGAAGCAGATATCAAGGATCTTGCAGACGAGATTAGAAACCTCAGAGGCATCATAGAAGACGAAGTAGAGATCTCACAGATTGAGAAATACCTTGATGAGGAAGAAGAGGACATCAAACTCGAAGAAGGAGATGTCGTAGAAGTAGTAGGCGGCGCGTTCAAAGGCGAAGAAGCGAAGATCAAGAGAGTCGATGAAACGAACAGAGAAGTAACAATCGAGCTTATCGACGCAGCAGTACCAATCCCAACAACAGTAGACATCGATACAGTCAGGAAAAAAGCATCAAGGGACTAAAACAAACAAATTATAACTCAAGACGATACTAAGGTGACAAATTAACAATGGGAGACAAGACCACTATAAACACATTGGTGGAAGGAGGCTCAGCCTCCGCAGGACCTCCTCTAGGACCGGAACTAGGGCCTTTGCCCACGGACGTAGGGGACGTCGTGTCAGAAATCAACGAGAAAACCAAGGACTTTGAAGGCATGGAAGTACCAGTCGACGTGATAGTCGACGAGGAAACCGGCGACTTCGAAATAGAAGTCGGAAAACCTCCAGCAGCCCAGCTAATCTTTGACGAACTGGGAATCAGCGGAGGATCAGGAGAACCAAACCGCGACAAAGTAGCGGATATGGAATTCGAGACCGCCTGTAAGATCGCACGGATGAAAGCATCCGACCTTCTCGCGATGGATCTAAGAGGAGCAGTCAAGGAGATCATTGGCTCAGCTGACTCAGCCGGAATCACGATTGATGGGAAAGATGCCAGACAGGTCCAGCAGGAAATCAGTGAAGGAAAATACGACGATCGGCTTGAAGCCGAGGAAGGAATCTAGAGGTGAATAAGAAATGAACTTTGAACAGGCAGTTGAAGAAGCAGTCGAAAACTCTGAAGATCGAAACTTTACAGAATCAATCGATCTGATCATCAACTTCAGAGATCTAGATCTTTCAGACCCTGAAAATCGTTTCAACGAAGACTTCAAGCTTCCATACCAGGCAGACGAAGAGGTCAAGATCGCAGTAATTGGAGATACAATCACAGAGAACGCAGACAACGCAGACAGAACGATCAGCGGAGACGAACTCGAGGAAATGTTTGATAATCCAAGCGAGGCGAAGGATCTCGCGGAAGAGTTCTCATTCCTGATTGCAGAAGCACCTCTGATGCCTAAGATCGGACAGCAGTTAGGACAGGTATTCGGACCACGGAACATGATGCCGGATCCAATGCCTCCAGGCTCTGATCCGACAGATAAGATCGAAGATCTGAAGAACACGGTAACACTTCGACTCAAAGAAGAACCTCTTCTACAGATCAAAGTTGGCAAAGAGGATTACGATCTGGATAAAGTTGTCAGAAACGCATCCTCGGTTTACGAGTTTGTGGAAGGACAGCTTCCAAAAGGAGATAACAACATAAAATCAGTGCTCATCAAGACAACGATGGGCTCACCAGAGGAGGTGAATTAAAATGGTGCAGCCAACACCGAAGCAGCTTACACGGGAACAGAAAGAGGAGATAGTAGAGCACCTTGAAGAGCAGATCGACGAATACCCTGTAGTCGGTATTCTAGATATGCACAATCTTCCATCCAAGCAGCTCCAGCAGATCAAGAAGGAGATGAAGGAGTTCGCAAACATCCGGATGGAGAGAAAGACCCTCATGAAGCTGGCGATCGAGAACTCCGACAAGGAAGGAGTTGAACAACTTGAGGAAAACACGGCAACACAGCCGGCTTTCATCTTCTCAAACAAGGATCCGTTCCAGCTTTACTCCCTGATCCAGCAGAACAAATCAAGCGCTGCAGCACAGGGAGGAGAAGAAGCACCGAACGACATCGAAATCCCTGAAGGAGATACAGGGATCGGTCCAGGACCTATGCTTGGAAAGCTGCAGGGTGCAGGACTACAGGTACAGGTACAGGATGGTTCAATCCATGTCCAGCAGCCTGGCGTGATCGTCGAGAAAGGAGAGACAATAACCGACGACGATGCAGAAATCCTGAACCAGGTCGGGATCGAACCTCTAGAAATCGGCTTAGATCTCGACATTGCATTCAGCGAAGGAGAGATCTTCACAGCAGAAGAACTCGACATTGATGTCGACGAATACAGAGCAGATGTCGAAGCTGCAGCAACAGGCGCATTCAACCTTGCAGTCAACGCAGGAGTTGTCAACGAGACAACAGCATCAGCAATCATCTCACAGGCGTCCCAGAAGGCAGAAAACCTCGCGGTAAGCGAAGGACTGCCGGAAGAGGAGACAATCGAGAAATCAATCTCCTACGCAAAGAGCAACGCGGAAGGAGTCGACTCCCAGGTCGACCTTGAATCAGTAGAGATCGAAGAAGAAACCGAAGAAGAGGAATCAGAAGAATCTGAAGAGGAGCCTGAAGACGAAGAAACAGAGGAAGAATCCGAGGAACAGGCTGAAGAACAGGAACCACAGGACGAAGAAGAAACAGAAGGGTCCGAGGAAGTCGACTACGACGAAATCGTTGACCAGTCTATCGACGACGCAAAAGAATCAATCGGGGAACTAGAAGATCCTGACTTCGAGGCACTGATCGAAGCCGAAGAAGACAACAAGGACAGGAAAACGTTCCTTGACTGGCTTGAAGGCCAGACAGAGTAAAAACTTCAAAACCGGCGTGAAGCCGGCTCTACATTTTCTATTACCTTATTCTTTTTATTCAAATGAGATTAATTGAGGTCTGTGAAACATAAAACACTAGCAGTATTTCTACTGATATTAACATCTGTATCAGCGGTATCTGCAGAGCTGCCTGAGGACGCAACAGTAGAGACAGAAAGCGGTGTCGAGATTGGAAACCAGGTAGAAACGAGAAGTACCTCACCCGGTTTACCCAGTCGTTTAGGAAACTTTGTTGATGAGAATAAACATTACATTCCTGGAGTTGATCGGGAACCTGCGACGAAAACAGAACTGATAATGGAGGCAAGGGTGGACGCAACTCAGCTAAGTCAGAAAGAAGTGGGTGCAGTATCAGGAGTTCCTGGGGTAAAGGTCAGGCTCAGCGACGTCACCGTCGGAGAAGTCGTAGAGAAAGCCAGGGACAGACGCGCCAAAACCAACTGGAATAAATATGCACAAGAAGCAGTGAACAGTATGGGCGTTTATGATCACAGCAGCAGGCCCATCGAAGTGGATAGCCCAGCGGACGTCAGTGTGAACGGCCACAGCTTCGTGGTTTCCAGCGATGGATATGTTTTTACAGAGGGCCAGGGATGGGCAGCACCACACTGCTGGGACGGTCTCAACTACCAGCCTCCAGAGTTCGATGAATCACTAGTACCACAGGTCGATCCCAACCTCTCCACAACCTCACCAGGCGAGGAATGCCCATCCTGGGTAAGCGAGTCGAACCTTGAATGGCTTCCCCAAGGAGAAGAGCTAGCCCGGCCGGAAACATACTGCGCAGATATTCTTGGGAAACCAACTGCAGTTGAACTGGAGAAAAGACCCTCACCCGCATCCACCGATAAACTCGAAAGAATATACTACGAGGGCGGAGAAAACGCAGTGGTTAAAACAGAATGTGTCAGAGAGAAGCTTGTACCTATGTGTGGTAAAGGCGATCCTAATAACTACTGCAAAAAGATGAACGTCAAACTCTGCAACTACTTCGATGCAAACTGCGGGAAAGCAGAAGATGTTACCATCGAAGAAGGAATGACCTGGACATCCTACTGCGGCAACGAAACCAGTACTGACACGCTTGAAGGCAAGAAAACCTGTATAACCGAGAGAATAGGGCCTGAATGCGCAGGCCAGCCCGGTACCGAGTGTACAAGAACCATGAGTTCACTGTGCTCCTATCTAGGCCTGGGATATAACCAGACCGGAAACGTCTGCGAGGTCGGATCTTAATGGACAAAACTATGGCTGTGATAATCGGGGCGACAGCAGTACTTGTCTCAGGCATGATGGTACTGGCTATTTTCAACAGCAATATATCCGGGCTCAATTCAGATCTTAACTCTACAAGTGAGAGAGGCTGCGAGTTCCAGGTAGAGAACGCCGACGATCCTGAGGATATTTCAGAAAGATGCAGGCCTGAAGGCGGGGTTGACAGGTTTATCCTTAGAAACGATGAATCGGTTATTGACGCGGTAACAGGCGGCGGGTCTGGTTGAACTGCGATCAGATATTATCAATAAACCTGTCCGCTTTCTCGGCTTCCGACGATATAATTTTCTCTATTTTCTTCCTATTTCCGATCTCAAGGGCTTTCCGCATCGATTTCTCCCGGGAATAGAGAGTTTCTTCAAAACTATCTATCCTGAATTTTTCCTCACCTAGAACAAAATAATCATCCTCTATATCCCCTTCTTCATCCACAAGAGCGCCTAGTTCCGGTTCGAAATCTTTCTCAGCCAAGACGTTTTGAAGGAACTTCGGGTAGTTGATCTGGTAGTAACTGGATCTGGAGTAGAAACGGAAAGGATATTCACCTAATTTCTGCAGAAGTTCGGCAAATCTTTCAGCATTACCGATATCATCTGTCTGGTACATAGGCGTGCCGTTACTGTTGACACTGACCGATGTCTGGATTCGTGTGAGGAGTTCGTTTATTTCCGGGAAATCAAATTCCGGGTTTTCAATAGTACTGCTTCTACCTTTGCCTTTAACTGCTTCAATATTGATACTCCTTTCTCCAAGTAGCTCAATAACTAGTTCCGCTGGCAGGAATGAATCCTTGTTCTTCCAGTTGTACATTTTGGAACTCGAGAACTCAGATTCTCTACAGAAGGATTTTATACCTCCTTCTTCCTCTATTTGGTTCCAGAAACCCTTTTCAGATTCTTCTGTTAATTTCAGGCGGACGTTTTCTGGCAGATTTGAAAGATTCACTGTATTTGTACTCAGTTATGTACAGAGTCTTTTTAATAGTGAACACCTCTTGGTATTTCATTCAGGTGAATCAACAATGGAACTAGTATACGCAGCACTGACCCTGCACGAAGCAGGAAAAGAAGTTAACGAAGAAAACCTTCAGTCAATCGTCGACGCAGCAGACCTAGACGTCGAAGACTCAGAAGTCAAGGCTCTAGTCGCAGCACTCGAAGACGTAGATATCGAAGAAGCAATGGAAACAGCAGTCGCAGCAGGCGGCGCACCAGCACCTTCCGGCGGATCCGCAGACGAAGGAGGAGAAGCAGAAGAGGAAGAAGCTGACGAAGAAGGCGGCGACGAAGAAGAAGCTGCAGACGAAGACGAAGCAGCTGAAGGCCTAGGAGACCTATTCTAAGGTCTTCAACCTTCTTTTTCCCTTTATACCCTTTTCTATTTTAAGCTCAAGTACAAAATTGACATATGTCCCTAAACGTTACGGACACGGTAAAGTCAACATTTGGAAGCCTTAAGACAGAAACCGGAATGAAAGTTCTCGGACTGATGTTCGCAGTCCAGCTGGTAAACATGGCTGCATCCATGATGCTGGAAATGGGAGCTATGGCATCTGTAGCCGGAGGAGTTCTGACATTTGCTGCAGCGATTGCAGGCATAGTAATAACAGTCGGAGCTCTCCGTTCGTTTGATACAGAGACTATAAGCCGGGAACAGTATACTGAAAACCTTCTGTGGCCAGTAATAAGACTTACAGGAGCAAATGTAGTTACAACAATACTGGCGTACGGAATCGCAGTCGTAGCACTTCTACCCGCAGTACTAGCTGCAGTAGCCTTAGGAGCAGGAACATCTGTAGGTACAGGCGCACTTGCCGGAGCAGGTTTACCGGTAGCCTTACTTGGAGTAGCCGGTTTCATTGCCGGAATCGCAGCATTCCTCTACATCTTCCTGACCCTGGTTGTCTCAATGCCTATGGTTGCGGCAGATGACAGACGAATGTTTGAAGCGCTGGACAAGAGCATCCAGAGAACAAAAGGAAGTAAGTTCTCGATGTTCCTATCAATTCTACCAATAGGCGTAGTATATCTGATAGGAGTTGGAATCATCATAGCTCTTGCACCTTCACCTGGAGGAAGTCTGAGCGCACCCTTTGCAGTGGCAGCTTCAGTAGTCTCATCTCTAGTAGCAGTCCTGATGTACTCACTGCTAAACCAGTACCATCAGCGGCTTCCATAAAAAACACTTATCCTTTCTTTCTTCTTTTTCCCAACCGGTTTTAAACAAGAATCCATAAAGGTTCAAGTATGACACTGAATACCGCTGAAACTGTAAAATCGGCACTCGGAAACCTGACAACCCAACTCGGCGCATCACTTGTAGCAGTTATATTCTTCCTGCAGGTCACAAGCACCCTGGCCGGAAACATGACAGGAACAGGTTTAACCGGTACAGCGGGAACCCTTCTATCACTAATCCTTTTCGGCGCCACAGTAGTTGTAGCTCTAGGCGCACTTAGATCATTCGAATCAGGTGAACTGGAGAAAACACATTTCACCGAGAACCTAGCTATACCCATCCTTAGACTGGGAGGAGCCAATATAGTAATAACTGCCTTCGCAGTTCTGGCATTCGCACCGCTGGGAGCACTCTCATCAGCAATCGGAGGAACAGGAATAGCTGAAGCCGGCGCAGCCGCACTTATAATCAGTTTAACCGGTATAACAGTAAGCTTCGCAGCCTTCTTCTACGCAGTCCTCGCACTATGCCTCTCACTACCCGAGATAGCGGTCAAAGACAGGCGAATGTTCAAGGCCCTCGACAGCAGCGTACAACGGACAAGAGGGCACAAAAAACAGATGATGCTCGCTCTAACCCCTGTAATCCTGCTTTACACAGTAAGCCTTCTGGTAAACCTTGGAACCGCCGGAAACGGGCTAGCATCCAACCCTGTGATAATCATCTTCACAGGATTCCTGGGCGCAGTAACCGCAGTAACGGTCTACTCCACACTCATCGAGTTCCATCAGAGGATCGGAGAAGAGGACGGAAACAAGGAAGACGGCTTTTTCTAACCCGTCATATCTGATAAAAAAATACAGGGAAAACAGATAGACATGGCAGAACTGGAAAAACTCAAGAAACAGATCAAACAGGAAGCCTCCGAGAACCCGGAAAAATTCTTCGCCACAGAAGTGCTCAGAGAAAAAGGATTCACACGGGGAAAATGCGCCAACTGCGGAATGCATTTCTGGAGTTCAGATGAAGAAAGAAAGGTATGCGGAGAACCGGAATGCTCCGGCGGATATACTTTTATCGGAGACTCACCTATCGAGGATACCTATAGCTACACGGAAGCTTGGGAAAAATACCGGGACTTCATGACCTCAAGAGGATACGAGTCAATCGATAGATATCCTGTAGTGGCCAGATGGAGGGATGATGTAGAATTTGTCGGAGGATCTATCTACTGCTTTCAGCCTTACGTAGTTTCAGGAGAGGCAGAACCCCCAGCAGAAGAACTGATAATACCACAGCCATCGCTCAGGTTCAACGATATTGACAACGTCGGGATAACCGGGAGACACTACGTTTTACACAACCATATCGGACAGACTTGTTTCAAACGTGAAAACTACGATCAAAACAGGTACTTCCGCGACATGTTCGAGTTCGCGGTAGAAGAACTCGGAATACCGGAAGAGAAACTTATACTTCACGAAGATGCCTGGGGTGGCGGAGGCAATTTAGGTGCTTGCATGGAATTCTTTGTCGACGGACTGGAGCTCTGGAACCAGGTCTACATGTTCTACAAACAGACACCGGAAGGCTACGAAGAACTGGACCTGAAGGTACTCGACATGGGGATGGGACACGAAAGAATCACCTGGATCTCCCACGGCACCGAAACCTCTTACGAATGTGTCATGCCGGAAACCCTGGAGAAAATGAAGGAAAGAACCGGACTTGAGGTAAACGATAATATATGGCAGGACTTCCTCCCACACTCCTCCAAACTGAACGTTGACGAGGTAGATGATATAGACCAGAAATGGGAGGAAATTGCCGATGAAATAGAGGTAGATGTCGACCGGCTAAAGGACGAGATTAAACCGACCGCAGCGCTTTACTCGGTTGCGGAGCACTCCCGGGCATTACTGTTTGCATTGGCGGATGGAAAACTGCCTTCAAACACTGGCGGCGGACATAATTTACGGGTTATCTACCGGCGGGCGCAGGACTTCATCGAAAAATACGACTGGGATCTGGATATGAAAGAGGTCGCAGAGTGGAACGCCCGCGAGTTAAACTCGATGTTCCCGGAGCTGCTTGAATCAATCGACGAGGTAAAAGATATACTTGAAGTAGAGGAGGAAAAATACAGGAAAGCACGGGAAAAAGCCGAAAGAGAACTGGGAAGCCTGGAAAACCAGCCTTCAGTCGAACAGATGATCGAGCTCTACGAATCACACGGTGTATCCCCAGAGATGATGGAGGAAGCAGGTTTTGAAGTCCCTGAGGATTTCTACGCAATGGTCGCCTCAGAAGATGAAACGGTCGAACAGGTAGAGGAAGAGTTTGACCTTGAAGGCGTGGAAACGACGGAGAAAATCTACTACAGCGACGAGTACAGGAAAGAGATGAAGGCCGAAGTGAAAGCGGTAAGAGATGAATGGATTGTTTTAGATAGAACGGTCTTCTACCCGGAGGGAGGAGGACAGGAACCGGACAAAGGGGAGCTGGTGCACGGAGACAACGAGTACCGGGTCACCGACGTGCAGAAGCAGGGAGAAGTAATCCTACACAAGGTTCCGGAGCACAGCCTGGAGAAAAGAGACGAAGTCGAGGGAAGGATCAACTGGGAAAGACGGTTCCAGCTGATGCAACACCACTCCACAACACACCTGGTAAACGGTGCCTCAGTCGAAATACTTGGAAACCACATCAACCAGGCTGGAGCCCACAAAACAGTCGAAAAAGGAAGGCTCGATATAACACATTACGAGAAACTGTCAAGAGAAGAACTTGACGAAATAGAGGAAGAAGTACGGGAAAACATATGGAAAGATCTGAAAATCAAACGTGAAAAACTGAGGAAAGCCGAAGCAGAACAGAAATACGGTTTCAGGATATACCAGGGAGGCGCACCACCTGGAAACAAAGTTCGTATCATAAAGATAGTAGATGAGGAGGAAAACAAGGTAGTCGACGTTGAGGCATGCGGAGGAACACATCTAGATAAGACATCGGAGGCAGAAGAGTTCCTGATAACATCAAGCAACAAGGTTCAGGACGGAGTGATCAGGTTAAACTACAAGGCAGGAGAAGCCGCAGAACAGCACATTAACCAGATCAGAACCCGCATAGAAAAGATTGCGGATAAACTTGGCGTAGAAAAACCAGAAAACCACAGGGAGGCGCAGAGAAAGCTCTGCTCGATCTTCTCAGTCGAGCCCGAACATCTTGAATCCACGGTTGAGAACTTCCTAGAGGACAACGACGGGCTTGAGTCGAAGATTGTAAGCCTTTCCAGATACCTAGACGAGAAACAGCAGGTTCCACGGATCGAGAGCGATACACTCGTAGAGAGAGCGGAAAGCCTGTTTGACGTCCGTAAACAGAGAGAAAAGACACTGGAAAACCTAGAATCAGAGGTAGAGCATAAAGTCCGGTCAGAAATGGAGGAACGCTTCGTTGAAGAGGAAATCCCGACAGAGAATATAGGCCTATTGATACAGGTAGCGCGGAAACTGGCTAAAGACCAGCAAGCATCAGTCACGCTTGTAGGCAAGCAGGGAGCTGTATCAGCTTCATTCCACGAGGACTTTGACGCAGATAAGAACCTAGAGAAGTACGGAACAAATATACAGGGCGATGAAAACTTCGCAAAAACTTTTGACCTGAAATAAGCTAGTAATTCCGCTCTACAGAGGGATCATCGCAGCCATACTCATGGAATGAAATACTGTTTCCAACTTCATCGACCGAGATACTTCCCCTGCCATTCGTCGTCTTAACCCTCTGACCTATTTTCTCTCCTGAACTGAAAACCTCCAGAACCACAGGAACTTCCTCCACAACCCTGATCTGGGCCGTGGTAACACCGTCCTGGGAACTAACACCGTAAACCTTTACCCCGGCTCCCTCTTCTCCAGAACACTGAGGAGTTGTAATCCCTGAACCTTCAATATAGCTGAAAACGCCGGCCATACCGAGAACAATCAGTAAAGAACCCCCAAGAACAGCCAGTGCTTTCCTGTTAAAATTCAGATTTGGGAGGGTGAAACCTGGGATTGATGGGCCGGAATCTTCTTTTTCTTCCTCATTGTCCGAGGAAACCCGGGAGCTGAACTCCATTTCCATTTCATCGGAAGAGCTTTCTTCCTCAACGTTCTCAGAATCCTCCTGGAAAGGATCATCGCCGATATCGGCGGAGTTTTCAACCTCCTCTATGAGATGAGGGTCATGTCCTGTGTTCTTCAGGCTCTTCCTTATCCTGTCCTTCTCAACTCCTTCCTCCAGTTTCTTCTGGATCCATTCCTTGATTTTTTCGTTAGCCACAGGAATGACTCAGTGCTGGTTAAATAAAATGTTTACAGGCACTGCGCTGACTGGTCTCCCAAACTCCGGAAAACATCACATACAGCGTCTGAAACCTGCGGGGCTGTGACATTATCAGGCTGTGAAACACCTGATCCTCCGGTAACTACTGCTGAAGGAAAGTCGACCAGACCGTAACTTATGAGAATTTCCGAGCTTGATGACGAACTGGCAACACTGACGTAGACACGGTTATCAAACCTGTTCGGAAGGTTCTGAAGCTGCTGCAGCTGCTCTTTCTGACTCTCGTTCTCGTAGAAAGCGTTAACGAAAACAATATCCTCGTTATACGCGAGAACCTGCTGCTCCCTGAGCGACATGTTGTACGGCGTTTCCTGGTAGTTCTGCTCAGGTACCACGGCGTTAAATTCTCCCTGGCTGTTCTGCTGCCCGCCACCGGTTATACCGGCGTAACTGGCTATACCTCCGAAAGCAAAACCTCCACCAATCAAAATTGCAACTACAAGTATCCCGATCTGTTTTGCATTTACCATGTCATGTTCTCGATCAGGAAGCCATAAAAACCTATCCATAGGGATTAAAGTGTTTGGAGACAAGGTAGGAAATATGATAGTAGGATTCAACGTAGACTCTCTCAATGCGGAAAAAAACCGTGGGACAAAGAACGGCAACGTACAGGTAAACTACAGCCCGGAGATCAAGTCCGTGGAGAAAGCGCAGATAAATGCTTTCGACGACGAAGTAGCAAAGATTGACTTCAGCTTCACAGTCAGCTACAACGTAGGAGAACAGACAGCAGCCAGCATCGTGCTTGAGGGAAATATCCTCTGGAACGGTAAAAACAACGATGAGGTAATCGAAACGTGGGAGGAAGACGGAAAACTGCCGGAAAATGTGAACAAGCACATCATGAACGACCTCTACAGAAAATGCATCTCCCAGTCAGTAGGAGTAGCAGACACACTTGGTCTGATCCCACCGGTTCCAACACCGCGGATCAACGAGTAACTACCTCTCGTCCCACAATTTCTCTTATATTCTCTATTTTCCTTATCTTCCTATCCAAAAACTTATACCTGTCACCTCCAATGATTAAGGTATGACTGGGGAAAAACGGGAAGAACGCCTGAAGAAAGATATAGACGCGATGGCGAAAGTAGTGGAAGAGAACAGAGAAGGATTAAGCAAGCTCGCAGAAGAAGATGAAGCAGAGAAGAAAAGAGGTAGAGGGATCAAAGGCTACCTTAAGAAGATTAAGAACCGTTTAAAAGATAAGAGAGCGGAAACAGTAGAGATACACGTCTAACTATCCTTTATATTCTGGCTCAAATCATTTCTTAAACCCGAGAAGAATTTTTCTAGATCGTTAGCATCTGAGCGACCAACTGCAGTGTCAGAAAGAAGTTCGATTAATTCATCATCTAAAACAGGTATTACCGCCTTTTCAAGACCTAAAACAGATAGCTGGTAGTCTATAAGGAAAAGACAACCTGACAAATAAGCAGTTCTCTTGTTTCCCTCACCGAAAATCTGGCTGGAAGCAATAACCTCCATAATTTTGGATGCTAAAAATACAACATCATTGTTATTCTGGCACTCATACCTCAACTGAGTGTGGATTAAATCACCTAGTATGTTCTCATTAATAGTCGCAAAGTAATCTTCTTCCCTGGAAATCTCTAATTCATTATCTTCACTTAAACTAATTGCTTCTACTAGTCTTCTGGCACTTTTTCCCCAGCTCTCGTACTCTTCTTCAACAGTTTCAGGCTCTGTTACCGCCTTATTAAGAAGTAAAACTGTCTCCAGATCAATTCCTTCCTCTACTTTATCGCAGTCGATAGTGAAGATTTCATCCATGAATTAACAGTGGTTATTACCATGTAAAAGCTTGAACCCTTCACAAACTCTGTAACGCAAGATTTTTAAAAGCTCAGTTTCAAACACTGTGAGTCAGGGGAGGAGAACTCAACAACATGGTCACAATATGTCACAAGCACAGCGCACAACCGGAAACATAACACCTGTTGAAAAACACGAAAAAGCTGAGGAGTACGAGCCTCTAGCCGACTGGCTGATGAAAAACGGCCGTGCACTCGGCTACACGGAGGTAGATTTGGAGATCAGCCGGGAAGAATACGACGAGCTGGCTCCCCTAGAAAAGTTTCAGGCACTCACAGATTTCTACAACGAAAGAAGAGAGGCTGATAACCGCCGGGAAAGGTACTCTATAGACGAGATGCTGAACCATGTAGAGCTGATCCTGGAGAGTCCGGAGAGCATCGAATCATCGCAGAGGTATAAAGGTAGAAGGATCGAGACCACAGGTAGAGAAGATCTTGAAAAAGCCCTGGAGAATACTGAAGGCAGTGTTGAGTTAAAGGCTGAGGAACGTGCAACCCATAGAACCGGCGGACACCCGGATGAACCGGAACTGGAGAAAGTTGTCTGGGATGTATACACGGAACTGGAAGAAGAGGATATGGAGTATATAGGTGTCCGGGAACTGGAGTAAAATCCAGATCATTTTTCATTTAGTTATTTTTACAGAAAACCTAGTCTATGAACATTCTGGACGGATTTTGTTCGAATCAGGTCGAACAATACCGGTTTCATAGATCGCGTTAGAAAGTTCACAAAAGTTCTAAAATCCTTATTTGGGAGAATAAGGAGTTTTAAGGAGGCTTTAACGAGTTAAAAGTCTTCTAGAAGATTTTCTTAAACAAACGGTTTTTAACCTGCTAATTAGTTCAACAATCGATTAAAAACGCTTTAATCCAGAAAAAAGGGGTTTTAAACTATCCTAAACGCTAAAAGGCGATTGGAAAACGGTTAGAATCCGTTCATAAACGGTTAAACGGCGGTTTTAACCAAACCATTTAAAAGGGTAAATGATGAATGTAGGGATAAGGAACAGCGACAGTAGTAACGCTGGGATCCCAGACCCATTATTAACATTCCTACGTACGCGTGGGAAGTTAACTTTTTTCGGGAATCGGGATCCCGCGGAGGAATGAGCTCACTCCGTTACCCGAATCCGAGCTCAGTGAAGACCGGCTCTCGAGGGCTTCACTCAAAACAGAAATTAGAAGAAATGGGAGACTCACCACACAGGTGAACACACAACTATGAGATCTATCAAAAAACTCAAAAGTACAGGAAAAGCTGTAGCAGGCTCTGCACTCCTTGTAGGAGCAACTCTTACAGGAGCGGCCGGTCTAGCTGCAGCACAGGATTCTGGATCCAGCATGGATCTAGGAGACTATCCACAGCCATTCATCAATGAAGATGGCGAAGTAGATTCTACCATCGTGGTAGGAGAACAGGCAAAGACAGCAGACGTTGTCGGAGCCATCAACGTTGCCGGATCACTCGGTAACGCAGCATTTGAAGAAAACCCAATCTCCGTAGACATCTCAGGAGCAACAGCTTCCTGGACAGCATCAGACGGAGTAACACTGAACAGACAGAACTCAAACCTGTTCCTAGAAGACAGCATCGCAGACCAGACAGACTCAGTAGATGACAGCGATCTGGAAGACGTTCTAGCTACATCAGAATTCCAGCTAGAAGACGGAACAACAGTCGAAACCGACTTCGAAGTAATGATCGGCGACGCAGATCAGGAGTTCTCAACAGATCCTGACGGACTGGAAGAACCTGCACTACACGTAGGAATCCCAGCAAGAAACGAAGTTGGACCTAACAGCTACGCACTTGCGTTCATGGCAGAAATGGACGAAGAAGTAGACTTCTCAGACACATCCGAAGACGCAGAAGTTGAATCCAACACAGAGATCGAGCTGTTCGGCCAGACTTACACGGTCAACAGAGAAGATTCTGCAGACGACACACTGGCACTTTACGGTTCAAGCCAGACACTCTCCATGCAGGATGGAGAAACATCAACCTTCACAATTGACGGAGAAGAACACGAGATCGAACTCGTAGCTGTAAACAACCAAGGAGCAGCATTCAGAGTCGACGGCGGAAGCCTAAGACAGAGAGAAGACGGAGAATCCGTAACAGTTGACGGACAGGAAATCAGAGTTAGCGACGTAGTCAACCTACAGGACGACTCAG
>JBLGBN010000005.1:0-36590 GCA_047617745.1 Candidatus Nanohaloarchaea archaeon
TTAACCCGGGAAGAGATGGCAAAAAAGGTAAGTTGATATGATAGAGAACATTCTTTACAGCAACCAGATTTACTTCCAGTTAGCGCGTTTCACAGTGTTTCTGGTCCTCGGGGTTCTTGCCACCAGGCTTATTCTGATGCCGATCGTGGTCAAGATAATGTCTAGACGAGGCACAAGTACGAAGGCCCGGCATTCGATCGAGAATATAGTAACTCTGATAGGGCTGTTTACAGCTCTTTTAGTAGCTCTTCAGGCGGCATCGTTTGGAAATCTTCTGACAATACTTGGAACCCTTGCGGCCGCCGCAACCGTTGCAGTAGGTTTCGGTATGAGAGACCAGGTTGCGTCAGTGGTTGCAGGAGTTTTCATCCACATGGACAACCCGTTTGTCAAAGGAGACTACATCAAAGTCAATGAGACCGAGGGAATCATCAAAAACATCAGCCTCCGCACAACCACATTGAACGGTAAAAATAATGCGGAGCAGGTTGTACCTAACAATATTCTAACGACCAATGTGGTGAAGAATTACACGCGTGGGAATGTCACAAAGGTTTCGATCGAGACGTTGATAGAGGCCGATAAAGCTGAAACGGCTTCAGATTTACTTCTGAACTCCATAAATGAAAACGAAGGTACGCTGGACAAACCGGAGCCGGAGATCAGGTACCGGAAAATATCCGAGGGTAAAACAGATATGGAAGCAACGTTCTGGATCAGGGATGCAGGAAAGCTCAAATCAACCCGCAGTAGCGTTCTACAGGACTATTCGGAGAAGGCGGAGAAAGAAGGGCTTTTCGAGAAAAGTGAGGAAGAGGACTAGTTCTTCGAACTTTGATACCATACCCAGATTAGGGAGATTAGACCAACCAGAATAAAGCCGGCTGTGAAGAACTTTGCTCTTGTATTGAGGAGCGGGGAAAGACCTAGGAAATCTATTCTATTAATGTAGCCAAGCCCGAAGAATAATCCGATCACAGCTATCGCTGCTCCCAATCTCATCCCAAGGTCTTTCAGAAAGTTTTCTACCGTAAACCTGTCAGTCATTTTCTCGCATTTGGAAATAGTTAAGGACGTTCTTCTTATAATTTCAATCTATATTACAAGCCTTCCTTATAAAGTTTATAGATTGTTAGAAGCTCTAATAAACACTTAAATATAACTGGAGGGTTCCTAAAACATTCTTAATCTGTAGCAAACGGTCTGAGGAACTGTTTTAGTGTAAAGCCTTATAAGAGAAGGTTTTCTATACTGGTTTAAGTGAGAGAATGATGACTTACGAAGCTGAAAACAAAGCAACCAATGACGCTAAAACATCTCAATATAGAGTTCAAGGTGAGAGCCGATGGATTTAGAGGATCCGGACAGTTTCGTACCGACCCTAGAAGAGGATTTAGAACACGGTTCCAGTAAGAGGGAGGATTACCTCTACGATTTGATAGATTCAAAACTGGATAAACTATACACCGCGGCTAGAAAACAATCTACTGATGAAGTGGATGCCCATCAGGAGGAGCTAAGACAGCTTTACCAGAGCGTCGATCCAATAGAACCAGACAGAATAATATAGCCCCGACCGGGATTTGAACCCGGGATCTGTCCCTAGCTCGCTTTCTTGATAGCCATTCGTAGAATGGTTCGATGCGTGCCGCACTGCGCATCTGCAGGCGCTACGAGGGGACCGCTCTAGCCAGGCTGAGCCACCGAGGCGATATGGATATTATTTAAACAGGCTGCTGTATTTTTATTTATGGAGCAGAAGATTGGAGAGCTTGCGGGTTATGTCTGGCGTTTCCTTGAAGATGAGGGAAAGTCCTCGGTTTCAAGCGTCTGCAAGGCTGTGGATGCGCCTCGTTCCAAGGTTAATATGGCGATCGGATGGTTAGCCCGGGAAGACAAGCTCGAGTTTATTGACGAGGGAAGAGGAACCTCGGTACAGTTGAGCTGAACAGTGTTTTAATTCTGGCATTTAATTCTATTATTATGCCGCTTAGAGAAGGAGCTGAAACAGTTGTCAACCAGTGCATGGATATTGAGGAAAACGAGAAAGTTGTAGTTCTAAACGATGGAAACGACCAGGATCTGATTGATGCGCTTCTCGAAGTTCTAGATGAAACCGGCGCAGATTACCGTTTGATCGAGTACAGGGAGCCGGAGAACCATGGTGAGGAACCGCCCGAGGAAGTTGCGGAAGCGATGAAAGATGCGGACGCTGTTATCGCACCAACTCTAAAATCTTTATCCCACACTGATGCAAGACATCAGGCAAACGAGGCAGGAACACGAGTCGCTACGATGCCGACCGTTACTAAAAAAGTCTGGAACCAGAGCCTTAACGCAGATTATAAAGAGGTCCGAGATCTAGCGAGGCAATACTACGATCTTCTTGAAGATGTTTCAAGAGTTAGAATCCAGACTCCTAGCGGAACCGATCTAAAGCTGGAAGTTGACCGCGAGTTCTTTGAGAAAGATACTGGTTTTATCCAGGGCGATGGAGAGTTTGGCAACCTTCCGGCAGGCGAAGCTGATGGCGGGATAATTGATGCAAACGGAACGTTGGTAATCGATCATTTTCCGTTCGCGCCTGAAGGAACCAAAGTTGAGATCAAGAATGGAAAAGCAGTTGCGGTTGAACACCCTGAAGGTGAGGAGTCTGATTTATCGGAAGCCTTCAACGACTTTGAATGTTCTAGGGTTCTCGCGGAACTTGGGATTGGAACAAACACTGAGGCAGAGTTGATCGGGAATGTCCTCCAGGATGAGAAAGTGTTTGGAACGATCCATATTGCGTTTGGGGATAACTCCAGTTACTTCCCGGAAGGACATGAGAAACGGAACGTCTGTGATATTCACTGGGATACGATATGTGAAGATCCGACTGTTTGGTTCGACGGCGAGAAGATGATTGATGAAGGCTCTCCAGCCTTCCGCTGAACAAAGGTTTTAAAACAGCTGGCGTCAATTGTTAGTTTAGTATGAACGCAGTAGCGGGATCACGTACTGTTGATGGAATGTTTATGTCAGCTGCTGCAATGATTAATACCAAGTTTAAGTCTGTTTTTCTGAACTTCGGGACCAAGACTATTAACTGGAAATGATTCTTGGTTCCGGAGCCACGCTAAACCTGATTTAAGGTGTATTTTTTCTGTGGTTCTGGAACGAATAAGTGACGGCGCTTCACGGCACTTGTTGGTTCCCGACGAGGATGCGAGAAAATTAATTTTCATTCTCTGCCTTCCGCTCGTTGATGGAGTGTTCGCAACGCTCCTTGTAACAGGTGCGGTTGAAACATTCTCGGATATAATAGCGGTGGCGTTAACAATTTTCACAGGAGCAGGTGCGTTAGCTGTTCTATACTCGTGTTCGGAAACTAGGGAACAGGCCACTAAGACAGTTCTCCAGACAGCACCTTATCTTATGCTGGGTGCTCTAGCGGTTTCGCTAGTTGCACCGATCTTCGAGCAGCTGTTCTTCGTTAACCGGCTGCAGTATGCGGCAGGTCTTGCGTTACTCACTATAGCGGTTAAGATGGGAGGCCTGGAGATCGGTGAATGGCTTTCAGTTCCCGCGATCCTGATAACAGGCATGATGCTCTCGGTCAGGAATCCGGGTTCGCTGGCTTTCAGTATGGAGTACATAGCTCCTGCGATGGGTACTGCGGCGGTAGCGGTCGCAGCATTATTCCTTGCATCCAGACTCGATACCTCACAGCTTGATCTGAACTATATCAGAAAAGGAGGTGCTCTCGTCCTGACCACCATCGCGCTTTCGATGTACGGTTTCAGTATTCCGTCGGAGGCAGGGCTTGCAGTGTTCGCACTTTCGGTGTTCGCGTCTTACAGAGCCTAGAACTGCTGAACCTGGACCTGGAAGTTTGACTTCTCCTTCATTTTTTCCTCCAGTTTCAGAACTATCCTGATCCTTGTCCACCGGATCACAAACAGGAAGCCTAGTCCATCGGTTATGAATCCAGGGCTTAACAGCATCAACCCGCCAAGCACGATAAGGGTACCTTGTAAGAGATTCCTAGATACCTCGTTCGCTGTTACAGAGGTGCCAAGATTCCTCCAGACAGTTCTCGCCTCACGCTTAACGAAGAAGGCTCCCAGAATACCTGTCAGAAATATAAGACCTAGTGTTTCAACAAAACCGATGTTTCCCGCGACCTCCACCAGAATATACAGGTCGATGAAAGGAAGTGCCAAAAGCAAAATTACAAGGTAAAGCAGCATGTAATAGATTGTCTGATTAAACGGTTTAAACCTATTTAGTCCGTTCGATACTGTTCGCTACAAGGCCCAACTCTCCTTCATAAATCGTTACCTCGCCCTCTATAGATACTTTCTCGCCTTCCCTGAAATTCTGGTTAGCTCCGAAGTTCGATACTCCGATACTCCCGGTTTCACCCTTTATATCCAGGAAAAGGTTGCCTTCCACAAAAGAGCTTGAAGCAACTGTTCCTTCAACAGTGACTATCTCTCCTGTATCAGTTGTGGATATATTCTCGACAGCTACCGTCTCCGGCTCGATGTTCTCCCCTGCCACATAGATCAAACTCAGCCCGGCTACAGCCAGCACCAGACAGATAAAATACAGCTCCCGATGTTTCAGAGATCGTAGCTGTGTAACTCCCTGTATCTTGAACCACCCTGTTTTAGGTCGGACCGGAAAAGTTTGACCTTACTCACTTCCAGTTCGCTGAAATAATGGTTTTCGAACTCACGCACCATTTTCTGGAGTTTTCTCTTCTCGTTCTTCCCTACGTCTTTGACACGCATCAAGGTAATGTGTGGTTTGAAGTCGTGCTTGTTATCTGAAGCCACTGTATGGGATGAAAGCTGGTTGTAGATCCTGTGGAATTTTTCCTCCTGGTTTAAACCTGCCCATATGACCCGTATGTATTCCCGGGATGGAAAACAACCTACGCCTGAAGCTTCCGCTGTAAAAGGATCGAGATTGATTTTTTCCATCGCGCCTTTCAGTTCATCTATATCCTCTTCATCTATATCCCGGAAGAACTGGAGCGTAATGTGCATTTTCTCTTTCTCTACAGGAGAAAAGCCTAGATCCATCCGGTCGCGTACTTCAGCTAGCTCGTCAAGAAGTTTATCGTTCTGTACATCGATCGCCGAGAAGACGCGCGCCATGTAAACTTTTAATGTCTCGGCCATAAAAACATGTTACGGAGGAGCAAAAATGGCTGATAGACCTCGAGGATCACAGATCGTTGGCAAAACAATCGTTTCGGAAGAACACGGTAAAAAATACGGAGAAGTAGAAGACATCTCATTTGTCGGAGACACAGGAGAACTTATGAACCTGCTGATCTCTAACACCACAGAGCATATTGACGATGTAAAACTTCAGGAAGACCGGAAAGGAAGAAATATCGTACCGTTCTCAGCGGTCAGAAGCATCGGCGACTTCGTGATAGTTTCAGAAGACGATATAATTTGATCTTCCCGTTTAAGATGGATTATCAGGGATTTGTAGAGGAGGTTCTGCAAGAAGTAGCGGAAGATTATGGTATTGAAGAGTATGAGTTAAACAGTATTGATATCCATATCTGGGATGTCAACGCGATGCTGGAAACCGATGAACTTTCTCTTAAAGTCACCTATGGAAGCGTTGGAGGACACCAGAACGAATATGAGGTCAAGGTTAAAGGCGTATATGAATTAGAGGATATGGAGAGGAAAAAAGATAACAGAATCTCTGGTCTGTCCGAGGATGATTTCCCGGAACACGAAGTAGCTTCAACCATCAACGAAACTGTTGGAAGCCTCCTGGAGTAAAGACAGATTTTTCCTGAACTATTTGTGTTTTTCTCTGAGAATAACCGCTAAGAGTAAAATTTGTGTTATTATTATCGCAGGATAGGAGTAGATGTTGTAGTAGGGAGGCCCTGCCAGTATTATACCCATTTCGTCCATGAGTAGCCCTGCACCTATACCGTACAGAATTGCTTTTTTTCTGTATTGATCGCCGAAGCCGAAGTAGGCCCAGGCCAAGAATAACGGCGCAAGAAAGTAGTGATGGAGGTGAACTCCGCCTATCCATAACTGCTCGATTACGAAAGGTCCGATCTGCCCCACGCTTCTAGGTGTTCCGATACCTGCAAAACCTACAAACGCTCTCAAACCCGCCACCGTCAGAAAGAAGCTGCTCAGGGCTAGAAAATAGTATCTGGCTTTCTCCGTATCTATAGACCTTTGGATCCAGAGCCCTATCCCTCCCAGGCTTGCAAATGAGATGTAGAAAATATTGACATAAACACCTGGTGGAGAATGACTGTAACCGACTGCGAGCAGCCCTACTGCCAGAAAAATCGCTGATAGTTTCCAGGGAAAAATAACATAGGCCTTGGAGTTCTTGATCCTGTCAGAAAGTTTCTGGATCATAAGCTAATTAGCGAATTGTTTTATTTAATCCCTGCTTAAACCTTGGTTTATGGAGGTCTTTGAGTCCGCCAGAAGGAAGTATGAATTCATCGGCTTGATCGCTGGTTCTCTGATTTTTGTTCTACTGGCTTATTTCTATCTTGCACCTTATATTGAGTTCTTTTCCAGTCCAACCGAGCTACGTGCCTTTGTGAGTTCTTTCGGAATTCTGGGTCCTCTGGTTGTTATTGGGATGCAGTTCACTCAGGTGCTTCTGGCCCCACTTCCACCGGTTGTTCCTGGTATAGCTGGCTATATCTTTGGTTATGTGAACGGAACAGCCTACAGCATGATCGGTGCTTTTCTGGGAAGCTTTCTTGCTATATATGTTTCGCGCAGATACGGCCGTATACTGGTGGATTACTTTGTCAAGGACGAGGTCTTTACAAAGTTCCGGAGGTTTTCGGAGAGTAAAGGTATACTGCCTTATGCGGTTCTTTTTGTTCTCCCGGGCTTCCCGGATGATGCTCTCTGCTTTATTGCCGGTCTTACCGAGATAGATTTCAAGAAATTAGTTTTAGTTGCAACCTTTGGGAGGTTCCCTGGAATATTTGCGCTGAACCTTGCAGGTAGTAGTCTGGCTTCATCTCAGAGTCTTGTTTTTATGGCTTCTTCAGGCTCTCTGATAGCTGTTAGTTTGATATCTGTTAGATTTGATAATGAGATCATAGAAATAGCACATGCTCTGGAAAAAGAAGGTCTGGAAGTGTTGAGGTTTGCCGAGGGAGTTTCCCTCGGGCTTTTTGAAAGAGTTAATTAATCCTCGATTATTCCTTCGTCAGCTACCTTGAAGATTGCTTCGGCTTCAGGCATGTAAGGTGAGTCGACCAACCGAGCTACTCTTTTGTCTTTCTTGCCTTTTCTCAGGTATACTCTTACTGCAGAGTTGTGTGCAACGATGTGTCCTCCGATTGCTTTGGTTGGGTCTCCAAACATCTGGTCAGGGTTGGACATGACCTGGTTGGTTACAACTACTGCGGCATTATGTGAGTTTGCTAACCTGAGAAGTGTGTTCATGTGGCGGTTGAGTTTCTGCTGTCTCGGTGCAAGCTCCCCTCTTCCGACATAATCTGCTCGGAACTGTGCTGTCAGGGAGTCGACAATTATGAGTCCGATGTCTTCTTTCTGGCAGATGTCCTGTGCTTCGTCAGCTAGCAGCATCTGGTGGTCGGAGTTGTATGCTCGGGCCACGTGGATGTTATCGAGTGTTTCCTCGACGTCAAGTCCTTTGGCTTCCGCCATCTGTTCTATTCTTGTTGGGATGAATGTGTCTTCTGTATCTATGTATACTACGCCTTTTCCGAGTCCGCCTTCTCCTTCTTCAAGCTGTACGTTAACGGATAGCTGGTGTGAGATCTGTGTTTTGGCTGATCCGTACTCTCCGTAGAACTCTGTGATGTTCTGGGTTTCAACTCCTCCACCCAGGATTTCGTCCAGATCGTCACATCCTGTTGTGATGCGGCCCATGTCTTTCCGGGTTTCGTACTTGTCTTTCCCGGTTTCGAAACCAAGGTCGAGTTCCTGTCTTGCTGCTGTTATTATTTTCTGTGATTTCTTCTCTCCTAGATCTGCTACTTCTCCGAGATCGCCTGAGCTCATTGTGGCGATCGACATTAAGTCGTCGTAGCCGGCTTCTTTGAGTTTGTCTGCTGTCTTTTCCCCTACTCCTTTCAGGTCTACCAAGTCTTTTTCGTTGTCGTCTGTCATTATGTTATTCTCCCCTTTGCTATTGTTCAGAAATTTGCGTCTTTTCGTTTAAGTAATATAGTTTTCAGGCTTCAAGCATCTCGATCATGTCTTCAAGCTCGTCTTCCGTCTCTACCTCTTCAAAGCTGTTTGCAATAAGCTCAAGAGTCCCAAAGTAATCGTTGTATCGTGCTCTTCCCTCGAGTTCAATCTTCTTTCCTATTACATCTGCCGCAGCCTTCTCTACAGCTTCGATATCTCCTTCTTTCTCGGTTTCCTCATCGATGTCCAGAAGTTCTCTGGCGCGATCCCGGAACATTACTACACGGGTATTCCCGGTTCCATCATCGACTACGATAGAGATCGCTAGTGCTTTATCCGGTTCAACTTCTCCGTGTTCTTCACATACATACTCTCCGTCATCGTCTTCTCTAACTGTGTTCCCGCATTCCGGACATGTTGAGTAGAACGGGCTGCTGGTGTATACATCCATCACCATGCCCTTTACCTTGTACTCTGCATTCTTACTCCGTACTTCTCTAATTGTTGCCTCGGTTACTCCGCCGCTTCCACCAGAAGTTTCAACTTCAGGTACTTCTTCGTCGTCAACCATCTTCACTTGTGCGGAGTCTCCAAGCCTTAGCTCTGCGTTACCCTGGTTGTCTTCAACTGTGTAGGCGCCGGATACACCTATTGCATCACCTTCATCCACTTTGTCGGCGATCTCCGTCTGTTCATCCCACAGGGTTAAACGGATAGTTCCTGTATCGTCGCCGAGAGTCATGTTCCGGACTTTTCCATCTTCTTCATCGTCGTCTCTCTCGAAGGTATTGATGTCAGAAATATTGGTTACACGGGCCTTTAGGTTGACCTTTCTCATATCCGGAACAATGTTTTCGATCTTTAGGGCTTGATCGCCTGACTCCGCTATCTGTACTCCTGCTTCCTTTGCAACTAGATGGATTGCACCCTCCTCAGATACGAGGCCTTCAAACTCTTCCATCTTTTCTTCTACTTTTTCCTCTATTTCGTCTTCGTCGAGGTCTGTTTCCTCTACTATCTTTTCGATTATTTGTTCCGGTTTCATACTCAAAACTTGATCTGGAAGACTTAAATCCGTGGTGTTTTCAGATTGTAAAAAAGAGAAAAACAGGTTTATTTGAGGGCTTCCTTGACGTCTTCGCCTCTGACCGTCTTCCGGCCGTCTTCTCTGGCTACAGCCACTGATTCTTCAGCTAGGTCTCCTGCGAACATCTCCAGGATCTCCCCCAGCTCTTCGGCCGCGTCCTCTGAAACTCTTTTGTCTCCTTGGTTCTTGATCATTTCCTTCATTTTCGAGATAGAGAATTCCATCTTTAGATCACATATGAGGTTCGATTACAAGTTATTTAAACAGTTCCAAAGGTTCAGAATCCAGGCTCTTCGTCGCTGTATATCTTCGAAACACCTTCCATCACCTGCCCTTGGTCACGGCTTTCCAGTATATTCTCTGCTTTGCTGGCGAAATCACTCACATCTTCGAACTTTCTTCTTGAAGTATCTATGAAGATGCCCTGAAGATAGTTCTGCCACTCCTTCTCACGTTCGGCCATCTCTTCTAGTCCTCTTTCCTCATATTCCTCAAGTATCCTTGTGATTTCTTCATCGGTTGGAGGTCTCGCGCTGATATACATCACACCGGTGAAATCATCTAGTTCTAATTCGCTGGCGAAGAAACCGGTGCCATCTTCTCTCACAACTGAAAACTCGTTTCCATCGCTCACACCCCAGTTGCTGGTGCCCCGGGAGATGGTCTCCATGTCGTAGGTCAGTTTGGTTAAGCCGTCATCTACAACTTGTCCTCCGCTGTCTCCGCGGTAAACTATGTTCCTTAGATCGTAATCCATACCCGTTCACCTCTCTCCAAATGATAAATAGCTCTGTTTTGACTCACATCTGATGTTTATCCTATGTTTGGTTTTAACGAACATTCAAACTTATTAAAAACCTTTTGTCTTCACCGTAAGGAAATTACTACAATATTTGAGAGTTCAAACTAAACGAACAACCTCGGTAAACGGTAAAAAGAACCGCCAGCAAGAAGTTCTCATGAAGATAACGAAGATCCAGGATGACGGCGAGAGATTTATCATACACGGAGACGGCAGGCTTCTCGACCGCCTGAAGGAGGTATTCGACCAGATGGCTCTTGGTGTTTCGGTTACAGAATCAGAAGAGGGTGTTGCCAATATACTCTATACCGAGAATAACCGCGATATAGTGCTTCGGGTCTTGAATGATCATACTGAAACAAACGGCAAATGAGTGTTTGGTTTGTTTGAACACTCGTTGAATCTTGAGAATTATGCTGGCATAAAGAAGGTATATCGCAACTATACAAGTATACGTTTCTGGATATATCTTTCGCACTTACCCAAGGGGTCGCGAGCGAGATCCGCACTATAATAAAGAAGGTATATTTTCTCCCTCTGACTTCCAGGCTGAATCTTCAATCTGCTAACATACCTTCTTTGTTTTGGATGTTTTAGACTCTCTGTCCCTAGTTTAGCAAGCTGTACTAGGTGCAGTTTTGTAAACTGCGATCAATCTTCTGAACCGTTAAACCTGAAAACGGCGTAAATTGCCTTTATAGAGCCTGTAATTTTTGGCCATTCCCGAAGAAATGTCTGGGCGAGTGTGTTTTCTAGATGAACACTCATTAAGGTCCTTCATAGCTTGTTCCGTTCCCTTCAAAATTGATTGCAGGATCAAATGCATCAGGCTTGTAATCAGGTTCGATACCTGGTTCAAGGTATATACCGATTTCTTCCCCCAGCTCCTCGTGATCTCCAGCATATTCTAGAAACATCAATCCTACTCTAAGTTCATCGTAAACTCTCTCTATTGCTTCTTTTTCTGTTTCATTGGTTCTCTGAATATATGTGCTGAAGCTTGCCATCCTTTGAAGGATTGCAGTTTCGTATTTCTGCTGGTTGTTCATTTTATTTACACTCTCAACTATCTCAATTTAACTAAATAGTTGCACCAATAAGTATTTAATAACATTGAATGTTCGTATGAGAAACACTATCCGGAAGAGAGTTTACGGAGCTGAAAACCTGTGCTATTACCTAGTGATAAATATAAAGTTTTAGTCCAAAGTAGTACCTAGGTGCACACAAAATGTTTGGATTAGATAGGAGATCAGACTGGTTAAAAGGCGTAGATAAGGATGCAACAAATGCAAGAGATTCTATAGTAAGCGAGAGCGGATCGGATAAAGGTTTAGTACCTGCAATCGAGGATAATGAAGGGCGGTTTGAAACAAAGAGGGGTGAAAGCCGCGGCCCCACAGAAAAGGAAAGATGGACACGTGATTTGGTAAATTATGATGTTAATGTGAGTTTTGCTGACGTAGGTCATGAGAATAGTCTTGATGTTGACCTGAAGGCAGATGTAGAAGGGCTTGGCTCAACCGGTATCGAGAGTGCAGATCTGGATGGATACCTAGATGAAATTGATAACAAAACCACCGCAGTTAGAGAACAGATTCGGGATGCCAAGGAAGCCAGAGAAATTCTCCGTGGTGGAGAAAGAGACGCAGAGGAAGGTCTCCTAGACGAGCTTCTCACGAATGTTCCGGCAGATCATTCGCCGGAAGATGTGCGTTCTGATAGACTTAATGAATCAAGAGCTGGTGAAAGAACTGGAAATCTGAACGAGAGCCAAGACATGACAGAGAACGGTGTTGAACTTCTCGACGAACACCTGGGATCACTTAGAGGCCTAGAAGCAGCATACGAATCACATGCTGCAGAAACCGCTGCACAGTACCACGATGACGCAAAGGAGAATATCAAGAAGGCTTCAGAAGGAGCACAGGACATGTTTGACAAGTTTGCAGAAACCGCTGAAGCAGCTAGCGTAGTTGTGGAAAGAGGAATAGAGACAGTAAATCATGAAAACTACTCTCAAACACTGGTGCCAGAAAACACAGCAAGACAGGAATCCGTACAGGCTGTCGCAGAACAGACATTGGAGAAACAGCTTGAAGTTCTTGCAGATTACATGGAGCAGATCGACCAGGGTGTCGACCAGATCGAAGAAGCATACGAGAGATTCTCAGAAGTACTCGGCGAGGAAGAAGTTGACTACATGAGAGAAACAGTCGAGGAATACAGAGAAGGAATGTCAGAGCTTGCACAAAACGCAGTCTCAGAGTACGTAGATGTAGAGGAAGGAAAAGAAGTCTCCGAATACGTTCAGGAGATGGTGGAATACACCGGGCTTGAAGACGACTGGCAAATCAGCGAACAAGGGCTAGACATGAGTTCTAGAACTGAGGCTTGATATCTATGAGCAAAGAACCGGGAAAGAAAGAAGACATTACAGGAGAATCCACAGGTATTGACAGAAGAAAGGTTTTAGCAGGAGCTGCAACTGCTCTAGGAGGAATAGTAGTTGCTGGAGACTATGTTGAAGATGGAGAATGGGATAGATACGGTATAAAGGGAGGAAAGGCAGATAACCCTACAAATGAAACGCCTATTGGGACCGTAACAGATACGCCAACAGAAACTGCAACTCCTACCGAAACACCTACTGAGACTCCCACACCAACGGCTACGCCAACCCCAACAGAGACTCCTGAACCAACACCTACACAGGAGGAGATTTACAGCACTACCATAAACGCCAGTGAGCCTTACGGGGAAGCCGAATTCAATTTGTCACCGGACGTTATTATGGATGGTGCGACTGAAAATACATTTTTCGGGATCCAGGAAAGCGGTGATCTGATATTTGGTGATACAACAGGAGAGGGAATAATTCAGGAGTTTGAAACTGATACATTCCCTGATGACGACTTCTATTCCGAAGAGGATCAGCACCTGATTGTCTCAATGGCTCAGGATCTAGATGCGGAAGTCAAAGAGCTGCCGAGACCTTACGCAGAGTTTATTACGGAAGAGGACGAGAGTATAGAGGAAAACATAGAATACCTAGACGTTTCGTGGGGAGAAATGATGGAGTATGCACACGAGAAAGGCAGAAAAGATGAACTGGCTGATTATCCGCTAGATGTGGTGTCATCCTACGAAGAAGATGAACCCGTCCTAGATGATAATTGGGAAAGAGTCCTCAATTGGGGTTAGGTGATAGTTTTGAAACCTTCAGAATCTAAAGCTGCAGCGTTCCTTGCATTGTTCTTGTCAATTATAATGATTGCGGGGATGTCGGTCGCGATAGTCGGTGGCGACGCCGACAACGAAGGCGATACAGGATCTGGAGGCTCTGACTATCCTTCTGGTGGCGACGCTGATAATGAAGGCGATACTAACGATGGTACGGACGGTTCTGATTCCGGCTCTACCGGAGATTCAGGTAGCGACGGCTCCACAGACGATTCTACAGATGATTCAACGGATAGCCCTACAGGCGGTGACGCCGATAATGAAGGTGACACCGGTTCAGGAGATACTGATTCTCCTACAGGTGGAGACGCTGATAATGAAGGTGATACTAACGACGGAACAGCCGATGATGGAACCGACGGCACGGATGATGGAACAGGTGGTGACGGTACAACTGATGAGCCTGATGACGGCGGTACCACTGACCCGGGTGACGGCGATGATAATACTACAGATCCTGGTGACGGAACCGATCCTGGCGATGGAGACGATGGCAATCAAACCGACCCTGGCGATGGGGATGACGGGAATCAGACAGATCCTGGAGATGGTGATACAGATGATGGAGGGACAGATACTCCGACTCAGTCTGATGGAGGTTCCGGCGGCCGCTGGTTAATACCTGGAGTTGACTTCACAGTCGAGTACCTAGATGTATCCCTGAATCCGGACAGAGTAAATACTGGTGAAGAGTTCCGTGTAGAAGGGGAAGTTGGAACCCTTGACAGAGAGCAGGTCGATATATACATTGATGGCCAGCATGTAGACCAGTTCGGCACTTACGGAGAGTTCAGCAGAACTTTCACAGCTGGAGAACCTGGCTACGAAACTGTAAGAGTTGAAACAGATTTCGACTCCCAGGAACTCCTTCTCAGAGTTGACGGGGAAGAGGTTCCGCCGACTCAAGCAGAAGACGAACTGGAGATCACATCAGTTGGTTATCCGGTACATGTAAGTCCGGGTGAAAACTTCGAGATATGCGTTGAAACAGAAGGAGGAACGACTCCTAGCATAACTCTGAGCAAGAGCGGTCAGCAAGTAGCACAGAGAACCGCAAGATCGACCTGCTTCGAGCAGTCTGTAGAGGAGGGTATTCACGGCTTCACTGTGGGAGCAGAATCGGCTGATGGAAGTGACTCCCGATCGTTTACAATCAGGTCAGGTCAAGAGCTCACTTCAAGAATCTCTCAGAAAGTGCCGGGATCCAACATGGGAATTTTCGAGAGAATAGGTAAAGCGATCGCAATCTATGTATAAGAGGAAAATGTTTTAGCTCGGCTAGGGATTGCTCCTGCCGAGTATCTCGACCTCGTATCCTTCCGGATCCTTCACGAACGCATAATTACCAGGACACTCCTCCGGAGGTCTATAGTCTTCTCCTCCGGCTTTAACAGCTTTCTCATATGCTTCCTGGAGAGATTGATCCTCGTCTGTGTAGATCGCGATGTGGCCGAATCCCTCACCTTTGTCATACTTGTCGTCTTCACCGTGGTTATATGTGAGCTCAAGTTCAGCGGTCTGATCTTCAGATCCCAGGAAGTAGAGCGTGAATGTTTCCTGCTCTGATTTTCTTCTAAGTTCAAAACCGAATGCTTCCTCGTAGAACTCGATAACTTTTTCCGGATCGGATACCCGGAGCATGGTGTGTGCGAGTTTCATGTTTTCCCTGTTTGTTCTCCTCAGGTATTAATTCTGTGGGAGGATGTTCACGGATTCCGTGTTCTTGCTTCCTTCAAGCTCGTTGTAGAACTTGATGACCCGGTCAGCAGCTCCGTGTGTATGGAATACTTCCAGACAGTTTTCCCCGTCCAGCTTGCTGTGGAGCTGGGTTGTGATAACGTCATCGTATTCGTGAGCTATCTCCGCTATTTTCTGCTCACGTCGGTGCGGATGTCTTGTAACAATTACCGCGTTTAGATCTCCTTCCAGTTTCTGGTTGTTCTGGGTGTCCTGATGCAGCTTCTCGACTGCTTTTCTTATCAGTTCGCTTCTCCCGTTGAAGCTGCTTTCCTCCTGTATCCTGTTGATTTTTTCCAGTGTTTCTTCATCAAGGGAGAGACTTATTATTTCCATAAAACCGAATTAATAGTATTCTTTAAAAAGTTAATAAGAAACTGTGTGGGTATGGTCCAGACAAATATATTTGCAAGCCTAGTTTTGGCCTCCCTGTTCTCAGCAGCAGGCGCATTTTTCCTCTACATATCAAATGACGATTTCGAGAGGATTACACCCTACCTGATTTCCCTCTCAGCAGGCACAATATTCGGAGGAGTATTCATACATCTAGTTTTTAGACTAGCTAACAGGTTCAGCTATGGCAGAATAACAGGTTTACTGATTATCGCAGGTATGATGGGCTCATTCCTGCTTGAGAAGATTATACACTGGCACTGTCACCACAGCGGTGAGCATAAAGAACCGCTGCCGTATGTGCTGGCTGCGGGAGACTCCGTACATAACATTCTGGACGGAGTTCTGATCGCCACAAGCTTCCTTGCCTCGACCTCAGCAGGTATTGCAGCTACAATCGCCATAATCGCGCACAAGATTCCAAAGGAGCTGGGAGATTTCGGTGTAATGGTTGACTACGGTTTCTCCAAGCTGAAGGCGTTAGGAGTCAACATCGGTATCAGCGCATTCATGTTCATCGGGGCAGCCTTGGTTCTCGGGATTTCCCAGATTTCTGCCTCAACAGTTCCAATCCTGCTTCCGCTGGTAGTAGGCAACTTTGTGTTCATCGCGGGAAGTGATCTTCTTCCGGATTTCAAGGGAAGCGAGAACTGGTTTCAGCACCTGGTAGTATTCTCGATCGGCGTCGCGATAATGTACGCCATCCCTTACATCAAGGCGATGGTCTAGCTGACGAAGTCCTTGACGGTCTCGAAGAACGATTTATCTTTCTCGCCTTTTTCTCTCATCCCATCTAGAACTTCTCTCTGCTCATCAGTCACTTCTTCAGGAATGTGAACATCTATCTTAATATATAGATCTCCTTTTCTCCGTCTTCTTCTCTGCGCAGGCATTCCTTTCCCCTCCAGCCTCAGCACCTGGCCGGGCTGAGTTCCTTCAGGGATTTTGACCTGAATATCCGATTCCGGATGCTCTAGCTCTACCTCTGTTCCCAGGACTGCGTCACCGATACCGACTGTTAGGGTTGTGAACAGATCGTTGTCTTTCCTCTCATAGACGTCATGTTCTTCTAGGTTGACATACAGGAATAGATCACCTGCTTCTCCCGATATCGATCTGTTTCCTTCACCGGAAAGTCTTAATCTCTGGCCATCCTTCACCCCCGCCGGTATATCGACGGTTATCTTGCTTTTTTCCTCGACTAATCCCTCGCCGCTGCATTCTGAACATTTCTCCTCAGGTATTTCGCCCCGGCCTTCACATTCAGGGCATTCCGTTACTGATCTAGCTCTCCCTAGAGGTGTTCTTTGAACCTGTTCCACTCTTCCTCTACCGCTACATCTTGAACAGGTTGTAGTATTTTCGTTTTCAGCTCCGGTACCGCTGCATTCCGAACATTCGACTTTCCGTTCAACTTCGAAAGTCTTCTCTACACCGGTATATGCTTCTTCTAGGGAGATTGTGGTGTGCATCTTGAGGTTTTCTCCTTTACTTCTCTGTCTTGAACCTCCGAATCCGCCGCCACCAAATATCTGCTCGAAGATATCCTGAAAGTTCTGCGCTGCTCTCCTCTGACCTCTTCCGGCGTGACCTTCTACCCCCTGCTTTCCGAACTGATCGTACTTCTTCCTCTTATCCTCGTCAGATAGAACGTCGTAGGCCTTGTTTATCTTCTTGAACTTCTCCTCGTCAGCAGTTTCGGAATTAGAATCTGGGTGGTATTTTTTGGCTTTCTTCCGGTAAGCCTTCTTGATCTCCTCCTGACTTGCGTCTTCAGAAACTCCAAGGAGTTGGTAGTATTCTTTCGGCATTAGCTTATCACCTTCTCCAGATCTAGGCGTGAATTTATTAGCTGTATCCTGTCACCTTTGGAGAGATCCTCAAGCTCGCTGTGCGGGATGGAAGCGTCCAACCTGAGGTTTTCGTTGACTTGTAGGATGATTTCTGTATCGCTATCATCTTTTTCCAGGTGTTCGGTAGTCCCTGTGATGTTATAGTGCCAATTGTCTGATGTTTCTTTAGCCCTTTTCAATCCGTTACTGTCTTCCGCTTCTCTAACCGCGTTTACTAATGCGGATATGGATAGCTCTTTTTCCTCACCAATATCTTCCTTTTCTAGCAGACCATCTTTATCGAAAATCTTTACCTCTTCCCCGTAGGAGGTCTCTAACGTTGCCATCTTGGTATAAACAGCCCCCTGGTATGAAGCCATATCTTCTAGGTCAACGACCGTTCCGACAAAGGAAGAGGTTCCGGAGGACATTATTCCTCTTTCTCCTCGTCCTCTTCGTCTACTTCTTCGTAGTCGGCGTCGACTACTTCATCGTCTCCTGCAGGGTTTCCTCCTCCTCCTGCTGCTCCTCCCATGTTCTGGGCTGCTTCTTTCAGGTCTTCCTCGCTCATGTTGCTGGGGTCGAACCCGCCGGGTCCTCCGGCCTGGTCGCCGTAAATCTCTTTACCGATTTCCTGGAGCTCTTCCTGAAGTTTTTCGATTGCGTCTTCAATCTTCTCGGCTGCGGCTTCTAGATCGTCCATTTCTTCTGCTTCTTCTTTTTCTTCCTCTAGCTCTTCGATTGCATCTTCTACTGATTCTATGATTGATTCGTCGTCAATTTTGTCTCTGTGTTCGTCTATCTGTGTTTCTGCTTGACTGATGGCGGAATCTGCCTTGTTCTTCGCTTCGATGAACTCTCTTCTTCTCTTGTCCTCTTCCTCGTGTTTCTCTGCTTCTTCTTTCATATCTTCGATTTCGTCTTCATCAAGTCTAGATGCGTCGTCGATTGTAATTGATGCTTCTTCCCCGCTTTCCTGTTCTTTTGCGGATACGTTGAGGATTCCGTCCGAGTCGATCTCGAAGGTTACCTCGATTCTTGGCTGTCCTGCTGGTGCTGGCGGTAGTCCTTCGAGGTTGAACTGACCGAGCGACTTGTTGTCTTTTGCCATCTCTCGTTCACCCTGCACGACATGGACAGTGACCATCGACTGGTTGTTCTGTGCCGTGGTGAATGTCTTGGATTCCTCTGCAGGGATGGTGGTGTTTTTCTCGATCAGTGTCTCGGTTAGCCCTCCCTTCACCTCTACTCCTAGCGAGAGCGGTGCGACATCTAGCAGTAGGATATCATCCATTTCTCCAGAGATCGATCCGGCCTGGATTGCTGCACCCTGTGCAACAGCTTCATCCGGGCTGACTTCCTTGTTCGGTTCCTGTCCTGTGATAGCCTGGACATGCTCTCGAACAGCCGGAACTCGTGTTGTTCCTCCGACCAGAATGACTTCGTCGATATCGGATTTGTCGATTCCTGCGTCTTCAATTGCTGTCTCGGTTGGATCTGTTGTTCTCTGGATCAGGTCTTCGACCAGATCCTCGAATTTGCTTCTTGTAAGCTCGTAGTCTATGTTGTATGTTTCGCCGTCTTCCTGATGGATGAACGGGATATTGACCTTTGTGCTTTTTCTGGAGGAGAGTTCTTTCTTAGCTTCCTCCGCGTTTTCTCTTATTCTCTGTAGGGCTTCGTCGTTTTCGGATAGATCGATACCGTTTTCGTCTTCGAATTTTTCGAGCACCCAGTCAATTATTTCCTGGTCGAAGTCATCTCCCCCCAGGTCGTTGTCTCCTTCTGTTGACTGTACTTCGTAGATTCCGTCCCCCATTTCTAGGACTGTTACGTCGAAGGTCCCGCCTCCGAAGTCGTAGACTAGTACTGTCTGGTCTCTTTCGTCATCAAGTCCGTATGCTAGGGATGCTGCGGTAGGTTCGTTCAGTATTCTCTCTGTTTCAAGCCCGGCGATTTCCGCTGCGTCTTTTGTTGCCTGTCTTTGTGTGTCGTCGAAGTGGGCTGGAACTGTGATCACTGCTTTCTCAACTTGTTCTCCTAGCTTGTCTTCGGCATCGTTCTTCAGTTTCTGGAGTATCATTGAGGAGATCTGCTGTGGGGTGTATTCTTCTCCTTCAAGCTCTACAGTATATTCTTCTCCCATGTGTCGTTTGATTGACTTGACTGTGTTCTCTTCATTGGTTAGCATCTGGTTCTTAGCAGGTTTACCGACTAGTCTTTCTCCACCGTCAAAAGCCACTACTGACGGTGTTATCCGTTCTCCTTCACTATTTTCCAGAATTTTTGGTTCTCCGTTTTCAATGACTGACATTGCGCTTCTTGTCGTACCGAGGTCGATGCCGATTATCTTTCCCATTTTTAGTTTACACCTATGTTACAGTTTTAATCACAACATTAAAAATTTTTAAAGCAGGTCGGAGAAAAACTCCTGCTAGATGGTCCGTCAGGAAATATGCTTTATTCGGTTCCATCTTTGGATACTACTACTTCTGCTTCTCTGAGAACTTCATCGTCGAACATGTATCCTTTCCGTTTCTGCTTCAGCACCTTGTTTTCATCTTCATGCTCTTCTGTATCGACCGCTTTGTGTAGCTCAGGGTCAAACTCTTCTCCTTCGGCTTCTATTCTCTGAAGCCCTTTCTTCTCCAGTTTATCGTATAGCTGGTCGGCGACCATTTTCACACCCTGAACCACTCCGGAGTCTTCATCTGCCGAGGCTATCGCCCTCTCAAGGTTATCCATGATTTCGATCATTTCTTCGGCCAGATCTCTTTCGGCCTCTTTCTTCCATCTCTGCTTTCTTTCACTCTCGTCTTTCTTGTAGTTCTCGAAGTCTGCCTTTACTTTCTTTGCTTTCTCCTCCCAGTCTTTTTTCTCCTCTTTCAGCTCGTCTACTTCCTCTTCTAATGTTTTCAGGGCTTCTTCAAGCTGTTCCCGGGAGAGTTCATCGTAGCTCATACTGGAGAAGTTCTGTGTGAAATATTTTAAGATATAGAGATCTTGAGGTAGCTTTAATTTTATGTGAAACTAGTTTCTTTTTCATGCATCTGGCGACTGCATTCCTGTCTTTTTTCGTATTTTTTACTGCGGTGCTAGGATTTGCTTCCGGCGATGTTGTAACGGATTCAGGCGCTTTAACCTCTCTGGATGTTTTCTGGGTTGAAAGCACAAATAACTGGGCGGGTGTTTACGGCCAGGTTTCAGGTGTTAGAGCGGTAGGAAGCCAGAATCCAATATTTGAATGGGATTCAAGCGAGGTAAACCATATTTACTTCTCTGAAGAGGCAATAAACTTCACGTCTAACTGGAAACCTGGCAATAAATCGCTTCTGCTCAACGAATACAGCTTCCTCGGGAACAAATCTGACGGAGTAAACACCTTTAACTCCTCAATTAATATTGATACTGTCTATCAGGAGAATACTATAGAGAACGTTCCTGCAGCCATGACGTCTAACTCGTCAGGTCAGCCTTACTGGGGAACAGGGTATCTTCATGACGGTTCAAACGGTTTTTTCGCAGGTGAGGTAGATGAGGGAGAGGCCTTTGACGGTCAGCAGGCTAACTATCAGGTTCTGCTCCCGGAGAACGGTACAGACCAATCCGCTACCAGTTTCCAGATATGGATAGAGCTTTCCGAGGGCTGAAATCAGATATTTAATGCGGAGAAACGTTAAATTAACTATGGTGTCCCGACTCAAAATTTCTAAGCTCGTCTTAACGGTTCTGCTGTTGACGTTGACCGTGTCCGGATATCAGATTGATCTTGATGGTGGAAATATAGAGCAGAAAGATCTCGCCTCCCAGCAGGCCAGCCAGAACTGGATAGGTATATCTGGGGACGTGAACAGGTTTGGAGACGGTATTTTAGATCAGAAGGTCGGCCAACTGACTTTTGATAGCTCCCAGACCGGGGAAGTAATTGATACAGACCTGAAAGGGCTTAGCGGTGGAGGTTTTTACTTCGCCTTCGCACCGTATAACCAGAAAGTTGAGGTCTCCAATATTTCCAGCCCTGAACCAGGGGATCTCCAGAAAAACGGTATTTTCGGAGAAGAAGACTTCCCGGCTTTCTACCCTGACTACGCTAACATAACAGATACTCCGGATGAAACATTTACACAAAGCGAAACCGTTATGCTGGAAAACCAGCATATTAACCTCTCCAAGGCAGTTCTGAGCAGCGGTGTAACTCTCTATCTTGGAAAGTTTACCCGTAACGGTTCCGAACTTCCCGTGTTTATAGCACCTATTGACGGGTTGCAGTATAATGGTGAAAGATATCAAAGCTGTCACGATGGTGGGAAATGCAGCCAGGAGTTTATTCTGCCGACATATGTGCACGAAGACAATGCCTACTCGATTAATTTTCTGAGTTCCGGGAAACCGATTTCTGGATGCGGAGAGATAGATTACAACGGATCTACATATGTTGAAGACGGAGCACTTTCCAGCTCTACAGCTTCATGTCTGAACCTGACCTCACAGGACCTGATGGTTGATATGCTGCACCAGTCGGTCTCCGGCTCTGGAAAATGCGGGGTGCGGATGAACGACGATCGGCAATATCTGCGAGGAGCGGAGATAAGCGGCTTTGAGAACGGGGTTTGCGCCAGTGATTCCTCGTCAAGCGAGATAATGAAAGCCGAGATAGACGCGGAAACCGCCGTTAACACCTCAGACTCCGATCTGGAGATCTGGGATCTTAACAGTCTTGGTAACCTGATGGTAAGCTCGAGAAACGCAAGCGTTAATATGGATACTTTCCGCGTGGGAAGCGTTGAAGTGGCAGGTATGTACAGAAATCTGGATGTCGCTCCAGCAAGTATTTCACAGCAGGTTACAGGACAGACAGAACTGAAACCGTTGAACCTGTCAATACAGGCATCTGACCAGGGCAATGGTTCTGCCGAGAACATAGGTTTCTACTATCCGCCTGTGAACGATACCGGCGTCGAACCGACTGATATAATGCATATAAAACAGGTTAATGGAAGCTTTGAGGTCGAACAGATGGAGAATGTAAAGGTTGACCTCTCCAGCGAACGTCTTATATTCAGTGAAACCGAGGTCTCGGATTTCTCATACTTCGCTGTTTTCGGGGAAGAAGTAGAGGAGAAGGAGGTTGTTAGAGAGGAAGAAGTGGTGGAAGAAGTGGTTGAGGAGAGAGTTGTGGAGGAGACAGTAGTCCCGCCTCCACCTCCGCCAGCACAGTCTCCTGAACCTATAATGCTGGATCTGAATGCTACGGAAGAGAATGTAACTGTTACAAAAGGCGGAGTCGCGGAAATAGGTTTTGAGGTGGAAAACTACGGTGATATTTCGTCCGGCCAGTTCTTTGTCGGTGCTACTCTGCCGGAAGGATGGTCTATAGTATCGGAGCCGGTTGATCCTATTTCACCGGGTGATTCTGCAGAGGTGCAGGTCCTGGTCGAAACTTCAGAAGAGATTGAGGTGGGTAGATACACACATAACTTCCAAGCTTTCCGGAACCGCAGCACATTTGACATAGCCCCTGTTGATATGGTTGTACAGCCTTCTGAAACAGATATCAGCCTTGATATACTGAGCGGGCCAAGCTATCTAACCCCTAGGACAGGTGAGGAGCATACGATAGGTATTCTGGTCAGGAACTCAGGTCCTGTAGATATAGAAAATGCTGAACTTGGTTTCCGCAATCTCGAGGAATGCGGGCAGTTTGATTCCGACAGTTACCAGGTTGAAGGAGGAGGTCAGGAAACCTTCAGGTTTGATTACCGGGCCGCAGATCAGGCGCTCACCTGTACAGGAGCTCTTACAGTTAAGGAAGGGAACAGAACCCTGGCTTTCCATCCGATGAAGATCGATGTGTCAGGGGCTCCTGACAGAAGCTCACCTGTTGTGCTGCCTTTAATCTTATTTGCCTGGACGATCATAACTGTGTATGAGGTGTTAATGTGAGCCAGCAACTGTTCGACGATCAGGAAAAACAGGAGAAGCAGGTCCAGGTGAAGGATATTGAGGAAAAAGGTTCTATGCTGGACAGATTAAGCATCCCGAATATATCGTTCTCTACACCGTCTTTACCGACTCCAGATGTTTTCGATGGCAGCGGGATATCGGATAGAGGCTTTCTTTTTATATCGGTCGAGCTCTTGCTGGTTATCTATCTGGCTCTTGGCTACGCAGGGCTGGTCCCGTTGTTCTGATTAGCTTGAAAGCTGCCTGTCTTATTAATGCTTTCTGCTCCTCTGAAATCTCCTTGTCGCCGTAATCTATCTCGGTAACGTACTCGAAAAGGCTTTTGAGGGCTTCCTTCCGGTCTTCGTCCTCTACCTCCATTTCTTCAATCTTGTCTATAGCCTCGTCGTAGGTTGTGACCTCAAGATCGTATTTATCTTTTAGGAGGTGGAATAAGCGCTCCGACAGGTCGGATAGATCGTCCTCGAACTCCTCGAAGTCGGTTTCCTCGTCAAATACTCTTTCCTCGAACTCAAGTATTTCATCTATTCTCCTCGAGTTTTGGTCAAGTTCTTCTTTAATCCCGTTCAGCTTTCTTCTGTGCAGGATATATACGGTTCCTGCGGATATAACTGCGCCCGCGGATAAGGCAAGGCTGGCGTAGTCTACTAGAGCCATAGGGTAATTAATAATCTTCTAATTCAAATAAGTTAATGGCGGAGATCATGGACAAACGGTTTTTGAGGCTGGTTTTTTGCCTACTGGCATTTTCGGTGCTGATTTTCCCCCTAGCTGGTGCAGAGCAAGCTCACATATTGAACTCTGGGGACTGGAAGGATACTGTATCTGCTGTGACGTTTTTTCCTGGCGAGAAATTTCTGGTGAGAAATCCCGGCGAGGCTGAGAGAGCTGTAACAGAGTATAACAGTTCGGCTGTTGTGGTTAATTCTAGAGAAAATACAGGCTTTACAGGTCTGGCTTCAAGAATAGGGGGGGAGAAAACCGGTTACTCCTATGAGGATGTCTACCAGAATTCCTCGGACCTTGAGAAACTCTATATTGTAAATCCTGGTCTTGCCTCGGAAGCGCTTACAGCCCTACCGGAAGCCCTTGAGAAAGATAAAGCTTTGACGTTCTACTCGTCTGAAAGTCTGGAGAACCTTGACAGCACTGTAAAGACTGTCTTCCTAGGATCATACATAGATAAGCCATGGAAAAACAGGGAGAATTCCAAGGTTATTTCCTCAGGTAGTTACCAGGAGCTGAACCGGGAGTTCAGCGAAGTCTAACGGTATCGCAATAGGAAGAAACGCAAAAGCTGCCGCAGAGAACTCTCTAGCTCTCGGTAAAAGTGCAGTTGCGGATGAAACCGGACTTGCTGTAATCGGGAGTGAGCAGAACAGGATGGACCTTAAAGTTACAGGAGATCTGGAGGTTGAGGGCAGCTCGGAAGTCTGGACAACCTCTGTCAATCTAACCAGTGAAGCCAAACATGTCAATTTAACTAAAGTAAGCTCCGAAGGCGGTTACACAGTTTCAGCCACCCCTGTAGGTAGTATGGAGAGAGTAGGCGTTTTCAACAAGACTTCTACCGGTTTTGATCTCAGATCTACAGGTGAAACCGGAGTTGACATCGCTGTATTCCACTGACAGCTATAAAATTTGAGCTATAATTAACTTACAGATTAATGGATTACGCTTTCGGTATCGTTGAACCCTGGAGTTATGAAAGGACTTTACCTTCAGCCCATGAAGAATCTTGGAACAGTTTTCCGGTTGAAGCCGCCAAGTTCATTCTAACATCGGAGCCGGATCAATACTATAATGGTCCGTTCGACGTTATTAAGCCGGAGGAAGTAGACGACTACCTTGAGTTTGTCGATAAAGAAGGTGTATTCCTTTCAGGAGATCCGGAAGATGTAGTTGATGCAGAGATTGAGGGCGACCTCCCGGAAGACAAGGTTTTCCACCTTTACCCTCTTGAGGAGCATATAGATAGATACGGTGCTGAGGTCGGGCCGGAGGGAGTCCTCTCGGCTGTAGGTCTCGGCGATTATAGAGTAAAATCTCTTGACGATATTCTTGGATACCAGTAATTCATATACCTCCTTTGTTAAGAAAACTGTATGTCGGAAGAACATCCGTTTGTCGATGAGGAGGCCAGGAAAACCTCGACCATTGTAACCAAAAACTCTATAGCTATTCCCAGGGATACTCAGAAGTTCAAGAAGAGCGAGCGGGCGTGGAACTGGGAGAAAATAGTTGATTTATTCTTCCCACATGAGCAGTCGCCTAAAAGGAACAAGTACGCCAAGATATTTCTACGGGAACTGAAAGACGAAGGTGAGATAGACTCTGAAAAACTGAACAGTTTCGATAAGTGGGGACATGAGAAGGGCAAGTCCAACCTGAAGAACAATATTCTTCCCAAGCTGAGGCGTCTAGGTGTTATAAAGTACGAATACCTGGAGTACAGAGGGAATAATGAGGGGGAGAAAGGCAGGAGAAAGCTGATTAAGCCGGCGAAGTCTTTCACTTCGACTCTGGATTCTATGGCGAATGGCTGGGCTGCTTACGAGTCAGCTGCCTCTGAATAAAAAAGAGAAAGAGGAGGTTGACAGGACGCGAGTATTATTTGTTGTCCTGTTGCCGGAGGTGTGGAAAAGCACTAGGTCTGGCGGTAAAGATAATATAAAGTTCTCCGGCGTTTGCTCCTCTTCTAAAGTGCTGTTGCGGTTAAGACCGTTGCTTCCGGGCTGAGCTCTGTCTGTGGTCGGCTGTTTCTCTCTTCCTGTGCCTGAAGCTCGGCTTCGAAGTCTCGTGTGTTTGCGTTAATTGTTGACACCTGGCTTGTTTGATCCTGGGTTGATCTCGTCTGAGTATATGTTCCGGAGGATGACCATCACCTTGCAAGCGATAGCCATCCTCTTGGATTTCCCCTACGGCGTGGAGATGGCAGGTATGTGGAAATCCTGTCCAGTTGTGGTCTTGTGTTTTCGCGGTCGGCTCGAGACTGGCTCCAATTTGGGAGCCAAGGCGTCATTCCGCTTCACTCTGCCAGAATGCCAATATTATAGAACTTGGTAAACTTAGCCTTGGCCCTGTTGCAGCTATAGCTCACGGGCATCATATGCATACCGGTGAACCAGGATGTGTTTGCTAGGGCCATTTTTGACTTTCAACCGATAATTGGGGTCAGAGTCTTATAAATATTTCTATTAACCCTGGATGTGTGGCCGGTAGAAACGGCTTTCCAGCCTCTGATGAACTATTTTAGCCAGTTCCTGGAGGTTACGGGCATCGTAGCCGTTGTACTCAACCAGTTTGTCTAGAGCGTTCTCGTCGTTCTTGTTCTCGTACTTCTTCCATAGCCTTACAGCTTCTCTTCCGTCAACATCCTCTAGGTCTCTGTCGATCCCGATCTGTTTCTCTATCTTCTTCAAACCGCCTGAAAGCCCGATTCTTTTGCAGGGGTACATCAGATCGAGATGTGGTGTTTCGATTTCCATGCTGAAGTTGTGTTCCAGAAACGGTTGATCAAATTTTTTGCCGTTGAATGTTACCAGCATGCTTGAGTTGGAGATTTCTCTCTGGATATTTTCTTTAGTCAGATTGTCGCCTCTAACCAGGGTTTTTGTCTCGCCGGCTCTGTGGAATGCGATAGTTGTTACTTTGTTTCTCTGTTTGTCCAGTCCGGTTGTCTCGATGTCAAAGAAACAGGCGTTCTCCTCAAAGTTTCTATATGCTCTCCAGAGGCTTTTGTTCGGCAGTTTATCGCCGAAAAAGTAGCTGTTACCGACCTCTAGGTTCTTCCGGGCTTTCTCAAGAAACGACTCAACTGTTTCGCGTCTGGAATCTCCTATGACATCTGCCTGAGAAACATGGTCCCAGTGGGTGACATCGTTTTTCCATAACTTTTGCTCGGTTTTTTCCCCGATTCCTGGTGCGAGAATGAAACTGTTCTCCAACTTCATAATAAAAAAGAAAATAGTGAAATAGAGTTAAGAAAGATTTTACTGAGATGCTTTGACGTCGTCAGCTTGCACTGTCTTCCGTCCAGCGTGGGAAGCGAATTCTTTTGCTTCTCTTGCTCTGTCCTCAGCGTAATCTTCCAGCTCATCTCTGAGTTCCTCTACTGCTCCTTCTGAAACTCTGTGAGCTCCTGCCTGTTTGATGATTCTCTTTACTGGTGCAAGTGGTAGTTCTGCCATGTTGATTCACCTCCTTGTACAGAATAGATGTTTATTCTATAAAGAAATACATCAAGCTCCCTTATAAAGATAGTGTGGCTTTAGTGAACCTCTTCAGGCAGGAGCCGGGTTCTGAAATGGCTGGAAGCTAATCCAGTTGTTTAAACCGGCTAAAAATGTAATAAGGGATTAAAGAGAAAACTGATTGAGTTTTCGGCGGTAACCCGGGCACTAGACCTTTTTCATCTCGATTTCGAGCCCTTCTTCAGTATCGGCTACAGCATAGTAGCCCTCCATGACCGGCCCAGGATTGACTATTTCAGTCCCTGCTAGACGGTCTTTACCTCTTGATTCATGGATATGACCTGTCAAGATGAGCTCGAAGTCTTTATCCATGATCAGTTCTCTTACATCTTCACTTCCAACATGGTTCCCATCCGCAATATCTAACTCTGTATTTGCGGGAGGCTGGTGGATAACCCCGAACTTTCTGTCGGATTTCATCCGGCCGTAAAGTGTTTCAACGGCATTTTTGATCTCCTCACCTTCTGGTTCAAACGGTGTTCCGAAAGGAGTGATACCTCCGCCAAATCCGACGACTTCAAAGTCGTCAAAGCTTGCGATCTTCTTGTGGATATTCATTCTCCTCTGGATCAGTTCTCTAACACATTCTTCTTCTGGATCCATATTGCCGGGAACGGCCTTGGTCATAACTCCTTGCTCGTCGAATAGGTCAAGTACTTCTCCCAGTTGAGCTTCGTAATCGCTGAACTCGTTTGCGTCGCTTAGATCTCCGCCACACAGAACTGCGTCATGAGGTTCTTTTTCCAGGATTTTCTCCAGCTTTTCTGTATCGCCGTGGATATCAGTAATCAGTAACAGTTTCATAACGGGTTATAGTAACTGCAGGGATTTATTTTTGATTGGTATATCAGAATACAGGTTCAACAAAAACTAATGCTTCCAGCAGCTAGCGGTTTCTCCAGGTTTCCTTTATGAGTTTTTCATGTAGAAAATAGCTCTTGACATAATTTCCTGGAGAACTATAATAGATGAGAGCCAGTATCCGAGGAACGAGGCTACATGACCTATTCCTTCGATATGTGGGAGTCTCAGGTATAATCCATTATGTGATATCTGAATGTAGAGAGCACGAATAGAAGCGCTGACTGGCTGACATTCCGGTCCGCCTCCTGTGAAATTACAGCTGACATAGATGAAATAGAGCGGTATAAATGACACAATGGCGGCTAATATAGTTGGGAATAACCCTGTAACCCACTCGTTCTGGTACTTCTTTTCAAGTCCGGTTTTCAATCTAGGGTAGACTAGTCTAGAAATTAGGTAAGAGAACCCAAAGGACAAAGAGAGTAGTATTGCTGGACCTATAATATAGAGAGTTGAAAACTCAGAGGCTGCACTAGGTGCAGTAGAGACGAAGGGAATTACTATACGGGGCAAATAGTATCCTAATATCGGAAGCGCTAAAGCTGCAAAAACCTTACGAAATACACCCATAACTGAAAAAATATGAGATAGGGCTACTTAAATCTACTTCCAGATTCCACCTATTTCTTAACTTTCAATCTCGGTTAGTTATCCTATGAAACAGAAAATCCAGGTAATCGATGCCGACTACAGAATTGAAGATGAGGAAGTAACAGTCCGCTGCTTCGGAAAGTCGGAGAATGGAGAAAATGTTCTCTTCACTGACTCCGGTTTTCTTCCTTATGTCTACGCTATCCCTGCTGAAGGCGCTGAAATCGATGATTTGAGGGAGAAGATTAGAGAGGCTGAGTTCGAGGAGGAAGGAGAACCTCTACCTGTCAGAAAAGTAGAAAGAGTAGAGATGGTTGACGGGAAAGAAGAAAAAGAAGTACTAAAGGTTTATAGCAACGTACCGCCTAAAATACCGAAACTGAAGAACAAGCTCTGGGAAATGGAAGAAATCAGAGAGTGCAGAGAGTTTGATATACCTTTCTACAAGCGTTATCTGATAGATAAAGGTGTCAAGCCCGGTACCTGGATAGAGATCGAGGGCGATAAAGTTGAGTCAGACTGGTTTGATGTTCGGCTGAAGGCTGAAGAAATACGGACCGACATCGGTTTGGATGATGAGGTCGACTGGAACACTGCCGCTTTCGATCTAGAGGTATACCAGGATCGAATAATTATGGCTTCGATCTATTCGGAAGACCGTCAAAAGGTTTTCACCACAGAGAAGATTGACCGCGACTTTGTTGAAACTGTAGATACCGAGAGAGAAATAATTGTCCAACTAATAGATCTGGTTAGAGACCGGGATATCGATATACTGCTTGGATATAACACTGACGAGTATGATTTCGATGTCCTCAGGGAAAGGTCAGATGAGTACGGGTTGGAGCTGGCAATGGGACGGGATGGAGAGAGAATGAAGTTCAACAGGAGAGGAAGATTTTCCGGGGCAAGACTCAAGGGAAGGATGCACCTTGATCTCTATCCTTTTGTTTCCCATGTTCTTTCTCCCGGACTGGATTCTGAGACACTTGATCTTGACTCCGTCGCCAACGAGATGCTTGACATGAACAAAGACGAACTGACCTGGGAGGAGATGAAGGCTTCATGGAGAAACAAAGAGGATTTAGAGGTTTTCGCTGATTATGCATTGAGAGACTCGGAATTAACCTACAAACTTGGAAAAGAGATTGCGCCGCAGATACTGGAACTCTCAAAGATCACAGGGCTTATTCCGTTCGATGCCTGCCGGCTTACATATGGTCAGCTGACGGAGAACTATCTATTGAGGGAGGCTCACGAGAGAGGTATGCTCGCGAGAAACAGGCCTTCCCGAGATAAGAGAAGAAACAGGAGAAGACAGGGTGCGTACTCAGGTGGTTTTGTCTACACGCCGGACGCAGGTTTATACGAGAACATAGCTCTCTTCGACTTCAAATCTCTTTACCCGACTGTAATGGTCGCACATAATATCTCTCCCGACACATTGAACCTGGAGGAGTGCGATAACAGGTTTAAGCTGGAGGAGTTCGACTATGATTTCTGTCAGGATCAGCAGGGTTTCTTCCCGGAACTGGTTGAAGAGCTGGTTGAGGACCGTTCCCGTCTGAAAGAGGAGATGGAAGAGCTTGATGAAGAGAGCTCCCGTTACAAGAACCTGAACAACAGGCAGCAGGCAGAGAAAATACTGGCTAACTCTTTCTACGGCTATCTTGGTTATAACGGAGCTCGCTGGTACTCCCGAGAATGTGCAGAAGCAACGACCTATCTAGGGAGAGAATATATTCAGGATACTATCGAGCTGGCTGAGGAGGAAGGTTTTGAGATCGTATACGGAGACACTGACAGCGTGTTTCTGAAAGGTGAGAACATCCGTGAGCGAATGGATTCGTTCCTTGAAAAAGTGAATGACGACCTTCCGGAGTTCATGAAGCTGGAGTTTGAAGGCTTTTTCGAGACAGGATTCTTTACCTCGACCGACTCTGGAGAAGGCGCCAAAAAGAAGTACGCGCTGATGGATGAAGATGGAAAGATGAAGATCACAGGCTTTGAACATGTAAGACGGGACTGGTCTCCTATCGCCAAGAAAACGCAGAAAAAGGTGTTGCAGAAGGTTCTTGAGGGCGATATCGATGAGGCGGTTGAAATAGCTAAGGATACCATAGAGGAGCTTAGAGAGGGAGAAGTTCCTGTGGAGGATCTGAGGATTTACACCACTCTGAACAAGAAGCCGGAAAACTATGATTCCACTGCTCCGCATGTAGAGGCTGCCAAAAGAGCGATCGAGAGAGGTTCCGATATCTCCCCTGGTTCCACGATATCCTATGTTATAACTAGAGGTGGAGGAGGGATATCTCAGAGGGCTGAAGTGCTTGAATATGCTGACAGCTACGATGCTGAATACTATGTTGAGAATCAGGTTCTCCCTGTCGTTCTCAGGGTTCTGAAGGTGTTCGGTTATACAGATGGTCAGTTGAAGGGAGAAGGCAAGCAAAGCGGTTTAGACCGTTTCTAGGAACGTATAGATCAGGTTTTCTTCCAGCTACTATCTGTTTAAAAGATTTGATTCAGAATCTGTTTCTGTTATGAGCATTAATTTAACTGGAGCAGAAGAGATCAAGCCGAAGTACGATCAAGAGGTCGAAAGTCTGGCTGATGAAGTAGAGAATTTGATATCTTGGGGGATCAATACCCAGGAAACGATCAAGGGTTATCTTAGCAGTGAAGAAACATGGAACTCAGCTAAACAGGTCGGTAAGCTTGAGGACGCTCTGGATTATCTAGAGACTGAAGGAAGGATAACTAAGACTTTCAAGAAATACGACGACTTTGATATAGGGTATGTCTCTCTAGATTAATCATTTGAAAACTTCCCCGGTCTTCATCGACCAGAGAACAAGATCCAGTGCCTTGATTTCTATCCCTATTTCTTCTGCAAACTCATTAAGTTCTTCCTCCATCTTCAGGTATTCCTCTCTGTTAGCAGGGTTTTCAGATTCCCCTATAACGCCTAGTTCATACATTTGTGAAACTATGTGGGTTGAAATTATTGCGAAACTATCTCCGTAACCTATATTCCGCAGGAAGTGGGAGGCTCCTTTCCAGCTTATACCTGATATATTATCCACTAACCATTTCCGGGTTTTCTCCAGGTTCTCTTCGTCCAGCTTCTCTCTAAGCTTGAGTTCATTAGTTGGGTTGGAAAGTGTAGGCTGTGAGAGCTGTTCCCGGTTTTCTATAATGTAATCGGCTTTACTCTTCTCATACTGTACACCATTTCTTTCCAGAACTTTAGCTATCTGCTCTTTGTTTCCCTCTATCAGAAGGTTCTTGTCGTCAAGTTCTTCTGTCGCCTTCCAGGCTTTCTGAGCCTCTGTCTGGGATGTTAGAATCACGAAAACGAGTTCCATGAAGAGACGGTAGTCATTCTCATCTCTCAATTCGTCGAACTCTGACAGACGTTTTTCGATCTCTTCTTTTCTGTCCCTGTAATTTTCTTTAACTTTCTCTGCTTTCATCAGTTCAGTTCCTGTTCTATAGCTGCTCTGATTGATGAGTACTCGTTGCTTGGAATTCTCTGCCCGTTGACGAAGACTGAAGGTGTTCCTGTAACACCGTTACTTGATCCCTGAGATCTATCGGACTGTACCTCGTTAATTGTTTCCTGACTTGAGATACAGGATCTTAGTTCGTCAGTATTCACATTCTCGGTAGCTTCTTCCGCGATTTGAATGAATAGATCTGTTGAACCCCAGTCAGCGTCATTTTGATGATTGAACATTTCGCTGTGGAAACTCCAGAACTCTTCATTGCTTCCGGTTTGCTGGTAGACGCATTCGCTGGCTACTGCTGCATCAGTTGATTCCGGTCCGAGGAACGCGTAGTTAATCCAGTAGAACTTGACCTGGCCCGTACTGATGTAGTTCTCCTCAAGCTGCTGGTGTGCGCCAGCCTCAAATGTTCTGCAGTGCGGACAGGAGTAATCTCCAAACTCGACTACTGTGACGTTGGCATCAGGGTTGCCTTGGAAGGGCTCGTCTTCAAGGTCGAATTCCCCTGATGTTGTTCCACCTACGTTCATTGCATTGTATGCTTGGTAGCCGAGCACAGCTACCACCAGTAGAGCGCCTCCAATTGCCAGTGCCTGACCGCCAAGTTTCTTCCTTCTTCTCATTTTCTCGGATTTCTTCTCCTCAAGTTTTTTCTCCGCTTTCTTTACTTTCTCTTTGTCGTGGGAGCTAAGCTCTTCTTCGTGCTCTTTGCCCCAGTGAACGTACATGTCCTCTTCGGAGTCAAACTCTTCGTCACAGTATTTGCAATCTTTCATTATATTCCAAGATTGTCACGGCATGTTTTTAATTCAATTTGTGTATGTACTTAATATGAGCTTAGTTACCGAGATTCTCGCAGCAGGAGTGCTTCTGGTCGATATCGGTCTCCTCGCCAGTTTGATTATTTTTGGACTGAAAAAAGCAGGTTACAGTTTTGAAATAGTATCTAGAATCGAGGAGTTTATATCGGATTACTCAACCGAGATAGTGTTTGGTTTTGCCACAATTGCAACCATTGGAAGCCTGTACTTATCAAATATTCTTGGCTATGAACCTTGCAGGCTCTGCTGGTTCCAGAGAATCTTCATGTATCCTATTGCAGTTCTTTCAGGAACCGCTTTATTCCTTGATAAATCCGATCTGAGAGATTATGTTCTGCCTCTTGCAATGATAGGATCCCCGATTGGGTTTTATCATTTCATGATTCAGAGGTTTGAACAGTTCTCGTCTGCAGGTTGCTCTATTACAGCAGTGAGCTGCTCGACCGAATACACTTTCCACTATGGTTACATCACGATTCCGGTGATGGCTTTCACAGCTTTCATGGCTATAATACTGGTGCTCTGGAGATTTGACGATTAAAGGAAAAAACACCTTTAGGATAGAATCGGGAAGCTAGTTGATGTCAAGATGTTTCTCGTACATGAAGCAGACATCTTCATCTATGTCTTCCAGTACTTCAACCACCTTGTCTCTGATCTCTCCGCTTGTCACTACATCGTCTTCGTGTTCATGGACCCATTTGATGACTCGATGCTTGGCTTTATCCGCTAGCTCTACAGCCTGGTCCTCGTTATAATGTGATTCTCTTGCAGGATAGTAGATCGAGTCCCAGAGCTTTCCTTCATCAAGTTCTTCCTTGAATCCTTCCTGTTTCACGATCTTTTTTCCCATTTAATCACCCGAATCTGATTATACCTGTCGCCAGTACCAGCAGGATCCAGCCGAGGTAGATCATCAGGAGTCCTGCGGTCATTCTCATCTTGGCTTTGTTCATGTGTTTCCATTTCTTCATATCGTCTACCTTCTTGCTTCCGAAGTAGGAGAATACTACTATCGCGATCAATGGTGCTACGAAGATCAGGTTGTATATTATCATCAACCCGACAGCTATCAGAGGGATTCCGGTCGCGCCCTGCATCATTGTCTGCTGGATGATCGTCAGTATAGCCAGGTAAGGTCCACCTGTGCAAGGAAGCTCCACTGCAGCCACAAAGATACCGAGCACTACTGCGGCCGGAACGGTGAGATTCTCCATCTTGTCGGCTATCTTCTCGGCGTAATCCTCCGGTATCATCAGGGAACTACCCTTACCGTACCAGAAGAAGTCCTTGACCTCAAGTAGCCCTCCGAATATCACGATCAGGGCTACAAATACCGTTACGTAGTTGGCTACCTGAACCGGTATACTTGTTAACGCGTAAAGTATTCCGATCCCTGCGAGCAGATAGGTCAGGAATACGAAGAATATGTAGATTGCTCCGACTTTTAGTATGTCTTTCTGTCTGTCCTGCTTGATCAATGTAGCAACCAGTAGAAGCGCTACACCAATTGCACATGGGTTGATTGAGTCAACTGCCGCGGTTATAATTACTGCTCCGAGCGTTGGAAGTGTTGCTGTTACCATCTAGAAGCCCTCACCTTGCTTGGTGATACCCATGCCCTCGTACTTATCGTCATCTCTAACATCCTGGAGAGCATCTTCAACAGGTTTTGAGTCGTATACAATGAATATATCGTCCAGTGTTGGACCTCTCTTGTAGGGAGAGATAACATAGTTTGAAGGTGTTGTGGCAAGTTCTCCCTCTGATGTTCTGCATATGTCTTCTTCGCTCAGGTTACTGCTCTGCTCTATTGCACACCATTCACGGTTTCCTCCAGCCCCTCGCTTTACAAGAATCTTCAGGGTCTGACCGCTTCCTTCTGCTTTCTGAACTACCCTATCATTTGTTGGGTAGACCAGTTCGGTGTTGCTAAGTTTTCCTCCGAATGTCTCGAAGTATGCCGAAAGTACTGCGTCCTCTCTTTCCTTGAATATTCCCTCGAGATGTATTCTATCATCGTTATGCTCGTGGTACTTGGTGCTTCCTGTTCTATCGTTGAGGGAACACATCGTAGAGGATTCATGTGTTGTTTCGTCACAGAAATTGGTAGGGTCGATCAGATCTAGCTGGTTGTACTCACCGTTTTCTTCTACTATTACCTCGTAGTCGGCGTGCCAGTGGATTTCGCCGCCACTCCAAGAAGTCTGGCTCTGGTGGACGAAGGCGCCTGCTGTATAAAGTGAGGGAACAAGCACTGCTACAAGAAAACCGTTCATAAGCAGGTTCTTGTCTCTCAGCGTCAGGTCTTCCTCTCTGTAGAAAGAGATAGCTGCGAATAATATACTGGAAATGAATCCTGTGTAAATTACAGGCATAACGTAATTAATCAGGTTTAACTCGGGTAAGTAAAGGATAGCTGCGACTGTTGCTAGGACTGCTATTACTACTGATCCGGCTATCCTGTTTGGAATGTTCATTCAATCATCTCGTGTATTTAACAGAACTGGCAGACTTCTTCCTGTTCGCCTTCCTGTTCCTCGTATTTTTCTTCACAGTTCTCACAGCAGAACTTTTTACCGTCTTTTTCCACATGGTCGTCCGGGTCGATTTCTTTGCCACAGACGTAACATTCGTCTCCACTGCTTCCGAGTATTCCCATATCCAACCCTTGTCAATACTTGATTATTAAACTTGCCCGGCAAAGTACCGGTTGAAGATTTTGGTCATTCCTACAGAGAGAACCCAGAATCCGGTTACTCCTAATCCAAGCACTACCCACTGTTCCAGCCCGAGTACGGAGGTTTCAAAGTAGCTAGATAGCGGTGTGTAAAGCACCAGTAGCTGGAGAAGTATTGAAGATCCAAGCGCTCCTGCCAGCCATTTATTGGAGAGGATCGACTGGTCATAACGGTTCCTGATGATCTGTATTCTGATCATCTCCACCATCACCAAGAAGGTGAATAGCACTGTTTGAGCTACTACAAGCCCTAGACTGAGGGAATGGAAGAACAGTGGTAGACCGGTCAGAGTCATTATAACACCGATTCCGGCTATCGAGGCCATCATTCTCCTACTGATAACAGGTTCATCCTGGCCACGTGGATCTCTCTCCATTATCCCCTCCGATTTTGGATCCGCTCCAAGCGCAAGAGCCGGCAAACCGTCTGTTACAAAGTTGATCCATAGGAGCATTATGGGTGTCAGTATCAGTGCTTCGGAGCTGGAACTGCTGAAAACTTCAGGGAAGAAAGCGGTTCCCAGCAGTATTCCGAAGAAAACCACAAGCACCTCTCCTGCGTTGGCTGAAAGCAGGTAGTTCACGA
>JBLGBN010000006.1:0-35028 GCA_047617745.1 Candidatus Nanohaloarchaea archaeon
CACTAAGCTCAATAAACAACGCAGCAAGACAGGGCAAAACACACGCAAAAGTAAGCCCTACAAGCAACCTGATCCAGAACGTCCTGCTAAAACTTCAGGAAGAAGGATATGTAGGAGTCTTCGAACTGATCGAAGACGGGAAAGGCGGAAAGTTCAAGGTAGAAGTTGAATCAGACGTCAACAAATGCGAACCAATCAAGCCGAACTTCTACGTAGGAAGCGACGAATACACCAAATGGGCAAAAAGATACCTGCCAGCCCAGGGATTCGGAAAAATCATTGTAACAACACCTGAAGGAGTTCTCACCCACGAAGAAGCAGTAGAGAAAAACGTGGGAGGAAAACTCCTGGGATACGTCTACTGAGTGATACAGATGAGCGAAACACAGAAAATCGAACTACCTGAAGGATTCAACGCAGAATACGAAGACGGAATCCTCACAGTAGAAGGAAACGGAGAAGAAGTAGGAAAGAAACTACAGCACGCACTCGTCGATGTAGAAGTAGACGGAGACGAAATAGTTTTCTCAACAGACGAAAGCAGAAGAGATATCGAAAGCGTGGTAAGCACATTCAGAAGCCACACAGAAAACATGGTAGAAGGGCTTCAGAACGAACATGTTTACAAGATGAAGGGTGTCTACGCACACTTCCCTATGACAATCAAACAGGAATCCAACAAAGTCCTGATTGAAAATTTCATGGGAGAAAGAAAACCACGAGAAATCAATATTGAAGAAGGAGTAACAGTAGAGGTAGACGGAGAAGACCTTACGATCAGAGGCGCCGACAAAGACGCAGTAAGCCAGACAGCAGGAAAGATCGAACAGGCATGTAAGAAAGGCGACAGAGATCCTCGAACGTTCCAGGACGGAGTCTACATAACAAGCAGAGGTGAAGAATAATGAGCAAGAAAAAGAAGAAATTCAAGAGAGAAAACAGTCACAAAAAGGTTCAGACACCGGAATCATGGAGAAGACCGAAAGGTAAGCACTCCAGAGTAAGACTTGAAGTAAACGGCGCACCTGCAAAACCAAAGGCAGGATACCGTACAGACAAGGAAATCAGAGGACTTCACCCATCAGGCTACGAAGAAGTACTCGTACACAACACAGAAGACCTCGAAGACATCGACCCAGAAACCGAAGCAGCAAGAATCGGTTCAACAGTCGGCGGAAAGAAAAGAGCAAAGATAATTGAAAAAGCTGAGGAAGAAGAAATCAAACTACTCAACGGGAAAACCGAAGGTGAAGAAGAATGACAGATCTAAAGTCACAGAAGAGAATGGCCGCAGAAGTAATGGATGTCGGAGAATCAAGAGTAAGAATCGATCCTGAAGAGCAGGAAAAAGTAGAGGAAGCAATCACAAGAAACGACATCAGAAACCTGATCGAGTCAGGAGTAATCGAGAAAAGAGATGTTAAAGGAACCTCCAAGGCCCGAAGCAAGAAGATCAAGAAACAGAAAGCCAAGGGAAGAAGAAAAGGGCACGGAAACCGGAAAGGGAAGAAGACAGCAAGAAAAGGATCAAAGGAGAAATGGATGGAGAACATAAGAGCCATCAGATCCCGACTGAAAGAGATGAAGGAAGAAGACGAAGTCGACAACGACACATACTGGGATCTTTACAACATGGCGAAAGGAGGGTTCTTCAGAGACACAAACCACCTAGAAAACCACGTGGAGAACAAACTTGAGTGATATCAATGGCAGAAAATACAAACTACGAAGTACCATTCAGAAGGAGAAGAGAACAGAAAACCGACTACAAGCAGAGAAGAAACCTGCTTAAATCAGGTAAGCCAAGGGCAGTAGTAAGACTCTCAAACAACCATACTAGAGTACACTTCTCTCACTACGAAAGAGACGGGGACAGAAACACAGCACAGACAATCAGCAAAGAACTCGAAGAATACGGATGGGAACACCACACAGGCAACCTCCCCGCCGCATACCTGACAGGATTCCTGGCAGGAAAGAAAGCAGATGTAGACGAAGCAGTACTCGACCTAGGACTCAAAGAAACCAAGAAAGGAGGCAAAATGTTCGCAGCACTCCAGGGAATGATCGACGCAGGAGTAGAAATTCCAGCAGGAGAGGAAGTAATCCCAGAAGAATCAAGGCTCAGAGGCGAACACATCGAGGAAATGACAGGTAAAAACGTACCAGAAAACTTTGAAACAGTCAAAGAAAACATCGAAGGTGAATTCTAATGGCAGAACAGGAAACAGAAGAAGAGGAGATCTGGAAACCGAAGACCAAGCTCGGAAGAATGGTCGCAAACGGCCAGATAACAAGCATAGTAGAAGCACTGGAAACAGACTACAAACTCATGGAAGCAGAGCTAGTAGACCAGCTAGAAGAACTTGAAGAAGAAGTAATACTGATCGGAGGAACACCAGGAAAGGGAGGCGGAAAAAGAAGAACAGTCTCCAAAAGAACAGCAAGAATGCACAAATCCGGCGAAAGATACTCCACAAAAGCAATGTCCGTACTAGGAAACCGAAGAAACGTAATCGGACTCGGAGAAGGAACAGCAAACGACACGAGAGCAGCAATCGAAGACGCAAACCGGAAAGCAAAACTCAACCTCATACAAGTAACACAGGGATGCGGATCCTGGGAATGCGGATGTGGAACAGACCACACAGTACCTTTCGAGGTAGAAGGAAGCTCAGGCTCAGTAACAGTAACAGTCAAACCGGCACCGAAAGGAATCGGACTTGCATGCTCAGACGAACTCAAGAAAATGTTCGAACTAGCAGGATACACAGACGTATGGGTAAACGCAAGAGGAACAACAAGAACCCGTGAAAACCTTATGAAAGCAGCCTTCAACGCATTAAAGAAGGTAAACGAATACAAGAGGGAGTAAAAAATGATAGCAGCAGTAAAAGTCAGAGGAAGCATCGACGCAAGACAGAAAGCAAAGAGAACACTCCAAGATCTTAACATGGAGAAAAGAAATCAGTGCGTAGTATTCGAAGACACTGACTCCATAAAAGGAATGCTCAACACCGCTAAAGACTACATCACATACGGAGAAATAAGCGAAGAAGTAGTAGAAAAGCTTGAAGAGAGAAAAGGAGAAAAACTCGAAAACGGAGACACAGTAAACCTAGCACCTCCAACAGGCGGATTCAGAGATACCAAAAAACAGGTAGGACAGGGCGGAAGCCTTGGCGAAAGAGAAAACATGGATGAAATCATCCAGAAAATGGTTTAAGGTGAACAAGCAATGACAAAAAGACGCTCAAAGAAGAACAAGTCAGGAAGCCACGGCCACGGATCAAGTAAGAAAAACAGAGGAGCAGGAAACCGTGGAGGAAGAGGAAACGCTGGCCGAGGTAAGAAAGCCAAGCACGAAAAGATGACCAAAGATGGTCTCCACAAACTCGGAGAGAAAGGAGAAGGATTCAAAGACGCAGAAGACCAGACAGGGATCAACCTTCGAGACATTGACCAGAGAATCGAAACTTTTGTCGAAGCTGGAGTAGCAGAGGAAACAGATGACGGATATGTTTTCAACGCAGAAGAAGCAGGATACGAGAAAATTCTCGGCGGCGGAAAACTTACACAGGAAATAGAGATCCACGCAGAGAAGTTCTCATCAACAGCTGAAGACAAGATTGAAGAAGCAGGAGCCAAAGCAGTTAAAGTAGGAGACGACGAAGAGTAACCGTTAATATACTCTGATTTCAACTATCCATTAAGAGGTCCAAAACTAGATGTCAGTACTACTACAGGCGGCAAGCTATCTCCCAAGCGTAGAGGAACCGGAGAAAGAGCAGACGTTAAAGCAGATGCTGACATGGACCGGCATCGTACTTGTACTATACTTTGTTCTAGGATCAATCGACATATATGGAGCTAACTCACAGGCAGTACAGCAGGCACTTAACAGCCTGCAGACATTCCAGACACTGCTTGGAGCACAGATCGGATCGATAATCACGCTGGGTATTGGACCAATTGTAACAGCATCGATTGTCCTCCAGATGATGGTAGGATCCGAGCTGCTTCCATGGGACACAAATACACAGGAAGGACAGCAGAAATTCCAGGCGACACAGAAACTACTAGCCTATGTACTAACAATAGTACAGGCATTCGGATACGTACTATCCGGGACATTCGGAAACATCGCAGGAGACCCAGCGCTAATCCTATTACTCGCAGGCCAGATCTCTCTCGGAGGATGGCTGATCATCATGATGGACGACCTTGTCCAGAAATGGGGCTTCGGATCAGGAGTAGGACTATTCATTGCAGCAGGAGTATCCAAACAGGTATACGTAGCAATCATATCCCCACTGACAACCTCCGGAACACTATACTGGATGGTTGACGGAAACCCTGTAGGAGCAATATTCAGATTCGCAACAACACTTGAATTTACCTCACTAATACCGATAGTATCAACAGCAGCCGTATTCGCAGCAGTAGTGTACATGCAGATAATGAAAGTGGAGATACCATTGACATTCGGAAATGTCAGAGGATTCGGACAGAAATGGCCACTCAAATTCCTTTATACCTCAAACATGCCTGTAATTTTAATCGCAGCACTGGTTTCCAACTTCCAGATCCTGGGAACAACTCTTGCCGGATCAGATGGATGCAGCATCCTCGGATGCGTTAACTCGCAGGGACAGGCATCATCCGGACTAATAGGTCTACTAACAGCACCACAGCAGTTCGCGACCAACCTGATCTCAGGAGGATTCGGCAGCATAAATATACTAAGTGAAGCAACAATAGCCGGTTTAAGCTTCCCAGTGTTAAGCACACAGACAGGAAGCCTCTTCCACGTGCTATTTTACCTATCAGTCTACACGTTCGGATCCATGCTGTTCTCAATCTTCTGGGTAAAAACCAGTGGACAGGACGCAGATGCAGTAGCAGATCAGATACAGCAAACCGGTATGAAAGTACCAGGATTCAGGAAAGACAAGAGAGTTATCAAGAAAGTACTAAACAGGTACATCCCAGGACTTACAATCCTGTCAGGACTCGCAGTTGGTCTCCTAGCAGGACTTGCAAACATGACACAGGCAGCCGGAGGAGGAACCGGTATTCTGCTGACAGTCATGATCCTCTACAGACTGTATGAACAGCTGGCACAGAAACACATGGAAGAACTCCACCCTGCCATGAAGGACTTCATGCAGTAATCAGATTACCACTCCCGACTTCTAACAAACCGGAAAGCTTTGGTTTAAAAGGCTTCACTGCCTAAAATATTTTCACAGCATGGTATCGATACAGGGAATACTAACCGCACTTTTCGGGTTCTACGACACAGTTTTCCAGCCAGTGCTTTCACTCGGGCCATATCTTTCACTCGCAGTTTTCTCCGGAATGCTGGCAGGAGTATTCTCCGTCATCTACTGGATTTTACTCGATATTGAGAAGAACAAGAAGCTGAAAGAGAAGATAAGCAACACACAGGAAAAGATGAAGGAGGCCCGGAAAAACGACAACACCGACAAGGCTTCAGACCATATGCAGAAGACCATGGAGCTAAACCAGAAGATGATGATGCTCAACTTCAAGCCGATGATCGCCACCATGGTATTCGTCGGTTTAATCTTCCCATGGCTTGGAGCAACCTTTGCGCCGACAATTGAAATGACACAGGTCGATAATACGACTTACACCGGCAATTTCAGCTACGCCGGAGAAACAACCCGGATAACCGTTATCAACGAGACGGAACCTGTACTCCAAGTGAATGGGGAAGAGATTAATCAAGGAGAGAAGTTCAGACACCAAGGAATCAGCTGGAATTTCCAGAGATTTGGAGAAAGCAGCGGCGGTTTCCTAGGGTTAACAGGGAGCAACGGTATTACCACAAAACTGGCGGCAGTCTTCATACCGCTACCCTTCTCAATACCGCTTGCAGGAACAGCGCTGAACTGGCTTGGATTCTACATCCTGATAGCAATGCCACTGACCTTCATCTTCAGGAAAGCATTAGGCGTACAGTAAAGAACAAAACTGTTTAAAGCTGAGACATAAAACCAGGAATATGTTCCGGGAAGCACTTGAATACCCGACAAAATCAGATGACGCCGTAAGAGAGTACGGTATAGCTATCCTCCTCACATTTGGATCAATATTTGTAATACCGTTCTTCATGCTGCTTGGGTACTACACCAAGGCTATAAGACAGACACCGGAAGGTGAAGAAAATATACCGGTATTCACCGACTTCGTTGACCTGATGGTTGACGGCTTCAAGTTTTTCGGTATAATGATATCCTACATTCTAGCGCCGATAATTCTGATCTCAGTCCCAGAAATGGTCGGTTTAACAGGAAGCATAGGCACAGCAGGCGAAGTATTTGGGCTGCTCCTCTTACTAGCAGCTCTCTACATGATGCCATCAGCACTTGTTAACTTCGCCAGAAACGACCAGGTGAGGTCAGGATTCAATCTGAAAGAGGTCGGAGGAAAGGCATTCAGACCAGTTTACTTCAAAGGTTTCTTGATGCTGATAGGCGCACTTATGCTGATCTCAATTGCACAGATAACAGTGATGCTAGTACTATTCTTCACAATAATCGGGATACCTGCACTCCTTATAGCGATGCCTGCAATGAGATTCTACGAGAACCTTGTCTACTCAAGAATAATTGCAGAGATGGCTGAGTAGGAACTCTGGCACGTCCTGATTAAAAAGAATTCAGTTCAACTTTTCTTTCATGAAATCCGCCGAATGGTACACAAAAGAAGAAGCAGAAACAGACCCAGAGTTCGGCAGTATACCAGAAGAACGGAACATAGAAGAACTCATGGATAAAGGAATCCTGCTTGTAGACAAACCATTCGGACCTCAAAGCAACCAGGTATCAACATGGATAAAGAAAGAACTTGACCTGAAAAAAGCCGGACACTTCGGCACCCTAGATCCTAATGCAACAGGCGTTCTACCGATCGGCATTAACAAAGGTACAAGAGCGAGCAAGGCGATGAGTAAGGCCGACAAAGAATACGTGTTCGAGGCAGAACTCAAGGAAGAAAAAAACGAGGACGAAGTAAGAGAAGCTCTCAACAGCTTCGAAGGAACAAATACTCAAACACCGCCGGAAAAAAGCGCAGTAAAGCGGGAAGAGAGGGAGAGAGAAGTATACGAAACCGAACTACTCGAAGTACAGGACAAAAGGGTACTCGGAAGGGTTAAATGTGAATCAGGTTTCTACGTAAGAGTCCTGATCAGACAGCTAGGAGAAAAGCTCAATACAGAAGCGGAGATGGCAGAATTAAGGAGGACTCAGCAGGCAAATATATCGGAGGAAGAAACAAATACACTTCAGGAGATAGTTGACGCATACCACTATTACAACGAAGGTTCAGAAGAAGAGCTTAGAAAAGTTCTATATCCAATAGAAAAGGCGATCAGTCATCTTAGAAAAGTTGCAATCAAAGACTCTGCAGTGAACGCAGTCGCAAACGGTGCCGACTTGGGAGCCGGCGGTATCTCAAAGCTCCAGGACGGTATCCAGAGAGGTGAGAGGATAGCAATCACCACACTCAAAGGCGAACTCATAGCACTTGCAACCGCAGAGATGACATCAGAGCAGATGTTCGACAATGAAGGGACAGCAGGCGCCCTTGAGTCCGTACATATGAACCCAGAAACATACCCCAAAAGATGGAAACAATAAACGCCAGTTGCTCCCACCCTAATTTAAAGTTTCTACCAGCTTCTAAATATATCTGAAAGCTGCCCTGTGTAGCTTGAGATGATCAAACTCTCTAATTGAGTTTGTACCGGAGGTGCGAAACTCTAAAGAGTTTCTGTGCCCCGACCAAATCCCAAGGATTTGCCGGAGTGACTGAGTGGCTAAAGGTGCCGGTCTTGAGAACCGGTGGGACATCTGCTCCCTCCTGGGTTCAAATCCCAGCTCCGGCGTGTAGTCTCAGTTTAAAAGAATTCAAGTCCATTTTAAATTCAGACATAGCCCCCTGGTGTAGTGGTCAAAGTCGAAAATCTCCTTATTGAGATTTTCTCGACGCACACTTGGTATCGGGATATCGACGGCCAATCATGAGAGGCCCTGGCCCTCTCGACACAGGTTCGAATCCTGTGGGGGCTATTCTACATTATCAGTTCCTGCTTCAGCTCCTTCTTCAATTCGTTGATATCTGTCGGCAGCTCTTTAGGATCAAAGAAAATTATATCCTCAATAACAGGACCCATACACTGCGCCTGGAGGTAGCGTTTCACTTTACTCTTTTTATCTGCTGGAGCTAGATCGGTTTCCACCTCGTAGATATGCGCGGTATCCGCATCAAGTAAGTCGACTATCCATCCACTAGGTATCTCAACTTCCGTCCTGACCTCATGGCCGTTATCGCTTAAAATCTCGTAAATTGCGCTTTTAACCATGAAATGCCGGTAATCATCGCCGTGTCGGTTGACACCAGAGTACTTGTTCCAGTCCTTGTGCCCTCCGCATTTCTTGATTATGCTCATCTTCTGTTTGTAAAGTTCTTTGTCGTTCATCAGAAATTATTCCTCTTTAAGCCCTAACTAACTGTAGAAGAGGTACGCTTAACAGTATCAGGTTTCTTAAGAGTTCGACCCTCTTTTTGGTATACAGCTATAGCCCCCTGGTGTAGCGGTCAAACCTCTACGAGTTTGACTCTAGAAAGGGACCATTCATATCGGCCTTTGGAGCCGGTGACGGAGGTTCGAATCCTCTGGGGGCTAAACACATATCCACTTCTAGGGATTCTTGAGCCGGGCAGCTGGGGTTTTTTGCTTAAGCCTGGTCTCCGGTTATTGAAACACTATTTCTGACCTCTCTGTACCAGATTTTAAAGCTTGGAGTTTTCAGAAAGATTTTTGAGTGATCAAAAATGAAAACAAAACTTCTAACAATCAGTTTGGCGACTATAGCAATTTTTGGATTAGCAACAGCACAGTCAACCGTCAGTGTCGAAGGTCAGTACGCAGAACCTTCGCAGGCATCTCCGGGAGATGATATCTCCAACCAGATGTTCAGTGTAATGATCGAAGGTTTAAGCGCTGACGGAGACACCGACTATGTCTACTTCGAGTTCCCGAACAAGTTTGAAGGAAGGCTTTCTCCGAACACTGTAGATAGTAATGTATCGGTTTCAAGCAGCAACAGTCTTGTCGACTACGATAATGACAGCGTTCAGGAGACAGTTGAAGTAGGTCTTAGCAGAGATGGAAACAATTCGGTTACAACTGAAGTGACTCTGGATACAGGAGTTACATACCCTGACCAGTTCGAGGATTTCAATGTAAACGTTTACGTTGAAGACAGTAGCCATGGCGAAGACTCAACTTCTCTGGAAGTAACTAACTCAGCAAGTGAAGAAGAAACATCCGACAGCCAGGACACAGAAAGTGAAGACTCAGCAGAAGAAACTGACTCAAATACGTCAGAAACTTCTGAAGGTCTTTTAGGCGGAATTCTTGGCTTCTTCACAGGGCTTTTCTAAGCCCCTCCATTTCTTTCTTATCTTTTTCTAACCTAACCATAGAGTATGACAGAAGTACGCGCATCCCATATCCTCGTTGACAACGAAGAACATGCTAAACAGATCAAAATTGAGCTTGAGAGAGACGACGATAAAACTTTCGCTGAGATGGCTAAGGAGAAGTCCGAAGGGCCTTCCGGCGATAACGGAGGAGATCTAGGTTTCTTCGGAAGAGGCGACATGGTCAAGCCTTTCGAGAAGAAAGCTTTCGAAATGGATGTAGGAGAGATTTCCGAACCTGTAAAGACCGAGTTCGGATGGCACCTGATCAAGAAGACTGACGAAAAATAGAGGGTTTTTCTTCAACCAGAAAGGCTGGGTTAACACCTAGTCCACCTTTATAAAATTTAACAGAGATCTTCAAGGTACGGGTTATCATGGCCGAGACACAGCAAATTGTAAGGATTGCAAGAACAGGTGTAGACGGAGCCAAACCAGTAAGCAAAGCGCTTACAGGGCTCAAAGGCGTAGGAGATATGTACGCCAATGCCGTCGCACAGAAACTTGACATAGACGCAGATCAAACACTGGGAGATCTCTCAGAAGACAAAATCGACGAGATCGAAGAAATAATCAAGAACCCGGATCAGATTGATCTGCCTACATGGGTAAGAAACCGTAGAAAGGAAAGAGACACTGGTGAAGACAACCATCTTATTGAATCCGACCTGGAGCTCAAGGAAGAGTTCGATATCAGAAGGATGAAGGAAATCGGTTCTTACAAAGGTTGGAGACACGAAATCGGCCTGCCTGTAAGAGGACAGAAGACGAAGTCCTCATTCAGAACAGGAAGCAAGATTGGAGTATCCCGTGCAAGACTTCAGGAAGAAGCCTCAGAAGGAGGAGGCAAAGAGGAATAGGTGAATTAGCATGGTAAAGAAACTAAAGAAACAGTACGAGACACCGAACGAAGGATGGAGTGAGGAAAGGATCCAGAGAGAGGACCAGCTCGTTGAAGAGTACGGCCTCAAAAACAAGAAAGAAGTATACAAAGCAGAAAGCATGCTCAGAGATCTCAGAAGAGAGGCAAGAAAGCTTGTTGCACAGGAAGACGAAGAACAGAACCAGAACCTGATCAACAAGGCACAGTCGCTTGGACTTGTCAAAAAGGATGCGCAGCTAGAAGATATTCTAACACTGAATACTACAGACATCCTTGACAGAAGACTTCAGACAGCTGTCAACAGAAGAGGGTACTCGGACACAGTAAACGAGGCAAGACAGCTGGTAACACATGGCCACACAGAAATAGATGGCAAAAGAGTGAACATTCCAGGATACCTGCTCACACAGGAAGAAGAGAAAAAACTTGAAGTAGAACTACCGGAACCAGATGAAGAAACCGAGACAGAAGAAGTAGAAGAGCAGGAAGAAACAGCAGAGGAACCAGAAGAGACAGAAGAATCTGAGGAAGCTGAAGAAAATGAATCAGGAGACGAAAACAAAGAAGGTGATGAAGAATGACAAAAAAAGGAATAGTTAACATTTACTCAAGCTTCAACAACACGATACTACACATAACAGACGCAACCGGAGCAGAGACAATCTCAAGAATCTCAGCCGGCATGGTAACAGACAAAGGAAGACTTCAGGGAAGTCCTTTCCCAGCCATGAAAGCAGCAAAACAGGCTGTAGACGAAGCAATGGAGAAAGGAATCGAGAAAGTCGACATCCAGGTAAGAGCACCCGGAGGCCAGAAACAGAAAATGCCAGGGAAAGGAGCACAGCCAGCTATCAGAGCTATCTCCCGATCAGATCTGGAAGTCGGAAATATTGAAGATGTCACACCTGTACCGCACGACGGATGCAGAGCAAAAGGCGGTAAAAGAGGACGCAGAGTTTAAACTGAGGGCTAAATAATGGAACTTGAAACAGTAGAGGAAACAGACGATGTTCTAAAAGTTGAAATCTCGGATATAAACGAAGTAATAGCTAATTCTCTCAGAAGATCAATGATGATCAAAGTTCCAACACTCTCAGTAGAGGAACTCACAATCAGAGACAACGGATCCGCGTTAATTGACGAAGTCCTGGCCAACAGGATCGGACAGGTGCCTTTCACAGTACCACAGAACGTGGACGAAGAAGACACGGTACACATCGCACTGAAACAGGAAGGACCTGGAACAGTTCTCGCAGAAGACCTCCAGGCGGACAACGATGAGGCAGAGCCGGTTAACCCTGAAGCAATTATCGTAGAACTCAAGGAAGATCAGGCAGTAGATCTGGAAGCAGAAGCAGAGCTTGGTAGAGGAGAAAAGCACGCCAAACACCAGGGCGGAACAATCGGATACGAGAAAAAAGAAGATGGTGTATACGAGTTCAGAATCGAATCCACTTCAGGCTACACAAACGAAGAACTTCTTGAGAAAGCAGTAGAAGAGATCAAAAACGAACTCGACGAATTCGGAGAAGCAGTAGCCGAAATTTAGACATATTCGTTATAACTTTTTCTTGATAACAGATCGGTATGGAGGAAAACCCTCTTATAGAAGCAAGCAGAAAGTATCAAAAACTCCAGGAATACACCGAAAAACTGGCAAACGCCGCCCACCGCCATCCCGAAGTAGCGTACGACCGGGGCTCCACACCAAGTATTGGAGCAGAATTCACAGATAAAGAAGACCTAACTGAAGAAGAATGTCTGGCAGATATGAAACTTTTCTCCTACCTCGTCTCAAACAAATGGCAGGAAACACAGGAATACTTTATCTTTGAACTTCAGAACGACCTCAAATCATATTTAGACGAAACCGACGAAGAGGGCGCTGAAGTATATCAAGAGGCGTTTGAAAGCTTTTACGAAAAATGCCAGGAACTAGATAGGGATATAGCCGAACTAGATAGGTCTCTTGACAGAGTACTTGACAAAACGCCAAGTCAGAAGTTCGAAGAACCTACCCTCGAACCAGCCCACAATACTTTAGCAAGATCTGATTGATGATTCTCTTTTAACTTTGATTTAACCCAATTGTAATCTAGGCCGGGGTAGCCAAGTGGCCAAAGGCGCAGGACTTAAGATCCTGTCCCGCAGGGGTTCCGGAGTTCAAATCTCCGCCCCGGCACATATCAAGTTTTCTCGAATTCAATTTGAAAACCACAGTATAGTGATCTAGTAGAAAACTATTACAACACCTTGATAGCCGTCTCCACCGGAGATTGAATTGCTGGTAGATGTACCACCTGCAGAACCACCACCTCCTGATAATGTAATATCTCCATCATCACTATAGGCGTATCCGCCTTTCCCTCCGCTATTATTCGATGAGCCAGCTTCATATGGGCTTTTACCTCCTCTACCGGTTACACCTCCAAAACTGCTGTCCTCTCCATCATTAGGCATTTCACTGGTACTTTGAGAGCCTGCTCCTCCAGAACCTATTGCAACTGAATAAGAGCTACTGGGATTTTCAATAACAGATATTGCAGTACTGCCCGCACCACCACCAGCGCCAGCATCCCCCTGTGTATCAACACCTGCACCACCAGCCCCACCGCCCGTAACTATTACAAGCAAATTATCAGCCTCGGATGGAGTACTCCATGTAGTATCAGACTCTATAACCTCTACATTACTGTAACCATTACTCGATAAATCTTCGGAAGTATTGCCTTGTAGAGTTTTAGCATCTAAATCACTTGTGCCTTGATCTTGAGGTTGAATAAGAGACCAAGCTGAGGTAGCTGAAGAAAAACTCAAGACTCCGATACCCATTCCTGCCAATTTCAGAAATCGTCTTCTATCAATAGATGGATTCTCATTTAAAGTAGCGCTTTCCTCGCTTCCTTCACCCGCAAGCCTTTCTCTAATTTTTCTCTCTACAACTTCTTCAATTTCTTCCTCAGTAAAGTTGCCCATGATCACACCTGCATTAGGTAACCCTGTCCAAATTAATACATTATTTCTATATTATTCAATCTCCCAGATCGCTTAACTCGTCCTGAAGATTCTCAAGCTCGGAATGCAGCTCGTTAACGGAATCATCGATATGATCAACCTGTTCATGCTGTTCAACTTCCATTGAAACAGACTGGCCGGGTTCAACTTCGGGCATCTCAACCTCTACATCCTCCAGCTTGTCGTTCAGGCGGTCAAGGTTCTCATAGATAGTATCAATTGATTTCTCCTTTACAATTCTCACCTGTTCAAGAACCTCGGAGGCCTCTTGGATATTATCAATTATCTGCCTTATCGCCTCTAGATCCTGTAAAAGCACTTTGTAGCCGTCTACTCTCACATATAGCTGGTCGTCTTCTGCTGGCATTGCCCTAACATATGCTGGATTTCGGCGCTTATTAAAAATACCTCAAGAACCAAAGTTAGGATACAGAAAAGTAGCTCTCAGAGGTGTTCAAGTTGTCATCATAACCCCTTTGGGTCGGAGCTCAGACGATGTCTGTACCTCATCATCGAAAAACCTATACTAAATATTCATCGGCAAAGCTTCTAAACCTCGCCCTCGTGATACCTGCCGGAATAACCATCTGTTTCCTCTATACTGTGAAAAACAAGCTGATTAACCCTGGCGTTCTCCTTGATCTCAACGCCATCTTCATTCTCAACTACAAGCATGAAGCTGCCGGTACCCGTATAGCCTGCGTCCCATACTGCATTCTCGATGCTGCAACCCATTCTAAGCAGAGAGCTACGAGGGTAGGCGAAAGCGGTCAGATGCTCCGGTATATCCACTTTCTCATTCATCACCACTTTATAGGCGCCCTGCTCTAACCTCCACCATCCATAATCGTCTTCACCGTCCTTCTTCACAGGTTCTATTTTTTCGGTTTCCGGAATTTCTCTCTCCGAATTAGAGAAATCCAAGCTTCCAGACTCCTTGTATCGATGGATCTCGCCAGCTGTTAAATCAAAACCCTGAGGTGTGAGCTGGGTATCAAGATGGACATAATCCTGGACTAGACCGTTTTTCTCAATAGCTTCTCTCAGCTGCTGTTTGTTCAGTATCATATTACAGTTTTCGACTGCAAGGCTCAAAAACTTTCAGGGAACTCGAAGCCAATAAAAAACTGTAGCCGGAAGAAAAACTGTGAACAATTAATGATAGATCGAAAATACACGCACGACATAACCGCTGAAGACAGCGGAGAAAAAGTCTCAGTCGCAGGATGGGCGCACGAAATCCGGGACCTAGGAGGAATCACTTTTGTCATCCTGAGAGACAGGGAAGGGCAGGTACAGGTAATATTCAAGGAAGACGAAGACAAGGAGTTATTTGAGAAAGCCCAGGAAATCGGAAAAGAAGATGTAGTACACGTAACAGGAACAGTAGAGGAAAATGACCAGGCTCCAGGAGACAGGGAGATACACCCTGACTCGCTGGAAATAATCGGAGAAGCAGAATCTCCGCTACCAATGGATATATCGAAGGATATCGAATCAGACCTCTCAACAAGACTCGACTCACGGTTCATGGATCTCAGAAGACCGGAGGTTCACGCAGTATTCTCGCTGAGATCACATCTAATTGAGAACATGGAGGCCTGGTTCGACGAGAACGAATACATCAACATCCAGACACCTACCATTGCAAAGATGGGCGCAGAAGGAGGAGCGGAGCTATTTCCTGTAATCTACTACGATGAAGAGGCTTTCCTCTCGCAGAGCCCACAGCTCTACAAGCAGATGCTGATGGCTGCAGGATTCGACAAGGTCTACAAGACAGGGACCGCTTTCAGAGCAGAGGAATTCGCGACCTCGAGACATGTCTCCGAAATCTCGATGTTCGACGTGGAGCTGGCATTCATTGAAGACCAGCATGACGTTATGGATGTAGTCGAGGAATCACTAAGACACACTCTAAGGGAGACAAAGAAGGAGGCAGCAGACGATCTGGATGTCCTGGGAATAGATCTTCAGGTTCCAGAGGAGGACTTCCCGAGAATCAAGTTTGAAGAGGCAAGAAGAATCCTGAAGGAGGAGTATGACTACGAACCGGATGATCCGGAAGATCTCGACACCAAGGGAGAAAAACTGCTGGGGGAGCACTTCATGGAGAAAGGGCATCCTGCAGTATTCGTAGTAGGGTATCCTGGCGAGAAGTTCTACTACATGGAGGCCCGGGAGGGCGACGAGTACCAGTCAAGGAGATTCGACATGCTCTACAAGGGCCTGGAACTGGTCTCCGGAGGGCAGAGAGAGCACGATATGGACCGGCTGATGGCTGCAGTAGAGGATGAAGGAATCGATCCGGAAGACATCAGTTTCTACCTGGAAAGTTTCAAGTTTGGAATGCCTCCACACGGCGGGTACGGGCTTGGAATCGACCGCCTGGTCAAACAGGTAGCCGAACTGGACAACGTCAAGGAAGGAATCCTATTCCCGCGAACGCCGGACAGACTCACACCTTGATGTAATACATTTTCCCTTTTTCCTTAATTATTCTACTTATTTGTATTACATAGAATTTAGATGTAATACAAAAAGAGCTTATAAACCCTTCAAATCTCCTAAATATAATACAGAAACTAATGTCGGATGGCGCAGTCTTTTTATGCCGACCTAACGAAGTATTATACTACATGCCAGAGGCCGTACAGGAGCAGGAACCGGAGGAATCAGAAACCGACATGGAAGAAACTGAACCAGATACCGAGAGCGAGAACTACGACCCTGGAGAAGTCAAGATAAACAAGGTAACATTCAAAGGCTTCAAATCCTTCCAGCAGAAGACCGCAATCCCACTTTTCGAAGGCCTAACAGCTATTGTAGGAGAAAACGGCAACGGTAAGTCCAACCTTCTAGACGGTATCAGCTTTGTTTTTGGACGAAGAAGCTCCAATCTTCGAGCCGAAAAGATGACACAACTAATCTTCAACGGCGGAGAATCAAGGAAAGCCGCAGACTACGCAAAAGTCACAGTATATCTAGACAACTCTTCCGGCATATTCGATGAATTCCTAGAAGAAGACGAGGAAGCAGAAGAAGTCAGCGTAGCCAGGAAAATCACGCAAGCCGGAAGCTCTATGTACAAGTTCCAGGGAACCAACTGCAAGAAAAGCAAAATAGACGATATAGCGAAAAAGGCAAATATAGATCCTGAAGGCTACCACTTCGTTAGGCAGGGAAAAGTAACCGAGATCGTAGAGCAGAGCAACGTCGAGAGAAGAAAAGTTATTGATGAGCTCTCCGGAGTGGCAAAATTCGACGACCGGAAAGAAGAAGCAGAGGAGGAACTGGAGGAGGTAGAGGAAAAACTCCAGGAACAGGAGATCCTGCTTGACGAGAAAAAAGAATACCTGAAGAAACTGAAAGAGGAGAAAGAGCTGGCAAAACAGTACCGCGAGCTCGAGCAGAGAAAGGAGAAGCTGGAGGCCTCAATCCTCGAGGTCAGGAAAAGAGCATTATCCAACCAGCTGGCAAACATTAACACAGACACCTCCGAGAAAAGAGAACGGATCGAGGAACTGGAAGAAGAACTGGAAGAACTTGACCAGAAAATAGATGACAAACAAGACAGAATAGAGGAAATTGAGGAACAGCAAACCTCAGGAAACGACGTCCAGCACCTGGAAAACCGGATAGAGAAGAAAAAAGGTAAGATAGAGAACAAACGCGACAAGATCGAAGACCTAGAAGATACAATCAGCGAACTCCAACAGATGCAGAACCGGAGAAACACAGGCTCCAAAGCGGTTGATTCAATTCTATCGCTCAACAAGGACGGAGTCTACGGAGCATTCCAGGACCTGATATCAGCAGAAGACAGATTTGGGATCGCAGTAGACACTGCTGCGGGCGGCCATATGAACGATCTGGTAGTCAAGGACAAAGATGTCGCAATGGAGTGCATCAACTACCTGAAAAGAGAAAATATCGGTAGAGCCAGAACCCTGCCAATGGACAAGATAAAAGATCGATCCAAGAGCGCAAAGTCCCAGATGGCGAAGAAAAAGAAAGGAGTAATAGGATACGCAACCGAGCTTGTAAACTACGACGATAAGTACGAGAAAGCTGTTAACCATGTCTTCTCCGACACTTTAATCGCGGAAGATCTCGACTCCGTAAAGAATATTGACGGCGTCAGAGTTGTCACGCTTGACGGCGACGTAATGTCCCGGGGCGGCTCTATGACCGGAGGTAAGAAGAAAACCCGAAAGAAGAAAAGCAAGAAACTATCACAGAACCTTGACCCCGAGAAAAAGAAGGAGGAAAAGAAAGAGATTGGGGAAGAGATCGAATCACTTCAGAAGGACATAGCCGAGCTCAAACAGATGAAGGAGAGGAAAGAGGAGGAACAGGGATCGGATGAGGACCTGAGGAACGAGAAAAACGAGATTAGAGACGAGCTGCAGGACTTAAGAGAGAAAAGACAGGAGATGTACTCGGAGAAGCAGAAACTGAAGACGAAGATAGACGATGTCGGTTCGAAGAAGGCTAACCTGAAAGCAGAGCTTGAAAACGTGAAAGACGACCTGGAAGAACATGATTTCGATGAAGATGAACTGAAACTTGAAGCTTCGCCGGAAGATCTGAAAAAGAAGAAAAAGAAGATACTTAGAAAGCAGAACTCGATGGGGCCTGTCAACATGCGGGCAATCGACGAATACAAGGAGAAGAAAGAAGAGTTCGACGAGTTCAAAGACCAGGTATCCGAAATTAGACAGGAAAAACTCGAGATAGAGGACATGATTGAAGATATCGACGAGAAGAAAAGAGAATGCTTCATGGAGACTCTTGACGAGATACAGGAAAGCTTCGGAAGAATATTCACCAATCTATTCGATGGGGGAGAGGCCAAGCTTGTGCTTGAAGACGACGACATCGAGAAAGGACTCAAGATCCGCGTCAAACCACCTGGGAAAGAACCTCACATAATACAGGCTTTATCCGGCGGAGAGAAAACCATGACAGCAATCGCATTCGTTTTCGCAATCCTGGAGTACGAGGAATCACCTTTCTACATCATGGACGAGATCGATGCAGCGCTGGACAAGAAAAACTCGAAAAAGCTCTCCGAACTTCTGAAAGAGTATGCGGATGAGAACCAGTTTATTGTAATATCTCACAACGAGATAACAGTCAGACACGCAGAAAGAGCATATGGAGTCACGATGCAGGACGGCGTTACCAAAATGAGAAGTATTGAACTGGAAGTGTAACTACCAGAACTCGAACCGGCCTTCCAGACCTATATTCTCAAGCCATTTCTCAACTTCATCTGAATCTTCAGCGGCCACTGGAGCTACCTCAACAGCTTTTTCCTCATTGTTGATATCGAACGACTCTGAGTCCTGAGGGTAATGTTCCTCCTCGATTAGGTAGCCGGGAACTATCACTTTAGAAACGCCATCAATCTTTCTCTCCTGGTAAACTATCTCCCTACCCATGAACTCTGCTACGCCATAATCCTTCCTCTCTATCCTGTAGGAATCGGAGTAGTCAGGGTCAATTCTGTGAACCTCCTCTCCCTCATCATAGTTCAGGAAGAGCTCTGTATCCTCTGTGTTAACCGGGTTCATAACCTGAAAATAGGGACTAAACTTTTAGTCAGTAACCAAACCAGTTAAAAACTGTAGAAGACAATTTTTCGGTGGGGAGAGGGATCGAAGAGATGACAGCATGGACAACTACGATATTAACGAACTAGCAGAACAACCGTGGGAAGATACACTAGAAGTTTTAACCGCGGACATGGATCCCTCAAGCATAGATATCAAGATTCTGGCAGAAAGGTATAGAGAATACATAAACGAGCTCGAAGAATTTGATCTGGAAGTTCCAGCCCGGGCTATCAGACTCTGCGCGGCGCTTCTTAGGATTAAAACTCTGGCAATGGCTGGCGAACAGGTAGATGAAAACCCGCAGGAAGAGAATCCTATGGACTTCGAAGACGAGGAATTCCTGGAAGAAGAGGAAATGATGGAAGACGATGAACCTGATCTCAGGACCGGTCCCGACCTAGAAATGCCTGTCAAGCCCAAACCAAAGAGGCGGATGAGCCTCAACGAACTGAAAGACGCACTGGACGACGCAATGGAAGTTAAAGAGAGAAGAGAGGAAAGGCAGGAAATGAGGCAGGAACTCGACCAGCAGATGGAGATCGACGAGAAATCGCTGGACGAAAAGATCAACTCGCTGTTCTCCCGACTAACAAACCTGATTGGTTCGAGCTCCGAAAAGGTAAAGTTCGACCAGCTGGTAGAAAATAACGAAAGCGAGGAACAGCTCGAGAAATTCCTGCATGTGCTTCACCTAGAAGACGATCAGAAAGTCAAATGTATACAGGAAGACTTCCTAGATGATTTACATGTCAAACCAACTGAACAGAAAGAAGAGGTGGCAAACTAGATGGAAGCAAAGAAATCAAGACTTGAAGCGGCGCTTTTCCTAGCTGAAGACCCTGTAGACAAGGAGGAAATCGCAGACATAATGGACCTGGGAAGCATGGGGTATGTGGACATGCTTATAGAGGAGTTCCAGGAAGCACTCGAGGAAGAACACAGAGGCCTCGAACTGGTTGAAACCCCTGAAGGATACGAACTCAAGGTCAAGAAAGACCATCTGGAACACGTCGCGCATCTAGCCCCTCACCAAGACCTAAACGAGGGTCAGCTAAGGACTTTAAGTTTGATCGCTTACAACGCCCCAGTAGAGCAGGCAGACATAGTCGAGATCAGAGGAAACCGGGCGTACCAGCATGTCAAGGAGATGGTCAACAGAGGATTTATCTCAAAAGAGAAAGACGGCAGGACCTCAATTCTTGATGTCACCGATCATTTCCTGGATTATTTCGATATCAATTCAATCGACCAGTTCCGGCAGGAATTTGAGAACGAGCAGGCTGGAAGAGAAGGAAAACAGCAGGGCGTCGACATGTTCGAATAATGCTTTTTTGTAACTCACCGTTAAACCTAGTTTTATGGAACTAACCAGCCTCGATCTTTCAATCCTGATGGACGACCTGAAGAAACTGGAAGACGGTCACGTCCAGAAGGTTTACCAGAGAGACAACGAGCTGACTCTGGAGGTCTACATCCCGGGAGATGGTAAAGAGAGGCTGATAATAGGTACAGACCATGTATTTCTATCTAAATACAAAAGAGACAACCCGACCAGACCTCCCGGCTTCGCGATGGAGCTGAGAAAGCATCTTGGAAAAATAGATTCAATGAGTCAGAGAGGTTTCGACCGTATACTTGAAATAAAGAGTGGAGACACGCGATTGATATGTGAGGTTTTCGGTAAAGGCAACTTTATCCTGGTCAAGGACGACAAGATAATAGGAGCCCTGAGACAGGAGGAATGGGCCGACAGAGATATTCTCGTGGGAGAAGAGTACGTGTACCCGGAACCCGCGCCCGATCCACGGGAGATGGAGGATTATATAGAGAATCTGAGCGAGGGAGAGATCGTCAGGAGAATCGCCTCAGATCTAAGCCTGGGAGGTACATATGCTGAAGAGATCTGCGAGAGAACCGGAGTGGAGAAAACTAAGGATGTATCGGAACTGGATGAAGATGAGAGACAGAGCATAAACTCCGAAATACAGAACATAATAGAGGAAGAGAGATTCCCTGTCTTATACTACGACGAGAACGGGTTTCCAAAACGTGCCTCCCCTTTCAGATTGGAAACGTACTTGAAAATGGAAGAAGAGGAGTTCGAGAGCTTCTCCGAGGCGCTGGATGAATACTACTACACGCGGGAGAAAAAGCAGGAGGAGAAACAGAAGCTGGACGCATACAACGAGAAGCTGGAAGGTCTGGAAGCGCAGAAAGAACAGCAGGAGAGAAAGATCGAAGGACTGAAGAAGTCCGCGGAGCAGAAGCGGGAGGACGCGGAAGCGATCTACGAGAACTACAACATACTGCACGAGATCAAGACAAAGATAGAAGAAGCAATCGAGGAACATGGCTGGGACAAAACACGTGAAATGCTGGATGAAAAGGAGAACGAGCTGGCGGAGCGGGTCAACTCTCTGAACGAGCAGAACAACTTCATATCCATCGACATCGGAAATAAGAACCTGAAGATATACCTTGACCAGGATCTGGAAGCTACCGCTTCAGAGTTCTACGACAAAGCCAAGGAGTCAGAGTCAAAGATTGAGAGCGCGGAGAAGGCGCTTGAGGAAACGGAGAAACAGATTGCCGAACTTGAGAAAGAGGATATAGAACTCGAGGAAGTTATGGAGGATAAATCCGAGAAACGGGAGAAAGAATGGTTCGAAAAGTACCGCTGGTTCTACTCCTCGGAAGGCTATCTCGTGCTCGCAGGTAGAGACTCTCAGACCAACGAAATGCTGGTCAAGAAGCACATGGAAAATAATGATCTATACTTCCACGCCGACTTTGACGGCGCGCCCAGTGTCGTTATCAAGGATGGTCAGGATGCAGGGGAGGGAACTCTGAAAGAGGCTGCACAGACCGCTGTCACGTTTTCAAAGACATGGAAAGCTGGCATAGGTGCGGACGATGTGTACTATGTGGATCCTGAACAGGTGACAGAAAACCCTGAATCAGGTGAGTACCTGTCAAAAGGGGCGTTTGTTATCCGGGGCGACAGAGACTACATGAGAAACGTGGAGGTCAGCGCAGCAGTAGGAGTGTATGAAATTGATGGACACGAAGTTCCGATGTGTGGACCTGAAGAAGCCGTGGAGGAAAACTGTGAAGTATTCGTCAATATCAGACCCGGGCACAAGAAAAAGTCAGATATAGCGAAGGAGATTAACCAGAGATTCGCGGACGAAGGATACGATCTTGATCTCGACTACATAATCAGAGTTCTGCCTCCAGGAGAATCCGAGATTGAAGAATAAACTGGCAGGGCCGGGATTTGAACCCGGGTCCGTACAGCCCCACTGTACGATTATAGTCCGCTAAACCACCCCGCCCAACTACATGTATAGCTCGTCTGCCTTATCTCTTAAATGATCAATGTACGGTTCTACGTCGAGCTCGGTGTAATCACTTCTGTCCCAGACCGCTTTTCCGTGCTGCCAGATATTCTCAACCATCCAGTCATTGACCGTATCCAGATCCGTGTTTGACGCGTATTCTCCGACGTCTTTCTCCAGTTCTTCATCCATTGAGCCTCTCCAGTTGGCCGCCATTACATCTCCGAGAGTGTAGCTCGGGAAGTAGCCGAACTTGCCTTTACCCCAGTGAACATCCTGAAGAACTGTCTCGGATTCGTCCATCTCCTCGATTTCAATCCTTAGCGGATCGCCGATGTAGCTCTGCATCTTGTTCTGCCATTTATCGTGTATGTCATCCACCATTGATCCAGCAGGTTCACCGCTTTCAATTAATTCTTTCTCAATTTCATACCTGATCACAACATGTAAAGGATAAGTTACCGGGTCAGCCGAAATTCTTTCCCTGTTGTTTGGGTCTATCGCGTTGAACCAGCCGTAGAGGTTTTCAGGATCGAAATCCGGGATTCCATGGGCGGAGAGCCAGTCCTGCGGCCCAATACCTTCTTCACTTTCTGACGCCAGAAAGCCGAGGAACTCTCTTGATCTGAAGACATGGTTCTGGTAGAAACGTGCGCTTCCCTCATCAACCGCTTCAGAAGGCGGTTCCCCCAGAGGAAGGTACATCTGGTCGCGGGGCAGATTCTCTCTTCCAAAGGTGTGGCCGTACTCGTGTGCTGTGGTATCCAGAGCTTTGGCCCAGAAGGACTGGTCTGTGGTTTGAAGCGGAGCCATGAGCGAGTTGCCGTACTCCATGCCACTGGAAGCTATTCTCACCGGCATCCTGACCGGGTTACCTCCTAGAACATAGTTTGCAAGGAATTCATGTACCGAAGCCGGGTTTTCTGTCAGCTCCTCTAGACTTCTGGAATCATCAACTTCTGCTCCGGTTCTTTCCCAAACCCCTTGGACTTCATCACTAGGTATTTCTTCAAGTATGCCTATAGCCTCTTCCTTCACCCTCTTCATTATCTGATCTATCTTCTGGGGTGGGACATTGGGCTCCCATATTCCAAGAACTTCGCCATAATCGCCTCCAGAGTATTCCCTGAATCCTTCAACCATTTCAGCAAAGTCATCTTCCACTTCTTCGACCTGATCGGCTTCACCCCATTTATCCCTCAGGCCGTTTGAACCTTCAACAACATTTCTCACCTGGAGAGGGATTTCAGAATCGTTTCCGTACTCCTGCAAAATCAGTTTCAGATTCTCCTTTTCGTCTGCCGATAGATTCTCGGGTATATTCTCTTCGCCTGCTTTTTGTGCAACTTTCCTTAATTCCTGATGTTCGGACTCTATCTCTTGATTTATCTGTCCGATATCTTTTTCGAGATGCTGTGTTAGCTCGTCGTCGCCTCTGGGCTGTACGCCAGGGCCGGATGCTTTATCAGATCTCAGGAGCTCTCTGGCAACCTCAAGCCTTCCCACTTTCTTCCGACCGTTCAGCAAATGCTCCGCAGACGCCCGAGACATATTTTGTATCTTTTTAGTGACAAATTCAAAAATCTTTTCCATTTACCTAGAAATGGGTTCTGAGCATTAATAATTCAAGCCGCTCTCTACACGATACCAGAAACCAGAAGAACCTTCGAGACGGAAAACCCTATGGCTATCGCGAGCAGGAACGCCGATACCCAGGCTCCAGCAGTTCTCGAAATCTTTTTCGCATCGAAATTGGAGCGGCTCTCAACCAGTCCCGAGCCGATCACAGAGGCTATGATTGCCTCGTTGAAGGAAATCGGCACGCCAAGAAAAATGCCGATCTGAGCCAGGAAGGAAGCGGATAAAAGGGCTGCAATCGATCTTCTGGGACCCATGTTAGTGTAGTCGACTGAAACCGCACGAATAATCCTCGGGGAGTAAAGCCAGCTTCCGAGTAGAATCGTCATACCTCCCAGAATCAGAAGCAGATTCATCGAATAACCTGTGCTCTGGAGAGGACCCACCGCCAGACCAACCGATCCGGCTCCGGCAGTGTAAGCCATGTAAGAACCGGAAATCAGAAGCAAAGCTTTAATGTAGTTTTCAGAACCCTCCTCCGGCACCACCCTTCTCAGAACACGGGCGATCCCATATCCAAGCAATGCAGCAGGTATCGGTATAAGAAGCCAGTAGAGAACAATCTTTGTCATAACCGGATTTGAAACAGCATAGCCAGAGCCAAGTCCGACACCTATAACCGCGCCTACAAGTGTAAAAGCTGTCGGCATCGGATAATCAGTCAAAACACTGGCAATAACTAACGCCGAACCAATTAGAAGAACGACTGCACCCTCCAGAACAGCTAGTTCTGCGCCAAGAATCCCTGAACCTACAGTGCTAGAAACGTTAGCTCCCTGAACTACAGAGCCTATAAAAGCAAATACACCTGCAAGAAGGGCAGATCTTAGAACGCTAGCAGTGCCAGATGAGTTAACAGGTCCGAAAGCAGGGGCAACACTGGAAGCACCTATTGAAACACCCATAAAACCGGAGGCCAGAAGTGCAATCGCCAGTATTAAATCCATTCAATCACTCTTCAGTAAAACGTTCTTTCAGAGCTTTCCTGCTTTCCTTATCACGAGCATCAAGATCAAAGCGGTACCCTCCGTCCTTTTTCTGCCCTATGTCTGCGGATAAGTCTCCTGCATCAAAGAAGTACGGGTTAAACTTCAGCATCATCGAGGAATAAACCTTCTCCTCTATCTTTCTAACAGCTTTAATCGAACCTGAAAAAACAGGTCTAAACGCATCAAGAGTTGCTTCTTTAGCGCCCTCAGGCCTCTTTTTCTTTACAGTATTTTTACCTGCTTCAACAGCTTTCTGGCCGGCTTTAGCAAGATCTTTTACTCCCTCGCTTTCATCCTCAATATTTCTTTTCTTCAGGGATGCGGACTCTATAGTTTTGCGCTTCATGTCCTCCTGACTGTCTGAAGATCTTGGACGCCATTCCTCAAAATGCTCAATTACCTCATCGTCTTCCTCTTTCTCCCTGATCACTTCCTCTGCCTCCTCGGCGAATTCAGCTATCTCCTCTATGTCCCCCTCTTTCCTGATTCCCGAGTTTGTCTCCTTGATATTTTCGCCCATTATAAATTGTAAACAGTAGCAGCCAGTTTAAAAGTCTAACTTATCCTCTACAGCGGTTTTCACACTTCGAAAGACCTCATCCTTCGAACCGGCGGCATCAACCACAGCCACATTTTCCCTATCCTTCAGTTCACGGTATCTCTTCACCACTTTCTGCTGAAAGCTCATTTCCTCGAAAATATTGCCGTCGTGACCTCTTTCCTCTACGCGCGACATTCCAACCTCTGCCGATATATCAAGTATAACTGTCAGATCCGGCTTTAGAGCCTCCTTGTTTAACTCCTCAACCCATCCTCGATCTGCTCCCATAATCGGCTGGTAGACAAGCGACGAATGAGCATAACGGTCAGAAATCACGGTTTTTCCTTCCTCAAGCCAGGGAATAACCCTCTCTTCAAGATGCACCATTCTATCTGCTGCAAATCCAAGCGCAACGGTTTCCGGAGAATTATCGTTGGAGGAAATCATCTCATCAACCTTCCTTCCAATACTCATATCTGTAGGTTCGAAAGTAAGTTCGGCGCCAATTTCCTCTGCAAGCCTCTCTGACTGTGTGGTAGTTCCAGCACCGTCAGCACCCTCTATCACGATAAAAGTGCCAGGGAAGTCGTTTTCTTTCACAGAAGTAGCTTGGCTCGGAATTTATTTGTAAGCTGTGATATCTTCAAAAGTCTCCAAGGACAACCTTGGGTTATGAAACGATCCGAACTGAAAACCGTTGGACTCAGCACCGCTCTCGTCGTACTGAACGTCCTATTTATGGCCGGACTGGCTCTCACGCCAGCTAGGCAGTTCACAAACCTGGCGTTCAGCATCCCTATCGTAGGCGTTGTAGTATTCGGTGCGCTGATAACCGGCGGAGTCTACCTCGCCAAGAGCGGGATCAGGAACGATTCGGACTCAAAGGCGTACGGCGGGACAGCGATTCTACAGTTCGCATACGCAGTTTTCGGAGCAGGGATAATAGGTTTCCTGCCCCAGAGCGCTTACCCCGTTGTTCTGGGAGCGACCGCAGCAGTCACAGGTGTAATAGCATTACTGAGCGGGCTTCTTGTCTACGGAACCGATCACAATTTCCGGAACTGGGGCCGGTACTCGACATACATGTTCCTCGGAGTATTCCTGTTCGCGTTCATCGGCAGCCTCTCACCCATGGTACTAGGGATCGCATTCCTTCTCGCACTCGGAGGCTTCATAACCTATCTAGTCTACGAAATCTGGGAGATGAAACAGGAACCCAGAAAAATATATCTCAACGCAATCGGCATCTACGTAGCATTCATGGGTGTCTTCGTACAGATCCTCCAGATAATAGTAGAGATGTATCTGAGGGAGTAAGATGGAACACAAGGTTAAGCCTGCAGTTAAAGCGCTGATAAAGAGGAACGGGAAAATACTTGTTCTGAAAACAGAAACCGAAAACAATCATTACTGGGTTCTGCCTGGCGGGAAAATAGAATATGGAGAACCACCTGAGGAATCTCTAGAAAGAGAACTTGAAGAAGAAATAAGCTGTACCGCAGAGATTGGAAACCCGGTTGGTATGTACCATTTCTTTGTCGGGGAAAAGAACGAAGGAAATCAAGTAACGTTGACTGTATTCCAGGCAGAAATCGGTGACCAAAAAATCGATCTCTCCAGTAACCCTGCAGACGAAAACATAACCGAATACCGCTGGATGAAACCTGAAGAACTTATTGAGAAAACAGATAACGATTCTTTAGCCGAACTCGTGAAAAAGCATTTCAACGATCTCCCAAAACTCGTTAGAGATAAAATACCGCAAATAATCAGAGAAAACAATGAAAAATCCAAAACACAGATATTAACTGATGGAGAAATCTTGGACTGGGTTCTTGAAAAGATAGTCGAAGAGGCAGATGAACTAAAGAACAACCCCTCTGCGGGGGAATTAGCTGATTTACTCGAGATAGTTGATAGATTCAAATCTCTCAGCAATATAGATGAAAACGAAATCGAAAATATCCGAAGAAGTAAAGCTGAGAAACGCGGAAAGTTTGAGAAAAATATTATTCTGGAAGAGGTAGAGTCGAAAGACACTTGAGTCTAAACGTTCCGGAAAAACTCATGGAGCACCGAGACCTTTCTGAAGCAGACCCTGAAGTCTATAAAGCGCTGAAAAACGAGATTAACAGGCAGGAAAACGAAAGTCTGGAGATGATCGCATCCGAAAACTTTGTACCGAAACAGGTGCTCCAGGCACAGGGATCAGTTCTGACCAACAAATATGCGGAAGGCTATCCCGGAAAAAGATACTATGCAGGCTGCGAATACCACGATAAAGTGGAGAACCTCGCACGGGAAAGAGCATGTGAAATATTCAATGCCGACCACGCCAACGTACAACCGCATAGCGGCTCACAGGCAAACTTTGCAGCATACTTCTCGGTACTGAACGCCGGCGACAAAATCCTCGGACCTGTACTATCACACGGAGGTCACTTAACTCACGGACACGGCGTAAACTTCTCCGGCGATCTGTTCGACTTCGATACCTACGCAATAGACCCGGAGACAGGAAGGTTCGAGAAGGAAGAGATAATAGATGCAGCGGAAGAGCACAACCCTGACCTGATTGTATGTGGTTACTCCGCGTATCCACGGGAAATCGATTTTGATGTATTCCGCGAGGCAGCTGACCGTGTAGACGCAATCCTTATGTGCGATATAGCCCACATATCCGGACTGGTTGCGGCCGGAGAACACCCATCGCCTTTCCCACAGTGCGATATAGTAACCACAACTACTCACAAATCAATCCGAGGCGCAAGAGGCGGAATGATCCTTTGCAAAGAGGAATACGCCGATGATGTAGACTCGGCCGTCTTCCCCTACTCGCAGGGCGGACCATTAATGCATCAGATAGCCGGGAAAGCTGTCTGTCTGAAAGAAGCGATGAAGCCGGATTTCAAGGATTACGCTCAGCAGATCAAGAAGAACACCAAGGCTTTAGCCGAAGGCCTGAGATCTGAAGGGCTCAGGCTGGTTTCGGGAGGAACCGATAACCACCTTGTTTTAGTCGATCTGCGGGAAGAAGATGTAACCGGGAAGGACGCCGAGAAAGCGCTGGAAGATGTAAACATTGTAGTAAACAAGAACATGGTACCACAGGACCCTGAATCTCCTAGAGTTACATCTGGCATAAGAATAGGTACACCGGCACTGACAACCCGTGGAATGAAAGAGGAAGAGTTGAAAGAGATCGGAGAGATGATCGGAAAAAGGGTGAAGAACCCTGAGAAAAGCGATGCAGCCGAAAATATAAGAGATAAAGTTTCTGAATTACTGGAGGAATATCCGCTCTATGAGGGTTCGGAGGTAGAGTTCTAGTACTTCGGCACCTTTATCTTGATTCCGAATCCTTCGCCCTCTAGCATCTCTTCGGAGTAGAATATCTCAGCACCGTAAAGCTCAGATATATCTCTGGCCATCGGGAGGCCATGACCAGAATTAATTTCACCTTCGTCAAACTTGAAAAGATTATCTGCATGCCGGTACCTCGTCTCGGCTGATTTTGGATCCTCTCCAGAGTATTCATCAAATAATCCTGGACCTGAATTATAGATATCTATTTCGTGGAAACAGTCTGTTTCATCGACGTTGAGGCCGAGCTCAACCTCGTGATCTATTGAGTAAGCATGTTCCTCCCAGTTTTTAGCTAGTGTCCATGTAACTAAGCGATAACCGTGATCTAGGTCAAGTTCAGTATCCTCAAATCCTTGATAATCGAAATCCGATACGACAAACCCGTTTCTGCCATTTAGTTTCTCATAGGTGTTCTCTAGAGGTTCCAGCAGCTCTGAAACTTCAATATCCCCGTTCACATCCCCGTTTTCTACTCTCTGCTGGTATGCTCTCACATCTCTGGTAACTTTAGCTACTTTCCCCACAGCCTCCTTGATCTCGGTTTCGCTCTGCTCAACCCCCATTATCTTTTCCAGATTCTGGAAGTAAGAATCCGATTTTTCAGAATAGGTCATCAAACTCTCAACCACATCTTCCGGAATCCAGGCAACCGTTTCAGCATAGTTATCAGCCATTTCAGCATCGTCAATAAATTCTCTAAGCTCTCTAACTTCTTCTTTGACCTCGTCTACATGATCTACATAGAGTTGGTGGAAACCGTCAAGAACTGCAAGAGAATTACCGGATTCATGTCGTAAATCATCAACTAGCATCGAAAGCTTCCTGAAATCTTCCTCGTCAATATCTACAGCTTCTTCCATCAACTATAGAGTTCGTTGAAAATCTTCAAATAGTAGAAGAAGGTCTTGTGAGAAAACTAATTTCAGTCTTACTCACGAAACCCTAAACATGGAGCAGTACCAGAACCTTGTCAAAAATATTCTCGAAAACGCAAACTACAAGCCAAACAGGACCTCTGTCGATACAATTTCAACTTTCAGCCAGTTCTACAGAATAGATCTTTCCGAAGGTTTTCCTCTGGTTACGACAAAAGACATGTCCGGTTACAGGTGGAATTCACTTATCCACGAACTCCTATGGTACTTCTCGGGTGAGGAACACATCAAGAACCTCAGAGAGGAGACCAAGATCTGGGATGCCTGGGCTGACGAAGAAGGACTTCTTGAAACAGCGTACGGAAGGTTCTGGAGAAGATTCCCTGTTCCTGAGGAAGAATCACATCTACCGGGCGAGGCATGGCCCGACGAAGATCACAGATGGACCAATGAGGAAGAAGATGGTGCGCTTACGTTTGACCAGATACAGTACGTGATCGACCAGCTAAACGAGAACCCAAAATCACGGAGAATCGTAGTGAATGCCTGGCATCCAGCAAACGCAACCGTCTCAAAACTACCTCCATGCCACTTCAGCTTCGTATTCAACGTACAGGACGGAAAGCTGAACACACATCTAACCCAGAGATCAGGCGATACAGCGCTGGGAATACCTTTCAACATTGCAGCCTACTCATTGATCACAAGAATAATTGCAAAACAGACAGATCTGGAGCTCGGAGAGTTCGCCCACACAATTGTTGACGCACACATCTACTGCGGGACAGAGGAAAGAGGAAAATGGTACGGCGAAAACCTGGAAGAGCTTAAACAGAAAGTAAAAGACTGTGAGGCACGGGAAGACTACCTCGAGGTCAGAGAATGGATACTTGAAAATGCTCCCGAAGAAGCAGAAGGAGAAGAGAAAAAAGACCATATCCCGGGTCTACTGAAACAGCTCTCCAGAAAACCGAGAGAAAGACCTGAAATGGAGGTACCAAATAAATCGATCGACGAAATGGAGTACGAGGACTTCCAACTCAAAAACTACAACCCTCACTCTGGAATTAAATTCGGGATCGCAGAATGAGCCAGAACAAGACTGCAGAAATCTACAAAGAGCTAGAACCCGTTATACAGGAACTGGAGAAGTCAGAGTTCATGTCGAAAGATCTGACTGGAGAGATTGATATACCAAAAAGAGTTATAGGGGAAGAACTGAGCAAAGCTGCCAGAGAATCTAAGTACGAAATTGAGATAGTGGACAAATGGCCTTACCGATTCAGCAACCCTTACTTTGAGGACTCCGAAAGCACAAGTTTGGAAGACATAGAAAATGAAGAAGACCGGTATATCCTTGGGAGAACACTTCAAGTCTTGGAGTCGAAAAAAGAATACAGTAGCTCTGGAATAGGCCAAAACGAGGCTCAAAGTATTTTCAACCATTTTCTGGACTATGATGATTTCGTAGCTTCAAAGGAAAAAGCCGCAAAACTGGAAGAAAAATTCGAAGAACTAGATGAAGTTCAATCCAAACTGGAAAGCCCTAGCAACAAATTATATTACCCAAACGAGGAGTAAAAAATGGAGAAAATAATCATCGCAGCGGTAACGGAAAACAGAGTAATAGGAAAAGACGGAGATATCCCTTGGCACTTCCCCGAGGATCTGAAGCATTTCAAGGAGAAGACAACCGGACACTCTGTGATCATGGGGCGGAAAACCTATTTCTCCTTACCTGAAGACTACCGCCCATTGCCCAATCGAAAAAATATTGTTCTCTCACGTTCAAACCCTGATTTACCTGAGAGTGTAGAGCTGGCGGAGAGCCTTGAAGAGGCGTGGGAGAAAGCTGGACAGAAAGCCTTCATCATCGGAGGTTCCGGAGTCTACGAGCAGACACTCGAAGAAGCCGACAAGATGGTTCTAACCAGGATACATGAAGAATACGAAGGAGATACTTACTTCCCAGAATGGAATGAAGAAAACTGGAAAGAAGTGGAAAGAGATGATCAGGGAGCGCTGAGTTTTGTCAAGTACGAGAGGATTTAGCTGAACTCTACATCCCGTTCATCTTCCCGGAAATAACTCTTCAGTTCTGAAACCCCCTCCCGGACATCAACCCTTCCGGTGTAATCAAGTCCGACAACAGCAACTACGAAGAGCAGGGCGACTAGAAGACCAATTGATCCCGGGGATTCAGCGAACTGTCCAGTCAGACCATTTGCCTGGCCCGGTACCTCATCGGGAGGTGTCTGTTCCTGTGTTTGATTCTGCTCCTGGCTCTGTTCATTGGTCTGCTCTGGCTCTGTCTGATTCTGATTGTCTTCCGTCTGCTGATCATCGGAGGTCTGCGTATCGTTTTGCTGCGTGTCGTTCACTGTCTGATCCTGAGAGTCTTGATTACTCTGATCGTCAATATTTACTGTACCGCCACCTGAACTGTCAGGCTCCTCACCGTATGCAGCGTAGGTCGAGAAATGAGGTACCTCGGCAAGAACATAATCACCCCCTCTATCGACTACTTCAATGCCTTCAGAAGTCCACTCTCCGTTTTCAAGCAGATAGACATCAACATCTGCAAGCTCTTCATCGTGCTCAAATCTTACCGTTCCGTCGCTAGTTACTTCATCCGTCGAGTTAATATTTACAGTGACTGCGGAAACAAACTCGTCCTCTCCTGGAGGTGTGTTAGCAGCTACTGATTCATGACTTTCAACCTCGGCAGAACCGTTAGACCCTGAGTTAATCTCAACATTGATGTTGCCTTGAGAGCTCTCAAGCGCAACCTCTGCTGGCTGACCCCGGGTTAGATTGACCTTCTGGTTGTCTATAGCCGGAGCCGAGCTAGGACTGGAAAGAAGGCTTAGCTCGAACTGGTAGTCTCCGGGCATCAATCTTGGACTGGAACTCAACCTGTAATCAACAGTATTCTCATCCCCGAAATCCGAGGTATCAAAAGTACAGATATACTTCGCATAATCTTTACCACCTGAGAAAGTCCTGCAGTCCTCGAAACCTTGGGAGTTTAGATTTCTTTCAAGATCAAATTCTTCTCCTGAAACCCTGTCCTGATTCTCTGCTACTTCCAGCTCTGTATTGGAAACTTTCAGTCTTGTCTCAACCGCAAAATTATCATTGAAACCAGGATTAGTCTCAACATTGATCGAGAACTCTCTTGTCTCACCGCCCGCCATATCTAGATCAAGATCTGTGGAATCAGCATCAGCCAGCTGAACCGGCTGTGCCATTGCTACAGACGCGAAAAATAGAACCGAAACCATGATCAAACTCTTTCTCATTGAGTATCACCTACATCCATTGAATCAACTGTATTTCCATCAATTTTGACATCAAAGCTTCCTGAGCTATCAACTAATTTATTCATTTCAAGATCGCCACCACTCAAAGTTGTAGCGTTGTAAGTATTTCCTTTCTGAAGTTCAACCCCGGAAACAACTGAAGTAGAATTGACCGAGCTAATACCCAATCTACCCGAATCAATCGATTCCGGAGAACTGTAATCAAACTCTACAGAGTAAATATTGCCATTCGAATTTGCCTCGTAATCAGTAATTTCTATAGCCGATTCAACATTCGCTGTCCCTGATATAACACCAAAACTATCCAGAACCTCAGCCGAACCTAGACCTACAGCTAGGAAAACCGCTGTAACCAAAACCATTTTTCTACTTATCATTGAAAAGCGGCTCCGGGAATCGAACCCGGAAAATGCCACCCCCGCTCCAACTGAATCAAAGCTCAGTTAAGCTTAATCTGACGTCTGACCTGAATCAGGTTTGACATCAAGACCTACTGTGTAGGTTCCAGGTACTGCTGCGACATCTGCATCTACAACAGTTCCTAACTCTGAATCTCCAGAAGGAACATCAACGCTGTTCCCTGTCTGAACTATAGATTCGCCATTGAAGCTGAAACCAGAGTAATAGATGTCATAGACACCATTACCTGTAGTCCCTGTCATTGTTCCGGTGTACTCAATGTCCATCCCGGTAGCGTTCACATCTACAGGACCGGTCTTTTCAACCTGTCCGAAATCGTCTTGAAGGCTATTTGTTACTTCATATACTGCTGCGTAGTTGCCTTCAAATGTTGATCCATTCCAAGTTAATGATTGACCTGTGGTGTCAACTGTTGCCGAATAAACTAGGTACTCTGTTCCTGTTGATTCATCCTCTACTCCTAGAACTATCCAGTCAGGCACCTGCGTGCTTCCTTCGTGATTTGGACCTTCTTCAGCCTGTACTGACACTGATGTCTCGCCAGCAGTCAGTTCTGCTGAATCTGCTTCGAACCATAGACCGGCAGAGGCGTGCGCTGCATTTGCATCGACTTGAGCTCTTACTGCTGGAGCTCCATTATAGCTGACGTATTCCGCTTCTGCTTCACTTGTCTGCGGATCACTGTTTTCTCTAACTCTATCTACTGCCATACCGTTCTCAAGAAGCATGTTACTGACTGTCAAAGCCGATTCATCACTAGTCGAGGCATCAGTTGTTGGCTCTCCAGTTACTGAACTATCGAGCATAACTGTAACTGAATCATTCAGATTGTTGTTCAGCGTGTTAGTTTCATACGCTGTGTCTCCTCCAACTACTGAATAACTCCAAGTTTGGTCGAAATCCGAACTCTGAGCGTCTTCACCGTTCAGAGTTACTGCTTGAGTTACACCCGCATCACCTGTCACTGTTCCGAAGTTTGTCAGTACTGCTGCGCTTCCTGATCCGATGAGGAATAGTGCTAGTACTGCGATGGTTGGAACTGTCTTGCCTAGAACTTCTACATCGTGCTTGAGTGCTTTCTTTGCGTGTTCTTTCATTTCAAAATTTCACCTCCGGACGTATTCCGAGATTGTTGTTAGAAATGTGGAAAGGTTTTGAAAACGAGATTTGAACTTGGAAAAAGAATTACCGTTGAAGTTTACGTTGTTCAGCATTCTTGATTCTCCCCTCGTAAAAATCGGCTTACCCCCAAGTAAGCCTTTAGCATACCAGTTTGAATAAAACAATTCTTTTAAATGGTTCGGCTCGAAAGGCACGTAGAACTATTTTTACAGCTAAAAGCCTGTTTTAAGCCTCTCTAGACCTGTTAAAACCCTCCTAGGTCTAGATCAGCTGCTCTATCTGTTATATGTTAGATCTTCTGATACAGAGAAATAACGTGTTTACAGAAGCTCTAACCCAATTTTAAAGCTTCAGTAATTTTTACAGGCAAGGATCAAA
>JBLGBN010000007.1:0-34340 GCA_047617745.1 Candidatus Nanohaloarchaea archaeon
ACAAAATACTCGCTTTTACATTAATTCTAGTTTTCGCTGTTTCCGGAGCTACAGGGCTCAAGGTTGACATCAATATAGAGGAGATAACTGACCATGGCGCCTACGAATTCCAGTATCGGGACAGTGTTGAGAGTTTCCAGGAGATGAATGTCACAGTGGAAAACCTTGGATCTATAGGGTGCACCTACAAAATGCGGGCAGTTCTGGATGGAGAGAACCTTTCTGAAATCGAGCACTCCCGGGGATATGAACTATGGCCCGGTGATACAGCGTTAATGAAGATCCGTCACATGCCTTTGAATTACACCGGTGAAATACAGAGCGATGTATACCTTAGTTACTGTGGTCAGGAAGAATTAATAGGCGAAGCCAATTATACTGTTGAGGAGAGACAGGTTTCAAACAGCACTGTGGAAACTGAAACCGTGAGTGTAGATTCGAGCGGCGCCGAAGTAAGAACTGCCGAGCTGCAAAATGGATATATGATACCTGAAGAAGCTCCTGCAGGCTGGGAGGTAGCCAGCTCCACAGTTGAAGACGGGAAAACACGGGTAAGTTATGATGCACCGATCTTCGATAACCGCAGAGATATTACCTACAGCGTAGTTAGTTCGGACGGCGAACTGGTTGGAACTGCAGAGGTCAATCTGAATCCAGAGAAGAGTCTTTTGGAGATGGTTGAGCAGAATATCTGGAAAATACTTCTAGTCATGTCTCTGCTGCTTAATCTGGGGCTTGTTTACAACCAGAAAGTTAAACCTTTAAGTGAGAAATAGCTAATTACTTACAATGATCAAGGATTCAGGCCTTAAAGCGAGAGCGATCATTCTTGGAGCACTCGTTCTATTTGCCTCCGGACAGGCAGCCGCCGCAACTGTAACATTACAGGACAGCACTATCTGGCTCCACGATAATCAAGATAAAACTCTGAATGGGCAGGTCCAATGCCAGAACGGTAACTCGGTTTCATCACTTGAGGTTGTTTTCCCTGACGGTAGTTCCACAACTGTAAACCAGGATCTGGAAAACGGCGACAGCTTCACATACAATCTTGAAAACGATAATTCTGAAGGCGTGTACGAAACAGTACTTGAGTGCAGCAGCGGTAACACTGACAGCAAAGAGTTCACAGCTCTCCAGCTACATGTAGAGAAAATATCGCCAAATGAACAGATAAACCGTTTCAGAGGAGATCAGATCAGTGCCGATATCCGAGCCAGAGTAAACGGTTCTTCAGGCAATAAGTTCTCTCTCAGCAATGCTGACTTCGCGATGACTCTTTACGACACTGAACCGGTACCTCTAGAGAGTATAAGAGAGGTGAAATCTTCTTCCGGGGAGAATATTTACAGTATTGAGGGAGATATTCCACAGGATATTGAACCAGGCTCCAAGTTCCTTGAGTCATCAGTTACATACACACCTGAAACCGCAGACGAACCTATAGACACAAATATAGAGGGCTTCTCGGTCGAAGTCGAGAAATCATGGAACTTCGACATAACCAACAGAACTCCAGACACCTCGATAATAAACTACCAGAACGTAAATGATCTGACTCTGGAAACGGATATAACTTACAAAGGAGAGCCTGAGAACACGCTCAGCTCCAGTGATTTCTACCTTACAGTAAAGGACAGTAATGGAACTGTGTTTAATGATTTCGAGAGGAAGAAGTGGATTTCTTCAAGCCTGCAGGGTTCAAACGGAGAGTACGAGCTAAAGCTCTCAAATATTCCTGCTCTGCCGAAAGGCGAGTACAACTGGGTTATAGGTCTCGACAAGGATGAGGGCCAGAAGATAGTTGAACTGCCGGTTTACAACTACCTGTTTTTGAGCGGTACAATACATGATGCACAGGGCAAAGGCGTAGACTCCGAAATTTTAATTGGAAGTGATTCTGCGGTAGCCAGGCAATTCAACGCAGATGATGGAGAGTACCGTGGGAGGGTACTTCCGGGCAGATACAATTTCACGGTTAACTTCCCAGAGCTTTCCGCAACTTTCAACGATGTAGAGCTGGAGGAAGGAGTCCGTGGGAGTATAAGATACGATGAAATCCCTCAGGGAGATGTTGAGGGCGCACTGGAAGGTATATCTGTGGTTAACGCAGTAGGAGTTGTTTTCGGCTACCCGGTGAGCGGCGATGTAACAATGGATATGTCATACGATCCTTCCGGCGTCAGTTTTGATAATGCCCGGGTAGTAGAATGCAAGAGATGGCTCCTCAATAGAGAGTGCTGGGGAGAATGGAATACGCTCAATCGGTCTGAGGTAACGCTTTACCCTACTGTTGGAAGAGCTGAGTTTGAGGGAGAGGCGGTGAACGTGTCCGACGGCAGGAAGAAAGTTATGAGTGCGTATATGATTGTAAGAAACACGGAACTAACGCTTGAAAACGTAAATATGGAGATGGGAAGACATGAACTAGGATCAAGTCAGAGCGTTGACGGTAAAATCGTCACACCTAGTGGAGACAGCGTTAGCAGCGTTAACGTGGAAATATCTATAGTTAAAGAAGAGGAAGTATTTGAAACAGTAACCGCCCAGACAAATGCTAACGGTAACTTTGGAACACAGATCAACCTGCCGGAAGAGCCGGGTATATACAGCGTTAAAATTGAGGCTCAGAGAGATCCTTACCAGGGATTTGAAACCACGCTTTCAGGTAACATTGAGACATTTATCAGGAAATCAGTATCCGTCAACGTGCCTGAGGACATAGAGTTTTATCCCGGTGAAAGTTCGCAGACCAGTTTCACAGTGATTAACGATGGTCAGGCGGAAGCAACCAATGTCAAACTGAGGATCAACGGCCTGAAAAATACATGGTACGAATTCGATCAGGCATCCTGGGATTCAATTGAGCCAGGAGGTTCACGTGAAGCTACTATGACCGTCGAACTGCCTACGGATTACTGTGGAGACCAGTGTACAGAATATCCCACATTCAATGCTGAAGTTGTTGCAACATCCGATGAGGAATCCATAAATGATATTCAGTCAGTTCAGTCAGTGGTTACAAAGGAGAGAAGCGTAAACTCTTCACAGTCAGAGTCAGAAGATCAGGAATCAAGCTTCTCCATGCCTGATGTACAGGGAGCTACAGGTCAGTTCCTGGAGCAGAGGAGCAGTCTCAACATAGCTCTCGGACTTGCAACAGTGTTCATCCTCGCCCTTGCGGTTTCGGTCAAGAAAAAGAAGGAATCTGATTCAGGTAGAAACAGGTTGAACAATAGTAGTGGAGGTTCGAGGCCGGTCCAGAACTCTTCTTCCAGATCTGTTTCCAAGCCGGATGTAGGTTCTAAAGAGGAAGTAGAGGGTGAGGAACCAAGTGAGAGTCAGGCTGAGGAAGAATCAGGTAGTGACGAAGCGACTGGACACGATGAAAGTTCAGCGGGAGAAAATGAAGGGTCGGAAAGCTCACACAAATGTGGTGTGTGTGGAGAAGAGTTTGACACTGAGTCAGCGCTTGACCTGCATGAACAGGCGATGCATTAATTCTGGAAAGCTCTCTTGATCTGTTTAGCCTTTCTTTTTAGCTTAGGGAAGCTAGGTTCATCGAACTCTTTTCCTTCAAGTGATGCTGCAAGTTTTTTGATCTCAAGTGCAGCCTCGGAAAGAGGTTCATAGAGAACGAGAGGTTGGTTCTCGAAAAGGCTTCTTTTCATCTGTTTGTCATATGGTATCTGGGACATGATGTGAGATTCAGTCATCATTTCGACTTCTCTCTCGACCAGTTCCATCTCGGGATTGTCTTCAACCATGTTTAGAACAGTTCCCAGAACAGGCTGTCTCATATTCTTGGCCTTCTCAATTATCTGCGCCGCGTTTATTCCAGCGGTCTGGGTGGGTGTAGTTACAATCATTATTTCATCGCAAGCTCCTATAATTGACTCTACAGTTTTATTTAGGCCTGGAGGGCAGTCTACAAGGACATAATCTGATTCGGAAGCTGCATGCTCCAGTATATGTCTCAGGTGTGAGGTATCTGGCTCTACATCGGTTATGCTGTTTGAGGCGGAAATAACTTTGATCCCGGTTGGATGTCTGAATATGGCAGAAGACGGGTCTGCGTCACCTTCGAGAACCTCCTGAATCTTTACAGGGTGATCGTATCTTCCGAGGTAAACACCAAGGTTGGAGGCTGAGAAATCTGTGTCTACAACTGTAACTTCGGCGCCCTGCTGTTTGAGGGCTATTCCGAGGTTTACACACATGCTGGTTTTCCCTACTCCGCCTTTCCCGGATATTAGCCCGATAATCCTGCCATCGCTCATTATACTCAAAATTTGGTTCTGACGGTTAATAAATTAAATTGAAACATGAGAGAAGTCCACTACCTCAGACAGGTATTTAAGATTAATTACCTACAAGAAGTAATTATGACTAAGTTTTGGGCCGTAGTAACAGTACTGATCGCAGTCGGTCTTGGGCTTCTACTAGCCCAAGAAGCAAACCCTGTAAACTTTACAGATCTGGAGACAGAGTGTCGATACGATAGAGGCACGGTCTCGCAGATGGATGTAAGACATGACAAACTATACTTCTCAGGCCACTTCCCTGTAAAGAACCCTGAAGCAGATCTTTCATACAGTTTCAGTCAGAGCAATGACCATGTTACACTTAATATACAGAAATCAGGTGACTCTGCGCTAACATCTTTCGTAGATGACTGCAAAGCAGTAGCAGTCTATCAAGGTTCTACCAGGGATAAACTGGAGCCCGGAAGATATACAGTAACTGTAAAGCATGCAGGCGAAGAAGTAGATAAGAGAATAATAAGAATAGATGAGTAGGCGAGTTATTTCTTCAGCCGGTAAACGACCTCTCCGTCCTTATTTTCTACTTCTATCTTATCCTCTTTCGCCAGCCACCCCAGCGCTTGGTGAAGCGAACTATCATCGATCTTTGAAGACGTATAGCTGAGCAGCTTTGAAGCTGTTGCCTTGCCCTGAGTTTCAAGACAGTCGTACACTTTTCCGGCGGGTGTTCCAACCATCCCGTCGATACTGAACTGGTAGCGGTCATTTCCTTTTTCCCTGTTTTCCTCCGCCTCTGAAACCTTCATGATAGTCTCCAGAGCTACATCAGGCGATACAGATATTGCATCAATATCGTTGTTAACCAGGAATTCTGCATAGCCTTCATGTGTTGAGGGTGCATCTCCACAGATTCCAACATGCCGGTTTTTGGAGTGTGCTCCCTGAATCAACCTCTGGATAGATTCCTTCACAGCAGGATCTCTCTCATCGAACAGTTCCTTCAGCTTGTCGCTGTTTCTGTCCACTCCGAGCGTTAACTGTGTGAGGTCGTTGGTTCCTACAGAGAAGCCGTCGAACACCTCGGCGAACTCCTCCGCACGGATGATATTGGCAGGGATCTCGGCCATAACGTACACATCTACATCACCTTCGTCAAGTCCATATTCTTTCATCTTTGCCCTAACATTCTTCCCTTCCTCCACTGTGCGGCAGAACGGAACCATGATCGTCAGGTTGTCGAGTTCTAACTCATCGATAGCTTTTCTAAGCGCTTTGCATTCAAGCTCGAAAGCTTTCGAGAAAACCTCGTCATAATATCGGGAGGCACCTCTGAACCCGAGCATAGGGTTAGCTTCATCTGGTTCGTAGTCTTCCCCGCCTTCAAGCTGTGCGTACTCGTCCGATTTGAAGTCACTGAGCCGTACAACTACCTGATCCGGGTAGAATGCTGCACCAATCTTGCCCAGCCCGTCTCTCAATGCCTGGACATATTCTTCTTCCCGATCCTGTTCTATTAAATGCAGCGGGTGTTCGCCGACGTGTGAGGAGATTATGAACTCCTCTCTTGCAAGCCCGACGCCGTCGACCGGGAGCTGAGCCACATGGAATACCTCGCTGGGCTCCCCGATGTTTACCTGGACCTCTGTATCGGTCTCTGGTATGCTGTCGAGGTGATGTTCGTCAATATTGAACTCAAGTTCGCCATCCCAGATCTTTCCGGTGGAGCTGGAACAGTCAACGGTGACTTCCTGGTCGTCTTTAAGTTTCGAGGTCGCGTTTTCAGTTCCAATTACAGCAGGTACACCGATCTCTCTTGAAACGATCGCGGCGTGGGAGGTTCTTCCTCCTTTGTTGGTTATGATTGCCCCCGCCTTCTTCATGATTGGTTCCCAGTCCGGGTCGGTCATGTCGGTGACAAGAACCTCGCCCTCCTCGAACTGGTCTATCTCTTTCGGGGAGCTCAGGACATGTGCTTTTCCTTTACCAATTTTGGATCCGATTGCTTCTCCTTCGAGAAGGATTTCTGACTCCTCTTCGAGTTCATATTCTTCTATTATGTTTTCATCTTTCTCCGCCTGAACTGTTTCAGGTCTTGCCTGTACAATATACATTTCCCGGGTCTGGCCGTCGAAAACCCATTCGATATCCATCGGCTTGTCGTAGTGTTCTTCAATCCTTACAGCGTATCGAGCTAGCTCTTTCACCTGGTTGTCGGTGATACAGAACTTTTCCCTGTCGCTCTTCGGCACTTTTTTCTCGACGTTTTCCTCCCCGTCGCCTTCTTCGTGTTCGTCGTTTCTTACAAGCTTGACTTCTTTGTCGCCGAGCTTCTTCTCGATTATACCCATATTCTCCTTGAATACAGTGAACTCATCCGGGTTGACCTCCCCCAGCACCACGTACTCTCCGAGACCATAACTTCCATTGATCGTTACGACATTGTCGAAGCCTGAGTCCGGGTCAAGCGTAAACATTACTCCGGCAGCTCCAATATCTGAACGACCCATCTTCTGGACAACAGCGCTTAACTTCACATCGAAGTGCGAGAATCCTTTATCCTCTCTATAGGAGATCGCTCTATTTGTGAAAAGCGATGCATAGCAGTCCTTGATTCTCTTCACAAGATCCTGTTTACCTGATACGTTAAGATATGTTTCCTGCTGACCAGCGAATGAAGCTCCTGGCAGGTCCTCTGCGGTTGCCGAGGATCGAACAGCGACCTCAGGGTTATCGACGCCAAGCTTTTCTTCAAGTTCCTCGTATGATTTGACAAAATCCTTTCTCAAATCCTCTGGCATATCTGCTTCCTTGATATGAGCTCTGATTTTTTCTCCTCTTCTCTGCAGATCCGTCACATCGTCTGTATCGAGCCCATCAAGAAGCTCTTCAATCTTGTCTCTCAGCTCTGTATCGTGGATAAATCGGTCGTACGCGTCTGAGGTTGTTGCGAAGCCTGGTAGTACAGGCACTTCTACCTCGTTTCTGAGTTCTCCCAGGTTTGCGCTCTTCCCGCCTACACGGGAGGTATCGTCTGCGTTAATATTCTCGAACCAGAGGACGTTGGTCATGGCTAAAAATTCGGACAGCCCGCATATAAAAAACGCGTTGTGAGTCTCTAGTGGAAATTTTCCGGGAAAGCTGATTTTAACTAGGGCGAGGAATTCATTGGTGTGAAAGGACAGGCAGCGATCGAGTACATGACAGTGTTTGGTATAGCGCTACTTCTAGCCACGCCATTTGTGGTTAAAGCGCAGTCCTCCATAATGGAGATACAGTCCAGTTCCAGCGTTGTCTCTATGCAGGACTCTCTCAATGATATAGATGTAGCAGTTAGAACAGTCAGTGCCGCCGGAGAACCTTCTGCCAGAACATTTGAAATCAGGATTCCGGATAATATCAATGAGACTGTTATAAGAGATGAAAATATAGTTGTACGCCTGAATACTCCTACCGGGACGACTAGACTTTCCCGGAACTTCGACACAAATATAACAGGCGGACTACCCTCCGAACCAGGTTTATACCTGCTCAGGGTGAGAGCTGAAGCTGGAGAGGTGGATCTAGAGGTGGTTTCATGAGGAAAGGCCAGAGTTCTATGGAGTTTCTCGCTATGGTTTCCATGTCTATGATTATTCTTGCATCCCTTTACTCTCTGATGGCAGAAAAACAGCACGATACAGCCAGTTTCCAGCAGGATAAGAACGCACAGTATGTTTCGGAAAAAGTTGCTTTCGAGATTGAGATGGCGCTTGTCCAGGGAGAGGGCTACTCACGTGTATTTTCCCTGCCGAGCTCTATCGGCGGCAGTAATTACTCTATTAGAGCTGGTAATGGGGAGGTTTTCACGGAATGGAGGGATAGCTCTATTTACCGGCTAAGTCGTTATCAAGGAGACCATATATATCTTGATGTCGATCAGGACTCACAGGTTTTCAAGGTAAAACATAATTCTTCAGGGGTGGCGATAGTTGAACAGTAGAAAAGGACAGTCCTTTATGCCGGATTTTCTGGCCAGTCTGGCGCTTTTTGGGGTGGTAGTTTCGATCTTTCTGTTTTCATGGAACGCGGTCATCTCCAATCAGGGAGATTTCTCCGAGTCAGAGCAGATGAGGGAAGAGGCATACTACACTGCTACGTTCCTCGTTTCAACTAAGGGCTATCCTTCGGACTGGAACAGTTCAACGGTTGAAATACCGGGCTTCGCATCTTCAGATAATATCATTGAGCCTGAAAAACTCTCTGAGTTCCGCAATATTTCCTATAGACAGCAGAAACTACTTCTTCAGGCTCAGAATTACAGACTGGTTTTCAGAAATACCTCTGGAATTATTAACCTGAACGGGAAGCCCCTTGATTATGGATTAAAGCCGGCTAATCCTTCAAATACGGTCGTTATAAACAGGAATGTGCTGATAGATTTCCCTAAATCAAGAAAAGAGGCGGAAATGAGGTACATAGTATGGAACTGAAGATTTCAAGAAAAGGGTTTTACTTTTCCTTCGATGCTTTCTTGGCTTTCACAGTTATGGCGGCATCTCTGGCTGTGGTTTCTCAATCCTCGTTTATCTCTTCCAGCAGTTTTGACGCTTCAACAGTCGATTACAGAGAGGCAAATGTGGCAGGTAAGGACGCTATGAAACTGGCGTCAAGCCAGAAGTTCAGCTCCTTCAATAAATCATTCCAGAACGAGCTCGTTGAACGTACTGTGATGGATGAACAGGATATGAATCGAACGTTGGTCGATGGAGTCACTCTTCTATGGGCTGCCAGAAACTTCAGCTATGCAAAAGAAGTATCAAGAAAGTACTTTGATCAGAAAGTGCCGGAAGGATATGGCTATCGAATACAGGTCGATTCACAGCAGAACACCAGTATTATACACAGTACATCTTCAATCCCAGCGGATTCAAGCTCGGTAACAAGTATCTCCAGGCTAGTTTCAGGGCATGAGATAGATAGGCCCAGCGAAGGTTTTCAGTCCCGTGCAACCTTGACATCTTTCTCCAAAAACGAAACACGTTCCTATACATTCGCCTCACAGGGAGGCGCTATGGATGGAGGTCTATTAACGGTGGAACGGAATTTTGAACTTGATGCGGACAGGATTAACTCCGCCCGGCTTTACCTAGCGCTTGACTTTGGATGTGAGGATAACGATCTCGCGGATGTTAGAGTCAATGGAGATTCGTACAGCTACAGTGATGTGGACTGGGAAAGGTTCGATGATGGGTGTAACTTCAGAAGAGGTGGCTTTGGATCACTTGATGTAACGGAATCTGTACAACCCGGCCGCAATAATGTCACTATAGAGTTTAGAGCCTCAGAATATCACGCTCATATCCAGCCCGGAACACGGCTCACAGTAAACTATACTGATTCCGGCCTTGAATACAGATCGGAGCCTGTCCACAGAAGAATATATTTCGAGAACACCTCTGCCAGAGTTGGATCAAGCGATCAAACAGGTTTATTCAGTATGAAGTCATATGAGATACCTCAAGGAGCTGAAATTATTAACGCATCTTTCAAACTGAATGCATCAGGAGTTGAGAGAGAAAACTACGGTCAGTGCTACTACGGAGGTTTCTACTGTACAGATGAATACGATGTTAGAGTCTATCACGACGGGGAAAAGCTCCTTGAGAAAGGTGCTCCAGAGGACGGCAGTGTGGAGCAGTACTTCGATATAACTGAGGAGACCCATCAGGGAACTAATCTTGTTTCAACCTATCTCGATTTCCAGAACGATGGCGGCTGGAGCAACACACCGATCAACCTTCACTCGGATTACCGGACCAACAAATCCACACATATAGATGTCTGGTATAGACCGCCGGAAGATCAGGTAAGGTTTGGAACTATTCAGGTCAGAAGGGAAAGCTTTTTCGACGAGACAGCTAACAGAATAACGATGTCGCCTGATTTCGAATACAATGATATTACTCAGGCCCATGCTTATCCGGTTCAGCTCAGCGGATCGAGAATAGATGTCAGGGCCTGGCCTGAGGGCGACCCTTCTCAAAACGTTTTCTCCTCCGAGAGATCCAGAGAGATCCCTTCATCTGTTTTCATAGACCCTATCAGGTTTGACACTGAAAGTGAGAATTACGTTGAAATGCAGGATGAGAACCCGGATAACGTTTTCTACAGAAAATCCAGTTTATCCTATACCGCCAGGGTACCTAATCAGGTAGGTTATGGACAGCTCTTTGACTCAAGACAGGAAGCAGCTGATGATGCAAGAGAAAGGCTGGAAGACACTATAGGCCCACATGTTGAGCAGGAAAGTATAAGACAGGAAACTCTTTCAACCGGGAACCAGCCGTATCTATGGGGGCCGGCCTCAGTTGAACTGGTGATCTGGGATGAGTAAAGGATTCGCCTACACCTCATTTGCGCTACTCTCCGCAACGCTTCTCATTTCCATACTTTTTACTCAGGTTTACCAGCCAACTGATATTGGGAATGCCAATGCGGAAAGAATAGGTGAGGCTTCTTTCTTCCTTGACTCGCTCTTTACAGATACAGATAGAACCCTGAACATAGCAACCCGCAGAGCTTTTTCAGGTGCGGTATCAGAGGTTGTAACCCGGGGAGAACCTCTCAAGTCGCCGCAGAACAATATAACTGAGATAATGGTAAATGGAACTCTAGACGGTAACGAGGTTGATTCGGTTGGAAACGCCTCTCTTTCAGAGTGGAAGGGAAGAGTCTCTGATATAGCATCTGATTCGGGATATTCTCTTGATATATCTGTTTCTAACTCATCCTTCAATAATTCAGGTTTCGAAATCTATTCGTCCTTCGATGTTAGTGCAAGGCTTCTTGACCCTGTAACACGTGCCAGCTTCAACAGGTCGCGTTCGACACAGACGGTGACATCTATCCGGGACCTGGAGGATCCAATGATAACAGTAAGGTCCCAGGGAAGATACACTGTAACTGTTAACGAATGCAGTTTTGAGGAACCTGCTGAGAAAGTCCATCAGAGCTCACAGAATACTACAGATACCGCCTACGGAGCCGCAGTGGTTAGGCCTACAGACCTGTCCACTGTGCAATCGAAAAACGATAAAGTACTGGCAGTTGAAGACCCGGATATTTACTCCAGCAACGAACTGAACCAGTTTGAAGGGGTAGTGGCTTCCGAAACGCGCTCCGATGTGAGCAGCATCAGCACTGTTTACGCCTTTGGAACTGATTCGCTTTCCGGGCTCGGTAACAGCAGCATCTTGATCGACTCAAGCGATGTCTGGAGGACAGGTTTCGCTAAAATGTTTGAAGAGAACTGTTATGTGGAGTCGGAGAGAGCGCCGAGCTTCACCGATAGACTGGCAAATAATCTGACCGGCGATTCTGAAATGGGTATAACCACGCTAATCAACATCCCTGAGCTACCGCCCCAACTCCAGAAATCCGATGCATCGGCTGTTGATTTTGTCTACTTCAGCGATTCTGCATCAGATAATACCAGAGAGTTGAAGGAGATCTCAGATCAGGATGAGTATCCATGGTTCAGACTTGACCAGGATACGGTTGATCAGTGGGAGATCGAAGAGTTAGTGAGGTAGATAAAAAGAAGAAAAGGAAAATGTAAGGGGTTTTAGCTGTTGTCTACCATCTGTCCTTGCAGTGAACCTGAATCCTCAGATTCTAGACCGCCTTCTGTGTACTCGACACTGATGTCGAATGTGTTACAGCCTTCTTCAGCTGACGAGATTTCGTCAACTGTGTACTGAACTGTGTCGCCGAATCCAAGAACTGAATCAGATTCTGCTTCACCGTCATAAGAAGCTACAGTCACTGATGTGATGTTTACTTCTTCCTGCTGGTTGTTTTCCAGCTGGATGTTGAGGCTTTCGTTAGTAGCTGAGAAATCAGATACTCCAAAAGCCTGCTGTGTGGACTCTATGTCATTGATTTGCTGTTCGCATGACTGTTGAGAGTCCTGTACGGTGGCGAAAATTGCTCCTCCTACAATTGCTACTACGAGAAGCATCCATCCGTAGGTCATCAGGTATTCGATGGCAGACTGTCCTTTACTCGTTGAAAGTCCAAATTTCTGTCTCATGAAAGGTTTTGCACCTGAACTCTAATTCCTAATTGTCTAACTCTTTATAAAAAGGTTTTCTGGGTGGTTTTTGACCCGTTTTCTATACCACGCCGCCCATTACGGAGGCTATACCGTTCTTCACTATAAAGAACAGAACTACTGATATTGTCACCATAACGGGTATGTATTTCGCACCCTCCTTCACATTTGCGTTTTTGATCTCTGAAATTATTATCGCGGCGAAGAAGTTGATCGCTATTATTGCCATGACCGAGAACTGCTCGAAGAAGGCAGTATTGACCTCGGGAGCCTGGAAACTCAGACCTAGTTCCCCTCCGGTCTGCATATCTCCAATATTGGTGCCGCTCCACATGTTAGCGGTGGTTTCAGACATGTATACGCTGATTGAGAATAAAAGGGGGGCGCCGACTACGGCAGCCATCAGAATAAATATCACGTACATACGGATATTCGAATTGATCTCCTGCTGAAGCTCAAGAGAGTTCCGGATATCTTCTGCGCTGGACTCCAGTAGCTGAGCCGTATTACCGCCTGACTGTATGCCGTCGACTAGAAGCTTCAGTGTCTCCTTGAACAGCTCCGATTTTACCCTGTCTTCCATCTCCATCAGGGAATCTTCCACCGGTTCCCCGGAGAACATCTCCATCGCTGTTAATCTAAGCTCTTCCGCCAGTGGCCCGAATTCGTCTCGGGCGCTCATAAGGAATGCTTTGTCGATACTGACGCCTGATTTCAGGTTGGCGCTGATTAGTAAGAGGGCGTCGGGTAAAACATTCTCTATCTCGTTTTTTCTTCTCTCAGCTGCTATTGAAACAATTAGATAGGGTACAAGTAGGGCTATAGCTGGTGCTGTAATTGCAAAGATTGCAGACCTTACTATAATACTGTAAGGTAGTAGAATGCTGCCTATTAGGGTGATGAAAATAGATATGCTTCCAAGGCTGACAGTTAGCCTCTCCAGATTGGTTATAGACGCGTACTTGGCTTCCAGTTCTATTACATCCCTGTATCTTTCCGGCAGGCTTTTGTAGATCAGTTTAATTTTGTCTTTACTCATGTTTTCACCTCGGGTCTTTTCGATTTAACGAAGTTCAGGAAGAACACCTGGAAAAGTATCAAACCGACCAGAATCTGGTAGAATGTGAACTTGTCCAGCCCGACACCTGTGAACGTTGACAGCACTATGAGGAAAGTAACTCCCAGAGAGGGCATGATAACCGCAATCATAAGGTAGACAAGGATATATGGGTTGAGCTCTTTACCGTATCTCTCAACCTTCAGCTTCTGCTGTTTTATCATTGAGTCTACCAGTGTTTCCAGGGTGTTGGAGAGATCGGTTCCTGATTTCAGGGCGTTGATCATCTGCCACATCGCCCTTCGGTACTGCTCGCTGGGATTTCTGACAATTGAATCCTCTAGGGCCTCTATCTGCGGCTTTCCTCCGTTGATGTCTTTGGTTATTCTTCTGAATTCGTTGGATGCCTCGCCGTATCCTTCGCTGACTGATACCATTGCCTCGTAAAGCGAGATACCTGATCTTACCTCAATAAGCATGTGTCTGAGAGCATATGGAAGGTCTTTGTCCAGCTCTCTGGAGATCCTCTTGGTCTTAATCTTGGGGTAGTTTGCGACTGTGAAGAACCCGAATATCGAGACTATTGGAAGCAATGCTACCCCGCCTACCACGATCTGACTGTTACTTACTACAGTTCCGGCTGCTACCAGGGATAGGGATAGTGTTATCCCGATCTGTAAACCTCTTGCTATAGCCGAGGCCAGAAATATGTCTGCGTCAACATCCATCCTTGCCCGGGTCAGATCTCTCTGTATATTAGGTACCAGCTTGTTTGCTCTCCCCGTTATCGGCAGGAAGTATTTCAGGTATTTTTCAGATACGCGGAGATCCATCTCTAAAATTAGTTGTTGGCTCGTCGAATAAAAAGTAAATTAGACTCTGCAAGAGGATTGATTTTTATACCGGTCTGAGAACATTTAATTATGACATTCTTTGAAATATTCCTGCCCGCTACTGCAGCTCTACTATCGCTAGTGGGTCTGGTAGTTGCCTACTGGGTTATAACCCGGTGTAAGAAGAGTGAGTTTATGCCTACATACTACTTCATCGGCTTCTCAATAATTTCCGTCCTGATGATGTCGCTTTCGAGAATCTCAAGCGCGCTGTTTGGAAGCCCTCTGTTTAATTATCCATTGATTCTGGATCTGATGATCGCCTGGTCCGCATTGTTCCTTTTCGGAGCGCTATGGCAGAGTTACGAGACATCAATCTGTGTAGTGCCTTCCCAGTTGGAGGACTAGAATTTAGTTATCGCCGGAACTAAGCTTTCCGGGGTCCATGTCGTTTTCAACCAGCTCTAGAACATTTTCCTTCTCTGAATAGTATTCGGCTATAACCTCTCCTACGCCGTCAACGCTGTTGACATCTTTATCCTCCATCCATTTCAGCACACGTTTTTTCTCTTCAATATTCTCATGCATCTCTTCACGGGTCATACCTGCGTGTAACTGAAGGGTCTCGAAGATCGCTTGGGATTCCTGTTTCTTCTCGATTTCGTCTTCTTTTGACTGCCATTCATAAATTACATCTGCGTCGATCTCATCTTCCCCGTTTTCTGTGATCTCGGCTACTTCCATGGCTCTCCTGAAATTTCTTCTCCGGTCTCGGAACATGACTACGTTGACATCGACCGCGTCAACCATAGTTTTTGGAACATCGATCGGTGGGTTGACAAGTCTTCTCACTGTCTGCTGTGCGGTGTCTGCGTGCAGTGTTGAGTAGACCGAGTGGCCTGTGTGCATTGCCTCGAAAAGTACTTCTGCCTGCTGTTTCTTCCTGATCTCTCCTACCAGGATTCTATCCGGACGCATCCTCAGTGCGTTGACCAGTAGGTCAAGCATTGATACTCCGCCCTTTCCTTCCGGGTTCGGCTCTCGAGTGGTTAAAGGAACCCAGTGAAGGAACTCTGGCAGTGAGACCTCACGTGTGTCCTCGATTGATAGGACTCTCTGGTTGGGAGGTATAAATGGCATTAATACGTTCAGGAGGGAAGTTTTTCCGGCTCCTGTACCGCCTGAGACGATAAGGTTTAGCTCGTACTGGAGACACAGCCATAGAAACGCTGCGACCTCTCTGTCTATGGTTCCGTTCGCGATAAAATCGGTGATTGTCCAGGGGTCTCTTGCGAACTTCCTGATCGTTATAGTGTTGCCCTGTGTGGAGATTGGGTATAGTGTGGCGTTGGTTCTGTCGCCTGTTGAAAGATGTGCGTCGAGCAGAGGGTGAAGTGAGGAAATGTTCTTCCCTACTCTCCTCCCGATTTCGGAGGCGTAGTTGTAGATTTCATCCTCCTCCTCGAACTCTATGTTTGTTTTGAGCCAGCCGTCCTCTTTGTGGTAGACCCAGGCTGGTTCGTCGCTTCCGTTGACAACGATCTCCTCTAAATTCTCGTCGTTCAGCACGATCTCTATGTCTCCGAGCCCAAGCATTTCGTGGATTAAATTACCTATGAGTATATCTTTTGTCTGCTCGTTTGTGTTAGGAAGTTCTTCCTCTAGAAGTTCCATTGCCTCATCCCGGAACTTGCTTTTCACATTGTCCAGAGCCTTTGAATCCACAAATTCTTCGGTTGAAAGGTTGACTTGCTTCACAATTTTCTCCTTTAATTCCTGTAGAACGGCTTCTGTTGCTGTATCTATCTCAGGCCTGTCGACATGGTAGTTCAGTACGTATTCGTCTTCTTTTTCAAGTATTTTTACGCGTGCAGGTACTCCGTCTGCTTCTACTTGGTACTCCTCCTGTGTTTCCGGCATCTATATTTCAGTCCTCGGTCCTGTAGATCGCATTTTTCATTTTTTCTCTGAATTTTGAGAAAATCCTGTCTTCTTCTTCTCTTTCTTCTTCAAGTTCGTCCATTTTTTCCTGTATTTCCTCGGCATCCTCGGCGTGAGACTCCAGTTTCTTCAGGGCCTTGATTTTCTTCCTGATATCCTGTTCTTTCTTCTCGAACGATTCAGCTGTGCTTTCGGCTTCATCTATACGGTTAAGGACGTTATCTATCCTTGAAACCAGTTTGACTGAATCTGATTCAATGTTCTTATGTTTCTCTTTTTGCTCTTTCAGGGTTTTCTCTATCTCCTGCTCCATCTCTGTAAGTTCCTCCATCTTTTCATTGATCTCTTCCTGTTTCTCTCTGTTCTCTTCCAGCTCCTCTTCCAGCTCTTTCAGCCTTTCTTTTCCTTTCTTTACTTCGTCTTTCCTGTTTTCAAGTTCCTTCTCAACAGTTTCGGATTCTTCCTCGATCTCCTCTCTCATCTTCTGAAGTTTCTCGCTGGCTTGCTCTCTGTTCTTGTCAGTGTATTTCAGGACCATTCCTTTCCGGGCCGAGTATTTTTTCTCTACGAACCCATTTTCATCCAGAGCTTTCGCCCAGGTCTTAACCCTGTCTTCGGAGACTCCTAGTTCGTCAGATATCTGTGACACGGGTGCTTCTCTTTCCTCCACAAGATATTTCAGGAGATTGTCAACCCCGGTTTCAATTACTATATCTTTCCAGTCCTGATCAGCCATTTGAAATCACTTCTTGGTTTCTTCAAGAACGGGATTTCCCTGGGTTTCAATCATAAGAACAGTATAAATTTAACTGCGTCTGATTTTAAAGACTATCATGTTCGTAGTTTTCTCGCACATAGTCGCGTTCTGCGTGTTATTCACTGCTGCGGTATTCGACCTTAAGACGACAGAGGTACCGGACAGCCTGAACCTGGTCGGTGTCGTAGCGGGTGTAGGTCTTCACTTGCTTGCCTCGCTCCAGTACATGGATTACTCCGCGCTTTTCAGTTCACTGGTTCTATCAGCGCCAATTGAATGGTTTTTATCTCTCGGAGAGCCTCTGGCATGGAGTCTGGGAATCGGTTTAGCTTTCTCAGTCTATGGATGGGGGCTATACTTCCTCGGTATGTGGGGAGGAGCCGACGCATTTGCAATGAGTGTGCTTGGTTTCGCAACTCCCTACGCGGTTTCGGGCCCTGGCATTTTCTATGCGGTAAGTATGTTTGCCGCTGTGATGGTCGCTGGATTCCTCTACACGCTAGGGTTCGGTTTCTTCAAGCTTTTCTCCCATCCAGAGATAGTCCGGAAGACCTGGAACGAGATCAAACAGGATGAAAGGAGGGTTTCGCTGGAGATTCTGGCTGCAGCAGCGATTTCAAGTTTTGCGGCAGTAACCGATGTGTTTCTGGGAATCACTTACTTTGTTTCACTGCTGTTTATGATAATTCTCTACCGGCTTTTCCAGAACATTCAGGATGATTTAATGGTCAGAAAGGTTGCGGTAGAAGACCTTGAAGGAGGAGAGGTACTTGGTGAGGACGAGGCTCTTGGAGGCAAGATTGAAGGTATAGACCAGAATGATATTGAATCCATAGAAAAAGATCAGGTAGAGGTTAGAGAAGGGATTAAATTCGTACCAGTTTTCCCAATAGCGCTCTTCTTGGTTGATGTCGTCGGTTTCAGGGTTTCCTGGCTATTCCTGTTTTTCAGCTTATAATCGTTACGTCTTCCTGATCTTCGGGAGGAGTTGAATCTGCTTTAACCCTCAGCTCATGTATTTTCTCCTGGTTGTCAAGGACATGTTCGGCTAGATTATCAATTTTTTCCTCAAGCGATTTCAGCTCTGTCTTAAACTTGGGGGAGCTATCAGTTGAAGTTTCAGTTTCTCCCTCTTTAATCATATCCTTGAGCTGTTTAACTTCTGATCTAAGTTTCTGGACCTCTTCACGGCTTCCTTTTTTCTTCTCTTTCCTGATCTCCTCTTCAAGTTCGGAGATATAGCTCTGATTATCGGTTACCGCCTGAGATATATCGTTAACCTGCTTTCTGATCTGTTGGTTCTCCTCAGTGCCGTCAAGAGCGGTTTCCTCTACTAGCTGTTTAAGCTCCTCGATTTTATCTTCGGATGCCTTTTCCTGTATATTTTCTTCAAGCTCCTTGATTTTCTTTCTCGCGTCCTCTAATTTGGATTCTGAGGTTGCCTCATTCTCTATCTCCCGCAGTTCAGAATCAAGCTCAGACAGATGCTCCTGATTATCGGTTATAAGATCCATAACTGTCTCGATTCTCTTTTCTAGTTCCTGGTGAGAGCTCCTGAATTCTTCTATCTCTTCCTTCTGTACTAGTTCCTCTACTTTTTGAATCCTTCTTTCTCCCTCGTGAACTGCTCTCTTTATCTCAGAGTCAAGTTCATCAATTTTCTGCTCGGCTTCTTCTCTATCTATTTTCTTGTTTTCCAGCGAATTCAGTTTGGACTTCATCGATTTTATATCGAACTCCAGGGAAGAAATGTCGGGATGCTCGTCTTCGACTACTATAGGTTGTTCGCCTTCTAGGTTGCGTAACTTTTCTTTCTCCTTCTCAAGCTTTCTCAGCCTTTTTTCTATCTCCCTGAGTTTGCTGCTGTCTACTTCAGCAGAAGAGCCATCTGCACCGAGCTGACTGATTTCCTTCTTTATGTTTTTCAGCTCTCTGTAGTTTGATTTAACCGCTTTCCGGTACTTTTCGGGCATACCACCTGATGGAGTTTCTCCGTTCTGTTGTGTGTTTTCGAGTCTTTCCTCAAGCTTCTCCAGTCTCTGCTCCAGCTGTGTCTTCTGTTCTGGGTTCTGTGGGTTTCCAGTTTCTTCTCTTATCTCTTTGATCTGCTGATAGAGGTACTCCAGTTTCTCATGGACTTTTCCTTCCTGGTACTCGTCTTTTATCTGTTCGACCATGTTGAGGCGTTTCTCAAGCTCCTCTTGATCCATGTGGTTTAGCATTTCCTCTACTTCCTGGACCTCTTCCTCTAGAGAAAGCGATTCGAGTTCAGCCATCATATCCTTATCTTCCAGATCGCTGACTCTCTGCTCAAGCTCTTTTACTGCGTCTTCAATTCCCTGTAGCTCTTCTTCAAGCTTCTCTCTGCTGACATCTTCAGAAACTCCTTCTGTCATCAAGTCCTATTTGTTAGAGTTGGAATAAAAAATAGAGGGTAAAAATGTAGGTAGTTCGCTCACTCGGCTTCCCAAGATGCTGCAGGTGCGCCCTGACAGTCTGTAGGCTGAATCTGTACTTCAGTTACATCACTACTGCCTGGGTTTCCTAGAGTTGCTATTCCTCTTGATTCATTTTCTTTTATCCAGTTTCCATAGTCGTTAGTCTGGTTCTGCTGGGCACTTCCAGATTCGTAGTAGAATGTAGCAGTCAAATTGCCAATTCCTTCTGTTCCTCCGGTTTGCTGGATCACCACTGTATCCCCGCCGTCGTTACTGCTTACGTCAAGGGTTCTGTCTGAGCAGTCTTGGATTTCGTTTGCTCTGTCGGTGGTGTCTCCCTGTGCATCTTCCATCAGCTGTGGAGCCCATTGAGCGAAGATCGATGCTACAGCCATAGTGAATGCTATGAGAAGTACTGCAGCAATTAAAGGTGAGATACCTTTTCTCTTCATAGCTAAACATTTCCATCCCTGTTATTTAAAGATTCCTAGATTTCCGGATTGCTTCGGGTTTTCAGCCATATATACCACGCTAGAAGCACCAGAAACGTCATTCCCCACCTCCACAGAAAGGTGTGTATAATTTCAAAGGAAATTATCCCGGCCTCGCTGAGCCAGATGGTGCTAACTACTCTTATGAGGTTTGCAGCCAGTAGTAAAACTGTTCCGGCTACAAGAGTTCTGCTGTGGTCAAGAAGATTTTTTGTAGAGGCGAAAATTAGGCCTATAAACGCCGAAACTGATTTCCAGCCAAGGCAGTCTCTTGTGACTAGATAGCTACCGCGCTCACCAAGTATTAACGCATCTCTTAAGCTGTAGTTGCCGCCTAGAAGATTCAGTATATCAATCGTGATTTCCGCTAGATACTCCTGCAGAAAGTATGTATCAGGGTTCAGAAATATTATGGCTCTGAAAACAAGGCCAGCAATGAACAGTTTGGCGACAAACGGCATTAGGCGGTGAAGCCGCGGATATTTTTCAGCGGATTCCTTGTAACCTTTCTCAACCTCCTTTCTGAGTTCCTGTATCCTCGACTTCGCTTTACCTTTTAAGCCCATAATTACACGTTGAGAAGGTGCTTCTTTGCAATTTCCAGTTTTTCATTTCCCGGTTTACCTGAACGTTTGTTGATCTTCCTTATCTGTTTGCTCAGTCTTTTGTAGGCGTGCAGGGCGGAGGCGTATGCATCTTTCTCGTGTGAGTTGTCACCCTCTCCAAGCTGTTCTTTTCTCTGCTGGGAAAGGTTGTTTTCCGGTGTGAACTTCATAGCTCCGACAGAGCTTGCGATCTTGTCAACGGTGGAAGGTATCTCGGCTCTGTCAGTTGCGACAACTACCGGGTATCCGTTTTCGACAATCTCCCTTATTATCTCGTGGTGTGAGAACTCTTTACGGCTGACTAGAAACTCGAGTTCGCCTTTTAGATCCAGCGCTGCGACTGCAGAGGTGTTTCCAGGGTCTATACCTATTATCAGCGGTTCTTCATTCATTGTAGTTTGCTTCTATTATCGACCTTATTTTCCCGGCTTTTTTGTCGCCGATCCCATGCACCTGCTTTAATTCTTCCTCACTGGCGGTGAAAACTTTTTCGATTGAACCAAACTCCTCCAGTAGTCTTTCCGCTATCTTCTTATTTACATCGGGTAAACCGGCGGTTACGAACTTCTGCAGTTCTTTCTCGGTTTTCCCGCTCCTGTTACCTCTGACTGCTATATTCCTGTCCTCTTCTTCCTGTTCTCTCTTCGCCAGCGCGGCTAGTGTCTCTGCTGTATCTTTCTCATCCTCTGTCCAGAGGATCGGTATCTGGTGGTCCATGCTGATGGAGGCAAGCGCTCCACGGATCGCGTTGGGATGTATGTCTCTGTGAGTGTACAGGTTTTCTCCCTCAATCATCAGTATCGGCCGGTCAAACTGGTGGAGATCGGTCAGCTGGGAGAAAAGCCGATTGTCAACAATCGAGTCTACAAAGTCGGAGGCCTGCTTGCGCTCTATAGCAGCCCTGTCTGATACTAGGAAATCGGCGATGTCCAGTCTCTCCTGTTCGACTGTCAGATCCATTTTAGATAGTTTTTTCGATATTGAGGTCTCTCTGTCATCTGCGATTACCTCTATATTCTCTTCTTCGCTTTCTTCCTCTTCTTTTTTCTTACTTCTGTATCCGTCAAGTGTTTTCTGGGCTTTCTCCCGTGTATCATCCTTCAGTTCCTGGAGCACCGAGTTCATCTTCTTCTTTTTGTGGTGCGCAGACCAGTAGTTTCCTTCGTCCCGTGTGTTTTCCGCAATCAGGACGAATACTTTACCGGATTCCTGCCTGCCGGTTCGCCCCGCTCTCTGTATATCCCGGATCTCGGAGGCGACCGGTTCGTAGAAAACAACATAGTCGACTGCTGGTATATCGAGTCCTTCCTCACCGATGCTTGTGGATACTATCACATCGTACTCTCCGTCCTCGAACTCCTCGAGAACTTCTGCCTGATCTTTCTGTGTCATACCTTTCTCTCCCTGCTGGCCTATGAAGTTGGTGGCATTGAGTCCTTCCGTTCTGAGCTCTTCGGCTATCTTCTCGGTTGTATCCCGGTACTCGGTGAAAACTATCGCTTTCTCATCCTCGATGTCTCCGAGTATATCTCTCAGCTTGTCGATCTTTGGGTGCTCCTTTCCTTTTTTCTTCAGGTACTCGACCAGATTTTTGCCTCTCTGGAAATCGTCATGGTTCAGCGCTTTCTGTGCAGCTTTCGAATCATCGTTTTTCAGTCCCTGTATGTAGCTGTAGCACTGTGAAACCCCTTGTGTCTCCAGCAGCTCGATTGCCTGACTTATCTTCAAAGCTGCGGCAACATGTGAGATTGAACGGTAAAGTTTTGGATCATCAGTTGAGCTTAATTTGGAGCTTATCTGACCTCTCAGCTTCAGTAGATCGCCCTTGTATACGTTGCTTGTCGAATCCAGCTGACCGTTTTTCTTGAGTTTCTCCAGCTGTTCCTGATAGGCTTTCTCCAGGTTCTTTTTCGCCTCCTCGAAGCTGTCGTCGAGCGAGACTCTCATCCAGTTGACTTCCTTCTCCTCAATATATGGCTCTACATCTGGATCATCTTCGGTTCTGACTTCGTAGTTGTGTATATTCAGATTTTCGGCTACCTCGTCGATTTTCTCTTTTGTGCCTCCTGGTGACGCGGTTAAAGCCAGTTTGTGAGTGTTCGGCATTTTCTCGCTGATAAATACGTAGCTGTAGTCTCCGGTTGCGCGGTGCGCCTCGTCAAAAATCACCAGCGAGAAATCCTCTACAGGAACCTGGTTGGATATAAGATCGTTTTCAACCACCTGTGGGGTTCCGAAGAACATTTTCTTCTCCCTCCAGAGCTTGTACCTCTTGTCAGGCCGAGTATCCCCGGTCATTAATGCGGTTTCATCCTCTTCGATCTCAATGAAGTCGAGAAATGTTGAGACATGCTGTTCTGCTAACGGTTTTGTGGGAGCGAGGAACATTATTTTTCCTTCCTCTGCTTTCTGTGCAGCCACCATCGCTGCGATCACAGTCTTTCCCAGCCCGGTGGGGAGTACTACCAATGTATTGCTGTTTATGGCTGATGCTGCTATGACTTCTTGGTATGTTCTTGATTCTATTTTTTCAGATTTCAGGAGCTGAGGCATGGAAAAAACTTGATCTGTGAACTTGATAAATCTGATCTATCTCGATAAACCATTCATCCCGAAGCCGCCTTCTGCCGGTCTTTCAAATCCCTGTATCAGCTTGAAACCCATATTTACTGCTATGAAAAATACTGCTGCTGCCTTCATCCCTGTCTCGGTGAAAGCTAGATCGGTTTTAACCATAACTACGAGTATATAAGCCAGCGAGTAGACCAGGCCAGCTGATGATACAGTGTAGGCGATAGCAGGAGGCCATCTATGGTAGAAATCCATGTAGGTTACGAAGGCCCCTGCAGCCATGAAACTGTAGACAGCCTGTCTTTCGATCATTGATAGATCGACGGTTATAAGCAGGTTGAGGCTGATAACTGACCATATAACTGCGTTTCCGACTGAAGTGTTCCAGCCCAGCTGCTCGTCAGGGTGTTTTCCGAAGTAGAGTTCTATTATTATCGCGCCGACTATAAGAGGGAGAACTGTAGGAATTATTTCCGGATAGTTTAAAGGAGCAAGGAATAAATGTTCTACGCTCTGTTGCAGCGTGTATTCACTCGTCAAATGCATCCGGTGTTCCACCTGCGTGCCATGACTTTCTAGGTCTCATCTGGACAGGGTAGACTCTCTCCGAGTTGTCATCAAGGATCAAGCCTGTACCGGTTCTATCCGGCAGAGAATCGATATAGTGCTTGAGATCGTACCTCATGTAGGTCTGCATAATTTCTCCCAGGGCGTCGATATCCTGTTTCGCAGTCAGTCTGTGCGATAGAACGATGTCGCACTGGGAAAGAGCATCAGGGTGGAGCTTCGCAGGTTGCTGTGTAGCTAGGACCAGTGAAACTCCTGGTTCTCTACCGATCTTAACCCATCTAAGCAGTGGATCTGAGGCTGGAGTTTTCCCTTCAGCAGGCAGGAATTCGTGGGCCTCGTCTATCATCATCCAGGTTATAGGCATCTCGTTCTCAGCAATGTTCTGCATCTCATCGATCTCCTCGATCCTCCTGGCGGTCATCCGTTTTCTGAGTATTCTTTTCGCCATCAGCCCGACAATTAATGACCTTACTGACCATCCGGAGGCGATCTCTCCAAAAGCTGAAACATCTACAATGGATAGTTCTCCTCGTTCAGTGAATTTCTCCAGTGAGGATTCTTCGCCGAAGACACCCCATTCCTGAGCTGTCATGAAACGGTTAACTAAACCTTCTTCGGTATCTTTAGGGAAGTCAAAGCTTCTTATAGCGTCTATAATATTATCGATAGAGTAGTCGTCCGTATTTTCATTTAGCTTTGAGATAACCCGCTCCAGTAAAATTCCCTGCTTCGAGTTCATCTCGATATCGAAAGCCATTGCCCATTCCTGAGCTGTGAAATCGGCAGGGTTAAGTGTGAAAGTATCGTCGTACGGCATCTCCTGGCTTTCAAACTCATCAACCTTTCCTTTTGGAATGTACACGTTTGCGTCGAAACCTTTCGGCTTCATATCCCAGCTCTCAAGCATTGTAGTTGCGCGATCGTTTGGCCGGGCCATCGACCAGTAGATCCCCATTGAGTCGATTATAATTGTGGAAAGGTTCTGTGAAAGATCCGAATCCTGGATTTCCTCGGCGATGGTACCCATAGAATAGCTTTTACCGGTTCCTCTCTTACCGAACAGCCCCATTACGTGTGGCCGCGCCAGATCGAAATGTATCGGGTTGGCTTTGTGCGCCTCCTCTTTTTCCCCGACCAGATGCTTTCCGATGACTCCTGTACCTTTCAGGCCGTGTTTATCTCTGTCTTCGTCATCCCGGCCGACACTTATCTTTGGCATAAATCTGTATGATCGGTGTTCGAATATAAATTGTCAGACTGCCAGAAGTGTCAGAATTGCGGATCCCATGAAGATCAGCCACATGAAGCCGCTCCACCGGATGACTATTGATCCGTCAAGAGGCCCTGTAGGGATATTTGAGTAGTCGAAAGGCAGGAGCTGGAAGACAAGGAAAAGCGAAATTGCCTCTGAAACAGCCGGCATCTCCAGGTACTGGAAGACCGACCAGAAACTTAGCATGCTTACTACCCCGCCTGATACTATCCAGTACTTTCTCTTAATCCACATGGCATCGATCGACTTACCCCAGTGCTCGTAACTCTCCACATCAAAAGTGTTGAAAATTGGGAACAGGAAGATCAGTGGTAGACTGGTTAAGAAACTCATCATAGCCCCAAATAGAGTTGTCAGAGATCCTTCTGCCGAGAAATTGAACTCGACTTCTGCTTCCATCCAGTGCGCTATCAGCCTCTGTCCCAGCTCTCTTGTAAGTATAATCACAGTTGAGACTCCTGTGTAGAAGAGCGCTCCGTTGACGGTTAAAGCGTCTTTGAACGCGATAAAAGCTACCGCGGTTACAAGCACTGCGCCTGCAAAATTGTTGAGTTCGTCGACTGAAGGTTTGTAAACCGGTCTTGTCACAGAGAAGTTTTCGGTTCAACCTCTTTAAATCTGCCTCATATCTCCATCTTCTGGCAGATCTCAGCTATTGAATAATCCTCGCTCGATCTCATTATCTCCGGGAACTGGTCAAGTTCGTCAAGATGTACACCTGTCTCATCACGGACAAAGCGGTCGCGGATGAAGCTCCAGGGCACCATGTATGCCTTTCTTGACCTACCTCTACCCCGTTTTAATTCGACTGCAAGGTAGCCCTGTCTTCCTGATCTATCGAGGAAATCCGAGATTCTATCGACCTGGTGCCCGCCATCTGAAACTGAGAAATGCTGCGAGAAGTATAATTTATTTGTAGAGTCTACTTTCACCGATTTGTTCTCTATCGCCATATAGAACATATCATGTGGCGAGTCAACCAGTACATCACATAGCTGTGAGGAGAACCGGTGCTGTTTCTTCCGGTGTGCGATACCTTCTATCTCCTCTTCTTCAAAAAATCTGTTGAATGCGTTGACCAGTTCTCTCTCAAAGTCTGTCATCTCTAATTATATTTTGGCATAGCTGAATATAAATTTAGAAGCTGGAAAGCCCTTTCTGATCTGGTTTCTTGATGGTTTTACCCGAACTTATCGCCAGACAGACTCTGCCGTTTGAAATTATCTGGCCTTTAACCGACTTAAATTCTCCTTCAAATAATCCTTTTCTTGTAAACTTTCCCTCGGGTTTCGGATAAACCGATAGATCCTGAACGTCGATTATATCACCTTCAAAGCCGTGTAAGTCCATCTTCTGCCTGAGAAGATCAGAGTTTCGGGCTGCGGGAAGCTTTGATCCCTTTCTTATCCGCTCGGTTAAACCGTTCTCTGAGATCTCAGATTCGTTTTCCAGGGCAACTCTTGCCTCCAGGCCATGCAGTACCTCGACTCCATAATCGGCTCCCTGCTCCACCCATCTCTTCCTGACATTCCCTGTTCTGGTGACTCCTACCTTCACTTTATCCGATATCTGGGCAAGGTAAACTGAGAACTTGCCATCAAGATCGGTCTGGCTATCTCCTCTAACATAATCTGAGTAAATATCCTTTGCGCGGCATTCAGGGCACTGTGAACCGGACTCGATCTTTCGGAACTCGGGGCAGTTCGCTCTTTCACCTTTTTCTGGTGCGTAACCGGTACATCTCCTCTTGTCAGTTACTTCGAAAGAAAACTCTCTTCCCGGTGTTAAATTCCATTTCTCGAAGCCTTCCTGATTGACTGTCATAAGCTCTGCTTTCCAGCCTTCAGGGCTGTTCTTCCATGAGACCTTGACCAGCGAACTTTTCCTCATTTTTACTCGAACTCTTCCACCAGTGCTTTTCTGTGCGCTGCGCCGACAAATGCCACTATATCTCCGTCGGTATCTTCTTCCAGCATTTTGAGAGACTCTGACATGTGTTTATTTCTCTGCTCCACTAGAACATCATACATCTCTGGGAACTTGAACTCCATTTCAAACAGTAATTGATCTATTAGCTCTTCCTCCGGTATTTCGTTCGCGATCTCAAAGCTGCCAGGGAATATCAGCCCGACCAATAACTGGGCTCCGGCTTTAAGTTTCTCCCAGAAGCTGACGTCTTTCAGTTTGTTGATGGTGATACGGATATCCTGATCGATTAAAGCAACGTCAATATCGTTTTTCTCTGCGGTCTGATAGGCTAGAAGCATCTCTTCTCCAGGCATTACTCCTGTTTTCTCACCTATCGATTTCTGGAAGTACTGGAGCACCTGGACAAAAAGTGGGCCTCCACGGTTCTCCTGTTGTCCATTCAGCAGGGAATTCAACCTTAGGGGATCTAACTCTAGAGCTACAACTTCCGGGTCAATTTCCTCAATTTTTTCTTCTACAAGGTCCAGACTCTCCTGTGAGACGTGAGAGGTTCCAAAGATATGTATCAACTTAGATCACAGATTTATTTTGCTCCCAAATGATGTAAAATAAACTGTGGAAGGATATGTGAAAGAGCAGTGTTGAACTGATTTTTATTTGAAAAGTCGGAAAAACAGTGGTTCCCAGCGGTGGACGCCTGAGACGCTCCAGGGAATCCCTCACCGATCTCAGATCCGCCACCCTCCGAACAGCCTACACACTGCTTAGGGCTGCTCCCGTCAAGGCCTGACCCGGTTCACAACGTGCAGACTCCCGGAGGACGGATCATCAACAACCGGACAAGGGGCTGAAGCGAAACAGAACGCCGCCCACTGGTTGACGGCTCCGGCATCACGAGGATTTCCGGAAAGAGGCGACCCCAAACCGCCCAGCCTACCAAGAATGGATACGAGTCAAAACCTAAAAAAGGTATCTAAAACTAAAATTTCAGGCTCTAATTATAATCTTTAGCTATTTCTTCCGTCCGCATCCACAGGTTGCTGGATGCTACCATGAACACTGATAGGTATGAGAGGGTTCGTAGCGGTGAGTCTGCGAGCTCCACGGTCATGAACGTGGATAGCGCGACCAGGAACATCTTGAATGAGTCTAGTGTTTTCAGCATTTGAGTCACGTTAATAGTCTGAGTTGTTTCTTGAGCTCCGCTGAGTTTGTTTCAGGCTCTATAACGGGATTAGACGGAAAGCTTTAAATATAAGACGATGGTTTCTGGCCCTGTATTTCTGCTCTACAGGCTCTAAAGCCTTGTTTTTCTGGCTAAACTGTCAACTGTTTTTCTAGGCATTATTCCGGCGCCTATAACTAAACTCATTATTAACCAGTAAAGAACGGATAGGCCGAATTCTAAGATTTCTAGGTTAAAGAATATTGTTCCAAAAACTGCTGAAAAAGCCATAGAAGTTATAAGAGCCACAGATATTATGATTCTACTCTCTAGGATCCCATTTGAGAGTAAAAAATAATGTAAAGAGCCAAAAACAACAAATAAGAGCAGACTGTTTCCTAATAACCCGTTTACCTGCTGAGGATTAAGTGCGACTAATAGGGTTGTAATTAGGAAGAGAAGTTCTAGAAATCTCAGCTTGAATTTTAGATCCTTCTCCCAAGAGAGATGAAGATGCGTCATTCAAATATCCCTAGATCTCGAATTCCATTCCCTGTTCGGCGACTTTAAACCCTCTGTCTTCGAGTTCTTCCCGTTCTTCGCTGTCTTCTCTGTAGACAGGGTTGGTGTGGTTGAGGTGTGTAAAGTATATTTCGGTGTCTACATCCTTCATCTCGTCCATGGTGGTTGTGATGGTTGGGTGCGGGACCTCGTTGTATCTCTCGATCTCGTCAGCGCTCCAGAATGTTCCGTCAAGGATAGCTACATCAGCTTCTTTGACTTTTTCGATTATCTTGTGGCTCCATTCGTGGATATCGCTTATGTAGAAAAGTTTCCGGTCTTCTCCGTGAATCATGAAACAGAAGTTGTCTGTCTCGACCTGCGGATGCTCTGTTTCGATTATCTCCACATATCCGTTCATCAGGTCCTGTTCATCGCCGTCTTCTATCTCTGTGACCTCTATGTTGCCGCGATCCTTCAGGAACCGATAAGGGTCGTTCTTCTCCAGGAAGTCGTTGTTTTTCTTGGAGGTGTACACAGGGATTCCTTCGTAGTCGTAGGACTCTTTACCGAGGAATAGCAGCCCTGTCATATGCCCCAGTCCTTCGTGGGATAGGAAGATTCCGTCAATATAATCGCCTTTGATCTGGTACCGGATGTCCGGTGTGGCATCGATCAGGTATTTTGCGTTGGAGTTGTCTCCTTCACCTTCCTTTAACATCAGGGAGGATATTCTCTTGCTTTTGCCTGGATCTTGTCGGGCGGTTTCACATACCTCACATTCACATCCGAGGTGTGGTACTCCTCCGTCCTGCGCGTTTCCAAGTACTTCTACTTTCATTACTTTCAGACCCCTTATCGATCTATCCGTCGTGAATAATATAAGGCTTACTCGGAGAATCTGTTCCATGGACGAAGAAGATAGCTCTGTTAGCGGCTCTGAGACGGAAGAGAGCGGCTGCGGCTGTGAAGATTGCGGTTGTCGGTAATTTTTGCGTTAGATCCCTAATTCTATTTTTGCCGGGTTGGCAGAGGAGCTATGCATCGGCCTGCAAAGCCGACTACCAGGGTGCAAATCCCTGACCCGGCTTTGTACCCAAAAACTGTTTAAGGTTCTTACCCAAATGTTAATGTATGTCTAGACTGATGAAAGCCGGTATAGGTATCGGGGTTCTCGGCGCTTTGGGGCTTATTGCAGGTTTCTCGATGCTTGATGGCTGTTCAACGGCTACAGGTACAATCGGCCAGGTTCTGTCTGATGAAATGCAGCAGAGGTGCAGTAATGGTATGCTTCTGAGAAATGTGGGCGGAGGAACGCTTGTAGTTGGACTTGGACTTCTTGGCTATGGATATATTGATGAGAGATTTGCCGGTGAGTAACTGAAATGCCTTCCGTGTTTGTTTATGGAAGTCTTCTGAATACTGAGGAACTGAAATCTCAGTTCGGAGGATCCGTGGAAACCTGTAAAGCAGTTCTCAACGGTTTTAAACGCCACTACGGCCAGCTTTCGGATGTCAGGACAGATGAAAATGGCGATTACGGAAATGTTCTTACAGTAACCAGAAAAGAAGGTTTCTCCTGTAACGGTATTCTTGTATCCGGTGTATCTGATGAAAAACTGGCAGAGTTGAGGGAAAGAGAATCAGGTTACAGACTGGAAAGAATGACCTCTGGCAGGGTTGAAACCTATAGAGAAGATATTGAGGCGGGGTCATTTCTTGTTTCTATCGGTGAAAAAGAAACCACGAACTGGAATCCTTTAAACGAGTACATGGAAACATGTGAGAAAGGTGCGAGAGCCCGAGGTGAGAAGTTCCATCAGGTTTTCCGGAAGTCCACGTACAGGTTTGCTGACAGCGATATCAGACCACACCTCTAAGTTTTTCATCTAATAAATCTTTTCTACCATATCCTGTAATCCGATGGCTGCAGAAGTTGCAACAGTGGTGCCGAGGTACGAGGATGAGTATCTGATGCTGGAGAAGGTAGCTGATAGAGATCAGACTTATCTTGAATTTCCCTGCGGTACGATAGAGAACGAAGAACGAGAGGAAGCCGCTCTAAGAGAGTTTTTCGAGGAAACCGGTCAGGTTTTTGACTCGGTTGAGAGACTGGTGTCTTTTCCAGGTTATACTGTTGAGAAGAGCACGCTGGACTACGAGATCTATCCACACGAAGTAGTTGTTGATGAGAAATTTGAGCCACAGCTGGGAGTCGAACACATCGACTACGAATGGGTCAGTCAATCTTTCGTTTTCCGCAACCCTGAAGGCAAGGTAGGTCCGGAAAGGGATAAAGCGTTAGAGGCGGTTATGGCGACAGAGGATAGGTACTTGGAGGCCTCCTTCACAATGAAAGAGGACATACCTACAGTCGAGGAAATTTTCCGGAAATATCAGGAGGCAAATTTTTAGCTCTTCATACTTGAACAACTTCTATGGAAACAGATGTCGCCCAGCTCTTAATCAGGACAGAAACTGGAGACGGATACCGATACTTCCTCGCCCGGAGAACCAGAGACGGTTACTGGGAATGGATCGGCGGTAAAGAAGAGGAAGGAGAGACAATAGAGGAAACAGCCGAAAGAGAGCTGAAAGAAGAGATACAGATAGACTGGAATGAACATAATTTCGAGATCCGGGGTTTGGCAGATTCCTATCCCAGCGAGGCCGACTCAAGCTATCTATTAAATCCTGTTCTGATAGAAGTCGATGAGAAGACATTTGGAGAGATCTCAGAATCCGATCTTTCCAATGAACACGACCAACTAGAATGGATAGAGCTGGCAGAGTTCGGAGAATTCGAGACGCTTGGACAGTATCGGGCGCTGGAGAGACTGGATCTGATCGAAGGGTATGTAGCGCTGGCAGTGCTGGAAAACGATGGAGAATACCTTCTGGTCCAGCGCTCCGAGGAAAACACAAGCTCGGGAGAATGGGGTTTTGTGTCAGGTAAAATGGAAGAAGACGAGAATCCGGAAGAAGCAGCGAAACGAGAACTGTGGGAGGAAACACGGGTCGATGCAGAACCTTTGGAAACCGGCGATTTCTACATTGGAAAAGGAGAACTCGGATACTGGAGGCTTTTTCCGGTGCTAATGGAGACAGATGAAACAGAAGTTGAGCTGAACTGGGAACTCAGCGACTACAAATGGGTCAACCTGGAGGAGTTAGAGGATATGAAAACTATGGAAAGAATGAAAGCAGTCGAAAAACTGGAGCTGGTATAGGGTGAAAGATATTATTGAGGTTGCAACCGCAGTTCCTTACGACCCTGAAAAAGATAAATTTCTGATAGCTAAAAGGACTGAAGATACAGATATCCATCCTGGTAAATGGAACTTTCCCGGCGGGAAGATAGAGGATGAAAAACCTGGGGAAGCCGTGCTGAGAGAGCTCAAAGAGGAGACAGGGCTTCTAGGAGAGATCATCCGGTCAGGCGGCAATTTTATTCTGGACACTGAAGACGGCAAGTTCGACATATATCCATTCCTTGTAACGGTAGACTCCGAACCTGATCTGAATCCGGAACACACAGATTATAGGTGGATTAAGCCAGAAGAGCTTGATGAACTGGAAACAGTTAAAGGCCTGAAGAAGGATTTGAAACATGTAGGTGTAACAGATGAGTAAAGATGAATTCCGGACAGTGGTTAAAGCGCTGATAACTCATAAAGGCGATATACTGATAGGCCAGAAAGAAGATGATGAAGACCATGAAATTGGCGGCAAATGGCATGTTTTAGGAGGTCATTTAGAGAAAGGTGAACAGGTTGAAGAAGCGATGGAGAGAGAAGTGAAGGAAGAAACCGGACTAGAAGTCAATGTACACCAGATAGTTGACACTTCCACATTCTCCTGTGGTGACGGCGAGAAAGACAGCCTGCAGATATTTTTCCACTGCGAAGCAGATTCCCGGAAAGCTGAGGCAGAAGACGATCTCCAGGATCTGAAATGGGTTGAACCAGATGAATTAGTAGAAGAAGTGCATGAAGACGAAACAGAGAGATTGAAGAAAAGAGACTCTATCCAAAACTTTATTGAAAAACTGAAAAAGATGCCTGTGGTCTAGTATAGTATGACGCTCAAACTGTTCAACACCCTGACCCGCGAGAAAGAAGAATTTGAACCGATCGAAGAGGGAAAGGTAAAGTTCTACTCCTGCGGCCAGACCATCTACGACGATCTACACATCGGAAACGCAAGGCCCTACGCGGTTTGGGACACTCTGAGACGCTACCTGGAATGGAAAGGCTACAATGTACGGCATGTCCAGAATATAACTGATGTCGGGCACCTAACAGATGACGGTGATCAGGGGGAGGACAAGGTGGAGAAAAGGGCAAACGAGCTCGGTATGGAGCCGATGGAGCTGGTGGAGGACCAGATCGAGCGGTACTTCGAAGATACCGAAGCGATAAACGTTGAACGGCATGATATTGTTCCACGTGCGACCGGCCACATTAACGAGATGATCAACTACGTCCAGAAGATAATAGACAACGGTTTCGCGTACGAGGCTGACGGCAACATCTACTTCGACATGGAAAAATTTGTCGAAGCGGATTTCGAGGATGTTGACGGAGAGATTTACAGATACGGAAGAATGGCTAAAAAGGATATTGAACAGTTGAAGGAAGAGGCCGAATCCCGGGTAGAACCTGATAGTAAAAAGAAGAACCAGTACGACTTCGCGCTCTGGTTAAACGCGGAAGGAACCGGCCACCTGATGAAATGGGATGCAGATTTCGAAGTAGATGGAGAAAGAATCAAGTCGACAGGATACCCTGGCTGGCACCTTGAGTGCTCGGTTATGGGGCAGAAATATCTCGGCGAAGAGTTTGATATACACGCTGGCGGAAAGGATCACATCTTCCCGCACCATCCGAACGAGCGGGCGCAGTGCTTCGCAGCAACCGGAGAAGGACAGGCACGGTACTGGCTCCACAACGAGTTCATAAATATCGAAGGAGAGAAAATGTCGAAATCGGAAGGTAACTTCTACACAGTCCGGGATTTACTTGAAGACGGATACTCCGGCGATGCCATAAGACTGTACCTGATCTCCTCACATTACCGCTCCGAGACCGACTTCTCAAAGGAAGGACTGGAGAAAGCGGAGAAGGAGTTAAAGAGAGTGCGGAGGACGGTTAAGAAGATCGGTTACTCCGAGAATCCTGAAGGAAAACACAGCTTCGGAGAACAGGGAGAGTTTGAAGGCCTCGTCGGAAAATTCGAGGAAGCGATGGACGACGATCTGAATACTGCTAAAGCAAAACAGGTCCTGATGAGCGCGGTTTCAGATGCCAACGAAATAATGGATAAAGGTGAGGAGCCTGCTGTCGATTACAGCAACGCACTGATTGAGCTTTTCGGAATCTTGGGTATAGATGTACGACCTCAAGAAGATGAGGCTGAATCCGAAATGACGGATCTACTGCTCGATATCAGGGAAGAAGCCCGTGAAAGAGAAGATTACGAAACCTCAGACTTCATTAGAGATAGATTAGAGGAAATCGGCTTTGAGATAGAGGATACGGGCGACGGAGCGAAGTGGTTCAAGAAGTAGAATTTTACTGCTGAAAAATAAGTAGTGAGAAAAATGTTAAGTCGAGTCTATTCGACTCCTTTCTCTTCCAGTTCTTTCTTTTTCTGCTGTTTTCTGTCTGCCTGTTCTTCGAAGATTTCTTTGGCTCTGTCGTCTGAGATTCCAAGCATTTCCTTGGCTTTCTGTTTCTGTTTTTCAGCGTCTTCTCGTGCCATTGTACCAAACAATTAGGCTGTCGTATTTAAACAGGTTTGGATTTTTTACTCCACTAGTTCGGTGAAGTTTTCCTTGAACTCTTCGAGGT
>JBLGBN010000008.1:0-32551 GCA_047617745.1 Candidatus Nanohaloarchaea archaeon
GGTGTCAGTATCAGTGCTTCGGAGCTGGAACTGCTGAAAACTTCAGGGAAGAAAGCGGTTCCCAGCAGTATTCCGAAGAAAACCACAAGCACCTCTCCTGCGTTGGCTGAAAGCAGGTAGTTCACGAACTTTCTGATATTGTCGAATATTCCTCGGCCTTCTGCGATTGCGTCTCTGATTGTTACGAAATTATCGTCCTGTAAAACCATGTCAGAGCTTTGTTTGGCTACATCTGTTCCTCTTTGTCCCATTGCTATGCCGACGTCGGAGTTTTTGAGTGCTGGTGCGTCGTTCACACCGTCTCCAGTCATCGCTACGTTGTGGCCTTTATGCTGAAGCGCCTGTAGTATTCTTACTTTGTGTTCAGGAGATACACGGGCAAATATCTCGACTTCCTCCACCTCCTCTCTTAATTCGGCGTCACTCATCTCCTCTACTTCGCTGCCTGTCAGCGCTTTATCTGACTTGAAGCCTATCTGTTCTCCTATGGCCTTAGCTGTCTCGATATTGTCTCCTGTCGCCATCACCACTTTGATGCCGGCTGTCCGGCAGTCTTCCACAGCATCTCTTACTTCTTCTCTTGGAGGGTCTATCATTCCCTGTAAACCAAGGAAGACTAGATTGGATTCTATTTCATCTTCTTCCGCGTCTGGATCAGTATCCTCCTTCCTCGCAAATCCTAGTACTCTTAATGCGTCCTGTGCGAATTCGTGGTTTTTGTCGAGTATTTCCTGTTTTCTTTCTTCAGTTAGTTCTTTCTCTTCGCCGTCTATCAGTATTCTGTTACACCGGTCTAGTACTGTTTCTGGTGCGCCTTTCATGTATGCGGTTTTATCTTCGGTTACCACCGTCATTCTTTTCCGATCTGAGGAGAACGGTATACTGGTCAGCCTTTCCTTTTTCTCGGTTAGCCCCGCTTTATACGCTGAAACAAGCAGAGCGATTTCAGTAGGTTCTCCAAAGAACTCTTTTTCATCGGCTTCAGGCGCTTTTTCGGCATTGTTGCAGTGAAGACCGCATTCCAGTAGCGGTTCCAGATCTTTGTTTGCATTTTTACCGTTTCGCTGGAACTCCCCTTCTGTATCTAACCCGCTCCCGGTTGCTTCGTATTCCTCCCCCGAGAAGAAGGCTTTTTCCACAGTCATCACTCCTTCTGTAAGTGTGCCGGTCTTATCTGTGACAATAAAGTCTACCGATCCAAGGCTTTCCACCACGGGCAGTCTTCTTACCAGCGCATTCTTTTCCAGCATTTTTTTCGAACCAAGTGCAAGTGTAAGGGTCACAACTGCAGGTAATCCTTCCGGTACCGCTGCCACCGCAAGAGTAATAGCTACAAGTAGAACCGTTAACGGACCTGCTGACGTGAAGCTGAACTGTATAAGTCCAACCAGTCCGATTATCCCAAATATTCCATAGCCGATCTTCCTTCCCAGTTCATCAACCTCTTTCTGGAAAGGTGTTTTCCGGTCCTCGGCCTCCTCTATCTGTTCTGCTATATCGCCTACCTGGGTGTCCATTCCTGTTCTGGCGACCACAGCTTTACCTCGGCCTTTAACCACGTTTGTGTTCATGTAGACCATGTTCTCTCTATCAGCCAGTGTGACATCGCCCTGTAGCTCTCCTGATTCTTTCGATACTGAGCTGCTTTCTCCGGTTAACGCAGATTCATCTGTCTCCAGATTGTTTGACTCGATTATTCTGGCATCTGCAGGTACTGCATCGCCCTGTTCCAGAAAGATTATATCTCCTGGAACAACTTTCCGTGAGTCTATTTCTTTCTTCTCACCGTCTCTTAGAACTGTGGTTTTTGGTGTGGAAAGATCTTTCAGTGCGCGTATAGACTTCTCTGCCTTGTAGTCCTGTATGAACCCGAATAGGCCGTTGGCGAGAAGTATAAGCAGTATAAGCCCGGCTTCTGTGTATTCGGGAGAGTGACCGGGTAAAAGACCTATTCCGAGGGATAGAACTGCGGCAAGTATAAGTATGTATATCAGGAAGTCATGGAACTGGCCCAGAAAGATTTTTACTGGTGAAACCTCGTTCTCGTCTTCGATTTCATTGTCGCCGTACTTCTCCCGTCGCTCCTCCACTTCCTCGGAACTTAATCCTTTCTCACTGCTCCCAAGTTCGCTGAAAGCTTCGTCGACACCGGTTCTGTACCATTCCATTTTTTGATCAGCTACGATACATGTACGTTCTCGTTTTTTGCGTCCTCACATGCTTCTGCAAACGCTTCCGGGAAAGTAGGATGCGCATGTACGGTCCTTGTAACGTCGTCTAGATACGCCTGCATTTCAAGAGCAAGAATTGCCTCAGCGATTATATCGGATGCTCTAGGGCCAAGTATCTGGACTCCAAGGAGCCGTCCTTCATCATTCGCGACCACTCTGACAAAACCTTCTTCCTGGTTTGTGGAGAGTGCTCTTCCGGATGCGGAGAACGGGAATTTCCCGATTTTGATATTATCATGTTTTTCCTCTGCTTTTTCTGGATTCATTCCGGCGACCGCAATCTCGGGGTCTGTATAGATAACTTTAGGGATATACTGGTTGTCCATTGCTTCGTTTTCGCCGGCTATAACGTCTGCAGCAACTTTACCCTCCCGATAAGCTTTGTGAGCTAGCATTGGCTGTCCGGCTGCATCTCCGATAGCGTAGATACTGTCGTCGGAGGTTTGCATCTGTTCATCTACTTCAAGGAAACCGTCTTTGGTTTCCACCTCGGTGTCCTCAAGACCGAGTCCTTTTAGCGCGGGTTCCGCGGTTCTACCTGCGGCTACCAGAATATAGTCTCCACTGATCTCGACTTCTTCACCTTCTTTTTCGGCTACCAGAACTGCTTTATTGTCTTTATACTCCACCTTTTTTGCTTCGGTACTGGTGTAAATCTCGTCGTTGTAGCATCCGCTCACTTCCTGTATTTCCTCGACAAGCTCCTGATCGAAGTTTGGCAATACGTTTTCTCTTGCTTCGACGACCTTTACCTTTGATCCAAACTTACAGAACTTTGTTACTGCCTCCATTCCGATGTAGCCGCCGCCAACCACAACTATTTCATCCGGTATTTCATCGAGTTCAAGTAGTTCTCGGGAGGAAATTATCTTTTTCTTGTCAAATTCGAGGCCAGGGATTTCGATTGGCTGTGAACCCGTAGCTATTATGGCGTTGTCGAACTTGATGGTTTCTGCGTTGTGCTCCATCTCGATTCTGGCAGTATTGGAGTCCTGGAAGAAAGCTTTTCCTTTCTTGAACTCAACTCCGTGTTTGTTTAACCGGCTTTCAATCCCTTTATCAAGTCTTTCAACCACGCTGTTCTTCCACTCCTGTATCTCTTGGAAGTCAACTTCGAGATTATCTGTATGGATGCCGATTTCGTTCCAGTGTTGGATATCTTCCTGGAAGCCAGCTGCATGGATCAGAGATTTTGCCGGTATACAGCCGTGGTTAAGGCATATACCTCCGATTCCTTCCTTGTCGGCCAGGACGACTTCAAGTCCTTTCTGCGCGGCTCTGATCGCTGCTGTGTAGCCTCCAGGCCCGGCCCCGATAACCAGCAGGTCTGCACCCTCCTCTATATCGCCGACTACTATCTGGACCACCTAAAGTTCGAGTATCATGTTTTCAGGGTCTTCCAGGTTTTCAATTACATCATTCATAAACTTTGCTGCATCTGCTCCATCAATAACTCGGTGGTCGTAACTGAGCGATAGTTTGACAGTCATTCTTGGCTCTATTTTCCCTCCTACTACTTCTGCAGTCTCCTGTATCTTTCCAATCCCAAGTATTGCAGTCTGAGGATAGTTGATGATAGGTGTAAATTCTTCGCCACCGATTACGCCGAGATTGGTGATTGAGAATGTGCCGTTCCGCATCTTTTCCTGCGATAATTCTCCGTTTCGGGCTTCTCCGGCTTTCCGGTTTACCTCCTCCGCGATCTCTAGTATATTTTTCTCGTCAATATCTTCAACCAGTGGGACCATTAATCCGTTGTCTGTATCTACCGCGATATTGAAGTCGTAATGGTTTTTCAGGACAACGCTGTCTTCTTCCTCGTCAAGCTCTGAGTTCAGCCTTGGGTGTTTCTTCAGCGCAAGATAGACTGCTTTCATAATGAAGGGAAGATAGGTTAGATGCGTGTCTGTTTTGTCCTTTTTCTCTTCCCTCAGCTCTACCAGTTCAGTTACGTCGGCTGTGTCGAAGTGTGTTACGTGTGGAGCGGTAAACCTTGATTTTTCCATCCGGTCTGCGATTGTCTTGCGTGTCTGCGACATCTTCACCCGTCTCTCATCGCCTTCAATATCAATAACGTCGGATTTATCCCTGTTTCCAGTGTCAGATTTTTTGTCCTTTGCCGCGTTTAAGACATCTTCACGGGTAACTTTACCTCCTCTTCCGCTTCCCTCAATGTTCTGTATTCGGATTTCTTTTTCTCTAGCCAGCTTTCTGACCGACGGTGTTGCGAGGACGTCCGATTGATCAGACTCTTTTTCTGGTTCGGTAGCTCTGGTTTCAGCTTCATCTTCCTGAACCTCTGTATCGGCTTCTTGCTGCTCTCTGTTTCCAGAGTCCTTTTCGGCAGCATCTAGAACCTCCTCTTCTGTTATCCTTTCACCTGTTTTGATAGAGGCTAGATCTACATTTTTCTCTTCAGCCAGCTTCCTGACTTTCGGCAGGGCAAGCACTTCGCCCTCTAACTCAGTTTCCGTGGCTGACTGTTCTTCCTTCTCAGCTTCCTCCGGCTCTATCTCCACTTCATCCGTTTCCTGCCTTTCTTCGCTCTGCTGCTCCTTTACATCATTGGACTCATTATTTTCCTGCTCAGAGCCTTCAACATCTAGAATCATTATGACATCTCCAACTTCTATATTATCGCCGGGGGATGCCTTAAGCTCTTTAACTGTCCCGTTGGAGGGTGCGGGAATATCCACTACTGCTTTATCTGTCTCTGCTTCCCCGACTACCTGATCTTCTTCTACTTCATCCTCTTCTTCAACTTTCCATTCGAGGAACTGTCCTTCTGTCACTCCTTCGCCGGTGTCGGGAAATTCAAACTTGATTTTAACCACCTAGAATTCCAGAACTCTTTCCAGTCCTTTAACAGCCCGTTTTTTGTTCGGCATGTAGTAATCTTCAAGCGTGTAGAGCGGGTAAGGCACGTCAGGACCGGTAACACGTTCAACCGGCGCCTCCATGTGAAGTATCTCGTTTTCCTGTATTCTTGACGCTATCTCTGCGCCAAATCCGGCGCTTTTCGGAGCTTCATGTAGAACCATTGCCCGGCCTGTTTTCTCCACTGAACTGTAGATTGTTTCGTAATCTGTAGGGTAGATTGTTCTGAGATCTATTATTTCGACGTCCGCATTGACTTCGTCCGCTGCGTCTTCTGCGACAGGGATCATTGCACCCCAGGCAATTAATGTGACGTCTTCTCCTTCCCGGGCTATTCTGGCCTTCTCCAGCTCTACTTCTTTCTCCCGGTCAACATCTTCCTTGAAAGCCCGGTAGATTTTCTTCGGTTCCAGGAACACTACAGGGTCGTCAGTCTGGATTGATTTCCTGAGAAGCGAGTATGTGTCCTGCGGAGTGCTTGGTATCACGACGTGCAATCCTTCAGCGTGTGCGAAGAAAGCTTCAGGTGATTCCTGGTGGTGCTCCAGGGCATTTATCCCTCCGCCGTAGGGCGCTCTCATTGTCAGAGGTACATTGTAGTCTCCTCTGCTTCTTATTCTCATCCTTGCTGCGTGTTCTTTCATCTGGTAAAAAGCCAGGTAGGAAAAACCGGAGAACTGCATTTCCACTACAGGTCTGAAGCCGTACAAGCTCATCCCTATAGCGGTTCCGGCTATCCCTGACTCTGCCAGAGGCGAAGAGAAACATCTTTTCTCTCCAAACTCTTCCTGCAATCCTTCCGTGGCACGGAAAACCCCGCCGTCCTCACCGACGTCTTCCCCGTAAGCTATTACTTTTTCATCCTGTTCCATTTCATCGTGGAGCGCTGCGTTAACAGCTTCAACTATATTCATTTTCTCCGACATTATTCCCCCACCTCCAGATCCTGTTTCAGTTCCTTCTTTTCTTCCTTCAGCAGTTCGGGCATCTCGCCATAGACATAGTCAAACAGTTCGTCGAACTCCGGTTCGTCCGCTTCAATTGCTTCCTGAGCTGCCTCGTTCACTTTTTCCTCTGCGTCTTCACCGTAGTTTTCGAGTTCCTCGCTCCAGATATCGTTTTCCTTTAGGTATTCTCTGAAACGTTTGAGCGGGTCCTTTTCTTTCCATTCCTCGACCTCTTCATCATCTCTGTATCTCGTGGAGTCATCTGACGTTGTATGGTCCTCCAGTCTGTATGTTAAAGCTTCAATTAACACAGGTTCGCCGTTTTCCGCTTTTTCCTTCGCCTCTCTGACAGCTTTAATTACTGCCAGTATATCGTTTCCGTCGACCTGTATTCCGTCTATTCCATATGCGATGGCTTTCTGCGCCAGTGTTTCCGACTTTGTCTGACCTTCGCGTGGCATTGAGATTGCAAACTGGTTGTTCTGCACAAAGAAGACCGAGTGTGCGCTGTAAACCCCTGAGAAGTTGAGAGCCTCATGGAAATCACCTTCCGAAGTGCTTCCGTCCCCGGTAAATCCTAGAACTATGTTATCATCTCCTTCGAACTCCATCGCCATTCCAAGCCCGGCGGTGTGAAGGTTCTGTGTGCCTACCGGTATCGCTACTGGTAAGGTGTTCAGTTCGGATAGATCTTTCTGTCCGTTGGCGTCACCCATCCATCTCTGGAATATTTTGTCTAGGGGGGCGCCTCTCATAATGAATGCTGCGGTTTCTCTGAAGCTTGGAACGATCCAGTCGTCCTCTCCCAGAGCAAATATTGATCCTATCTGCGCGGCTTCCTGTCCTTTGTGAGGTGCGTAGGTCGATATCTCTCCTCTCCTCTGAAGTGAGAATGCTTTTTCGTCGAATTTTCTGGCCAAAACCATCTTTCTGTAGAGTTTTTTTAGTTCCTCTTCGTCTAACTCGAGGTCTTCGTCTGAATCCATTACCTCGATTTTTTCGATACTCTCCGAGAATACTTCTTCACGCCCCATCTAAAGTCACCGGGTTTCTACTTGATGAGAAGGTCTTTGATTTTCGATCATTATACTTGGGAATCCCTCGTTCTCGAATATAAAGGGTTGTTTGCGACCCCTCGGTGAATATTTCCGGTAGATTGAAAACACTCTGTAGACAAATTCTTTGATATGCCAGAGAAGAAAGCAGTCAATGCTTTAAAGTACGCACTTAGCAGAGAAATTCTGAAGCTTTTCGGAGTGATAGTCGCTGGATGGGTAATGATAGCCGCCGGAGTATATATGTCGGCTGATCCGTGGAGATTTAGATTCATACTGTACAGGATTCTCGAGCCTGTTCTATATCTAGGCGGGACACTTGTATTCTATGCTGGGCTGGTGGCGATGATTTACAAAGTTATCAGCGATGCGACAACAGGGTTGTGACTCAAAGGTTAAGCCGGTAACCTAAATAACGGCGCAGAGAAATTTATTGACAATGCTGGAAAACCTGTTCTCGCCTGATAAAGTAGCAGTGGTTGGTGCTTCAAGACATAAAGGGAAGACCGGCCACGAGATTTTTGATAACCTGATTCATGGCTTTGAAGGTGAAGCCTATCCGGTCAATCCGAAAGCGGAGGAAATTGAAGGCGAGAAAGCGTATGATGAAATCCAGGAAGGAACGGATCTAGCGGTTATAGCAGTTCCTGGCAAAATTGTGCCTGATGTCATGAGGCAGTGCGGGGAGAAAAATGTTGGCGCTGGTATAATAATATCTGCAGGGTTCTCGGAGACGGGAAACGATGAAAGAGAGCAGAAAGTTCTGGAAATTGCTGAGGAAAATGATATCCAGCTCCTCGGACCGAACGTTCTCGGACTGATAAATACTGAGAACTCGATGAACGCCAGTTTTGCATCCAAAATGCCTGAAAAAGGCGGTATATCTTTCATGAGTCAGAGCGGAGCGTTCTGTACTGCAATTCTTGACTATGCAAAAGCGGAGCATATAGGTTTCCGGCACTTCGTCTCTCTTGGAAATAAGGCGATGCTGGATGAGATTGATTTGCTGGAGAAATGGAGGAAAGATGAAACAGATGTTATACTGTCGTACACTGAGGGAATTGAAAACGGCAGAGATTTTATAGAAGAGGCGGAGAAAACATCCTGGGAAAAACCGGTAGTAATGGTTAAATCCGGTAGAACAGATGAAGGAGGATCTGCAGCCTCTTCACACACAGGTTCAATTGCTGGAAGCTATGAAGCTTACAAGGCTGCTTTCAGGAAAGCAGGTATAATCGAGGCTGAGTCAAACAGGGAGCTACTGAACTTTGGAAGAGCGTTCGACTATCAGCCGCTGCCTGAAGGCGACAGGGTTGCTGTTATAACCAATGCTGGAGGCCCAGGGGTTATAACTGCCGATGAAATATCGGAGAGAGGTCTGGAACTGGCAGAGCTTTCGCAGGAGTCACGTAACAGACTGGAAAATGAAATGCCGGAGGAAACAACTATCCATAATCCTCTGGATGTTATAGGCGATGCCGGGCACGAAAGATACAGTTCTGCACTCGAAGCTCTGGGAGAAGACGGTAACGTTGATTCTATAATAGTGTTACTTACTCCCCAGGCCAACACCGAGATACGGAAGACAGCAAGAACCATCGCCAACCAGGCTGATAGTATAGAAAAACCGGTCTTGGCCTGCTTCATAGGAGAGAAAGATATCCAGAAAGGGATAGATATTCTGGAAGATAAAGGTATACCGGATTTCCAGGACCCGAAAGATGCGGTAAAAGTTCTGAAGCAGATGAACAGTTACAGAAGATTCCTCGAGACCGAATACACCTACAAAGAAATCAAATACAATTCAAGTAAGGCGGAAGAAGGGCTTGCAAACCTTGAAGGATACGAGGATGCAGAGAAACTGCTCTCAGCTTATAATTTTGATCTTGCGTTAACAGAGGTTGCTGAGGCGCCTCTTCCCGCAGTCAAAGCAGCGCAGAATGTCGGTTACCCAGTGGTGCTTAAAATCGATTCGCCTGACATTAGACATAAGACAGATATAGGGGCTGTTAAGACAGGACTGGAGAACAAAGGAGATGTGAGGGATGCATTCAATGAGATTGTTAACAACGTCCATATAGAGGCTTCAGGTTCGACTATTAACGGAGTCCAGGTACAGGAACAGCTGGAAGGACTGGAGATAGCGCTAGGGATGAAACGCGACCCACAGTTCGGCCCGATGGTTATGGTTGGCCTAGGAGGAGTTTACATAGAGGTATTCAACGATGTCAGCTTCGGCATAGCTCCGATATCGGAACAGGAAGCTCAGCAGATGATAGATGAACTCCAGAGCCATGAAATATTCGAAGGTGTGAGAGGAGAAGATCACGACCTTGAACCTGTTAAGGATGCCGTAATCCGGTTAGGTGAACTGGCTTTGAACCATGAAGAGATAATGGAAATAGATCTCAACCCGGCGATACTGAGAAATGGAAAACTCTACATCACAGATATCGTTGTTGAAACCAGTTAGTTAGGCGCAGTATTTTTGAATTTCTCGTATAATAATGTGGTATGGTTGATCGAGAAGAGGCGCTGGAACTTCACTCCAAAAATCCGGGAAAAATTTCTGTAGAGCCTTCAGTGGAGATAAACGGTATAGAGGATCTGAATCTGGTATATACCCCGGGGGTCGCGGAACCATGCAGAGAGATCGCAGAAGAAAAAGATAACGCATACAAATACACTTCGAAAGGAAACCTTGTCGCAGTCGTTTCCGATGGGAGCGCGGTACTTGGTCTAGGCGATATTGGACCGGAGGCCTCAATGCCGGTGATGGAGGGTAAAGCCAATCTGATGAAAAAATTTGGAGAAGTTGACGGATTCCCGATATGTGTAGATACTGACTCAGCTGAAGAAATAATTGAACATGTTAAGAGAGAAGCTCCGACTTTCGGGGCGATTAATCTTGAGGATATCAAGGCGCCGAGATGTTTCAAAGTTGAGGAGGAGCTGAAAGATAGTCTGGATATCCCTGTTTTCCATGATGACCAGCATGGTACTGCTATTGTTGTCGGTGCTGCCATCCAGAACGCTCTTGAACTTGTCGGGAAAGATCTTGGCGAGGTCAGAATCGCTATTTCAGGTGCTGGTGCATCAGGTATCGCTGTAGCTAACTTCCTGCTTGATGCAGGTGCGGAAAACATTGTACCAGTCGATTCCTCAGGCATCCTGAGAACAGGTGATGAAAATAGATACAAGGCAGATCTGGCGGAGAGAACACTGGCTTCAGAGGAATCAGGTTCTCTTGAAGATGCTATGGAGGATGCTGACGTTTTCGTTGGCCTTTCCGCTCCCGGAATTGTTTCAAAGGAAATGGTTAATTCAATGGCGCAGAAACCGGTAGTATTCGCCTTGGCAAACCCGGAACCCGAGATACTACCTGGAGAAGCCAGAGAAGCTGGAGCTTTCATCACTGCGACAGGCCGCTCCGATTTCAACAACCAGGTTAACAATTCGCTGGCCTTCCCTGGGGTTTTCAGAGGAGCTCTGGACGTAAAGGCATCTGAAATCAACGAAGAGATGAAAATTGCTGCTTCAGAAGCTATTAGAGAATTTATTGAACCTGGTAGAGAGAAGATTGTTCCTCAGACGCTGGATAAGGAACTGGCGATGAGAATTGCCGATAGAGTCGCTGAAGCCGCAAGAAAAACAGGGGTGGCCCGAGAGCGGTGAAAAACCGTTCCATTTTTAGTTTTTCCAGTTAAGTGTAAATTATGGATTCCGAAGTCAAAGAGAAATATATTGAGGCAGGAAGGGTTGTCCAGAAAGCCCGGAAAAAGGCTCGAGAAGTCGCTGAACCCGGGACAAACTTGAGAGTAATAGCGGAAGATGTTGAGAAGCTAATCAGGGATGAGGGTCTGCAACCAGCTTTCCCTGTAAATGTTTCAATAAACGAGCAGGCAGCTCATTATACACCTTCCCGGGATGAGGAAAGAGTTCTAAAGGCAGACGACGTCGTAAAGGTAGATATAGGCGCTCATTCGGACGGTTATATAGCTGACACTGCTTTAACTGTTAATCCTGCAGGCAACAATCAGGATATGGTCAACGAGGTTGAGAAAGTCCTGGAGAAAGCTATAGATTTTATTGAACCCGGCAAGACAGTTGGAGAGTTCGGAAGATTTGTTGAATCAGAGGTTTCAGACGAATACCAGGTTGTAAGGAATCTTACAGGCCACTACTTGGGCAGATACACTCAGCACGCAGGTATTTCTGTACCATGCGTTGATAACGCCTCCTCTCATGAGTTCAAGGAAGGTGATGCAGTTGCTATTGAGCCTTTCATAACTGATGGAGCCGGCAAGATCAAGAATGGAAAACCCGGCAATATCTACAAACTGGAAAAAGACAAGAATGTTAGAGGGCGGGTTGAAAGAAAGCTTCTCGGCCAGATCAAGAACTTTAACGGTCTTCCTTTCACAACGCGGTGGATCGATAATTACAACGGTAGAAAGAAGATGGCGATGAACAAACTGGTTCAGTCAGGTATTGTCAATTCCTATGAGATCCTTAATGAGGAGAACAACGGGACTGTGGCGCAGGCGGAACATACTGTTCTTGTTGGGGCCGACGAAAACGGGGACAATATAGTTACGACGAGGAAGGAATAGAACAGATCTCTGGGTTTCCGATGTCGGCTATGAAGTAGGATAGTAAAGCCATTCCAGCTATTTTTACCAGTGTTCCCTGGAAAGGCAGAACAGTTATTATACCGGTAAGGCCGATCAAACTTAGTAGACCGATTCCACATCCAGCACATCCTGCTATCAGAAATCCGGGTGCGATTCCGGAGAGATTTCTTTTTTTGATACCTGTGTTTTTGAACTGGGTGTAGGTGTTGGTGAGTATTACACCGATTAAAACCGAATAAGACAGGTTGAGGACAACTTCTATCCATCCTCCGTTCAGGTAGAGACCTCTGACTGTGAATAAAACCGCTGGCACCCAGTACTCTATACCTGCCAGAAACATCTGTGAAGAGTAACCTATGCTTGTTGAGAGAGCTATCAGTATAAAGAAAATGAGTGAGATGAATACGGTTGAAAACGCTTTCTTTCTCGAGCTGAAAGCCGATTCAAGTCCTTTCTTCAGTCCTTCCCTGAAATCTTCTGTATTCATCTTTTTACTGCAGAGCTTCTTCGATTGTCGATTCAAACCTTGAGTACGGCTGGGCGCCTTCAATCATCTGATCGTTGATGAAGATTGTCGGTGTAGCTTTTGCTCCAATTGTCTGCGCCTGGCTTTTATCGTTCTGAACCTCATCCATTTCTTCTTCGTTGTTGTAGCACTGCTTGAACTGTTCTGTGTCAAGACCTGTCTGTTCTGCCCACTTGTACATTGATTCATCGAAGTTTCCGCTTCTATGGGCGTTTCCAAGCGCTTCCTGATTGTCGAAGAATCCCTGCTTGAAGGTCCAGAAAGTTTCTGAGTCCTGATTCAGCGCGCATTCAGATGCAAGTGCTGCTGGTTCTGCCCATGGATGTAGCTGTGGAAGAGGAAGGTTTTTGTAGAAGTACTGGACTTCCCCTTTCTGAACATAGTTTTCAACTATCTGCGGGTAAGCGTTTTCGTTGTAGCTCTTGCAGAAAGGACATTCGAAGTCCTCAAATGAAACTGCTGTAACTTCTGCACCCTGTGATCCGATGTATGGTTCGCCTTCAAGATCGAAAGTTACGTTTCCGGCTGTTCTCTCTCCGTTTCCAACACCGGCCTCAAGATCGCCGTATGGATATTCGGTGTTCTGGAGGGAGACTACACTGCCTGTTCCACCAGTATCTGTATTGCCGGTGTCCTCGTTGTTCTGATTGTTTGTGGTTCCAGGGCTGTCAACCTGATCCCCAGCCTCCAGGTTCATAGACTGGGATGTAAGACCGGTCATCCCTGCACCAACCGCGAAACCTCCTGCAATTATTCCGGTTGTCAGTCCGAGTGCGAACATCAAGGTTCCAAACTGCCATACGGTTAGGGCTACAGTCGGTTCTTCTCCGTCTTTATTCATTTCTTCTTCCTCATTATGTGATTGGCTTTCGTGTACATGAAGACCTCTTTCGGAATCAAAACCTTTTCCGCATCTCTCGCACTCAAATTTCTCGTCGGACATAGGAAAATGATTTTCTTACTTCGTTAATAATATACCGGGTGGTGAAAACTGAAAATAAAAAGAGGAAATTAAATAGAGAAGGTAGACCGGGTTTTTAAGCGTAGTAGTCCGGTTGATCCTCTGTTTTCTCTACCTTGTCCATTTTCTGCATCATCTGCTTGTAATGCTCTATGTTCTCGTCGGTTGCTGTCGGTTTTGTCTCCTCCATAGCTTCCTCAAAGTGTTCCAGGGTAACTTCCTCAGCCTCAGTGTCCTTCCTGAGCGCGATCATAGCGGCCTCTCTACATAAAGATTCGATGTCGCTGCCGACGTAACCTTCAAGCTTTTCGGCCAGATCCTCTATATCAATGTCGTCGGAAAGAGGCATGTCTCTTGTATGGACTTCAAGGATCTTCTCCCGTGCTTCCTGATCCGGAATCTCTACTTCTATATCCCTGTCAATTCTTCCGGGTCTAAGCAGCGCCGGATCTATGAGGTCAGGTCTGTTTGTTGCTGCGATTACTGTTACGCCTTCAAGCGATTCGATTCCATCCAGCTCTGTGAGGAGCTGGTTGACGACCCTGTCTCCAACGCCCGAGTCAGTTCTGGATCCTCTTCTCGTCGCAATCGAGTCGATCTCGTCGATGAACAGGATACATGGTGCGACCTGTCGTGCCTTCTGGAATACTTCTCTGATCGCCTCTTCTGATTCTCCGACGTACTTGGAGAATATTTCAGGTCCCTTGATTGAGATGAAGTTGGCGTTGGCCTCGTTTGCTACGGCTTTTGCGAGTAGAGTCTTACCGGTTCCTGGTAGTCCGTAGAGTAGGATGCCTTTTGGAACCTCTATCCCCATTTTATCGAATCTTTCAGGGTAGAGCTGAGGCCATTCAACCATCTCTCTGAGCTGTTCCTTGGTGTCTTCCAGACCTCCGACGTCTTCCCAGGATACCTGTGGTACTTCTACAGTCACCTCTCTCATTGCGGATGGCTGAACCTTTCTTATTCCTTCCATCATCGCGTCTCGGTCAACCACTAGCTGGTCCATTACGTCGCTTGGGATCTCCTCGTCCAGATCAATTTCGGGTAAGACGTTTCTCAGGACGCTCATCGCTGCTTCCTTACACAGCGCGTTGATGTCGGCTCCAACATATCCATGGGTTTTCTCTGCTAACTCTTCAAGGTCGACATCGTCGGTCAGAGGCATGTTTCTGGTGTGTATCTGCATGATCTCCTTTCTGCCTTCTCTGTTTGGAACTCCGATTTCGATCTCTCTGTCGAATCTTCCTCCTCTTCGGAGAGCTTCGTCTACAGCGTCGACACGGTTTGTTGCAGCTATAACTATGACGTTTTCTCTTTCTTCAAGCCCATCCATGAGTGAAAGTAGCTGTGCAACGACTCTTCTCTCTACTTCTCCGCCTACTTCGCTTCTCTTGGATGCGATGGCGTCGATTTCGTCGATAAAGATGATTGCTGGAGAGTTTTCCTGAGCTTCCTCGAACTTCTCTCTAAGCTGTTTCTCTGACTCTCCGTAGTATTTTGACATGATTTCCGGGCCGTTGATCGACATGAATGTTGCGTCGGCTTCGTTTGCTACGGCTTTTGCGAGTAGAGTCTTACCGGTTCCTGGTGGTCCGTGGAGTAGTACTCCTGAAGGTGCGTCGATTCCTAGTTGCTGGAACACTTCTGGATGTTTTAGAGGTAGTTCTATCATTTCTCGGACCTGCTGGATTTCGCTTTCCAGACCTCCGATGTCTTCATAGGTTACTTCGGGCACTCTGACTTCCTGCTGTTCTGTGTCGTCGACTGCCTGCTGTTTGACCTCTATCTCGGTGTTTTCGGTTATTTTTACCGGTCCTTCCGGTTTTGTGTTGACTACCGCAAGCTTTGTGTCCTGGCCGAATGAGAACCTGAATCTGTCAGCCTCCATGTCGAATACGTCGTCGAAGAATGATTTCTTCCGGTTTTCTGAGTCTCCAGGTACTACTATGTCGCCTTTAACTACTGCTCTTCCTCTTAGTGCTCTCTGGAAGATGTTGGGGTTGGATACTTGGATCATAACTCCTTCTTCTGCTGGAGCTAGCGTTATTTTTTCGGCTTCTTTCAGTTCTGCTTTCCTGACGTTTACTTTCTGGCCTAATGAGGTGCCTGCGTTTTTCCTCATGTAGCCGTCCATTCTTACGATCCCGAGTCCTTTGTCTTTGGGGTAGGATCTTGCAACTCTTCCTACAGTCTTTCTCCCGTCCTCGATTTCTACTGCTTCGCCTTCCGCTACGCCGAGCTCCTCCATTACTTTGGAGTCTATGCGGACTATCCCTTTTCCTATGTCCTGCTGGGCGTTTGGAGGTACTTCTCCTACTCGGAGCTTTACACTTTCATCTTTGTTTCCGTTGTCGTTTGTCATTATAGTATCACCTTTTTCTTATCCTGAAATTTTTTCGTCTTCATTATCGTCTTTTATCTGTTCGATTATGTTTTTGTCCTCGATTAAGACCTTGAATATGTGGTGGGAAACCTTTTCGCCCCACTCGAGGAAATAGTTCTCGACCTTCTGTACTCTGTTGTTTGCTATTATGAATACGGAATCGTCGATCCGGGCGTTAGGTATTTTGTCCATCAGTCCGTCTTTCTCGTACTCGTATTTCTTCCCGTTTTTCTTGACTGTCTGTTTGTATCCGAAGAGCCCTCTGTAGAACTTGTTTCGTTCGTAGACTGACTCGAACTTGTCTCTATGGGTGTTGTACGTCAGTAATGAGGCATCCTCTTTTCCGGACATAGTAGAACGATATCTGTTTACCTTTAAACCTTTTTTGTTGACGTGAGTAAAAAATTTCTGTGTTCTGATTCCTATAAGATAAAAGATTTGGAAGCAAGGATTCAGTGTGGAAGTTAAAAGGGTATCAACGGGGAGCAAGCCTATCGACTCTTTCCTGAAAGGGGGGCTTGAGACAGGTATAATAACCAATGTATTTGGAGAATCAGGGTCTGGCAAGACCAATTTCTGCGTTCAGGCGGCAGCTCATATAGCCGAGAAGGGGAAAAAAGTGGTGTATATTGATACTGAGAAGGGTTTCTCGCCCGAGCGTTTCAAACAGATAGCTTCAGAGGAAGCACTTGAGAATATTGTACTGAACGAGCCGGTTGATTTTGAACAGCAGGAGGAAGCGATAAACTCTCTCGACGAGATAGTTGAGGAGCATGATCCCGGTATTGTTATCGTGGATTCGATGGTGTCGCTTTATCGTTTGAAGGCGAAAGGAGATCAGGTGCAGGAGGTAAACCAGCGGCTTTCACAGCAGCTTTCACAGCTCTCCAAGATCGCGAGAAAACAGGATATCCCGGTTCTTGTCACCAATCAGGTATACAGTAGTTTTGACGAGGACAGCATAGAGCTGGTCGGGAGAGACGTGCCACGTTACTGGTCCAAGTGTCTCCTCAAACTTTCAACTATGGATCAGGCAGTTAGAAAGATCGAGATCGAGAAGCATCGGTCGATGCCGGAAGGAAAATCGGCACAGTTCAAGATAACAAATGACGGGCTTGAATCTGTCAAGAATAAAGGGCTGTTCTGAGCCAACCAGCGAATTATTTATAAATCTTTGATTTATAGTGAGGGTTATGGAGCCATCAACTAAAGGTGGACGCGTTCTGCACTGGTAAGTTCAATCGAGCTCCAGCTATATTCTCAGATTTCTCAATAGTTTCATTCGATTCTATCGACTCTATTAGCATTATCGTGCTGATCCTGCTACTGGCACTGCTGCTGTAAAAAGCGCAGTGTTCGCTTCTCGTTTCTCAATTTCGAGGTGAACACAACTCTATGAAAACTACAACAAACAACACCAATGCATACGCAAACTCAAAACCTGTAACAGCTGCAGAAATGGAGGTGAAAAACTAGTGGACCCGATTGATGGGAAAGGATTTGCCGGAGTTACAGATGAGGGCGGCGTTAGGCCGTCAGGTAACAGAGATTACTTCATCGGTACAGAAACCGGCCATGAAGAGGTAAGTCAGGTTTTCCAGGATTCAAAGTACTTTGAGGAATCTGAGGGATCAGGGGTAAAGTACTCTGCTCCGGGCATAGATGTAGACGTTACCGGTAAAGGGATAGAGTACGATGTCGATAAGCAGGCTGATGACGGAGCCGTAACCGAGTTCGTTCACGGAATAGTAAGATCCTTTGACGACGTTGAGGAAGAGTTCTTCTCTGAAGTGGAACAGGCAGTATACAACTCCACCAGAGAAATAATAGCTGACGGCGGAACCCTTGAAGATGTAGACCATAGCAGTCCTTACGAATCGGAGGTAGAACCTGAAGGTTCTCAGGAATCAATGGAACGCGGGATCGGATATCAGGACGAACACGAGAAGATCGCCGACGGTGGCGAGGAAATAATGGGCATCCCGCTCGCCGGCTTCCCGTCCAACGTAGAGAGGACGAAGAAGAAAGACTCAGACAACTACATGGGGTCTTTCTAGCCCTTTCCCCCTCTTTTTTCTCAATTTATTAAACAGTCAGTGAGTATAACCGTTAACATGGACCTAGAGGACTACCGGAAGGAAATTGACAGGGTTAACACCGAGATCGCCGATGCAGTTTCCCGCAGAATGAATATAGTTGAGGAGATCGGTGAGTACAAGAAAGAAAAAGGAATGGAAATCAAAGATGAAGGAAGAGAGGAGAAGGTGAAACAGCAGTTTGAGAAACTGTTTGAAAGAGAAGATCTTCCAAAGGAGAAGGGTCGTGAAATGGCAGAGCTTCTGATCGAAATGGCGCTGGAAGAGGAAAAGGGTGGTGAAAACTGAAAGTAGCATTTCTGGGCCCTGAAGGAACCTACACTCACCAGGCGGTTGACCAGTACTTCTCAGACTACGAGCCAGTTACCTGCTCAAGTATTAAAGAATCAGTTGAATCCGCTGAAGTAGCTGTTATACCTTTTGAAAACTCTCTGGGTGGAGGAGTAGGCGAGGCTATTGACATACTGAGAGAGAAAAATCTTGAAGTCACAGGAGAGATTCTGGTCGAAATCGATCATGTACTGGCTTCGGAAGGCAGCTTTGAAGATATACAGAAGATCCGCTCACATCCTCAGGCGTTAAGCCAGTGCCGGGAGATGATTGAAGAAAACGGCTGGGAGGAAGTGGAGTCTTCTTCAACTGCGAAGGCAGCTGAGGAGATAGAGGAAAACGAGGCCGCGATATGTTCGCGACTCGCTGCTGAACTTAATGACCTTGAGATCCTCAGAGAAAGCGTTCAGGACGAGAAATCAAACACTACGAGATTTCTTGTGATAGGCGGAGAGAAAGAGACCGAGCCGGGTAAAACCTCGTTTGTTCTGGAGCCTGGAGATGACCGCCCTGGGCTTCTGGGCAGCATGCTTTCATGCTTCTCCGGCCACGGCATAAACCTATCCTACATACAGTCAAGACCAACAAGAGACGGTTTAGGAGAATACTATTTCTATGTGGAAGCAGAGGAAAACGAGAACTCGGAGAGCATGGAAGAAGCGATGAGATGCCTGAAGACTTACGCAGATGTCAAAAACCTTGGTTCCTACAGGAAAGGTGAGAAAAATGTTTAGAGACAGGGTTGAGAACATAGATCTCTCGATAAGAAAAATAGCGGAAAAAGCCGGGAAGAAAGAGGAATGCGTCCGTTTTGATATTGGTCAGCCAAGCTTTGACACACCTCAGCACATTAAAGATGCGGCTGAAAAAGGCCTGGAGAATAAACAGGGATACTCTCCTATGTTAGGAATTGAGGAGCTGAGAGAAGCTGTTTTGGGAGAGGAAGAGCTAAAGCAAGGTATTTCTGGCCTTGGAAAAGAAAATGTGATGATAACGACCGGTGGAATGGGTGCTTTATACGCCGTTTTCTCCGCACATCTTGGCTCCGAGGATAAAGCTGTGTTCAATGATCCATGCTGGGGTCCGTACAAGATGATCAGCGAAATCAACGGCAACCAGTGGGAACAGGTAGAATACTGGAACGGGGATGATGAACTAAGAGAAGAAGCGAAGGATAAGATCAGAGAAGCCGATTTCTTTATAGTCAACACTCCGTCCAACCCAACCGGTAAAGTGCTATCTGAGGAACAGGCTAGAGAAATTGGAGACTTTGCAGATAAAACCGGTACTTTGATGATTTCTGATGAGGTATACCACCGTTTAACCTTTGGAAAAGAGCATTACTCGCCTGCAGTTCACTCAGATAATTCTGTGATAATTGGATCGGTTTCAAAGAACCATGCGATGACCGGCTGGAGAGTTGGATGGGTCGTCGCTCCTGAAGACAGTATAGAGCAGTACGCAAAAGTTTCGAGAGCGACTACTGCCTGTCCGCCGAGAATATCGCAGTACGCAGCGGTTGAAGCCCTGGAAAATGATTCTCATGTCGGAGAGATGAGAGAGACTTACAGGGAGAGGAGAGATCTGTTAGTTGAAAGAATGGAGGAGCTTGGATGGGATTTCGAGATTCCAGAAGGCTCGATCTACGCGTTCCCGGAGGTTGGCAGGGATTCCTGGGATTTCTGCCTTGAAATGGTTGAGAAAGGAGTTGCCATGGTTCCTGGAGAGCCGATGGGGCCGGAAAGCGATCAAAACGTCAGGATATGTTTCGGCTCAACGACGAAAGAAGAGATCAATAGGGCGTTCGACATCTTGGAGGGAGAACTATGATTGACCAGAGAATTGCTATACTCGGAGGTACCGGCCAGTTCGGACAGCACTTGGGAGAACATCTCGAAGAGAACAACGAGATAGTTATCTCCGGAAAAGATACTGAAGAGGCTGAAAAAGTTGCGGAAGAAAACGGCTGGGAGTACGGCTCAAACAAGGAGGTTGTCAGGGATGCAGATGTCGTTATAGTCGCGGTACCTATCGCTGTAACCGTAGAGGTTATACATGAGGTCGGCACCGAGATCTCCGATGATACACTGTTATGTGATATTACCTCTGTAAAGAAGAAGCCTGTTGAGGCCATGATGAACTATTCAGACGAAGTTCTCGGCATGCATCCGATGTATGCACCCAGCAATTCAATTAGAGGGCAGAAAGTGGTACTAACACCAGAAAAGGGGCAGAAATGGACCGAGATGGAGGAATTCTGGACTGAAAATGGCGCTGATACGCATATTACCGATCCTGAATCCCATGATAAAGCAATGTCCCTGGTTCAGGGACTGATGCATTTCTCGGAACTGGTTGTAGCCGAAACCATCAGGAAATCGGATATTGGCGGCGAGGAAATGTCGAACTATTCTTCGCCTGTCTACCAGTTAATAACTGATCTAACTGCCCGAATGCTGAACCAGAAACCGGGTCTTTACGGCAGTATACAGGCCGAGAACCCGGAAAATGTCGAGGTCCGGGAGAGGTTTATCGAGTCCGCCGAAGATATCCGGGAACTGATCGGTGACGAGGAAGCTTTCAGCCGGAAGTTTGAGGAGCTCGGTGGAGAGTTCGATCTTGAAGGAGCGCAGGACAGAACTGACTCGGTTATCGAGTTTCTTTCTGATGATGTAAGAGAATAAGAAAAGGAAAAAGGAAGACTACTCCAGTAGGTTTCTAATCCTGTTCCTGAAGTAGAATGCGGTGGCGAGAGCTATTACCAGAAGCACAGCAATGTAGACTGATAGGTTGGAGTCTGAAGATGAGGATTCGGCGACACTGACTTTCAGTGTTTCATCCTCAACAAATACTTCTGTGCCTTTGGTGCCTCTCGTTTCGAAATCCAGCAGGTAGTCCTTGGCGGAAGCGCCTGAATCTGTCTCTACCTCAAAGACAGCTTCTCCGGACTGGCCAGGTTCAAGGCTTCCGATGTACTTGCTGGCAGAGTCATAGCTGAACGGCTGGTCGCTTGAATCCAGGACGCGGATCCGGGTTGACGATGATTTCTCTTCTCCGGTGTTCTCTACTTTCAGTCTGAGTTCGCCTGTGGAGCCTGCCTCCAGACTGCTTTCAGCTACCTCCACGCTGTACTGCGGTTTACCTGCCATGAAGAGGCCAAAGCTTGTCTCCTCTGTTATCTCTGAGGAGTCTCCTGCGGAATATGTTATCTCTCCGTTAACTGTAACCTCTCCTTTCGGTGCGCTGTCACTGATGTCAAAGTTGAAATTGGCTGTCTTGACTTCTCCCGGCTGGATGCTTCCCAGTGCCTGTCTTGTGGAGAAGCTGGAGGTTCTCTCGAAGAACTCCGGCAGTTCGAGATCAAGAACCACGTTTTCCGCTGTCTTGTCTCCGCTGTTCACTACGTCAACCGAAAGCTGATTGCTGTCTGTATCCGGCATCAGTTCGGATGGCTGTGTCTGGAGGTTGGCCAGATTGAGATTGATGTTCTTGCTCTGGACTTCCACGGGCACGTTCTTTGTTACTGTGAAATCGCCGTGGATGATTTTTACCTTAAAGCTGTTGGATCCGTCAGGTGCGTCCTCCGCTGTCATTACTTCTGTGGAGATGTGGTACTCCTCCCCGGGAGCGATATCTCCGAGAGAGTAGTTCTTCTTCCGGTCCGGCTTAACGCTGAACGGGAAGCTGTCGACCAGCTGGACTTTGACGTCGCTGGCCTCTGTATTCCCTGTGTTCCTGATCTTGAAGTTCAGGTCACCGTCCTCTCCCGACTGAAGAGGAACAGGGTCGGTGCTGACGAGTGTTGTCTCGAGATTTGCTGTCGGACCTGTACTGGTTGTTTGGGCTGCTGCAGCCCCTATGAAAAGCGCTGCGAGCAGTGCGATTGAAGTTGTTTTCGTGTTCATTGTTGTTTCACCTTTAGCATTATTTTTGAAGAGTACCTGTCGTACAGAACCATTGAAACCGGGATAAGCGTGAGCGCCCCAATGTACGCGCAGAGGGTTGTAAGCGTAAGCATTGTCCCCATATCTGAAAGGAAGGTAATCCGCCCGAATGAAAGCGAGTTGAACCCGATAAGAGCTGCGGTAAGAGCTATGGTCATAGGATTCAGGACGCCGTCTATAGTTTCCGCAAGCGCCCCGGCTATATCACCGTTCTTCCGCTCCTCCCTGTACCGGGAAACTGTCTGTATACCGAAGTCTATTGCGATACCCATTCCCATTGATATGGCGCCGGAGGTTGCAGGACTCATGTTAAGCCCCAGCCATCCGTAGATCCCGAAACCACCGATTATTCCAAGAATCAGGGCGAGAAGGGATGTCAGGCCGTTAGTGACGGACCGGAAAAGCAGTACAACAACCACAAATACGCCCAGAAGAGAGATGGCTGAAGTATTGCTCATCGTGCTCTGGGACTGCTGTTGGAATGCCTGGTTGATGAAAGGTGTGCCGGTGTAGCTGACCTCGATGCCGGAAGGGATATCGTTTACTTTGACTGATGTTTGGAGTCTGTCCGCCAGCTCCTCCTGCTCGCTCTGCGAAAGATCGGTTGAGGTAACTCGCATTATCGTGAAGGTGTAGTCGCTGGAGACGAACTGGCTTGATCTCCCTGATTCCTGGAGTTGGGCTGATGCGTTTCTCAGCGTGGAAGGATTTCTGACCAGGTCAGAAGCTGAGGAAACAGCTGTAACCTGGCTCATGCTGGATACATCATTGGAGACTGTCTCCAGGTACCGGAGGAACTCTGGATCCCTGACATCCCGGATCTCGGTCGAGTTTGCGTAGCTGGGATCTGTCTCGAAAAGTACTGTGTATGTTGATCCACTGCTTCCCTGCCCGAACTCAGCGCCTATAACCTCGAAGGCGCTTACAGAGTCAATTGTGTCAGGCAGGAGATCCTGGTTGTTCTGTTCAACGGTCTCCACGTTTGATGCGCCGACCGCCATGAAGGCTGTGAGCGATACTATGACAAGTAGGAAGATGAACGGTTTGTCGGCTATCAGGCGCGAGTAAGCATCTATTATTTTCTCTCTGTTCACCGGGACCACCTCTCGTACTCGATTATCAGTGCCGGAGTTATCACCAGAGCCGACACTAGGGTTAGGGATATACCAAGTGCCAGTGTAAGACCTAGATTCCGGATAAACGAGATGCTGGCGATCATCAGCGCTGAGAAACCGATTACCGTGGTTGTTGAGGAGCCGAGAATCGCTTTCCCGGTTGTTGGAACTGATTCACGGACGGCTTTTTCCACGCCGTCTTCTTTCTTCTCTTCAATTATTCTTTCCGTGATGAAGGAGCCGTATTCCACTCCAAGCCCCAGGATCATGGCGCCTAGAGCGATTGTAGCTATTGTCAGCGGTATTCCGAGATGACCCATAGCTCCGAGCGTCCATATTAGCCCTATGAATAGCGGTACGAAGGTTATCGGGCCGTAGACTCTACCTCTTACTGCTGTTAGAAGCCCGAGTATAAGTACGGAGGCCAGCGAAATTGTATTTATTGAGTCTGACACCATTGTGTCGCCGATATCGGTCCTGATAACAGGGTTTCCGGTAACGGTTATGTCGACACCTGGCTGTTTTGGCGTCTGTTCGATGTTCTCATTTATGAGCTGTGTAGCTTTCTGGATGTTCTCCTCGCTCATCTCACCCTCCAGCGTGACGTACATCTGGGAGGCCGTGTAATCCCGGTTGAAGAATGAATCTCCGCCTGACTGTTCGATAACTGTTTCGGCAATTTCCTGGTTTTCAGGGATTTGCTGGAACAGTGCCGCTGGTGACTGGACCTCTCCTACCATAGGCTCTGATCTCAGTTCATCTGAAAGAGATTTCTGCATCTGTAGCGCTTCCTGATCCCTCAAATCGCGAATAAAGCTTTCTTCCAGTGGCTGGTCGCTGGTCTGGAACAGAATTATTATTGAGCTTGATGATCTGAACTCTGACTCCACCTTGTCCTGCGCCTGTACCTCCGGCAGATCGTCCGGAAGGCTTGACTGGAAATCGGTTTCAAGCTGGATGCTTGGAAGCCCTGAGGCAAGGATAAGCGTTATTAAAGCGCCTGCCAGTATGATTTCTCGAGAATGGCTTATCTGCATGCCGGCCAAGATGTCCAGAGGTTTCTGCTTCACTGTGAATGGTTTTTGACAGACAGAGTTATAAAAACTGAATGAACGTTCAGTAAGTATGGAGGAATCGAAAAAGGAAATAATGGAGGCGACGTTCAGGGCACTCTCCGAGCACGGCTATGCAGAGCTTTCCATACAGAAGATAGCGGATGAATCCGACAAGGCAAAGTCTGCCATATACTATCACTACGAGGACAAGGAGGACCTACTGCTGGCGTTCCTGGAGTTTCTGGAGGAGAGCATTGATGAAATGCACGCCGAGATCGAGGAAAAACCGCCTGAGGAAAGACTTGATGAACTTCTTGACCTCGGCCTGGGTGTCAGGGATGATGAGCGGTGGATGGTGCAGAGAGCACTGCTCGATCTGAGAGCGCAGGCGCCGAGAAACGAAAAGTTTGCCCGGAAGTTCGAGGAAATCGATCAAATGGTGCGGAGCAATGTGGTGGACATCATGGAAGAGATGGATATTGAAAACCCGGAGTTAACCGCAGAAATATTTGTGTCATGCATTGAGGGTGCAGTAAACCGGAAGGTTTCAGCTGGGGACAGAGAGGGCCTGGAAGAACTCAGGCATGGAATTAAACGTATGCTTGACAAAAAAGCATCCGGCAGCGGATGCGGGTGCTGTAACAATGATGAATAAAGCAATAGAGGTTGAAGGGCTGAAGAAAAATTTTGGCAGTATCGAAGTGCTTAAAGAGATGGATTTCGAGGCCGGGAAAGGCGAAATAGTAGGCTTGCTCGGTCCCAATGGAGCGGGCAAATCCACGACTATAGAAATACTTACCGGGCAGATAGACCGGGACGGCGGAGATGTAGAAGTTCTCGGCCTTGATCCTGGAGAGAATCCGGTGAAGCTGAGGGAGAAGCTTGGAATCCTGCCTGAACGTGAGGATCCTCCCAGCTTCCTGACCGGCACCGAGTACCTTGACTTCGTCTCCGATATACGGAGAGATGAGGTGGAGACAGGGAAATGGATTGATCGGATGCGTCTGGAAGGCAAGATGGATAAACTGACCCGTGCCCTTTCAAAGGGCGAGAGACAGAAGCTGATGATTGTGCAGGCATTTCTGCATGAGCCTGAGGCGGTTTTCATCGATGAGCCGATGATAAACCTCGATCCTGTTGTGCAGGAGGAGATAAAGAATATTTTCAGTGAGTACAGCGGAACAGTGTTTCTCTGCACCCACAACGTGGAGCTTGCTGAAGAAGTCTGCGACTCCGTTCTGTTCATCCGGGACGGCAGAATTATACAAAAACATGATAACCTGGACGAACTGAAGCAGAACTTCCTTGACGCCTATGATTACTAAGAGAATGCTGAAGGAAGAGTGGAGAATGCACTCGGAGCTTTTCTCAGGCAGATCCTTTGCTTTCTTCCCGGTTATAGTTTTCCTCCTGTCATTCGGAGGCTTCTGGCTGGTGCTGAACTTTTCAACGCTGGCAATCGAATCGCTTTCACACGCTCTTACAGGTCTCGGGGTTTTTCTCGGTCTTTCAGTGGCTTCAATAGGTTTTTCGTCCAAGGACGCGGTGAAGAATGTCCTGGGAACAACTAACTTCCTTGTTTACTCGTCGAGAACGCTTCCTGTCAGCAGTCGGAGGCTGATAACCGCGTTCCTGGTAAAAGATATAATATACTACTTTGGGCTGTTCCTGGTGCCGACAGCTGTTGGGAGCTTCTTGGCGGGAGGAACAGCGATTCTTGGAGGTATTGCGGGGATGTCCGCAGGATTTCTAGCCGGTTTGATGGCAGGAGTTGTTCTCGCCCGGACCTCCCTAAAAATACCTGGCATCCACATGAACTACGCCGGCAGGGTCTCTCCGCTGGCGGACAAGACGCTTATGGATGTATCGCGCTCAGCAGGTGGTTTCTTCAAAGTAGTTTTCTCCATAGCTGTTCTGACAGGGTTCTACTGGTTTGCAGTTCTTTACTTCCCTTTCACATCATCTTTCCTGATGAACCCGGTGCTCTCATTCAGCATACTACTTGGAACGGTGTCAATAACTGCCTACAACTGGATAAACCGTTTTGACGCTATCGATGACTACATATACCTGCCTGTGGAAGCATCGAACCTGCTTGAGGCCAAGCAGAAAGCGTTCCTGATGATTTCCCTTCCTATGACTGCAGTCCTGCTTCTGGGATCTTTCGCTGCCTACAGCGCCTCAGTCCAGGTTATTCTACTTTCATTCCTCGCAGGATTCTCTGTCCAGCTATTCACCGCAGGATCCGCATCTTACCTGACAGGCTTGGATCCGAACTCCAGAATGTACGAGTCAACAGTGTTTCTCAAGCTTCTTGGACTGATAGCAGTATTTACTTTCCCTCTACTGATATTCAGCATCTTCTTCAGGCCCGAGCTCTGGCTTCCGTTTGTCTTCCTGGCAGTCCTGCCGGGAGCTGTAGGAATCTATCTGATAAAGAAGTCGCGCGGAAAAATAGCGGGTTAAGTCACCAGTCGTCCTTGGATGGACAGTCAGGATCGATGCACATCTGGTAGTTCTTGCCTTTCTTCCTGTCGACATAGATTGTCGGTTTACCGCATTCCTGGCATTCCTGGTCTGTCGAATTGATGTTGCCGTTGTTCGGAAGCGGGTACGTGTTCTCGCAGTCCGGGTAGTTGGAGCATCCTACGAAGCTGGATCCTCCTTTCTTGATGATTCTCAGGTTACCATCCTCGCATTCCTGGCACGGCCCGAGCCTTCTCCTCCTCTTTCTCTCCGAGTCGATGGTGTCTACAAGTTTTTCTCCGATTTCTGCCTGCTTCTCCTTGAAGTTTGCCAGTGTATCGATTAATTTGTCCTGCGCCTCGTCAAGCACTTCCTCCCGACTCTCTTCCTCTTCCCGGATTGCCTCCATCTTCTGCTCGAACTCACGTGTAAGGCCTTCAGATACAAGGTCGGGGCTGTAGTCTTCCAGTGTTTCAACCACGACCAGTCCGAGATCTGTTACCTCGATTGGCTGTTCCTCGATGTAGTTCCGGTCGTATAATCGGTCAACGGTCTGCGCCCTGGTCGCTTTGGTTCCCAGGTTTCTCTTCTCCAGCTCGTTGACGATTCCTGACTGGCTGTATCTGTTTGGTGGCTGTGTTTCTTTTTCTTCCTTGTCGAAGCTATCAATCGGCAGTGTCTGACCTTCCTCCATCTCTGGGAGTTCTGCGGAGTCAACTCTTACGTACGGCTCGTAGAGATCGTACCAGTTCCGTTCCACGGTTATCTTCGACTTGGCCTTGAACTCCTCGTCTTTAACGTCGAGGGTAAATGTGATCGATCTTCTCTTCGCTGCTTTTCCGAAAACGGCGAAGAAACGTTTGACTATGAGATCGTACACCTGTCCTTCTTTCTTGGAAAGCTTCCCAGAAGGAGATTCTCCTGTAGGGTAGATCGCAGGGTGTGCATCGTCCTCCTTCTTCCCCTGTGTAGTGTATAGATTATCGTTTTCGTCTTTCTTCAGCACCTTTTTCGCCAGATCGTCGTAGTCTTCCTGTCCTTTCAGGCTCTTCAGGATGTTCTTGTATCCGATCTTCGGCGGCAGTTTCTGCGATTCTGTTCTGGGGTATGAGATTAAACCGTTCTCGTAAAGTGTCTGTGCGATGCTCTGCGTCTGTTTAGGTGAGATGTTTAGCTGTGAGGATGCTTCGCTCTGAAGGCCGGTCAGGTTGAACGGGATCGGCGGGTTGTGCTTGTAGTTGTTGACCTTGACGTTCGTGACTTCTGCCTTGTCTTCATCTTTCACTTTCTGGAACTTTTTCTCAGCGATTTCTGCATCCCAGATCCGGTCCTCCTCGTCCTCCCACTGCGCCTGGAACTCTGGATGGTTCAGGTAGAGCTCCCAGTAAGGATCCGGGTTGAACTCCTTGATCTCTCTTTCCCTGTCGGCGAGAATCTTTAGTGTCGGTCCCTGCACACGTCCTGTGGAAAGTGTCTTGTACCGGTCCGCAGATCTTACCGCTTTCATCAGGGCTCTTGAAACATTGATACCGTAGTAGAAGTCCAGAATGTGCCGGGTAATACCTGCTTCTGTCATTCCGCGGTCGAAATCTTCTAAGTTGTCGAATGCTTCTTGGAGATCGCTTGGTGTCAGCGTGGAGAACTTCATTCTCTCGATTCTCTCCTCGTCTGCGTCAACCATTTCCCTGAGGATTGTCCCTCCGATTGTGGATCCTTCAACGTCGAAGTCGCAGGCGTTGATGTATGTGTCTGCTTTTTCCAGCTGATCTTTGAGGTTGTTGTAGTATTTCTTTACGTAGTCTGCGGAGTCTTGGTTCTCGAAGATTGGCTGCCACTCCACGTCGAAAACCGGATAGTCCCAGCCTTCTTCTGTCTGCTCCAGGTTGAATATATGGCCGACTGCCGGAGCGATGATAATCTTTCTGTCGTCTGTTTCCAGGGTGTAGTTCTTTACACCTCTGTTTTCATCTACAGAATAATTTCCCAGCGCGTTGGCTAGGCGGGAGGCGACTTTAGGTTTCTCCCCGATCATTACTGTGGTTTCCATTGGGAATAACAGGTGAGTGCAAGTTTAAAATAAGAACACCCCTTGCTGAAAAGATGGTAGATAACGAAATGAATTTAAATATACTCTAACAGTTTTAGAGTATGAAGCCAGCAACTAAGGGTGGACGTTTTGTACTCCGCCGATCACTTTTCCACAGTTAATTATGGCTTCATCTCAAACCCAGTTTTCTCGCTTGATTCAGTAGTAGTTTCTGCTTTTTCGCTGGTACTTCCGGATGTGGAAGTGGCAGTGCCTGTAAGATAATTTTTCTCTAGGTGAATCCAAAGATGAACATTCAACCACACAACACCGCTATGCCATACCAATTACAAATCTTGACAGAGCTGGAAGGAGGTGAAAAATAATGGATTACAGATCCAGAACCGGTTTAGAGCCAGAGGTCCCTGAAATCCTGGACCCTGAAGAGAAGGATGAGTTTATTCCACAGCTAGAGCAGGAATACTACAACCAGCTAGGAACAGATACATCCTATGAACTTGAAGAACAGGAGGAAGGGTTGTACCAGACCCAGGAAGAGTACGATCAGCTGGGAACAGAGTTCCACGCTGATGGCGCCGGCCAGACCATCTAACAGGCACCGGTTTTAACTTAAAAACTGGGCTTAACTGTGAGAAATGATGGAGGAATCTGGAAATCTAACAGTAGAAAGTTACAGTGATTTCGAGCAGTTGATCTCGGAGAATGAGGAGTACAGCTCTGACCAGCTATCGGCGCTTAAAGAGTTTTACAGAGAAAACGAAGAACATAATCTAAGAGCGGTCATTGTAGATGAACTGGAGCGCTCTAAAGGTGAAGGCCTGAAAGATATACAGCTGATGTCGCTGCTATCCTCCGACAATCGGGAATACGGTGGGGAAAGAGTGGAGGAAGATTGCGATCTTGGAAGCCCGACCTACAGTGCATAGTCCGGGGATTATTCAATTTCCAGGTATTTCCGGCCGCCCATGTAGTCTCGAAGAGGCTTTGGAATTTTGATTCCTTTCTCTGTCTGGTTGTTTTCTATTATCGCGGTGATTATCCTAGGGTTGGCGAGAGCGGTAGCATAGATTGTGTAAGGTCTTTTTCTCTCGCCCTCGTCAAAGAACTTGGTTTCCAGCTTGTTGGTCTGGTAGTCGATACAGGTTCCGTATGATCCTACTTCGCCGTACTCTCCTAGTGGAGGTCTCCAGACCTCGATATCATACTGCTTGTAGGTCTTATCTCCAATATCTCCGTCACATATGTCTACTACTCTGTATGGGAGTCCGAGTTCCTGCATTATCTCTTCGGCGTTCCGGGTCATGCTTTCAAGGTGTTCGAGGTGGTTCTCCGGTTTTGAGAAAATGAACTGCTCGACTTTCTCGAACTGGTGGACTCTCCATAGTCCACGTGTCTGTTTGCCGTGCTTTCCCGCCTCTCTTCTGAAGTTGGTTGAGAATCCTCCCAGTTTCAGCGGAAGGTCTTCATCGATTACTTCGTCCTTCTTCATAGCGGCGAGAGCGTGCTCCGCGGTCGCGATAAGGTACCGACCGTTCTCGTTCACCTGGTAGAGCTGGTCCTCGAACGCCTCCATGTCGACTGCCGCGCTGATCGCGTCTTCCTCAAGCATGAAGGGTGTCTGGTAGAGCTCGAATCCTCTGTCTTTAATGAAGTCCAGTGCGAAGCTGGTTAATGCCTGGTTAAGCTGGAGCAGCTCAGTGGTTAAATAGTATGCTCTTTCTCCGCCTACCTCGGCGGCTTTCTCGCTCATCAGCAAATTTTCCTCCTCCATTATATCGGCGGCTAGCTTCGAGTCCTGTTCTCTGCCTTCTTCAGGCTCCCATGTTCTCATCTCTATATTGTCTTCTTCACCTTCGCCTTCTGGCACATCGTCGTGGAGAAGGTTGGCGACCTTGTATCTCGCCTTGTCTCTCTTTTCCCTCAGTTCATTGACCTCTTCCTCGAGATCGGATATCTTTTCCTTAACTTCCTGCATTCTCTCGATCTTTTCCGAAGCGTCTTCACCTGATTGCTTCATCTCCGCGATCTCGTCGCCTACAGTATTCCTTTCCTCCTGCAGAGATTCAAGTTCCTGCAACTTGTTTCTCCATTTCCCGTCGAGTTCAACTACTTTGTCGACGTTTTCAGGGTCGTTCCCACGTCTTATTTCGCATTCTTTGATTGTTTCAGGTTGTTCGCGGAAGAGTTCGATACTGAGCATAGAGTCTGTTTAAATCAGGAAATTTTTAACTAGAACGGTTCTTCATGGTACAGATTTCAGTTTTCGATGTATGCCGGTGTTTCATAACCTGATTTCTCTAGCGGTTCTAGAAGTTCAGGGTTCTGTTTGAATTCTTCTCTAACCGGTTGAAGCCTTCCAGATATTTCATCTCCAACAGCTGACTTGACGTCTTGAGGGTGGACTTCTCCTTTCTTAACGTCGGTGTAGAGTTCTTCAAGATCTCCGTAGGTCTCGTCAACACCGTACTCCTTGTTCACGACTTCCAGTTCTCTATCATCTCCAAATACGAATCTGTCAGCTATCTGCAAGACAGGGCTGTTGGTCATTCCTTCAGGGTATTCTCCAAGTTCTTCAGGATCGAAGTAGGCTCCGGATATCCGGTTTTTTACAGTTTCTTCTGATGCGTGTAGCGGGAACATTGTCTCGGGTTTGGATGAGCTCATCTTCGTTCCCTCACCTTTTAGCGAGGTTAAAAGCGGGTAGTGGAGCACTGCGGGTTTATCGTAGCCGAGTTCAGGTAGCTCCTCTCTTGCCAGTTTCATATGGATCCCTCGCTGGTCTATTCCCCCCATCGCCAGATCGATATCCAGATGTGGTATATCCAGTGTCTGCATTAATGGGTAGAAGCCGTTCTGCGCCACGCTTAAGGATTCCGAGCTGGCTATATCTCCCATGGAATTTGTTGCTTTTTTCATCGAAACGTTTGTCGCCATTTCAAGTACATCATCCATGTAATCTCCATGCTGAAATTCAGAGCCTTTTACGAACTCTGCTTCCAGTCCAAGAGAATCGAAGACGGTTTCCCAGTACTCTGTCATGCCGTCTATCCATTCACGCGTTTCCTCATCGTTCCAGCTTTCGTCTCCTTTTTCGTTTAGATAAGTGTGCCGGTCAGCCCAGAGAACAACCGGTTCAAAACCTGCTTCCTGTACATCCAGAAGCTTCTGAACAGAGGTCATATGTCCGAGGTGTACAGGTCCGGAGGTCTCATATCCAACATAGGCTCTGGGGTTCTCCTTTTCTTCCAGAAGATTTTCGACCTCTTCAAGCTGTATAACTTCCTCTGTGTTTCTCTGAACCTGTTCAAGCGGCTCCATAATATCCTCCCCCGGTTCTTAATTATGGTCCAAAAGTTAAATCCATGTCTGTTAACGGAGATATTAATCCTCGAGTTCCAGAAGTCTCCGTTTTGCCTCTACGCCTGCTGTATAGCCGCCCAATCCGTTCTTCCCTACCACGCGATGATAGGGAACTATAACCGGCACAGGGTTTCTTCCACATGCCTGCCCTACTGCGACTGGAGAACTGTCAAGTTTTTCGGCTATCTTTCCGTATGTCTTGGTTTCTCCATAACCGATCTGGTATATTTCCTGCATTATATCTCCAGTGAAACTATCTGGAAAAGAAACAGAGGTATTGAAACTTTTTCTTTCTCCCTCCAGATAGCCGGTGATCTGCCTCTGGATCTCAGATTCTGTTCTATCAAGTCTTGATTCCTTTATTTCCAGTTCAGTGCCGAAGATCTCGACTCTCATTCGATATAATCCGGCTTCTCATGCCCGATCTCTTCAAGACAGTCAAGCAGTTCCGGCTCCTGTTTGAATCTTTCTCTAACCGGCTCCAGTTTGTCGGCAATGTGCTGTGCGACTGCGTTTTTCAG
>JBLGBN010000009.1:0-32540 GCA_047617745.1 Candidatus Nanohaloarchaea archaeon
ATCTACTGGTCTTTACAGTTATACTAATAGTATCGGCGCTTGTGAGCTCGTCGGGAGCGTTTATTTTGACATGGAATGCTTCGGTCCTCGGCGTTTTCATGGGTATTCTTGCCAGAAATCTGGAAGGCATGCAGGTTCTGACAGGTAATGGGTCTGTTCCAACCCCTCTTGCATATATCCCACATGCAACTCTGGAAATGGCCGGGTTCATTGTTGCAGGTATTACAGGCTCTTTGATCTCAGCGGCGATCTATAGAGAGCATTTCACTAGAGAGACCTGGATCGATTACATGAAGATGGTAGGTATCGGTGTAGGTCTGGTTGTCATCGCCGCTTTCATGGAGACCGCGTAAATATTAAAGCTTAAAGTCTAAAGCCGTTCAATGTGAAACTATCTCCGCAGGCAAAAGAGATTCTAGGACAGCTTAAACAGCATTCAGAGCTAACTGTTGATGATCTGGAAGATGAAGGATTCGACCAGAGCATGGTCAATAGAGCAGCCCTAGAACTTGAGGAGAACGGATTAATCGAGATCGAGGAAGATGAAATCCTTGGATATTCTATAACAGATAATGGACAGGAGGTAATTGAGAAAGGGTCGCCAGAATACCAGCTTGTGGAGAGAGTGAGAGAAGGCGACAACCAGCTCTCTGAACTTCAGGACCTCAACCTTGATGTGGCACTTGGAAAGGCAAGAGAAAAGAACCTCATCGAAATAGACCAAGGAGAAGTTGAACTCACTGAGAAAGGAGAGGAATACGAAGACAAAGTCAGGCACAGGTTAGAGGAGGAAGACTTCACAGAAGAGGAGGAAGAAAGAGGACTGGTAGAGGTTGAGACTACAACAAGAAGAGAACTACTAATAACAGATAAAGGTTCTGAGACCGATCTAGAAGACATAGAGGAAGAGTTCAACATTGAGGCGAGAACCAAGACCCCGAGAACAGGTAAAAAACATTACTACAGAGAGATTATCTCCTACGCAAGACAGACCTGGCTGGAGATGGGGTTCCAGGAGATGAAAGGAAACTACATTGTTCCAGGGCTATTGAACTTTGATGCTCTTTACACCCCACAGGACCATCCGGCAAGAGAGCTACATGACACTTTCTTTGTGGAGAGACCGGAGAAATCAGATCTAACGGAGTACGGAGACAAGGTTGACCACATAAGACAGACTCACGAAGATGGATGGGAGACAGGTAGCAAAGGTTTCGGTTACGACTGGGATCAAGAAGAAGCGAGGAAGAACGTTCTAAGAACACATACAACAGCGATCTCCGCCCAGAGACTTCACCAGATAGATATTAACGAGGAAGAACTGCCGAAGAAATTCTTCATAGTAGGCAGAAACTTCAGGAACGAGACAGTAGATAGAACACACCTCGCAGAGTTCTACCAGACCGATGGAATCGTGGTAGGAAAGGATCTCAACTTCGCCAACCTGAAAGGGTATATATCCAAGTTTTTCGAGAAGATGGGGTACAGCGAGTTCAGGTTGATCCCTGCCTACTACCCTTACACGGAGATGAGTGTTGAGGTACAGGTCTGGGATGAAGAAGATGAGGAATGGCTTGGAATGGGGGGAGCAGGGATGTTCCGCCCCGAAGTAGTTAAACCTATGCTTGGATTCGAGGCAAAGGTACTTGCTTGGGGGCTAGGGATTCCACGTATTGCATTCAAGGCTGCCGGGCTTTCAGATATCAGAGAGCTTTACAGGAACGATATTGATATAATTAATGAAACACCGGTCTGGAGACCGGAGGTCGAAAAATAATGTCAAACATCAAGATAAACAAGAACGAGTTTTTCGAACTAGTAGGAGAGGAATTCTCGGATGAAAAACTGGATGAAGAGGCATCTTTCCTCGGCGCACACTGGAACCATGTCGAGGGCGACAAATGGGATGTAGAAGTCTACCCGAACAGACCAGATCTTCTCTCTGTAGAAGGCTTGGCGAGAGCTTACAGAGGGTTCTTCGACATAGATACAGGGCTGGAGGGCTACAATGTTAACAAAGGCGACATAGAGATTAAAGTGGATGAATCTGTTGAAGAAGTCAGACCACATATTGGATGCGCTGTTGTCAGAGACATTGATCTGAACCAGAGAATGATTAACGGTTTGATCCAGCTACAGGAGAAAATGCACGAAACCATGGGCCGGAGGAGGGACAAACTGGCGATCGGTCTCCATGATTTATCTACTATAGAACCTCCGTTCGAGTACAAGGCGGTCGAGCCGGAAAAAGTGTCATTAACACCTCTCCAGTATGATAGAGAGATGCAACTGGGTGAAATACTCGAAGAGCACGAGAAAGGACAGGAATACGCCTGGATACTGGAGGATGAGGACAGGTACCCTGTGATTGCAGACTCAAAAGATCAAATTCTCAGTTTCCCTCCAATTATCAACAATCAGTTGACAGAAGTCCATACCGGGACAACGGACGTGTTCATTGACGTTACCGGGAAGGATAAGGAAACTGTCCGGAAAGCTCTGAATATAATGGTGACTGCTCTAGCGGAGAGAAGTTCAAGGATTGAATCAGTTAAAGTTGATGGAGAAAGAATGCCGGACCTGTCACCTAGCGAGTTTAAACTTGACCCCGACTACGTCAGAGAAGTTTCTGGTCTGGATCTCTCAAAAACCGAGATAATTGATCGGCTAAAACAGATGAAGTTCGGTGCTAAAGCAGGCAAGAAGATCAAGGTGGAAGTACCATGCTATAGAACCGATATAATGCATCAATACGACCTGATAGAGGATATAGTGATAGCACATCGGTACACCAACATAGAGCCCGAACTTCCGAATCTTGATACCATTGGAAGAAAGAAGCCGATCGAGGATCTATCCGATATAGTTAGAGATTCGATGGTCGGCACAGGGGCGCTTGAAGCCTTGACCTATGTTCACGAGAACGAGGAGAACTTGACCTCGATGATAGGAAAAAGCGATGATGGAGAATATGTCAAGGTGAAAAACCCGCTTTCCGAGGAATATTCTGCAGTACGCCATCTGATGTTTCCATCACTTCTCGAAGTACTGAAGCAGAACCGGCACAACAGCTACCCGCAGAAATTCTTCGAAACTGGAGATGTAGTTGAGATAGATGATTCGCATGTAGGCGCCTCTGAAAAGAGGAAAATGGGGTACATTGAATCAGGCTCGGATGTAGATTTCACAGATATCAGAGAGGTATTGCAGATTCTGGAAAGAGACCTCGGTATAGAGCTTGAGGTCAGGGAAGAGGAAAAACCTTTCTTCAGACAAGGTAGATCCGGTAAAATACTGCTTGAAGGAGAAGAAATCGGGTTTATAGGAGAGTTCTCGGAAGAGGTTAGAGAGAACTGGGAGCTTGAAATGAAGACAGCATGCTTCGAACTAGATCTGGAGAAAGTAATAGAGAGAAGGTAGCGTCGGCACTCAAAGTTCGGAAATCAAAGATTTTCTCAATCGAGCAAATCTTCGATCTCGAGCCCCGCAGGGTTCGTCATCCGCTACCTGTAAATTTTATCTTTTGACTTCGCTCTCTGTGGGCATTATGAGCCATGCCAGTAGGTAGATCAGAAGACCTGATCCTCCCCAGAGAACGATGAAGAGTGCAGCGAGTCTGACAAGTGTAGGGTCTAGGTCGTAGACTTCTGCGATTCCTCCGCAAACTCCGCCGAGGATTCTATCGGTTTCCGATCTGTACAGTTTTTTGTTGCTCACTTGACTTCACCTTCATGCGCTACCTCGTAGTCGTGGAGTTCTTCTTCTTTAAACCAGATCTCGATCTCTCTTTCCGCTTCTCCAGGCTCTGAGGCATGGATTATATTCTTGTAATGTGTTCCTTCCTCGTCGGCGTGCTCCATCGACATATGTCCGTACTTTCCTCTGATTGTGGAGGGGTGTGCCTCTCTATTTGAGGTGTCGCCGACGATCTTTCTGACGTTCTCGGCTGCGTGGACTCCTTCGAGTACCATTGCGATTACCGGTCCGTCCTGCATGTACTCTGCCAGTCCGTCGTAAAACGGTTTGTCGACATGTTCTTCGTAGTGTTTTTCAAGTAGCTGGTCTGTCGCCTGGACCATTTTCATTCCTGAAATCTTGAATCCGGCTGTTTCAAAGTGGTCGATTATATCTCCGACAATACCTCTCTTTACAGCGTCAGGTTTCAGCGCGACAAATGTTCGTTCAACATATTCTCCGTCTGTCATTTTAATTACCTCTTATAAAAGAAAGTCTTCTGCAAGTTTTTTAAACTAAATCAGCTTGTGGCGTTGATACTGCGGTAGAATGTTTTCTCACACGGCAGTAGCTGGATGTTCTCGTTTTCAAGCCATTCTGAAGCCGTCTGGTTCTGGTACTCTACCTCGTCCGTCCATTCCATACCGGACATCGAAGAATCACAGGTGTTGTATGCTCTGATCATGAGTTCCGACTCGATTCTTCTGTAGTAGTTCTCGGTCCCCGGTTCCGGATCTTCGTAGTTATCGTAATTATAAGTAGTATGTTCTCTTCTCTCAAGACCAAGACAGATTCCTGCGTCAATCCCGTAGCAGTCCGTAGTGACCTCTGTATAACCTACTCTAACAGGCTCCTCGGGAACGGAAACATTTTTTGCTCCGACAACCGTCAGTACAATCAGAAGGCTTACGCCGAGAAAGAAAAGGTTTTTTCTAAGGCTGTCGGAAATATCCATCTCCATACCTTAACTTGCGTCATATATCTTTTAAATTCTGGCAGGAAAAGGGTCGGGTGTCAATTTATCAATCTTCGAGTAGAACTTCAAACCAGAGATGCAGCTAGGCACAATAGAAGGAAAGGTCAACACTTCTTCGTTCAAATTCCGGGCAACAGAAGAGGTAAAGAAATTCGACTTCGTATCGGTGAAAAGCGATGAAAAATGGATACTGGCCCAGGTCGAAGAAGTTGAAAAGAAACCTGGAGGAGAAACTCTGGCGAAAGCAAGTATAATCGGATACCGGGACAAAGGCCTAACTAAAGCACCGAGAAGGGTTATAGAACCCGACTCAATTGTCTACGCTGCAGACCAGGAACTGATTTCAGATACTCTTGGATTGGAGGAAGCCGGACTAAGGATCGGCCATCTTGAAACAAACCCTGATATAGATATCCATGTCAACAAGGAAGACTTCTACAAACACTTTGCAGTCCTTGCTCAAACCGGGGCAGGAAAATCGTATCTCACAGGAGTTTTAATTGAGGAAATGCTTGAGCAGGATCTTCCAGTAATGATAATCGATCCGCACGGAGAATTTAACTCGCTTTCCCAGCCAAACCCGGATAACGAAGACGCAAGCGAGAGGAAGGGATACAAGGTAAACGAGTACTCGCCGAACACAGATATTAATGATCATGCGATGCCGCTGTCTTTCTCCTCTGTAAACATGGAGAAAAAAGAGCTGCTCGATGTCATACCGGATTCTCTGACCAACTCCCAGATGGGGGTGCTCTACAACGCACTGAAGAGGTTGAGAGACAAAAATGAGGACTACACTCTAAACGATATAATGGATGAGGTGTCAAATGAAGACTCCACTGCTAAATGGAACCTGCTGAACTCTCTGGAACAGCTGGAAAGATCCGGCTTGTTCTCCGAGGATGCAATAGAACTTGAAGATCTTCTGGAGCCTGGAGAGGCTACTATAATTAATCTAAAGGCGGTAGAGCCGGAGACTGCGGAGATGACTATGTTCATGCTCGCGAAAAGGATGTTCAATCTGAGGAAGGAGAACCGTATCCCGCCTTTTATCATGGTTATTGAGGAGGCACATAACTTTGCACCTGAGAAAGGCTTCGAACAGGCGTTGAGCAACAAGATTTTGAGAAAGATCGCTTCAGAGGGCCGAAAGTTTGGACTCGGGATAGGAGTAATTTCACAGAGACCGGCAAGGATCGATAAAAACGTGCTATCTCAGGCAAATACACAGTTTATTCTTAGGGTCACCAACCCAAATGACCTGAAGGCGATCTCGAAATCATTTGAAGGAATCACCAGCGAAGTGGAATCAATGATCAAATCACTTCCGCCTGGAGTCACTTTCGCGCTTGGGAATGAATACCCGGTTATGACTGATGTGAGAACCAGAAAATCGAAACATGGTGGAACAACCCAAACTTCTGAAGGCTACAAAGAGAAGGAAAAAATCAGGATGTTCGAACCTCAGAAAACAGTTCAGGAAATCGAGACCGAGAAAGGAGAGAAACATGACGTAACGTACTACCCGCTTTACCTGCATGAAACAGGTGAGAAGAAAACTCTTTACGATGCAGTTAGCGGCGAGAAGAAAGCCGAAGTCAATAAAGTATCAGGAAGAGAGAAAAAGGTACTTGAACACATCGAGGAGGACAGGAACAAAAGCGAGATCATGGAAGAACTAGATATAACGCTCTCGAAAGTTACATCCGTAGTTGAATCACTTAGGAACAAGAACCGTGTAAAGGACGAAGGGCTCGAAACTGAGGAAACCATTTTCGGTAAAAATCGTATCGAGGAAAGAGTCGAAGAGGAAAAGTTGATCGAGATCGGTAAATCGCCGGAGGAGCTAGGAATTGAAGGTTCTGAACTTTTATACTACCCTTACTACTCAAGCGGAGAGGACGTTTATGACCCTGTCTTGGAGCAGGATGTATAGAGTTTTCAGAACCAGATAGATCTAATAAGTTTGCTTTTCCAGGTTTAGTATGTGGACTAGTTTCTTATGAATAGAACATCGGATGGAAGGTTTAAGCAGAGAAGATGCGTGATAACTTCGGGAAATCTTGAAGAAGTAATTGATAATATAAAATCAAATAAGTCCTGGACTTGGACTGAATTTGCAGAAGAATTTGGTGTTTCTGCATACACTCTCCGTCAAGATTGGCGAAAAAATGCTGATTCAATACCTTTCTCGGTAGCATCTAGGTTAAATGAAATGTCTGGCTTACAGTTAGAGTTTGAAAATAAGGCTTTGTGGCATGGGCAGAAGAAGGGAGGCCAAAAATCAAGTATGCGCGGTAATACGCCTAGTGAATGGGATAAGAGATTTGCAGAGCTTTATGGCGCTTTACTGGGTGATGGTTGTGTTTATTCCAATATGAACGGCTTCTGTATAACAGGGAATGCTAGCCTTGATGAGGACTATATCCGGTCTCTTGCAGAGCATTGTAGAACTGTTTTTGATATAGATCCTAAAATACATTTTCAGGAGGAAGAAAACGTAGTAAGGCTTATACTCAATAGCCGAAAAATTGCTAGATTTTTAGAGGATGAAGGCTTTCCCTGTGGCGCCAAAAAGGATAGCGAGTTCTGCCCTCCCGAAGTTTTAGTAAGTGATAAAGAACTCCTATCTGCTTGTATACGCGGGCTTTTTGACACGGATGGAGGTATATACGCCCATCCAAATTCGGGTATAATGTTAGATATAACTGCTAAAAATGATGATATTTTCAGATTTCTAGCTGAGTCTTCGGAAACTTTAGATCTACCTCTCAATCCAACTGAAGGAAAGTTGCAGCTTTATGGTGAGTCAAAAGTTGATGAGTTCTTGAGAAAGGTTGGGAGTAGCAATTCTCGAAATATTAAAAGGTACCTGTACTACAAAGAGAATGAAAGTTTGCCGAGCGCAGATTCAACAACCCTTTTAAGATCAAGGAGTCAGGACTTTAATGTGCCTTATTTTGGGTTCGTGGTCTAGTTGGTTATCCAATGCTCAGCTCTGCTGGCTTTGGACTAAGACGTCGCCCTTACAAGGCGAAGATCCCCAGTTCGAATCTGGGCGAACCCATGCTAACTCGGCTTTCATGTCGATCATAAAAAACCCTGTACTGTTGTCACCGCCAAGTACTTAAAATCTCATGAGTATATTAATAATATGTCTGGTAAAGTGAAACAGGTCATTGTACTCAGAGAAGACCTGAACATCAGTAAAGGCAAGGAAATATCTCAGGCATGTCACGCCTCGCTTGGAGCATACAAAAAGGCCGATCCAGAGACTATCTCCAAGTGGGAAGCTCAAGGCGCCAAAAAGGTAGTGCTTTCCTCCGGCGACCGAAAGCTGGAAGATTTATATGCTGAGATTAAAAGTAAAGATATACCGGCCTATCTTGTAAAAGATGCTGGTAAAACTGAGATTGAGCCTGGCACGATCACCGCTCTCGGGATCGGTCCGGCTAAGGAATCGAAAATCGATAGTATAACGGGAGAACTCAAGCTTATAGGTTGATACAAAAATGATGGAAGACTTAATGGAATGGGAGTATTACACGGAAACGCCTGGAATAAAGGGCGAGATAAAGGAACAGGTAAACGACTTTATAGTGGAAGAACTTGCGTCGCACGAGACAGATGAAGATGGCGACCATCTGATAGTCAAACTGAGAAAGCAGAATATGACCACGATGGAGGCAATTTCAAAGCTCTCCAATATGCTCCACATTTCCAAAAACCGGATAGGTTATGCGGGAAACAAGGATAAGAGGGCAGTTACTGAACAGCATATTTCTATTCAGGGCGTAACTCAGGAAGACGTTAACCAGGTTTTTACAGATGAGTTCGAACTTGAAGTGGTCGGCAGAAACGGCCACATTGGACTTGGAAATCTAGATGCTAACAGATTTGAAATAACTATAAGACAGCTTAACCTTCCGGTAGATGATCTTAATGACAGAACTTTGAAGATTGTCGATGAAATGGACAGCAAGTTTCCGAACTACTTTGGAAAGCAGAGATTTGGTTCATCAAGACCAATAACGCATCAGGTAGGTAGACTTATTTTACAGGAGGAATACGAGGAAGCTGTCTGGACCTATATCGCTAAACCTTATGACCAGGAGTACAAGAGTATCAGGAAGATAAGGCAGGAACTCTGGGATACGAGAGAGGTAGAAGATGCGGCGGAGAAATTCCCGGAGCAGTACAGGTACGAGAAAGCACTTCTATACCATCTGACCAAGAACCCTGGAGATTACAAGGGCGCGATCAAAAGATTGCCTGACGGACTTCAGCAGTTATTTATCCACGCGTATCAGTCTTGGATCTTCAACAGAGTGCTGTCAAGGCTTATTGAGGACGGCTGGTATGAGCCGGAGTACGAGATACCGCTAGTAGGTTACAAGACAGATCTGAAAGACGGAAAACCGGAGAATATGATTGAGGAAATTATGGAAGAAGAGAATGTCTCACAGGAAGATTTCAGACTTCAGAACTTCCCAGATCTCAGAAGTGAGGGGACTTACAGGAGAGCATTTGCCGACTTCAGAAACTTTGAGGTCCTCGATCTAGACGAGGACGATCTCAACATGAATATGAACAAAATGACTGTCAAGTTTGACCTCCCGAAAGGCGCTTATGCAACGGTCTTCCTTAGAGAGATAATGAAGAACAGGTAAAAAAGAGGCTAGCTGGATTCTCTGTACTGGAAGATCATCACTTCGCCTCCAAACTCTTTCAGTAGTGTTATGTTCTCATTTTTCTCTAGATAGTTTAGATCCGGGTGAACCAGAGGGGAGGCCTGGGAATAGTATATCAGGTCGCCATCTTCGAATTCTATGGAGGAATAATTTTTACCGGTACTTACTTTCCTGACATCCAGCTTGCTGTAATAAGCTATAGCAGGGTACTGGAATGAGGTATATATTTTATCCTCAGGGCTGTAGTTCTGTTTAAGCCATTCTGCTGCTGTTTCTACAGGGGGTTCCCAGGAATCCTGTATAAGTGAATTCCTGTCCGGCATATCTCCAGGCGATGTTATGCTAAGGATCGATATACTGGCTATTAAGACGGCGATTATATAACCTGCTCTTCTTATTGAACTGCTTTTGGGCTCAATTTTACTTGAATAGTAGCCAAGTATCAAGCATATGAAGGGAATAGAGGGAAGCAGGTAACGAGGCTCTTTGTGGGCAAATATGAACTGCAAAGGTATCAATAGAGCTAAAGCGAAATATGCAGGGATTTTAAGCTCCTTTATATCTTCCAGTTCTGAACTAAATACGCCGGCTATCGACAGCATTACGAAGCCTAAAGGAAGCAGGAGATGGTAATTCTGGATATAAAGCCAGAATGAGGAAACCGCCCCTGTAGCGTTTAAGCCACCTATAAAGACGTGTACCGGATTACCAAATACGATCTGGTTCCAGACCAGGTAAGGAGTCATCACACCGAGAAAACTGCCCAGGATTATCCAGTTACGTTTTCTGGTCAACATATCTTGAACGGCATTCCTTACTCCAACCGAGTTATAGCTTCTGTTGATCTCTAGAAGGAGCAACAGAGGACACAGTATGAGAGAGGTAAATTTAGCAAGAACTGCTAACCCGACACTAACCCCCGTTAGAACCGTATATTTCATCGCCCTGGTCTTCCTCTCCTTAACATAGAAAAAAGCTGTTAAAATCCAGAAGAGCGGCAGTATGCTGTCAATTAGTAAGTCATTAGACATTGTAACTGCGACAGGAGTAACTGCATAAGCAGAAGCAGAAAGTAAACCTACGGAAACGCTGTAGATCTCCTTACCAAGGTAATAGAGCATGAAGACGCTGAAAGTTGAGAGAAATGCTACTATTGCATGGAAAACTATGAAAGAGTCGGTGAATACTTGAGCGGACCCAAGAATTAGAGACATCAACGGCGGTCTTATGTCGAATTCATTGTAGTTATTAGGAGACTCGCCTGTAATTATTTCGGAGTGCTGGAGATAAACTGTTTCATCCCAGTAATGGAAACCGGTTCTTATAGGGAATATTCTCAAAGTTAGCGCTACGAAGAGGATCAGAAAAAGCACTAACCTTAGATGTCGGGATGAAAGATTTTCTTTCATTTGAAAGTTATTTCCCAAACGGCTTTGTTATAGTTGGTTGTTCTGATATTTATTAATTCACAGCATTAAGAATTGAAATACTGGTTACCATGGAAACTGTTGACATTGTCTATTTTGGTATTTTTGGGATAATGATATTTTCGGCAGCTTTGTGGCTGACCGTCTACTATCTTAACAGGGACAAGATCCAGGATGATCCAGAACCTTCCCGTTTTCCGTCAGTCACATATCTGGTACCGGCTTACAATGAAGAGGAGCATATAGAAAGATGCCTTAAATCACTTCTGGAGATGGATTACCCGGAAGATAAGCTGGAGATAATAGCGATAAATGACGGTTCCGAAGATAACACGCTGGAAAAAATGCGGAAATTCAGCGACCAGATAGAGATAATCGACAAGGAGAACACGGGTAAAGCGAACTCCCTTAATCTGGCTCTGCAGAAAGTTGAAACCGAGTTAGTCGCATGTATGGATGCGGACTCTTTTGCTGAAGAAGATATGCTGAAATCAATGGTAGGTTACTTTGATGAAGAGGATGTCAAAGGAGTTACACCCGCCATGAAAGTCAGGAACCCGCGAACGTGGGCTCAGAAGGTTATGTGGGCTGAGTACATATACAATTTGTTCCTCAGGAAACTTTTCTCAATTTTCGACTCTCAGTGGGTTATGCCCGGTCCGGGAAGCGTCTACGAGACTGAATGCCTGAGAGAACTGGGGGGCTGGGACGAATCCACCCTGACCGAGGACATGGAGATAGCCTTCAGAATGTTCAAGAACGGCGCCATCATAAAGAACAGCACCAATGCGTACGTGGACACAGAGTCACCTCCAACTCTTAGAGGCTTAATCAAACAGAGAACTCGATGGTATGGAGGCTATATTTCGAACGCGCTGAAGTACAGAGAGTTCTGGCTGAACAGAGATTACGGCAACATGGGAGTTATAGTTATTCCTTTCAACGTTCTATGGGTTCTGGTTGTGGTATTTCTGCTTGCACATATGTTTTACAGAGTTGCGGATGGTATCTACCAGCTGGTAAACACCTACCTATTGATAGGGTCTGTTCCGCTCCAGTTCAACCTAACTGTACAGAGTATTTCGCCGTTCCACATCTTCTACGCGGTTCTGGGAGTCAGTGGTCTTATTATGCTGCTTATCAGTTTGAGAACTGCGGAAGAGGATTTAAACTTTTGGGAGAGAAAGGTTCATTATCTGCTGTTCTTATCTATCTATGGAACACTGTTCGCTGTGTTCTGGGTTGCAGCAGTTATAGCGAAGCTTAGAGGTAATCAAACATGGTAGAAAGACAAATTGACTGGCAGTATCCTGTAATCGCAGTAGCAATAACCGGTATAATATTCTCGGGAATACTTTACGGAGGTTTTGCACTGAATGACTACAAGGTCGATTCGCTTCGAGCACAGATTGAAGATGTTGAAACCGAGCAAAGGTCACGGATTATCGGGCTAGAGCTCTCTGAAAGCCTTCAGAAACAGGACTGCAGAGCAGTTGAGGGCTGGATGAATACCACAGTCGACGATCTTAGAAACCTCAGACTGGAGGTTGCTGCATACGAAAGCTCGAACAAAATTAACAATCAGGATTACACAACGGTCAAGAAAAGATACATGAACCTCCTGCTGCAGAATCTGATTCAGGTTAGAAATTATGATGAATCCTGTGACAGAGAGGTGGTCGATATCATATACTTCTACAGTGACGGGTGTAACGGATGTACCGATCAGGCAACAATCCTTACTGAGGTAAGACAGCAGTACGGCAAGGATGTTGTTGTATACCCTCTTGACACCGAACTGGATATGCAGCCGATCAACTTCCTGTTAAACTATTACGGGATAGAGAGGTACCCGTCACTGGTTATTGACGGAGAAGTGAAATCCGGCTTCCAGCCTAAAGACAATTTGACCAGGGAGATCGAAAACCGTCTTAATACTACAGATTCCTCACTTGAGAGGAACCAGACAGATGCTCAGTAAGAAAGCAGCGCTTACTGGTCTGGCTGTGCTGGGGTTGATTGTAGGCTTAGGAGTTTCGATGGTTACCTGGGGTTCGCCGGGAGAGGATACCTACTGTAACTCTATACAGAACCAGATAAAGGCCAACCAGAGTTTTTCAGGTTCGGTGGCCTGTTATCCGCCGGGAGAGATGGATGTTAATGTGTCGGATAAAGTGGGTGAAAACACCGAGATTAGATGTGTCTGCAGAATAATAGATGAATCCGGTGTCAGTATATTTCCTGTGGCAGTCTCAAATTAGTCATTCAGTAAAGGTATTTATCTGATATCTTGAGTTTGTTGCTCCTGCCTTCTTTTTCTTTCTCGATCACATCTTTGTCGACAAGCTCGGATACGAGACCAGAGATCTTCGCCTTTGAATATTCTGAGGAGTTGACGACATCCTTCTGTAACATTTCGCCATCATTTTCTCTTAACAGCTCCACTATGTCTCTTTGATCATCTGATAGATCGCTGTAAACTGTCTCAAGATCCTCAAGGTTTCTTCTTTTCCTGTAGAAGTAAGCGCCATAAGCTGCTACTGTAAGGGCCAGTAAAGCTGCTGCTGCGCCGATTATGTAACTGTAGTCTTCCCCAGAGTTTAGAGTCTCATATTTAATCTGGAAGTTTAAGGTATCTCCAATCTGAGGGTTTTTATTCCATTCCACGAATATTGTCCGGCCATCGCTTCCTACAGTTCCATCTGGAGGTGTTATAGGGCTATCGGCTGAGCTCTGCGCTGTACCTGCGCCTTCCGGAAGTTCAACTCTCATATGGAAGTTCCGTGTAGGCCTGTAGATCGGATGCGAATATCTGAATGTTTTGATTTCTCCTCCATTGGTTACAAGACCTGAGAAACGGTAGTCAAGGTTTACCGTGAAATTCTCCCGCAGATCTGTTTCACATACTATTTCATCGCCGAGCGCTAGAGTTTCCACGCTGCAGCTCAGCTCCTCGCCTCCTGAGGTGGCTGATACTGATTCAACGTCGGCCGAGGTTATGTAGGTGAAGCTAGAAGATGTTAATTCAGCAACTTTGATCTCTGCAACAGCCTCAGAACTCTCAAGATCAAGAGTAAGACTCTCTGAATCCACTGTTGTAGCTGAAGCTCCAGATATAAGAAAAATTGCAAGGATTGCTGCTGAAAGCTTTTTCATGGAAATCAATTTTTGGCTATTTGAATAAATAGCTTAGGCGGTTTCGTCCGTTTCCTTTGATACAACTACGCCCCCTGCGCCCATCTGCGCGTACTGGTGCATTGTGTCCGCAACTGTTTGAAGGCTTTCCTGGGCTTCTTTCATTCCCATCTGGAAGTTTTCAGGCTCTAGGAACTGTACATAGGTTGGTCCGTAGTTAACGACTGTTTCAAGGGCGGTTGAGAAGCTGTCAAACTCTACCTCAAGCTCCACTACTTTCGAGTATCCTTTCTCGAGACTAGGGTGAGGATTATCCATTTCAGCTGTTTCATCTTCTTCCTTCTCTACTACTTCAACGCCGTCATTGGATCCGAGGTTCTCTATATGGTTAATCATTGATTCCTGTACACTTTCCTTGTTAGGTCCTACGGCTTCGAAAACCATCCAAAGCTTGATCGTCATAACAGGTACTTGAAATATATTTTTAAATTACTTAGATTGCAACCGTTCTTATGTTCTCGTTCACAGTCCCTGATTCTGTGGGTAGGAAACAGTTTGTTGCTGTTCTAACAGGTTTCGGGGTTTTAACTGCAGTTTTCATGTTGTTCGCGTTTAGAGGTTTTGTGATGTTTGAAGCGACCTCTACGTGTCAGGAAACCACGAGGTTGTGCCATGGAATACCTTATGGTGATTCATGCGCCGGGTTTGAATCAGAAAAGTCCGAAATAGTGGAAAAATCACAGTGTAACAGTGTAGAACAGATAGAACAGCGGTGTGGAGAACTTGCAGATGAAATATGTGCGATCAATAATAGATCTATAGGCACTAACTGGAGCGATCAAACGCTGGTTTTCGGCCGCACCTGTAAGGAGTGGAACGCTGAGTACAACATTTCGTTGAGATCATGCTGAAAGTGATTTTTAAACAGCGTCTCAGAATAAGATGTTATGGAGATTGACCTGGATTACAGTGACTATACAGTCAACCAAGAGGAGCTAGGAAAGGTACTTCTGATTGCATCAGCAGCATTGCTTGTAACCTCTGTACACGCTGCTTTACAGTTCGGGGATTCGCACAATAAAATACAGGACCTGAACCAGGATCTTGACAGAACTCAGGCCGTGATGAATGGAGAGGATTTCAACGAGAGTATGGAGGCGCTGGAAAGTGTTCAGGGGACACAGATAGGTCCCAGGTTCTCAAGCGCTGTAGAAGCGTTTAATAGTGCAGAGAACTCGATACAGACAGCAGAAGAGGTGGAATCGGATCTTGATACTGCATCGGTTATCTACCAGTGGCTTGTACTAATTTCCATAATGGGTGTAATTGCCGGTCTATCACTTCTCTACATCTAGAAAAACCCGTATAATTGGCAAGATTATTAAACAACCAGAACCAACTTTTTAACGCAGCACAGGCCTTCTCAGCCGGCAAAACGGATTTGATTCTGGAAGGCTTAAAACTGTTTCCAGGGTGCCCTGAAATTGAACAGTAAATTAAAAGACAGAAAGATAGCTCTAGGTGTAATTTTAACGGTATTTCTACTGTCTTCAGCTTCTGCGGCCACCCAGATCAACAAGCCCATAGATTACACTGATTTCGAGGAAAAAACTTCAAACCCTTCCGACGCCTACGATAACTCCAATTACGACCAAGGCACTTCATCGGTGACGTTGGAACCTGTTTCCGATCCTGCAATAACCTTCTTTGACTGGCAGCCGACTGTAAATGAGTACACCGCCTTACAGCTTGAGGTAACTGTCTCAAGCTCAGGGTTCTCAGATGATACCTGGAGTCTCTACTATGACAGCTCAAATGACGATACCTGTGATAGTAGTGACACCGAGCTAAAGCCTTCAGACAGCCAGAACATAGGTATAACAAATTTTACAGCTTCACTTCCTGCGGATCAGGACTTGACCGATCTACAGGTGTGTCTCACAGGGTCGGAGAACTCTGGATCGGATACGGATAGACAGGTGAGAATATACGATATAAGAACAGTGGGAGAGTATGACTTACAGCAGCAAAAAGTTGAAGATGTTGAGAGCTTTGATTTCAGTGGAGGCCAGATTGATGGAAGCGTTCAAGATCTTCGTTCAGCCGACAGCCAGTTTGTCAGCTGGAATGATTTGAACTACTCGACCAGTCCAAACGAAAATCTATTCACTTTCAATACCTCGACGGATATTCCCCCGGAGTCGATAGATCAAGTTAGTTTTCAGTGGAACTTGGGAAGGACTGTAACGAACTTCGTTAACTCTCTTACATCAAACGGTGCAGGAACAATGTCGTTCTCGAACGGCGAGCCCAGCGCCACATGGTTTGTAGAGGATGGACAGACCGCTAACATGCTTGAGGGAGATACAGCAGCTTTATTCGGTCCCACTTATGAGCTTGGTGAGAAAGGTTTGAACTTTGCACTACCGGAATCTGTCTCTGATGTTACCTATAATCGGCTAGATTATAAGATAAGGATAAGATCTCAGGGAGGGGACACGGAGCAGCTGGGTATTAACTTCAGGGATTTCACAAATGGCGGAGATGTCCAGTGTGGAACGATCGCAAGCTCAACATATCAAAACATTACATGCTCTTTTACAGATCCGACCACGGTTTCGAACTTGATCTCTGGTAACAGGGTTTACAATGTCTTCACAGAGAGTAACGGTGATGGAACCCAGACAACATGGAACGTCGATTATGCAGCTCTGGAGGTGTCCTATACGACGCCTTCAACGAATAGGAATTACACATATACTCTCGGTTTGAATAACCGCACCTCGAACAGTCTTGACCAGGTTGGAACCTTTAATCCTTCGAGCCAGCAAAACTTTTTCTCAGCTAATGTATCGGGTTACGAGGCTGCGTTGACTGAGAATAGGGAAATGGAGGGATATCTTTCGTTCTATGAATCGGGCCATGTTCAGCCGGAATACTCTCTACATAGTTTCAGTATAGATAGAGCGCAGACCAGTATTAGTTTTATACAGGATAAAGTTGCGGGATACAACGCTCAGGTAAAGGATGAGACCGGACAGGAGATTTCAGGTGTAGAGTTTACAGTTTTTGACAATGGTAGAGTATTAGAAAGGTTTACATCAACAGGACAGGGATTCAACGACACCTTGGCGAGAAACAGGAATTATACTGTAAGACAGTCAATCCCTTCTGGAAGCTCCGACTATAACGTCACATTCTACAATCTTAATATGACTGGCTCTCTGGCTCCGGCGACAAGACTGGCGGAGATTCAGGAACCGCAGTATATCGAGAATATCTCAAAAGTATACGCGGTACAGGACAAGGAAATGGAGTTTGAGAAGGCGCAGATTAAAGTCCCAAGACAGGATACCCCGGAAGTTATTCTCCACTGTACGGACTGGGATTTCCGGAATTCAGATTGTGGCAACTGGGAGTCAGGTGAGATAGATGAATATTCAAGCTTCAAAACCTCTGATCATTTCGTCTACAATGTGACAGGCTTCGATGCATTCGCGGTCGCAAACGCAACACCTGTGCCGAACGTGACCTCTCTGGAAGTTTACGACGTTACTGGGCTCTCGTCCGGGGAGAAAGAGACAGAAGGAGAGTTTTTGGACGGAGGTCTGAACGAAACTCTCAATTTTAACCAGTCCGAAACGAGGCAGTACAGGTTCGAGTTCAGGATAGAAAACGATGGTAGAAAAGACTGGAATATACAGGATGAAGATACTCTTTATCATGAAGGGCTGAACTCATCCTGGCCTGTAGATAAAATATGGTACAACCTCTCGACTGGAGATTTTGATGGCGGCCAGGTTATGGATAGAAGGGTTTCATGGGATACTTCTCAGGGAGGAATGCTGGAAAACGATAATGATAACGACACTATGTATGCCAAGTACCTGGTGAATATAAACGATCAGGAGTCTAAATCTTATAGTCAGGAGTTCAGGGTTAATGACACCTCTGAAAATGCAGGGAGCTTTGACTATCACAGGATTGACCTCAAGAAGTTTGGAGATATCAACCTCAGTATTTTGCAACCAGTCAATGGAACCACTCTTCCACAGAATGTAACATTTCTGATGAATGCCTCTGTTAACTGCATCAATGGCTACTGCGGAGAAGTGAATGTCACGCCGCGTTACAACGCCAGTGGCGGCCCTGATACCCTGATTCCCGAGAATTCAGGACAGCCTTTCCATATAGACGGAACAAGAACCAGAAACTGTGAGGCTCTGGACAACAATGCTCAGTGCTATATCAACTGGAATATAAACTCAACTGGAGAGCTTAAGACCTCGAGGCTTCTGGATGTCAACGGAACCTCGAACCTAACCGAGGTAGGGAGAAACGACTCGGCAAATGTCGAGGTCACCATAAATGATGTGCTACTACTGAGTTTGGAGTGGGAAACGCTCGATTTCGGTGTTCTCGATCCTGGTGAGGAGGATAAACCTGCTCTTGGAAATGATGACAGGGATTACAATTTATCTGTGGAAGGTTTGGATGCAGATAATCTCTGGATAAGAGGGAGCGATATGCTGGCAGATGGCTGGAGGAACCCCAGCACTAACGAGCAGTACAGGATAGATGCGAACAATCTCAGCTTTGGACTGGAAAATGATATATCCAGGGCAGAGGAATTAACAAATACTTACAGACTGATGGAACAGGGAATCTCAGCAGGAACTGTACTGAGCACGTTTTACTGGATAGATGTACCACAGGGGATAAAATCAACGGAATACGCTGGAAAACTTTACTTCAAGGCAAATGCAACGACATAGCGACCTTTTAACCAGTAACCGGAACACGGTTATAGCGACAGGAGCTCTAGTCTTCTTAGCTCTAGCAGTCCTATCTTCTTCGGCTATGGCCTCTGAAGTTTCAGGGAACAGTATACATTTCCACAATATTTCAGCTACACCCGACCTCGCGGGATACGGTAAACCTGTACTGATTAACGCAACGGTTGCAAGCCAGGAAAGCCCGTCAAATGTCGAGGTCCAGATCACGAAACCTGATGGGTCAACGACTACCGAGTCAATGACGATGACCGGTACAGAGTTCCAGAACCACAGAAACTACGAGTACAGCTTTGAAAACACCTGGCAGAAAGGAGAGTACAGCTATCAAATCACTGCGCAGACCTCCGATAACCAGGAGACAAGTTCAACAGGAACATTCCGGATCGAAGCTAACGCCTCAATGAACGTAGTAACGGATCAGGACAGATACGGCGCCTTGCAGGAGATACGCCTTGATAGAACTAAGAATCTGACTCTCAATACTTCAGACAACTTCAATACGAACACCAGAAAACGTTTCAGAAGATTCCTGTTCTCGGAGAACTACCAGACTGTAAGTGGTACTACTTCAGGTATTCACACTTTCACCCACGAGATAAATGAGGGTGATGTACATAGCCTTACAGAGTCGGATGGAGGGCTTTTCGGAACAGATGTGTTTGATGGTCAGTACACCTACTCTACAGAATACAACACAATAAACAATCTAACAGTTCAGCTCAACGGTGTAGCCTCGGGAGGGGCGCTGGATATACAGGTTAGAAACTTTGATACCTCATCATGGGAGACAGCTTTCACCCTTGATTCAACCACGGAAGTAGATCTCAGTTCTACGGTTTGTACAACAGAAGCAGGCTGCTCCAGCTATCTCAACTCAAATAATGAAATACAGTTGAGAGCGTTTGCATCCAACGGCGGTGTATCAGCCGATGAAACCTATGATATTGATTACCTGACAGCTGCGGTTGAAACAGACGAGGGAGAGATTGACGAGCGGGAATCACTTGAAAATCCTGGTGTGGGAGAGGACGGTAACTTCAAGAAGAGATGGTACTCAAGTTACAGCCTTGAAGAACTACCAATCAGTCGCTCAGCCGATATAAAAGAAGCTTACATGGTTTTCGGAGTCGAAAGTGGTTCCGGAACGGGAGAACTTTACCATACACAGAACTTCGGTTCATCATCTCCGCCCACAACAGTACACCAAGGCAATCTCCCGCCGGAATCCACTCAGACGAATCCTGTAGCGACTTTCCAGACCACCAACGGTAGGAAGGCCCTGGAGGTTACACAGGCGGTTACTGAAACATTCCAGGCTGGCAAGGAAGCGGTCGGCTTCCAGTTCAGAGAACAGGGGCAGGATCAGTCCTACACGCTCAGCTCAAACAGATACCTGTACGTTAACTACACCGCAGAATCCGAACTAGTGAACACCGGAGATACAGACACTGAAGGATACCTCCTGATGAGAACCCAGGAGCTTGAAGACGGCTCCTGGCAGAACGTCGGTTTCCCAACAGTAGACCAGACCTCTGGGATATATGAAGTTGATTCGGACGAAGAACTGAACTTGGCGGATATATGGGACAGTAACGGAGGTTTCAATACTGAGGACTACAGGGAAGGGGTTTACCGGGTTCTTTCCGGGTATGTAGCGGAAGATGGTGCAACGCTCGAAAGCTGGGATGGAACCCCTATAAGGGATAGCTTCCGGTTCGAGATATTTGAACCGTTCCTCAATCTTACAACAGTAGAAACCGAGAACGAAGTCAACAACGCGGTTAACGAGTACGGTACCGGCGATACCATTGAATTCGTCAACACCACGATAGGTGTAAGCCGGACTACAGCTGTCAACGCGAGTACTGGAATAAAGTTACTGGATGAGAACGGGCAGCTGGTTCCTTGGGGGCCTGATGCTACAGCGCCTTGTGGCGATATTTCTGCCGGCGGGAATTGTGAAAGGAATTTCTCGAACAGCTCCAGCGGCTACCATATACCTAGAAACGCGATCGCAGAGATCTCGAAACCTATGACCTGGAGCGTATCAATGGATGCGAACAACTTTGGAGGAAGACTGAATGAAACCCTTGGATTCACTCTCCACCACACACCTGCTGGATTCGAGTCACAGATAGAGGACGAGGACAATAAAATACTCAGGAACAACTCGGCTGTCTATAACTTTACAGTTGGAAACCCGTGGAGTCAGCCGCTTGAAGACGTAAATGTAACTGTCAGCTGCAACGAGGATAATCTGAACTGCACAGAGATAGGTGGCTCCAATCAGAAAATACAGGTAGGGTCGGTAGCTTCGGCCTCAACTGAAACCGTAAGGTTTAACGTAACAACAAATAGCTCCACCCCGACCGGTTTCTATGATCTCAACGCAACAGTAGAGTATGTAAATCCTGGAGGGGAGAGAAAGGTCTGGGAGCAGAGAGAAAACGAAATCCTGGCTGTCAGGATAGCTGGCGCATTAACACAGATAATAGAAGCGCCCGACAACGTTACAAGAGGACAGCAGGGATACGAGTTTAACGCCAGTACAGAAAACACATTCAATGACCCTCTAACAGGTGTAAACTCTACCTGGACTGTTCCACAGGAATGGGCCAACACTACAGGGAATCTGATAAAGCTGGAAGACAGTCTTCCTCCAGGAGAAACATTTTACCATGGCTTCAGCTCCTCGGTCGGCTCCAGTGCCGAGGTAGGTCCTAGAGATATTGTAGTAGATGTTACCAACGACCAGCTGAGAGAGGATTCAGCCATTACAACTGTAGATGTCTACGCCAACACCAGTTTAACAGTGACCGTGAACCAGACAGATCCCGCGGTAAACGAAACTATCCAGGTAACAGGAACACTTGAATGGGACAACGGCACAGCTATCTCTGGAGAACCTGTAAACTTCACCGACTCAACATCCGGAGACATACTGGGAGAGGCGATTACCGGCAGTAACGGAGAAGCTACAGTTACATACGCTCCCGACCAACCTCTGGGAGATCACAGCCTGAACGGTATCTACAGAGGCTCCGATCAAATTTACACGAACCCGTCTGCTGGGAATCAGATAATTACAGTTCACAAGATACCTGATGTACAGAATCTTCAGGCAGATCCCGGTGTAGTTGGATATGGTTACCCGGCCACACTGAGCGCCGATGTTACAGACTCAGATGACGGGGTTGCTAGTGTCGAGGTTAACGTCAGCTATCCAAATGGAACGGTGACAAACCACCAGATGCAGGATGTGGGGGGTAACAGTTACGAATACGACTTTTCAAACACGTGGACCGCCGGTCTCCACAACTTCACAGTTATAGCAACGGATAACGCAGGGAAAGTCAACACTTCTACAGCAAGTTTCACAGTCGATATCGAGCAGAGCTCCAGTATAGGAACCAGAGGATTCGAGTTCTTCCCGGGTGAGAACGTTACACTTACAAATTCAAGCTATGCATGGACTCTCAGAGATCATGACTACAGGCGGCCGATAGAAGTAACGGAGGTATCCGGCAACCAGCTGAAAAGATTTACCTCGAGGTTTGAGATACCGAACCTAGGTAACGACGTCCAGAGCGACTGCAGCGACTTGAGAGTTGTAGAAAACGGTACACCACGTGATCTCTATGTTGAGAGCTGCAATCCTTCTGGAAATACGGTTGCATGGGCTCCAACCAGTGTTGAGGCCTCTTCAACCGAAGGCGACCTCTTCGCCTACTACGGCGACCCTGATATCTCGGAGCCTGCAAATGATACTTACGCGTTCCCGATCTCTGATTCAGGGACATACGACCCCGGATCGCCTTCAGTATTCAATACACACCAGTACAATAACGGTAACTCGGTTTTCAGAAAAGTAGAGATCTCCGTTGCTGAAGGAAACGGCAATACACTGTCCGTAACGGTGCAGGCAAGAAATATTACGTCAGGAGAACTGGTCACACTCTACGACCAGACAGGAGTAGCTGACGGAACAACCGTGCTTGACGAGGTATACTATCAGAGGCCATGGTACAACGAGATCCAGATATCTGCCTCCAGTGAAGCCAGTGGAGGAGGTTTCGACCCTCAGGGAGATGTTTCCTACACCTACAACTTCACAACACCAGACCTGACTGATACACAGGCTGGCGACGAACAGGACAGGTTCTCTTCAGTGCTCCAGAACATAGGGGAGAGACCTTTCCGAGGTAAAGTAATGCTGGAGGTTTTCAGCAACACTACTGGTGTATGGAACCAGGTTGAAACCGTCTACAACGACGCAACCGCCAGGAATGTGGCATCAAACGGTATAATTCAGCTATATCAGCTCTGGAATCCGGATCCATTCTATACAAATAGAAGAACCCCTGGTTTCTACAGAGCAGTATTCAAGTTTGTAAGCCCGACCGGTACAATACTTACAGACGACGGTGAGATAAGGAGGAGAAGCGATTTCCGGCTCAACCCTTCACAGTCCAACATCTCGGTCCAGAACGTGGAAATATACAATGTCACAGCCGCAGGAAACCAGAGAACTGACACATCCGACCTTGAGGATAGCGGTACAAATACTACTTTCAGGGTTACAGGTGGCGAAAGTTACAGAGTAGAGGTGGAGCTTGAGAATGATGAATCAGCTTCCGCGCCATGGCAAATCGATGGCAGCACAGATATAAGATACATCAATATCCATCCTGACTGGACAATCGACACTGCAAACGACATCTTCTACTCGAACGGAACCGACACATTCACAGGAGGGCAGAGAGAAACAGCGCCTGGCACCACAAACGTCACATGGAACAGCCAGGGAGGAGAAATCAAGCCTGGAAACTCAGGTAGTTTCTCATTCATCGCACAGGTGCCGGATGAAACCGAGGCGGAAAGAGAGATTACATTCAGCGTGACAGATATAACCTTCCAGGAGACAGACCGGTCTGATATCAATGTCTACGAGAACAACAATGTAAGACCTCAGATCGACTTCTTCGATCTTAATGTAACAGATATCACCCGAGGGGAGACGGTTAAGGCATTCGCCAACTGGACAAAGGACATTGGCTCGGCGCTGGCAGAATATAATACGACCACGAGTTCGCTCTCCAACTTCACGGTGCAGCCGGAGGAAACTTTCACAAACTACAGCTTCTCAACAGCCCAGAACTGGGCTAGAGGCCGTCACACCTTCCAGTTCTTCGCCACCGACTATGTAGGAAACCAGGGAGCCAGCAGAACAGAGACTTTTGACGTGAACGGAATCGCCAGTATTAACGCTACAGATCTGAATGAAACAGAGGCAACAGGGGGCGATCCTGTCGAGTTCGCATGTAGAGTCGCCTCTGATAGAAACAGTCCGATAAACAATTACGATGTACAGTTCTACAACGAAACATCTCAGATAACCACTGAACCTACTGACAGTAACGGCTGGGCGAACATCAGTTACACCTCCAACAAATTAGGAGACCAGCTACTGACCTGTAATATAACAGAAGATAACTCCCGGTTCTACAATGTGGGAGTAGCTGAGGGAACCGAACAGTTGAAGGTAATCGAACTGGTACCGCCGGAATACGTCGACTTCGGGCAGAGCGCTGACAGAGTTTTCAAAACTGCGAGAAACGATACTGTAAAACTATTCGCAAAATGGAATGACAACTTCCAGCTGGATACAGCACTACTCGAGTCAAACGAAACAGGCAGCTCGTTAAACAGCTCCTTAGCGGAGCCTCAGGGCTTAGGAGGTGCTTCCGACTGGAGCAACTTCTCTGTAAACGTTCCTGATGATATCGAACCTGTGGATGCAGGATGGAGAGTATGGGCGAACGATACGTCTTCGAACTACAATGTTACGCCAGAACAGGGACTGGAGATATGGGCTTTCACAACTATTCTTGATCCCGAGACAGGTCCATACCAGAACCCTGTGACGGTCGAGGAGGAGTCAACATTCAGGTGTACCGTGCTCCAGGGCAACGGATCCGCTGCAGAAGGACTTCCTGCCAGGTTCTACGATAATTCCTCTGGAAGTATGCAGCAGGTCGATGAGAAGAAGATTAATTCGGAAGGTTTTGCCTCATTTGTCCGTGATTACTCTTCAGAACAGTTTGTAAGGCAGACCTGCAGCATACAGAGAAACGACACACTTAACATGCAACCGTTCGAACCAGATAGAAGTAACTACACTGAGGTACTGGAAGTTATACGGGAGGAGACCATACCGCCACATATCGAGAACAACAACTACTTCCTGAACACGACTGATGAGTTTAAACCAGCCGCAATTAAGTCTTCTGCGCAGTGGAATGAATCTATAGCTTCTGCCCGGGTAGAGTTCAACTACACCGGAAACGAGTTTGTAGACAGGGAAATACAGGGTCCTTACACCAATAACTGGACCAACACCACTTTACAGGTGAACGAGTCATGGGATGTGGGAACGCATTACGTGAAAACTTCAGCCAATGACACCACAGGCAACCTGAACGATACCCTAAGATATCTCAAGTTTGACATCTGGGGATACAGCAAGGTCGAATGGGTTTCACCAACCGGCAAGGTCGGCCAGGGTGAGACAGAGTTGAAATGTCTTGTATCTGACAGTCAGACAGACCAGCCGATTGAGAACCACCAGGTAGGGTTCTACGACAATAATAACAACCTGATAGGAACCAACGACACCCGCGAAGACGGTACAGCAATCTACAACTACGATACGTCAGGACAGGAGGCTGGAAACAAGACCTGGTCATGCAGAATAAACGATGAACCGGAGATATTCTACAACGCCAGCAACCAGAACAGCGACTCCGAGGAAGTTGAACTGCTGGCGCAGGAGGCCGGACTGGTTATAGGCAACCTGACAAGACCGGTGAATGACACGGTTCTTGCGCAGAACAAGACTTTCACAGCCAATTTAACAGTGGAGTGCCGGAGAAGCGACTGTGGAGAGGTAACCACGGCTCTTAGATACAATCAGTCGGGAGATGCTGCAGGCACTGTAATAAGTGAGACATCGGATCAGCCTTTCCACACGGTGGGTTCAAACCCGAAAACATGTAGTTCATCGCTTGCACGAGGGGGTAACTGCTCGGTTTCATGGGACGTTAATGCTACGGGAGAGAAGGATAGCTTCCACGCGCTCGACGCACAGATGGATGGAACCGCAACCCCGGTAAACGAAACGGAGGATAAGATCGTAGGCATAGATCAGATACTGATACTTGATGTCGATTACAACGAGGTTAACTTCCCTCAGGGCAACCCGGGACAGGTAGTCCCAGCCCCAGGAAACTCTGAAGACGAATACTCCGCAAAGCTGGATGAAAGATCTAATGACGCTACCGGTGGCGCATGGATAAAAATGACAAACCTTACAAGCACTGAAGGTCCGGATACTCCGAACAGGAGAATACGGCCAGAAAACACGACCTGGGCGTTTGAATCAACTTGCAGCTACTCGGGAAGCACCCCGCTCCACAACCGTTACACAGAGATTATGGACTCGGTTGATGCCGGAGAGTCATTTACGCAGTGCTACTGGCAGGAAAACCCTTACGGAAAATACGCCGGAATCTATACCGGCACTTTAACAATAAAGGTGAACGCCACCAATTAAACACCGGGAGATGAAACTCAGGAAGCTTGCAGCGTTAGCATTGGTATCTGTCTTCTTTGTAGCCACAGTTTCAGCTTCGTCATTCGGCAGCTTCTCATCGGAGGCGGAGAAGGAAATTGATTCGCTTGAAACAGGTTTCAAGATATCCGTATTCAACCTTGGAAACGAAACTTTAAGCCTGAATGTTACCTCTTCTGACCCCGAAGGAGCTTCCATAGTACATGAAAACGAGTTCGAACTTGAACCCTCAGAAGTCACCAGAAACCCTTCAGGTGACAAAAGCTGGTTCCTCACATCAAATAACAGATACGTTGAAACAACAGAGATACCTATCAGGTTTTTCAGAGACTCGGATACATCAAGAAACAACTTTGATTTCACAGTAGATATCCGGGCTTCAACAGCTGTGGAAGAAGGCGGTAGCGGAGTTGTGCAGAATATTGTTCAGGTCAGAAGCTACAGTTATCAGGTTGAAACCGACTTCTCTGGTTCGGGATCCTCGCCGGATGAACCGGATAGTCCTGACGCGCCGGAACAGTCGCCTGAACCTGCTGATCCTGGAAGTATAGTTGATGATGTAGGGGATGCAATAGGAGGTATAGGAGGCGATCAGGACCAGGGTGATCAGGAAACTGAAACAGGAACCGGAGATACAGGGTCAGACGACAGCACAGATAATACCGATAACCCGGATTCAGAAGACTCCAGCAATGAGGATTCCGAGACAGGGACAGAGAACACCAGTGAGGATGGAAACAGTTTGACAGGTCAGTTCCTTCAGTCGGCAAGCGTTAACGGTACAACCATTGTGATGTTTGTATTCATGACTGGTTCACTGATCTACTTCATGAGGGTGATCTAGTGAAACTCAAGACAGTGTTACTGGCTTTAACTCTGTTATTTTTTACAGGTTTTTCGTCAGCGGCACAGATTAACAGTTTGCAGACCTTCAATCAGGGTAATGGAACTCAGGTATTCCAGATGAATCAGACTGTGGAATTCAGGTTAAACGCCACAGGCGCCGACAACGCGACCCTGGATGTTTACGATTCGACGGATGAACTGATTGTGGATTCTGCGGCTTTCGAGCTGGTGAGTTCGGATAACTATCAGATATTTTCCTACAGTTATTCAACGGGCAATGAGAGCTTTTCAGGCGGTAACTGGAATGCAAGGGCCGAGGCCGTATCATACGACGGTTCACCTAACGCTACAGATTCGGAGAGCTTTCATGTTGCGACCGGAAAACCTAACTTCATCTCGTTAACCGCGGACCCGTTTCAGATAGGTACGGGTGAAAACCTCTCTGTTACCGCTGCTTTAACGGATACAGGGACTGACCTGGAAGAAGTAAATATCACATTTCCGGGTATAGGCAATTTCAGTATGGAGCAGGAGGCCCAGGAAGATTACATATACGAGTACAGTTCAGAGATCGAAACACATGAGGATATGCAGGACGAATACACTGTCACCGCATTAGATTCAGGAGGGAGAACTGCTGTTGAATCAGGTGATTTCAGGTTAAGAGAGGAACAGGAAGGAACCGATGTGACTGTAGAAGTGGCGCCTTCATGTTCAAGCACGCTTGATTACTTCCTCGTCCCTGGTGATGGGGAAATAGTGCAGAACAAGACCGGTGTATTTGTCGAGATAATCGGTAACTCGGGAAATGTACAGTCAAATATATCTATAAATTACCTTGAGGTAACCAAGCAAGGCCAGGATCCGTACAGCAGAGGAGATCAGAAAGGAAACATTGTCCAGTCCTACTCTGGAGAAGATTTTGAGAACGTTGCCGTCGGCTCATCTGTGACATACTTCAAACTTTTCAACGCACAGTACCCGAAAGGCAACTACACAGGTTTCTCGGAGGTTACGACAGAGTGTCAGGCAGAAGGACCTGAAAACGAGCAGAGAAATGTTCAGCAACTTGAAAACGAGTTTAACTGCGATAATATAACTGTTAGGAGCTTCAACTGCTCCCGTGTAGAAGTTATAAGTGAGAATCTGGTTGACAGCGAGATAGAGCAGGCCAACTTTACCAATACTACCGGTGAAACGGTTGAGCCACAGGAACCCGGGACTGAGGGATACGAAACAGAGATCAGCCTGAACGACACCGCCTATCAGGCGTTTGTATTCAACAGCGAAGACACGGACAGCTACGACTATTCATGTCTCTCTGATAATGATTCCATATACAGCGAAGACTCCCAGTGCGCCTACGAATCAAATCTGCTCGGCTTCAAAGATATAGAGGTGAAGTCCATTGGGGCTGATGGTTCAAACGCAACATACTCTCTGAAGGACTCAAACGAGGAGAAACTTAACACCTCTCTAAGCTGTGAGGATGAAGATAAAAACGACTCCGAAGCAACGTGTGACACCGACTTCCGATTTTTTGAACAGTTCTCCTTCTTCGGGAACTTCGAGATTGTCGATGCGATAGGAGACGAGTCAGGAGGGGTTAACAATACCGGAAATCAGAGCACGAACCAGTCAATACCAGGGAACGATACCAATCCCGGAAGGACGAATGTAACTGTTCCGGAACCTGAGCCAGAACCCGAACCTGTACCTGAACCTGAGCCGACACCAGAGCCTGACCCGGTTGTAAGGATTGATATAGAGTCGATGAACGAATCTTACTCAACCAGACAGGGGAGCTTTGTGGCAACTGATTTCGAGGTAACCAACCTGGGGAACGTCCCACTGAATGATTTACAGTTAAACTCTCTGGTACAGCGGATAAGAGGCGACTGGGATGTCCGAAATGCACAGGTAGAGAATCTATCGGTAAATGAGACTATTGAAAGACAGGTGTTTATACGGCCATCTGAGGATACCGAGCCCGGAAGCTATGTGGTTCCGGTAGCCGGACAGGATGATCAGAACAACACTCTCGATCTAGACTACTTCACGCTCAACGTTAAAGAGGCTGACTTCGTACCTAGAATAACCATCGCTGAGTCGCCTCAGACCTTGAATCTTGAAGCCGGTACATCGCAGCAGATCCCGGTACTGCTTCAGAACAATGGAAGAGTAGATCTGGAGAATATCAGTGCCCGTGTTCAGAACATCGATGAATGCGGATCGGTAAACTCCGGAGAGATAGATGAACTAACGGTGAATAACTCACAGTCACTTGAGCTCGACTTTTCAGCCTCTGGTTCAACAGGGGAATGCGAAACCACACTTGTAGTATCTTCAGGTGGAGGGGCGTACGCTTTCTCCGAGATTGACGTCGAGATAACCCCTGAAGCTGGTCTTATACCGGAGGAGCAGCGAGTACCTGTTATTGCGCTGGTCTGGACCTCGGTACTCATGCTTTACGCATTCTTCACTAGAGAGTATGACCTTGAAAGCTGGACGGTTAAAGGACCCTTTATCGCCCTAGTTATGGGAGAGACTCTGATAATACTTTATCTTATGGCTAACTACTACGGTTTCGCGGCTTCAGGTTTCCTCCCCTTCTGACTGTTGACTCCAGGATATCTGTAAAGTTCTGACAACTGTAGCAGAGATAGCCAGAAACAGCCCTGTAGTAAAGAACTGTATATTTACCGTGCTTATTTCGAGGATTTCACCAAGATTGGTTATATCTCCAGTCGTGCTTAAGTTTATCGCCGTTGAGACAAGCAGACCGGTTCCAAGAGCAGTATAACCGGTCATTTTCAGACTGGAAACATTATGGTTCCTTAGGGTTACAAAGCTGAGATAGCCTCCTGACATAATAGTACTGAGGTAGCCTATGCTGTAGAAAGTCGCGAGCTGGGACGTGGTGGGCACACATACCGGTCTTACACTCCCGTGGATGCCGTTAATATTCAACCCCCATTCAAGCACATACTTGCAGTCTATGGCCTCCAGTACCACCATGTGGGAAAGTTCGTGGATAACAGGACCGATGACGAAAACTGAACCTAGAAAAACTGCTGAAGCGAAGATCTTTCTCCTGAAACTTTTTCGGGACTCCAGTCTCTCCATCTCTTTTACATGTTTCTCCGGGAACATAGAATCATCTTAAGTCATTAATTACCTTCTCTGCTGTATCTATAACGTCGTCAACGTTATTTACACGGACCTCCCCTCTGTAAGATTCGTCCATCGCGTTGAAGAACTCGATAAGAGTCTCAATATTCTCATCTCTATTATCCAGGCTTTCCAGGCTCTCTGCCAGTTCGGCGTAGGTCAGTTCTCTGTCTATCTCCAGCAGGTACTCGAGATAGCCCTTGAGAACCTGTGCTGTTTTGATTGCGCTTTCCCGTCTTTCCATTTCTCTGTAGCTCTCCAGAAGACCGATAACTTTCTCGTACTTGCTTTCCTTGTCTCCGTCTTCTTCGTCATCGTTACCTCTCAGTTTCTCCCATTTCTCACTGAACTCGCTCTTGAGATCGAAGTACTCCATAAAGTTGCCGTCGTCTTCCTCTTCCTCATCTCTCTCCTCGACGGCTCCCATAAGCATGTGGAGGTCTTCTTCGGCTTCCTTTTTGATCTCCTCTTCGGTTCTTTCCTCATCCTCTCCAGTGTTATCTTCCTTGTTTTCCTGCTGCTGTTCTTTCTGTGACTCTATCTCGGATTTCAGTTTCCTGAGATCAGAGTTACTCGACTTACGCAGCATCTCCTCGTTCACTCCATGTTCTTTCAGCTCGGATATAAGCTCCTGCCTCTCGGTTTTCTCCTGCTTTAGATCCTTCAGCTGTTCTAACGTTATCTCGTTTAACTTGGTATCATCCATTTCGACGCCAAGCTCATCCATCAGCTCTTTCTTCTCCTTTATCTCATCTATCATGTCGTGGAGTTGGTCCAGATCTTTACCCTCTAAGTCTCCGGAGCTGTAGCCGTAGGTAGCAAGTTCGGCTGCCAGTTTCTGCCTGTTATCAAGCCTTTCCTCAAAATCCTCCAGTTCATCGATATCTTTGCCCTGAAGCTCTTCAGGATCTACATCGTACTTGTCTTTCAGTTTCTTTCTCTTCTGCTCTCGTTCCTTCAGATTTTCCTCAAGCTCCCGCAGTTCCTCAAGGTTTTTGTCCTCCACTTCGGCCTCTGATATATCGTATTTTCCAAGTACTTCCTGTCTCTTGTTCTCCACATCCTCAAGTTCTTTCTCCAGTTTATGGAGCTCCTCGAGGCTTTTCCCTTCAAGTCGTTCCTCGTCAACGCCAAACCGGTCTTTCAGATCCTGTTTCTTGTCTCTTTTCTGCTCAAGCTTGGATTTTAGCTCCTTCAGTTCGGATGCAGTTTTCCCTTCTAAGTCCTCTTCTTCTAGTCCGTATTCGTTTTTCAGCTCCTCTTTAAGCTTCTGCTGCTCGCCTTCAATTATGTCGTTTATAGCCTGGTCTATCTCTTCGTCGCTTGAATCTGTTTCTCTATTACCTTTGTTTTGAGATTGAGTTCTGTTCGCTGTTTCTGGTTTTGGCTGCCTGTTAGGCTCCCGGGGCAAGGTTTGTGGAGTGGTCTGTGTTCTCTGGTTTGTGGCCTGTGGCGGTTGTTGCCGCTGGTTCCCTATGGGTGCGCCGGTTCTCTGAGGTTGCTGCCGTGCAGTGTTTTGGACCGTGGCTGTTCTCTGGGCTGGCTGAGGTTGCCCGCCCCTTAGATGATTTGCAGCTTCTGCTACCGGCGACTGACTGACTGGAGCCCTACCTACATGAGAAACACCCTCCACATGCTCTCCCTGTTCTGGAGCCAGTTCAAACTGGTGGCCGGCAAGGTTCAGCATCGGCATTCTCTCCAGGTCGAACTTTATGCCCTGTATATCAGCTACAAATCGGGTTTCACCGTCTTCGTCCTCTACAACTTTTAGATCTCCGAGTTTTCTTTCCTCCACTATCTGAGGATGGTTGTGATCCTCTAGCTGTCTTTTGAGATAGTCTGTGGCTGTTTTCCGGTTCTTTGCAGACTGTTCTGCCTTCAGTAGCCGCTTGATTTCATCGTCGCTGAGATTGTTCTCTCTTACAAATTCTTTCAGGTCGGGGACAGGGCTTTCCACAAGGGAGATAAGTTCCTCGAGCTGAAGTTCTGATTCCGGTTTTTGTTCGGTCATTATACTGGAATGCGATGTGCTTAAATAAGATTTTATGGTATGATACTGAATCTGGTGCTTCCCAGTACCCATTCAAGAAGCATAATTCCGACAGCCAGGAATATGAAGTACTGTGAGATATC
>JBLGBN010000010.1:0-29918 GCA_047617745.1 Candidatus Nanohaloarchaea archaeon
GTCCAGAAGTCAGAAGATTATGACTGGAAAGCCGGTAAATGGGAGTTGCCCGGCGGCAAGATCAGTGAGAATGAGGATAGGTTTGGAGCCGGGAAGCGAGAACTTGAAGCCGAAACAGGTCTGGAAGCGCATGAGTTGAGGGAGGTAGTAAGGGTTGAGGTGGAGGAGTTTTCAGGCGAGAAACCGGTTGTAAACTGCTGGATACTTTACACCGAATCCTTCTCCGGAGAAATAGAACTTTCAGAGGAGCATCAGGATTACAGGTGGGTAACTTCGGAGGAATTCATGAAGCTTGACTGGCACAGAGATGCTGGTTATGAGATTCCTGCAGTGAAAAATATAGAGAAATATTTGAAATAGAGAATTTTACTCCTCCAGCTCGAACTCCAGTCTCTCCACGTCCGCTCCCTTTGAAATTCTGTCAGTTATATTTATACCTCCGATTTCTTTGATGTTGTCGACGTGTGTTCCCCCACACGGGCAGAGGTCGTTATCACCGATTATAACTACCCTAAGCGGATCGATATGGCCCGGGATTATATCGAGGTTGGTTCGTCCCTCCTCTACTGCCTGTTCAACTTGCTCGCGGGCCATGTATTTTTTCTCAACCTCGAGTTCTTTCTCTATTAGTGCGTTAACTGATTTCTCGATTTTCTCCACATCGCTTTCATCGAACTCGGCAGGTTCGAAGTCGATCCGGGAATAGTCTTCGTGTATCTGGTTGCCAGCTGTGGAGGCGTTGTAACGGTTCAGGACAACCCATGAGACCAGGTGCTGGGCGGTGTGCATCCTCATATGGTTGTACCGCCTCTCCCAGTCGATTTCCGCCTTAATTTTGGTACCTGATTCCGGGAGTTCTCCCTGGATATAGTGCCTGACTTCACCGTCTTCTCTCTGGACATCGACTACCTCACTTTCGTTTTCACCCCAGCTGATTTTTCCGTGATCTGCGGGTTGTCCGCCTCCTTCCTTGTAGAACAGTGTCTTCTCGAGGCAGATGTAACCTTCATGCTCTTCTTCAGGGACTCCTCTGCTTTTGGTTACTTCGGCTTTGAATTCTTTCTGATATTCGTTTGCCGGAAGATAGAGTTCTTCGGTCATAAGATCTGTTAAACCACTCACTATCAAGTGGTTTTCGGTTACTCTACCGCTGTTTTTCAGCGGCGTTCGAGGGTTTGGTTTAAGAATGTTGGGCTCGAGTGTTTGGTTTGTATGGGACGAGTAAGACAGACTTACATCAAAAGACTGGCGAAGGACCTGGTCGAAGCGGATCCGGAAAGATTCTCAGATGACTTCGAGGAAAACAAGGAAGAACTCAAGGAAATGGATGAATTTGATTCAAAGAGACTGAGAAACCGGACAGCAGGCTACATTGTCAGAGTCGTACAGAATAAAGATAAGCAGCCAACAGCGCCAGCATAAGCAGCTGGATACTGCCGATTCCCGGGACTTCTTTGGATTCTCCAACTGTTGGCATATCCCGGACGAACACTGGCAGGCTTTCGGTCTTGTTGTAACGTATGTCGGGGTAGTCAAGTGTCACATTTAGATATCTTTGACCTGTATTGTTCTCATCAGGGTTAACGGTTAACAGAAATTCTTTCTCCTCCTCTGCATCGAAGGTAGTGAAAGTATAATTCGAACCATCGCTGAACTGGGCGTTAACGCCTGAAAGCGTTATATTGATATCTCTCTCGAAAGGTCTCGTGTTCTTCGCGGTGAAAAGAACGTTTCTGGTGCTTGAATCCGAGAGAATTACAGAAGTATAATCATAGTTGAATCCTCCCTCCATAGCGAAACCTTGACCTATGATCTTCATGAACTCTATATCTTCAGTATAGTTGTCCCACCTGTCCTCAACAACCAGTCCAAGGGTGTACTCAGAGTGAGCTTCAGGAACCTCCCATTGATAAGTGGTTTCAGCGGACTCGTCCTCAGCTTCCAAACCACTGAACGTTTCCTTCTTCAAAAGAGTGTTATCGCTTCTGTTAAACAGGTAAAATGTTATCTCTTCATCGTTGTCGTCTGCTGCACGGGCGCTTACAGGAACCGGGTAATCCGACTCAAAACCGTCGTTCTGCGGCTGGTGATTAACTACCTCAGGTATTGGATTCTTGACAAATACGCTGTGGTTGAAGACCGACATACTCCCGTAAGTATCATTCACACGGTTAGTGAAGTTCCAGTACGTCCTGGCCCGGTCAACCTCCTCTGCCTGCGTCTGGATAGGGAACCCTGTCGAACTGTAACTCTGGTTGTCGTGTCTTAACTCGGGATTACCATCCTCGGGATTAAAACCGTTGTAACCAACCCAGAGATCATAGTAACCGTAGAGAGCAGTCGATTCAGGGTGGTTATGGTTAATCTCCTCAACCAGATCCTCACCAAACCTTGTGTCAACACGTGGATAGTTGTAGTCGATAAAATCCGGATTCTGAACATTAGGGTCAATAGGATAGCCCATTTTCTTGTCGTTATTAGTATTTTCTCTGCTGTTGCCTTCTTCATTAGGCTCCAGTTCTTCACCGGCGTCTTCTCGGCTGGTCCATCTACCGCTCGTATCCACCCAAGCACGAATCATATCGGAGTCTGCGTAAACCGGATGGCTCCCATCCCAGGTGTAGGAGTAAGTATGGGTCTCCCCCGGTGATAGAGCAGGAAGTTGTTCGTTCTGAGTATTTCCTGACCCATCATATATCTGGAAACCTAAGTTTGGTTTTGACTCTGTGTTACCTTCATTCTTAACCGTGACTGATACGTCGATTTCACCTTCAGCTACATCTCTTACCGCATGCTTGTCTACTATATTCAGATCAACATAATCAACCTGACTATTCTCTGCTTGGTCGAAAAAGTAATTAGTTGTGGAACCGTCTTCTGTGAACTCCACATAGGATTCCCCTAACTTCATAGGCAGGTTAGAACCGTGACTTTTCGGGTTCCAAGGAAGATCAAAAGTATAGACTCCGCTGTCGGTGTTCCTGTTCTCAAAAACGTATTCTTTAGTTCCATCGCCTTCAACATTGTCAGGGTTATAGCTGAACGATTCTGCATGCGAAGGTAATTTCAGGTGAAGATCCACCTCTCTCTCGCTGTCAGTTTCTTCTCTAATAGCTGAGTAGACACTATCTATCGTACCTGGTTCAGCGTACCAGCAGTTATCACCATCATTATTTTCAGAGGAGCTTGTACTGCACTGGGAGTTCGTCAGGCTTTCAAATTCAGAGGTACTGGCTCCACTGCCGTACATTATACCATGGACATTTATTCCATCGGACCTAGCTGAGTCAGCCTGACTCCCTGGATTTCCTCCACCTCCGTCTGCCAGAACAATCATAACCTGGTTTGGATTTGAACCTGAGTTAAGAGAATCATGACCTTCACTTACCCCTGCTGGAAGATCAGTACCTCCTCCCGAGGAAATACCGTTAATAGCGCTTTTAGCAGCTGATTTGCTTGATGTCAGACTTTGCCGGGTCGAGGCACCACTCGCAAATGAAACAACTGCGTTCTCATCGCCATCCGAGGTCCTAGTGCTGTCAACATATCCTCTAGCAGCGCTTTTTACATCACTCATCTCCCCACTCATACTGCCTGACTCGTCGATCACAATAGAGGTATCAACAGGTTTGTATTCGACAGCAAGTTCATATTCAAAAGTCGTCGTGTGGGATCTTCCCATAACATAATCTCCCGAAATCTGGTAGTCTTGATTGATGATCTCTGAGTCGGCTTGGACCACACCTGCAAGAGATAGAGCAAAAATAGTTACTACAAAGATTTCAAAGATTTTCATCAATTAGAAATTGGTTAGATCTGAATAAAATGGTTTAAGAAAATCTAGTCTTCAAATAGCTCTCCGATCCCGTCTTTTCTCTCTCGGTGAGAACCTTTTCTCCAGCCGCTTAAGATAATTTTCCGGTATCTTGGCTTTTCTATCGGCCTCGAGAACCGGCGAGGGAACAGTATAACGCTCCGACGATTTAAGAGCCATTAATTCACCAGCGATCTCATCTGCGTCCTCTGGTTCACCGAAGTAATCGATTCTCAGCGGTAGATCCTTGGAGGAAAGTTTGACGTAGAAGGTGTGAATCATGTTTACGTAGTCCGGACTCATTTTCTTCATCACAGGGTGCTCTGCAGGGCCTTTCGAGTATTTCCTGACAAAGCTTCTCTCACCCTCTGAGAGAATCGAATCCATTAGGATGGTGTCCCTGATGTTTCCGAGCTCGAGACCGGTTTTATCCTCCAGCATATCGGTCAGAGAAGTGCCGTATGAATCCTCCACGACCCCGATAAAACTTCCTGGCTCTGCATTTGAGAGAAGTCTGCTGTAGTTCTCCATAACTTTCTCATCTTTACTGTAGCTGGGAACAATTGAACCATCCATGAATACCTTGTCCGCTGTTTGCTGGGCTTCCATCGCTATCCGGGTCTCCGCTTTCAGACGTTCGGCCTCAGCTTTCCTGTCCAGTCCCTCCTGATCCTGGGGATCGAAAACGTGGAATTCGGGATCCGGAGATTTTTCGGGAATATAGTTTGCTTCCTCCAGCCCTATTTTATTGAAGCCGAAAACTGCTGCAACCGCTCTAACTGCGATTACGTCCGCTGAGGAATACCTTTTCCTGACCAAACCGCCGTCAATTCCAGCAATTTTCCCAGGGTCTTTCTCCGTAACTACGTGCCTCAGCTCTCCTTCCTTCACGACTGAGCCGGTTTCGATAGTATCTATATCGGAGAATTTTTCCTCCAGATCAACTGTCTTGTTTTCCTTCTGTGAAAGTTTTTCAGCGGCTTCTCTCAGGCTGGGCATAGACATGTATAAGAGGTTTAAACATTTAATCGGTTTGCATGGAGATAGACGAGTACAAATACTTTTTCTTCGATCTGGACAAGACGCTCTGGAACTGGGATGAAGACATAATCGGGGCAGTTGATCTTATCGATTCGCTGAGAGAGGCGGATAAAAAGGTCTATTTCCACACAGACAACACTTTACTATCCCGGGAAGCGTACGCCCGGAAGCTCAACGAGATGAACATCCCGGCGGAGAAAGAAGATATACTGACCGCCGGATACGTCGCTGGGGAATACCTGAATCAGAATAATGAAACCTCAGCCTATGTAGTTGGAGAATCCGGGCTGATTGAAGAGCTGGACGAGAAAGATATCGACGTCAAAGAGAAATCAGATACTGTTATTGTTGGTTTTGACCGACAGTTCAGCTACAGGAAGGTGGAAAACGCCATGAATATTTTACAGAACGGCGGAGAAGCTATTATCTGCAGCACAGAGAAAACTTTCAGGACCACGAAGAAGAAAAGGCCTCACCAGGGAGTATTCAACTCCGCTTTCGAGGAGATGGGTGAGACAAAATTAATCGGGAAACCAAGCGAGTTCTACCAGCAGGTTTTCCAGGACTACTTCAGCTACTTCCCCGACGCATCGATGTTCATAGGTGATAGATTTGCAGATATCGAGACAGGTAACAATCTGGGTATGACAACGATAGCAGTTATGTCCGGCGATATCGACCGTGAGTCACTGAAGAAAGCGGACGAGATCCAGAAACCGGATTACGGGCTTTCAAGCCTGGCACGGCTGAAAAACCGGATTTTATAGAAAATTCATTCTCTGTCATTTAGCCAGTCAATAAACGAATTCACCGCTTTCCTTCTATGCATTTCCTCATTCTTCAGTTCTTCGTTTTCAGCAAGCGATTCACCGTTCCCGTGATCCGGGATGAAGTAGCTGTTGTACGGCAGATGCGGATGTGACTTTCCTCTTTTCTCCTCCGGTATTTTACCTGTCATTTTACCGGTGAAAATCTCAATTTCATCTCTGCCGGGCATGTAGACAGCGATAGCTGTTCTGAAGTAAGCGGACCTGTCTTCCTCGCCCTCCATGAGGTCAAGCAGTCTCTCGGCTCCGGCAGTTCCGGCGAAAAACGCGGCTTCAGCCCCGGGAAAACCATCCAGCGCTTCGACATAGAAGCCAGTATCTTCCACTATGAAATAATCTACACTGCCGATTTCCTGACCCAGTACCGCTTCCTGGTAGGAATCCATCACCTTTCTCTTCGCGACCTCTTCTACATCCATTGCATCGATTTCCGGAACATCTGCCTCCACCTGTACAAGTTCATACCCGGCCTCTCTAAACGGAGGTTCCATCTCCTCAAGTTTGCCTTCATTGCCAGTCGCGAAGAAAATCGGTTTCATATGAACCGGTTATTTTTCACCTACATATAACTTTTCCAACAATACTGAGGTATGAAACTTGACAGAAAAGACCTCGAGAAAACTATTTCGGAGATCGACCTAGATAACATGTATTTTCCAGAATCCCTCGACAGGATAATAGGTCAGAACGGTGAGGAGCTTTACATTGACCGGGATAATGATTATCAGACCTGGGTAGAAGAAGCTGAAAAATGGGACGAAGCACCAAGAGAGACGGCCTGGATAGAGGACTACAATACTTTGGATGATGAACTGGAAGATCTGCTCAATGAGGAAGCAAAGAAAGATATGAGATATCCAGGGCTAGAGGGCGCTAAATTCGCGGAAACTATGATAGAAATAGGTGAAGAAGCCGTGGAAGGAGACAGCTTCGGCGGGACGGTTATAGGATTTGAAATGCCGGAAATCGATGGAAACGAAAACCAGAGACAGCTTATAGCTCCTCAGGGTGCAGATTCCATGCTAGATGCTCCTGAGTGGCTTGACAATGACGACTGGTACTCTAATGTGGGTGAAGGGGAGTATGTAGCTGTAATCACTGATGACCCTACAGCCTTCGCCAGATATGTAAAGGACAATTTCCAGAAAGAAGGAGACTTCATCCAGAGCTTTGACGATAGATTCTGGAGGGCTTACGAAGAAACACTGGACAGTTACACAGGTCTAGAATAAAAAAGGAGTTAAAACAGTTTCTGAAGCATTTCCCTCTAGGTGAACCAAAATTTCAGAGGATCGAATAACTGTCACATCAGCACTGCCGTACATCCACGGAGTACCGCATCTCGGAAACATGGCAGGAAGTGTCTTACCTGCGGAGCTTCTACACAGATACTTCGACGTTAGAGGAAAGGAAAATATTTTCGTCTGTGGAGGCGATGTGCACGGAACACCACTGGAGCTGGAGGCTCTGGAACGTGGCGAAGATCCTCGAGACATCAAAGATGAACAGACTAAGAAAGTTAGAGAAGCGTACGAAAGCCTGAACGTCGACTTCACAATTTTCTCCGATACCCACAGTGAATACAACAGAAAACAGACACACGACATGTTCGAAGAGCTTTACTGCAACGGATTGATAGATGAGAAAACGCAGACGATGCCGTACTGCAACGACGATGAAAGATTTCTCCCGGACAGGTATATTGAAGGAGAATGCCCGCACTGCGGAGGTTTAGCTAGAGGAGACCAGTGCGACGACTGCGGAAAACTTGTGGAACCTGACGAGATAGAGAACCCGGAGTGCCAGATCTGCGGAGGAAATGATATCGAGTTCAAGGATACAGACCACCTGTTCCTGAACCTAACAGAGTACAAGGAAGACCTCAAGCAATGGATTAAAGACAGGGAACCGGTACCGGATAACATGGTCAACCAGGTTCTCCACGATATAGAGGAAGCGGAGGAGAGATCAATTACACGGGACCAGGACTGGGGCTTTGAAATCCCTGTAGAAAGAGTAAACGAAAAAATAGAGGAAGAAGATCTGGAAATCGAGAAACTGGATCCGGAAAGGTACGACGAAAAAGTTCTGTATGTCTGGTTTGACGCACCAATCGGATACATAGGTTTCACAAGAGAGTACTTTGAAGACTCCGATGAGTGGAAGAAACACTGGAACCAGGACGCGGATATATACTACTCAATTGGAAAGGATAACACTATCTTCCACACGGTTATCTGGCCGACAATGCTTCTCGGCTCTAGAAACGATGAGATAGAGTACGGTCTGCCGGAGTACGAGTTCATCCAGCAGTACCTGATGTGGGAGGAAGGAGCTTTCTCCAAATCCCGGAACAGGGGTATCTTCATCGATGAAGCAGTGGAGCATTACCCTGCGGATTACTGGAGATTCTACCTGTCGAAGATGCTTCCAACTGACCACGACACCAACTTCTCCTGGGACGACTTCGAATCCGAGATCAACAACGTACTGAACGATACAGTCGGCAACTTCGTGAACAGAACACTGAGCCTAGCAGAAAAATGGTTTGATAATGAGGTTCCAGAGGTAAATCTAACGACTAAAGACGAGGAAGTAGTTGAAGACGCAGAGGAAGCTGTTAAAGAATACATAGAAGCCTTTGACGAGAAGGAGCCTCAGGAAGCGCTGGACCATGCGCTTGAATTGGCAAGACTAGGCGACCAGTACCTGAGTTCAGAGGAACCATGGAACAATGAGGACAGGCGAGCGGAGACAATACATGTTTCACTACAGCTAATCCAGAAACTTGGTGTTACACTCCACCCATTTATTCCGGAAAGCGGTGAAAAGATATTCGACATGCTTAACACAGATATCAAACCTTCTGGAGAGGAAGACTTGCTTGGGAAAGATGTTCTCGGAGGTCTGGAAACCGGTCAGAAGCTAGGAGACCGGGAGATTTTATTCGAGAAAATCGATGTCTCAGAGCAGAAAGAAGAAAAACAAGAAAATAAGGAAGATACTATGACAGACAAATTTAATGAAGATACGGTTTCATTCGACCAGTTCGGAGACATGGACCTCCGGATTGGAAAAGTGGAATCAGTCGAGGAGCATCCAAACGCCGACAAACTCTACAAGGTCAAAGTCAACGTGGGAGAAGCAACGCTTCAGACCTGCGCAGGACTCAAGAATTTCTACGAACCGGAAGAGCTAGAAGATAGGAAAGTAGTCGTGCTCGCTAATCTGGAACCAGCAGAGCTTCGTGGAGAGAAATCGGAGTGCATGATGCTAGCCGCAGAATCGGATGACGGGGAAACAGTATCGCTTCTAGATACCGACAAGGAAATGGAAGTAGGGGATAAGATAAAGTAACTAACCAACTAACTGGACTTTCATCCCATCCAGTTTTCTCTCAACTTCTTCTAAGTTGTGATTTGCCACAGTATAAAGATCATTCCCTGTGACAAAGTTATCACCATGGAAATGGTGTTCAGGATCCAAGTAACCGGCTACCTCTAGATCCAATGCTTCTTCCGCATAATGCAGGTAGACTTCACCTTCATTCTGATTTCCATCTATATCGTGATACTCCCATCCTTCTGTTTTTACAACCCAAAGATCACCATTGCTGTCATAGCCAGCTAGGTCTCCTGTGGAGAAATTATTGTCATCCTCTGGAGCGGGATTTTTATGTACGTATATTTCGTCTCTTTTGGAAAACCCCGGTAAAAGGGAGACATCAGCTGTTCTTTCTTCAGTTTCAATTATATCTAAACTAATTACAGACACCCTAATTATACTCCCACTTTCGGCCTTGATTTTTCGCCCGGAGTTGCCTCAAATCCGATTTCTAGAGATAATTCAGGCTCCCTAACTGCTTCTTCTACTGTCATTTCGCTAGCTCGATGGATATCTTCCTTCACGTCCTCGATAAATTGTCCTTCTAACTTTGCTCGTTCAACAAGTTCGTTATTGCCTGAGCTAATATAATCTGATATAGTGTTTAGGTCACCGGTTTCGAGAACCTCCTGAACCGAGTATTTTTTATCAGGAAAAGATTGATCATATGAAATTTCTGGCAAAACTGTAACATCTTCTTGTTCAAACCCTGCTTCCAGAAGGCTCTTGTAAGTGTTCTCGGCGCACATTTCAATATACCCTCCGCCAAGCATAATCTGGTCGTAATCCTGACGTAGTTCCTCCGCATCCTCTGTGCTTAACTGGCCTGCCGTTTCTTCTTCAAGAATCTCATCAAATTCAGACTCATGGTAGGGATCGGAGTTCACATCTGCAGAGTTTACAACATAGGTGTCGAACTCTGCATCAGACACGATTTTCGAAAGCTCTTCGTATGTAACTCCTTCATCAAATTCTTCATGTGGATGCGTAACAACAAGAGCAACCTCATCATACTTGTCCACTAAGTTTTCACCTCAATTCTCCTGAGTTCAACATCTCTAACTGGAACTTCTTCTCTGAGTTCTTCAAGTTTTTCATCCGCGACCGAACTGTAGATTGCGTCCGCACTCATATGTTGTTATTTAGTGATAGTAACATAAAAAGGTTCTGGTGTTTCGGCGGATTCTTATTCTTTAGGACGCTATTTCACTGTATGAAGCTGAAATTCCTGGGTACGGGCGGCGGAAGGTTTGTGACCGGAAGCCAGAGAAGAAAAACCGGCGGCATACTAGCCATAACCGATGAAACACAGATTCACATAGACCCCGGACCTGGAGGACTAATTCAGGCACAGGATAATAAGCCTGAGGATACGGAAGCAGTTATTGTTTCCCACGCACATCTCGATCACAGCAACGATTCTGAACCTCTAATAGAAATGATGGCATACATCCACGACCACCCTGGAGCGCTTTTCGCGAATGAGACCTGTCTGGCCGGTTACTCGGATATGGAGAAATGCATCAGCGACTACCATCAGAACCTATGCAGAACAGTTGAAACACTGGAAGAAGATTTTGAAACAGAGTTCAAGGACCTAAAGATTCGGAGCCAGGAAATGTTTCACAGCGATCCGAAAACACAGGGCTTCGTTCTCGAAACCGATGAGAAATCTATCGGTTTCTGGACCGACACGGAGTTCTCAGAAGAACTGGTCGATTTCTACAGCGGCTGTGACACAATAGTTATCTACTGTAACCGGCCGACAGGAGAAACTCTGGAAGGCCATACCTCGCTGGATGAAGTACCTGATATTGTAGAAGCTGTGCAACCTTCGACAGTGATAATCACAGATTTCGGATACAAGTTCCTGAATCAGGATCTGGATGAGGAGAAAGAGTGGCTGGAGGACAATATCGATGCAAAGGTTGTGTTTGCCGAGGACGGTATGGAGTTCCCCGGTAACCGAAGTCTCGGAGATTTCTAGAACCTGAACTCAAAACCCATTTAAGAATTCCAGCAGAAAAAGTTCTCGTGAGGCCGTAAAATATGCCTGAAGGAGAATACGACGCTGAAAAAGTTGAATCGAAGTGGCAGAGAAAATGGGTTGAAAACAAAACTTTCGAATACACCGGTGACAGAGATACAGATCCGGATGAAGTGTTCTCAATAGATACTCCGCCACCAACTGTGTCAGGCTCACTTCACATGGGTCACCTGTACGGACAGACACTACAGGACTTTCAGGCACGATTTCAACGCATGAAAGGCAAAAAAGTATTCCAACCAATCGGATACGACGATAACGGGATCGCATCTGAACGACTTACAGAAAAAGAACTTGGAATCAGACACCAAGACTATACCAGAAGAGAATTTCAGGAGAAATGCCGGGAGGTCTGCCAGGAATACGAAGAACAGTTTACAGAAAACATGCAAAGCCTAGGTCTAAGCCATGACTGGACAAATACTTACAAGACTATAGAGCCAAGAGTTCAGAGAATTTCACAGCTCTCCTTCATAGATCTTTATGAAAAAGACAGAGAATACCGGAAGAAAGCACCAGCGATCTGGTGTCCGGACTGCGAGACAGCAATCAGCCAGGTTGAAACAGAGGATGACGAACAGCACTCCCACTTCAACGACATAGAGTTCGAAGTTAAAGGCGGGGATTCATTTGAAATTTCTACTACAAGACCGGAGCTTCTACCAGCTTGTGTAGCAGTATTTGTACACCCGGATGACGAGGAGAACCAGCATCTGGTAGGAGAAAAATCTATTATCCCTCTATTCGGGCATGAAGTCCCTATAATTGAAGATGAAAGAGTCGACATGGATACAGGGTCTGGGATCGTTATGTGCTGTACATTCGGAGATCAGAACGATATCGAATGGTATCAGGCACACGATCTTGATCTGAAAATTGCTATCGATGAATCAGGAACGATGACAGAGGAAGCCGGAAAATACGAGGGGTTAAGTACTGAAGAGGCTCGGGAAGAAATAGTAGAAGACCTTGATGAGGAAGGATACCTGAATGACAGGAGAGAAATTACGCATACCGTTCAGGTCCACGAAAGATGTGGAGTCGGAATCGAGTTCCGGGTAACAGAACAGTGGTACGTCGAGATCATGGATCACAAAGACAAATACCTAGACGCAGGTGAGCAGATGGACTGGATTCCGGAGAAAATGCATACCCGTTACAAGAACTGGATTGAAGGACTTCAGTGGGACTGGTGTATCTCACGTCAGAGAGACTCGGGGATACCTTTCCCTGTCTGGTACTGTGAAGACTGCAACCAGGAGATAATAGCGGATAAAGCAGAACTACCGGTTGATCCTCTGGCTGACGAACCATCGGTCGAAGAATGCCCTGAATGCGAGGGAACCAGCTTCAGACCGGAAGAGGATGTTTTCGATACCTGGGCTACAAGCAGTTTAACACCGCTGATTAACGCAGGCTGGGACTGGAACGAAGATGAGGAAGAGTTCCAGATGGAGAAACCGGAGCTCTACAGCTTCGATCTAAGACCGGAAGGCCACGACATCATCTCTTTCTGGCTGTTCCACACAGTTGTAAAGTGCTACGAGCATACAGGAGAAGTTCCGTTCGACGCCACCATGAACCACGGCCACGTCCTGGATGAGAACCGTGAGAAGATGAGCAAGTCGAAAGGAAACGTTGTAGCACCTTCAGAGGTTCTAGAGGAGTTCCCTGTTGATGCGGCACGTTACTGGGCTGCTGGCTCCAAAGTTGGTGACGACTTCCCGTTCAAGAAGAAAGAACTGAAGTCCGGAGAGAAACTGATGAGAAAAATCTGGAATGCATCCAAACTGGTAGAAAACCTGGCAGGCGGCAACAGACCAAATATCGAGGACGAAGAACTTGACGAGATCGATAGATGGATTCTGGCGGAAGTCGACGAGCTGATCGAATCAACAACTGAGAAAATGGAGAAATACGAGTTTTCCAAAGCCAGAGATGAGATTAGGTACAGTTTCTGGAACACGTTCTGCGACGACTATCTGGAAATAGCCAAGCAGAGAATGGATGATGAAACCAATCTTTCCACGAGATATACCCTCCAGGTAGCTTTCGAGAGATACCTGAAACTGTTTGCGCCGCTGCTTTCCCACATAACCGAGGAAATATGGACTGATATGTACCGTTCTGAAGAAGGTCCGGAAAGTATTCATACGACCCAGTGGCCGGAAACCCTTGGTATTGAAGCAGATCTGGAGGCTGGTGAAACCGCAATGGAGGTAGTCTCAGCGCTGAGAAATTACAAGAACCAGAACGGCATGGCTCTTAACGAGGAGCTGAAGGAAGTTGTCGTGTACGGGCCGGTCCACGGCCTTGAGGACGCTATCAAGGAGGTCATGCATATAGAAGAGCTCGCAACAAGATCAGGAGAAGCCGAAACCGAGGACAAGATCAAAGAGATCAAACTGGACTACTCAAAGGCAGGTCCAGAGTTTGGAGATGATATTGGAGAGATTGAAGATGCCCTGGAAAACAACGAGTGGAACATCGAATCAGGAATGCTTTACGCCGCAGATCACCACATACCAGCAGAAATGTACGAAGTACATGAGGAGAAAACCTTCACAGGTGAAGGCGAGATGATCGAGACGGAAAACGCCCAGGTAGTGGTGAAATAAAAATGAAACTGGGATCATCGCTCGGCCCGGAAGAAGACCTGAAGGAACAGATAACCCGGGTTCCGGAAGAGATGGATTTCATCGAGTTCCCTCTCGGGGAGAAGGAACAGATGCCGGAGGATATCGACAGGGAAGGAGTAATAGAAGCTCTGGAAGACAATGATTTTGGCCTCGTTGTTCACCTGCCTTTCCGGCAGAGGCTCGTAACCGAGATAGATGAATTCAACGACGCAGTACTTGACTACCACCGAAGATTAATCAGGTTCTCGAAGCAGCTGGGGGCCGAAAAATTTGTTATACACGCAGACATGAGAGATAACGAATCTGAAGAGGAAGAAGAGCTAATATCTGAACAGATAAGGAGAATGAACAAAATTGGGGGAAGAACTCGATGTTGAAATCTGCTTCGAAAACATCGGCCACTGGAACGGTTTAGAGCTTTTCAAGCTCGGGGAAGTACTGGAGGAACTTGACGCCTCGATGTGCTTCGATACCGGTCACGCGTTCTCAGAGGTTGGGCAGGAAGAGATGGAGGAGTTCCTGGAGGAATACTCGCACCTGATCTCACATCTCCATTTGCAGGATACCAGAGAGGGCCGGGACATGCATCTTCCAATTGGTCTTGAGGAAATAGACTTCGAACCTATCGGAGAAAAACTCTCAGATTTTGAAGGAACCGCGACGATGGAAATATTCACCTCGGACAGGGATTACATCAGATTATCGAAGAAGAAGGTCGAGGAATACTGGAACTGATTTAAAATCTCTGACGTATTCTCTACCTAATGGTTTTCAGCCAGGTCAAAAAACAGCTTGAACAGCAGAATTACAGAGGGCAGGAAGGCAGTAAGGAACCGTCTTCCAGTAGCTACAGCGAGCTGGATATAGTGGTCCACCCCGGTTTTTCAATGATTAATTACGAAGATGAGGACAGCGTTTTCGACTGGCTGGATAAGACAAGATTCGGAGTTAACTCGGATTTCAGCTCCAGAGACAGTTATGAAGAATATCTCTCAAGCCTAGGAGAAGAGCTCAGAAAAACGGAGAACCCCGTAGTTTTTCTCTACGATGACAGCCAGATCGATCAGTACCAGGAATTTGTAGAAGAAAAGATAGGTATCCAGACCGACAGCGATCATACGTATTTTCTGCAGACGGAACTCGATAGCGGGCATATTGAAGCAGTTGAAGAATGGGAGCTCTCAGGTTTGATACATCAGCTTGAAGAAAACGGCGAAGTAAATATTCACGGAGAGCAGAACGGCAGATGCACGGATGAATCGCTGGAATCACTGAAACAAGTTGGCGAAGCCCTGAATAAAGATTCCTCTTTCAGATATGGAGAAGTATTCCCCAGAGTCCGGCTTTGACCCGCTCTCACTACGGGATTAAAAAGAATTCCTTACACTTCTAACATCATGACTGAAGAAAACCAGGAAAACGATGTCGGGATGAACAAGTACCAGCTGAAGAAGCTGATCAAAGAACTTGAGGACATTAGAGGCAGGAACACCGAGCTGGTTTCGCTGTACATCCCAGCAGGTTACGACATGTCCAAGATATCCGACTTTATCACCTCCGAGCAATCCGAAGCAGAAAACATAAAGTCGAAGCACACCCGCCAGAACGTCCAGGACGCGCTTGGAAAGATCGGGAGAAAGGTAAGCGAAGAGCATACAACACCGGAGAACGGTGTAGCTTTCTTCGCAGGAAATGTGAGCGATACCGAAGGAAGACCAGACATCGAAATCTGGGAGGTAGTACCCCCACAGCCAATAGAATCCCGGCACTACAGATGTGACAAAGAGTTTGTTCTTGAGCCTCTGAAGCAGATGATCGTAGACGACCGGGTATACGGATTAATCGTCTGCGACAAATCCGAGGCCGCGATTGGTTACCTACAGGGCAATTCCATCAAGACTGCTTATACTATAGAGTCCAACGTTCCCGGAAAAACACGTGCTGGAGGACAGTCGGCACAGAGATTTGCTAGAATCCGAAAGCAGATGCTGAAAACATTCCTGACAGATATATCGGAAAAATCCAAGAAAGCCTTTCTGGACAAAGCAAGAGAAGACAAGCTTCTGGGGATTATAATCGGCGGACCAGGGTTTGTTAAAGACAAACTAATCGACGACGACTACCTTCACCAGGAGCTACAGGAGAAGGTTATAGCCGTGGAATCACTCGGCCACTCTGGAGAAGGAGCGCTGAAAGAACTCGTCCAGAAAGCAGAAGAGAAAATAGAGGATTCTCAGGCAGTTAGAGAGAAACAGCTGGTACAGGAGTTCTTCCAGAACCTGAAGGAGGAGAACGGTAAATCAGAATATGGACTCGAACAGGTCATGAAAGCCATGAAGATGGGAGCTGTCGAGACCGTTCTAATTTCCGAGGACTTCGACCAGTACCGCGCAGTTTACGAATGCCCAAACAACCATGAAAAGGAGATATTCGAGAGAAAGCCGGAAATAGAGGAAAGTATTGAATGCGATGAATGCGGAGAGGAAATGGATCTAGAAGAAATAGCAGATATAGTCGATGTTTTCGCGGAGAAAGCCGAAGAAATGTCCTCCAATCTCGAGATAATAGGAACAGAACATGAAGAGGGTAAACGGTTAATGAATATGGGAGGTATAGCCGCGATCCTCAGGTACAGGATAAGATAGATTAAACTGGGGAGATAACTTAGCTTATGGCAGATGAAGATTTGCTCAAAAACATCGATTTCTCCGACGATAAATATACTGTAAAGCAGAACCTAGTCCGGAACAAGTACACAGTCTACGACTCAAGCGGAAACAAGGTTCTCGGCGCAAAGCAGAAAATGTTCAAGATGAAGGAGGAGTTCCCGTTCACGGACGCCGATGGAAACGTGGTTTTCCGGATAAAAGCAAAACGAAGACTGGATATCGCCGGAGACTACGGAATAATAGACGAGGCTACGGGCGAAACAATCGCTATACTGACCAAGGAGTTCTCGGTTCTGACCCATAACTGGAGGATCAAAGATCCTGATACCGATGGTTTAATCGCGTCGATCGAGAGCCGTGGAAAAGTGATGGGTCTGCTGAGATCACTGATTGATTTCGCTGAGTTCATCCCACATAAATACACTATCTACAACGCGGATAGAGACGAGATAGGGAAAATTAAGGGAAAATGGTCGCTAAAGGATAAATACGAAGTGGAGCTTGGCGAGCTTGGAAATATTCCGAGAGAGGCAGTTATATCTGCTGCAGTAACAGTCGATGCTCTGGAGGGAGAATAAAATAATGCAGATAAGAAATCTGTCAGAGAAAACCGAAGATTTTACCGGGAATATCTGGCTTATGCAGAACGGCGAAACTGTACTGATAGATGTGGGTAGAGGCGATTCATGGCAAGCCATTCAGGAGCTAGAAGAAGTGGATAAAGTGGTTATAACACATTCCCACTACGACCACGTGGATAATCTTCCGAAAGTTGAAGACGCCTACCACCCGGAAATATACGCTTTTGACCCTGAAAATCTCACGGTGAAAGCTGAAAAACTGAAAGAAGGAGAGGAAATAGTTCTCTGCGGAACCAGTTTGCAGGTTTTCCACACCCCAGGACACAAAGACGACTCCATCTGTCTATACTCCAGAAAGGATAAGATTCTCTTCACCGGCGACCTGGTTTTCCCGGAGGGAGGATTCGGCAGAACAGATCTGGAGGAGGGAGATAGAGATCAACTGATAGACTCTATAGAAAAACTAGTTGATCTTGAAGTAAATGAAATGTACTGCGGGCATGAGCCAGCAACGAAAGAAGATGTAGAAGAGCAGATAGAGAACTCGCTGCAAGAGGCGAAGAAGAGGAAGCCCAAGTACTAGAGTACAAAAGTAATAGAAAGATAAAGACCGAGCAGAGACGCCAGAAGCGTCGGAATAGCTATCTTCCAACCTATACTGAAGAACCCCCTGAATGTTATCTTCTCGCCATCATGATTAACCATTTTCATCCACATTATACCTGCTAGAGCTCCTATAGGAGTGACTATAGCACCTATATTGCTGCCGATAACCAGGGCGTAAAGAGCGCCTAGACGTGTCGCACCTGCGCCGTAACCCGTTAATACTTCCGAGAAAAGCGCCGTCATAGGGATGTTATTGAGCAAATTGGCTGATAAGGTAGAAGCCACGCCGACGCCAAAAACTGTTTTAAGCAGATCTTCACCGGCCAAAACCTCAATCAAACCCTGTGCTCCAGATGTTAGACCGGTAACCATTGAGGCGTGGACAAGAACGAAGAACCCAATAAGAAACGGAACCACCTCCCACGGCATCTTCTGGTTTATCCTGTATATAAACAGTTCCTCTGCATCCTTTTTCTGTAAAACTTTCTCGAAAGTATCAGGCAGCACAAACAACACCAGAGAGATTAAAACCCAGACTAGAACTATATGCCATAACAGAAAACCATAAACAGAAAATACAGCCAGAGAAAGCAGGGTTCCCAGCAACAGTGAAGATGACAGAACCTCCCATCGATCGATCTTAAGATCAGGCAACTCCCTGCAACTATAACTCTCTGGGATCCTAGACCTGAAAACCCAGTAAAGAGAGATAAAGCAAGCTAAACCACCGGCTAGTCCAGGTATGACCATAACCTCTATGAAATTTAGAAAGCCTAGACCCTGTGAAGTAGCGACTATAATATTTGTCTCGTTTCCAATGAGGAAAACCATGCTGAATACATTAGCAGCGAAAAATTCAGCTACTAGGAATGGAACGGCCTCAAGATCAGTGAATCTGAGAAACTCGATGAGGAAGGGGGTGAAAGTCAGTATAAGTATATCATTAGACGTGAACAAAGCCAGGAAACCAGAAATCCAGAAAACAGCGAAGAAAAGCTTCCTGCCCGAACCGTCCACTTTCTCCAGGACTTTAACCGCAAGATACCGGAAAAAACCGCTGACCTCAAGGCACAGCGATACGAAGGCGACAGACAGAAATAGCAGAATAGCCGAGAACGGACCAGAGTTATTCAGGAACGCTAATCCCTGAGAAAAACTGATTCCTGTTAAGGCGGTGTAAACCTGATTTAGATCTATAACCCCTGTAAGAACCAGTGCAAAGGCGGCTGCGAAAGGCGAAATATAGTAAGGTATATCGAGAAAACGTGAACCTCTAAACTCTATAACTTTCTGGTTAACAAAGATAGAGACAACTGCTGTCAGAAAAAATGCGGATACCAGAAAGCTCTCCAGCATAACTGGAATTACCTATCTTGACTCAAAAACCTTTGTAGAATCAAATTTTATCCAGGATATAGTCGGCAAGGTCCTGAAGTTTCTGATAGAGAATATAACATCCAACAGCCCCAACTATAACCAGAAGAACCCACGTCGAGGCAGTATCAATCCTTGAGGCAAGAAGTCTGAAGCCGTCGCCCGCATACCATCCGAACATTGCCAGAATAAAGTTGCGTGGCATCATACCGATAAAACTCCAGATACCGTATTCCCTCCAGTCCATCCGGAAAAGCCCTGCGCTACCTGAGATAAGCGATAGCGGGACTATAGGTATCGCCCTGAACAGAGCCACATAGTACTTCTCATTGCCGGAATCGAAATGCTCCTCCACTTTCTGGATATCTTCCCATTTAATATCAAGCCAGCGACCGTATTTCTCGATTACCGGTTTACCTCCGTAGTAAGCTATTGCAAAGACAAAGTACGAGCTGACAACCGAGGCAATCGAGGCAGGTAATGCAATATAGAAAAATGCATGGAACGCCGCGCCCAGAAACGTGGTTGACCCTATAAGAATAGCTCCAGCCGCCATCGGTATAACAGGGGAGGGGATAGGTACTACAACTTCCTCTATCACCATTCCAAGCATTACAGCTGCGATCCCGTTCTCCGAGATCAGTTCAATCATCTGAAGCGCTATTTCCTCAAACATTCTAAATCCCTCCGATTAAACCAATTATGTAATCCAGAAACCCTTTCAGGAACTGCTGGAAGCTGACCGTTGTCTGCTCTACCTGTTCAGTTACGCCTCCGCCCTGTGTTCTGTTCGGCATCTTTATCTCCCTGAATTCAAGCTGCGACCGGGAGGCATCCGGCTGTGCACTGTAAACCGGATAATCATGGTCGTTTATCTTATCCAGACACTGGTCGAACCTCTGTCTTGACTCGAAGTTGCAGGGCTCCATAACCATATGATCGGAGAGGACATCCCATTTCTGGTCCGGCGACTCAATGCTTTCCTCCATCGCTATCTGCGAGTAAAGATCTCTAACCGACCCGTTATTAACCACGTAGTATTTTACCAGGAGTTCTGAATAAGCATATCCGAACTCACGCGCCTCTTCGCTCTGCCGCGGATTCCACGACCGCATAAAATCCCTGTCGTTCTGGTAGTAACTCCAGAGCTGCTCTCTATCTCCCTGCGGTCTTAGAGTGTAGATATAAGTTCCGTCCTCCTCGTCAACCTTGTACTTTTTCTCCTCACCGAAGACTTCCCTCGTACCTGTGTGCACCCGGTCATTCCTGTAAAGTTTTTTCTTCATCAGGTATTCTGCATGTTCCGCTACTCCCTCATCTAGATAAGTTGAATCGGTCTGATCCCATCTGAGGAACTTGTCGTTCAAACCATGGATTGTCTCATGGGTCAGGACAGGAAGATAATCATCTCCAAGATCATCTCTGAGTGAAATAGTCCCTGAGACATACTCTCCTGAGCTCCAGCGGTTGATTTTCTGATTGTAGCTCCGGTTGTCCATCACGGCCACCGGGAAACGCTGAAAGTTCTGAACCAGGCCCGTTGTACCTACAGCAATTTCATACGCCTCGGTTGAATTGTCTCTATCCTCACCGAAGAACTCGTAGTACCTGTTTTCCGTTCCCTCTCCAAAGTTGACCCTGATATTGGTAGGGCCTTCACCGCTGAAACGAAACTCTTCATCCACGAAAGAACTCTTGAACCCGAAGCCCACCTTGCCTGAAACCAGATTCTCTACCTCAATTTTTCCTGTAGTAGTCTCACCGGTGAAGCTAGGGACGGACATTTTCCTGTAGTATAGCCCGTCATAAACTTCCTCTGCTGGCTCCTCAACTCTCATCTGTATCTTGACTGTTTCCTTGTATCTTTCCTCACGGTTTGTTGTAAAAGTGACAGTTTCCCCCGTTCTATCGTACTGTTCGATTTCGCCTAGACTGTCTTTTATCTCGATTATCTCCGCGTCCTCCGGCAGGCTCCAGCTCAAGCTCCAGCGGGATACGGGGCAGGGATCATCACACTCAAGCTGGATAGAAGTATTCATTCGTACAACTTCTTCATCCATCGTCCCCCGATACTGTATTTCTGCCGCCGCAGAAACTGTGAGAACCAGTGCCAGCGCTAGAAGGGTTAAAGTCTTTTTCATAACAGGATTTGTGCGGGGAAGGAATAAAAGAACTGTTGGAAAAATCTGAACTGTATGGCCATATTATCGGATAAAGATCTTAGAAAACTTATAGAGCAGGAAAACGCCGTAAAAGTCGAGGAAGGACCGGAGTTAAACCATGATCTCCAGATGGGTCCCTCATCCTACGACCTCCGGCTGGGATACGAGTTCGGAGTTCTGAATACACGGAAGATCGAGAAGATCGACACCAAGAACATGGAGAGATACAATAATTTTATCGAGACAGAGAAACATTCCGCGGAAGAAGGCGTGGTCATACACCCAGGCGAGTTCATCCTCGGCGGAACACTGGAAACACTTAACATCCCCAACGATCTTGTGGCGCGAGTTGAAGGAAGAAGCTCATACGGCAGATTAGGCATAATTGTACATGCAACAGCGGGTTACTGCGACCCTGGATTTGAAGGCGATATCACGCTCGAGATGCAGAACCTTGGAAACGCACCGGTCAAACTTTACCCGGAAGACAGAGTCTGCCAGGTAGTGTTTGAAACCATGACCTCTGAAGCCGAGAATCCTTACGGCGAGAAAAAAGACTCCAAGTACATGGGACAGACAGGCGCGACCGGATCAAGACTTGACAGAGAGAAAAGGTAACAAATGAACCTTTCAATCACAGAAACTCAGGACCCCGTCGAAAAAAGAGACGTTGAACTTGTTGAGCGGAAAGGCATTGGCCACCCCGACTCGATCTCAGATGGTTTAGCGGAGTCCATTTCTCGAGCACTGTGCAGGGAGTACAGAGAAAGGACAGGCGAAATACTGCACCACAACACTGACGAAGCGCAACTGGTCGCAGGATCAAGCAGCCCGGAATTTGGAGGCGGAGAACTTGCTGAACCCGTCTATATTTTACTTGCCGGTAGAGCGACAAAAGAGTTTGAGGATGAAAGAATACCTGTAGATCAGATCGCACTGGAAACAGCGAGAGACTACATTAAAGACAACTTCAAGGTTCTCTCACCTGACCACATAGAGTTCGAATCGAAAATCGGTGAGACCTCCACCGACCTGAAAGACGTTTATGAGAGGGATGTACCTCTTTCCAACGACACCAGCTTCGGTGTCGGCCACGCGCCTTACTCGGACACCGAGAAGGTGGTCAAAAATCTTGAAAAAAGACTGCTTAAGATCGAGGCTGTCGGCGAAGATATCAAGGTCATGGGGTTGAGAAATGATGGAAAACTCCAGCTAACTGTTGCTTCAGCGTTAATTGATTCAAGAATAAGCGGGATGAAGGAGTACCGCGAGACAATTGAGAAAGTTAGAGAGACAGCAAAAGGGGTCGGCGAGAAAGTCACCGGGTTGAAAACGGAGGTAAACGTCAACACTGCCGACAACTATGAAGAAGACTCAGTCTATCTCACCGTAACAGGCACCTCTGCAGAGATGGGTGACGACGGTTCAGTGGGTAGAGGAAACCGCAGCAACGGAATAATCACACCTCACAGATCCATGTCAATGGAGGCAGCATCCGGCAAAAACCCTGTAACACATGTCGGGAAAATCTACAACCTGACCTCTAGAGAAATCGCCGAAGAAATATACTCGGAAACCGGAGAGTTTGCACAGGTCAAGATGCTTTCCGAAATCGGTACAAGAATCGATCAGCCGAAGAAAGTCGAGATAGAAACTCAAGCAGAAACAGGAGAAGTAAATAGAATAGTTGAAAGAAAACTTGACAACATCCAGGAAATAACCGAGAAAGTGGTTGAAGGAAAGATTTCAACTTTCTAGCTCTACAAAGATAAATAAAATTCAACAAGACACCTTGTTTGAGAGCTATATGAACCAAGACCTGAAAGTTCTGTACACAATAAAGGCGGGCGCAGATGAACTGAAGTATGATGGAGAAACAAAAGTTGAAGACTACCGACATAAATACAGTGTTCTAGGTACAGGAGTACAGAGCCAGCTTCCTTCCGGTGTAACTTCTATGATCATAGGTGAGGAAAAAGCCGAGTATCAGCCAGCCAATAAACACCGCGGGGTTCTCAGAACTACAAAACCTATCGAAGAACTCCTATCCCCTGATAATGAAGGAAACAGTCTGCCATGAAACCTGTAGACAGCCACTGCCACCTGGACTTTGAAAGATTCGACGGGGACAGGGATGAGGTTATAGAGAGGAGCAAGGAGGAGCTCGAGTTCGTGGTGAACGCCGGCAGCAGCATGGAGAGAAACCGGAAAGTGCTGGAACTCAGCGAGAAATATCCGGATTTCGTTGTCCCAAATCTTGGTCTTCACCCTACATACACCGATAATTTTGGGGAGGTAGATGAGATAAAAAAATTGATTAGAGAAGAAAACCCTCCAGCCATCGGCGAAATCGGATTAGACCACCATCACGTAAAGAATACCAAGCTCAGGGAAAAACAGGAGGATATTTTCCGTGAAATGCTGGAGCTGGCAGAAGAACTGGATAAACCTGTTGTGATCCATTCCCGGGAGGCTGAAGAAAGAGTGTTTGAGATAGTTCAGGATTACAGTATACCATCTATAATGTTCCACTGTTTCAATGGAACACCCGAACTCGCGGAGAAAGCCACTGAACATGGCATAAAAATCGGTGTGACAACACAGGTACTCTACTCAGACAGAGTTCAGAGTATAGTCGAAAAAATCTCTATCGAAGATATGCTTCTTGAGACTGACTCCCCATTCCTGTACCGCGGAGACCGCAACGAGCCGAAAAACGTGCACGAAAGCGCGGAGAAAATCGCAGAGATAAAAGAAACAGGTAAGAAAGAAGTGGTGGAGAAAACTACCGCGAACTCTGTGGAACTCTTCCGCTGAACTAGAAAGGTTATTTCTTTATAACTTACTGAAGCAGGTGTAAGTATGGTAATCGGAAAACTGAAAGGAAAAGTCGAAAGAGAACCCAGCGTAGCCGTATTTGTTGATGGGCCTAACGTTATTAGGAAACAGTTCGATCTCGATCTTGACGCACTTCGAGAGGATATAAGCGAGTTCGGCGAGATCAAGATCGGGAAGGTATTTCTCAACCAGTATGCATCCGAGAAACTTATAGAGGCAATAGTTTCACAGGGATTCGAGGCAGCACTCGGGCTTGGAGGGGAAAAGGACAAGGAAAGTGATGTCGACGTCTATATGGCTGTCAACGCTATGGACGCAGTCTACAACGATAATATAGACGTGATCGTGATAGTCACAAGAGACGCGGATTTCCTCCCGGTCATACAGAAGGCCAAGGAAAACGGCAAGGAAACAGTAGTTGTCGGTATGGAGCCAGGCTTTTCCACAGCGCTCCAGAACGCAGCTGATAACGTACTTGAAATAGAGTAGATAGGAATGGCACCTGTTAAACCCAGTATAATTGGAATATTTGACATTCTTGCAGGAATACTTCTGCTTTACACAGAATCAGCTATACCCACAGTTTTCGCCGAAGCACACGCAAGTTTCCTGATATTCAAAGGTCTAGTAACACAGTTCCCTATACCGCCTATTATGCCGCTTTTCGTAATCGGGAACGCAGCGGATATAATCTCGGCAGCAATAATATACACCGGTACACCCCCTGTTCTTGCTGGTTACAAGGAAATAATAGCTCTTTTCCTGCTCCAGAAAGGGTTATTCGGGCTGATAAGTATGCTGAGCTACTGACTGTAGCTGTTGATAAGCTCCTCAACCATTCTCTTCTTTAGAAGACCAGAATCAGTTTCCTCATCAAAATCGTCTTTGATATCCTCAAGTGATTCAACTTTTTCCTCATCGGAGAGATCTTCAAAATCTTCCGGCAACTCTGACTCTATATCCATTTTGCTAGCGTCCCAGTTGTTCCAAGTTGCGGTTAACTCTTTTCAAAAGCTCGATTATCTGCTCGTTCTGCGACTTCAACTCCTCGAAATCGTTTCGCTGACCTGAAACAGGTTCGTTCCTTCTTCCACGCCCCTGTCCCTGGTTGCCGGAACTGAAACCAGCATTTTCCATCTTTTTCTGGGTCTGACTGCTTACCTGCGGGCTTGATGAGCCCTGCTGAGGTCTGCCTGCCTGAGCGTTCGGATGGCTGTTTCTACCTGAGCGTTGCTGCCCATTACCTTGATTCATATTCTGGCCCTGATTCCGGGGATTGGTGTTTCCTGTACGGGACTGATCCCGAGACGGAACATCGTTCCCATGCCGGTTTAGCTGTCCTGAACCACTGTTACCGTTCCTGCCTGACTGATTTCCGGAACGTTGCTGAGGTCCTTGATCGCTACGCGGGTTAATACTATCGGAGTTATGGGAGATATCGTTACCAGATCCAAGATCCGAGTCAAAATCCCCTCCATCAAAACTAGAAGAATTCTGTGAAGACCGGTTATTCGACCTGCTGGAGGAGTTATCTGATCCTCCAAGAGTATTTTTCAGGTCGTCAACAACACTCATACAGAGTTTAACCCTGTTCTTGTTGAAAAGGTTACCGGCGTTTCACGAGATTTTAAGTACAATCTAGGGTAATCAAACTACTGTGAGCTCTGGACACAGCGACGATAACCCTGAATTCGGGCACATATTCGAGGTCTACGATCATGATGGAACAGAAGACGCTGGAGCGAAGCCTGGATTGAGAGAAAAGATCAAGAAGGGGGAGATTCAGAGCCTTTCAGAGCTTGAAAAAGAAAATGATGGAAGCGATTTTCTACGGCCCATAATGGGAGATGCCTACAAAACCCTCAAGGTATCCGCAAGATCACAGGGGATGCCCGCAACTTTCATCATGATAGCTGCAGACAAGTTCGATGACGACTGGGGATGGAATATACCTAAAACAGATGAACAGCTGTTCGTGACACCGCAGAGCCATCTTCACGACGAGTTCATGCAGAGAAGACAGCAGGCGGAACAGAATGTCAGACAGGCAATGCAGGGCCTGGAACAGCTCAGGAAAAGCAAACACCTTCTGCAGCACGATATCCGGAAGCTCAGAAGCAAGGTAGAGGACCTCAAAACGGGCGAGGAAACCACCATTAAAGGCGATTTCATAGAGCTTGTCGACTCAGCGGGTGGAGGACAGCAGGGATCCGCACCAGGCTCACTCGATTTCCTGAGAAACAATAACATCTATCCATCTATAGTCGCTGACTTTCAGGAAATGAACTCGGTTGACGACCTCCTATCCGCCGAGAAGAAAGCAGATAAACAGGGCGGAGATCCTGAAGACTATGAAGACGGACCGTTAGCCAACCTGCCTGAAAACGAGAAAGCGGTCCTGAAGAAGAAGTACACCATGTACGAGAAATGGAAGGATCTCTACGGCAGCGAGATCGAGAGAAAACTTGACGATCTCAAAAAAGAACTGAGAAGAATAGAAACCGCTATAGAGGAGCAGAAGAAACAGACCGCACCCTACGTCCGGGACATGGTGATGATCAACAACAAATCTGAAGACGAACTCGCAGCCGATATGGACCGCTACTTCCAGTTCAAGGGCGATTCAACCACTTTCAAAAATATCGAATACATCGCACACCAGGCCTTCCAGAAAAAACACGGAGAGTTAGTCGAGTGCAGCCCTGGGGACGCAACCCATTACAAGATGGTTTACATCCATGCAGTCCATGTCAACATGGCAGTAGGAGAGAACCCTCAGACACCGGCAGAGGGGCCTACAGCTGCAAAAATATTCTACTTCCCGGCGCTAGTCGATAAGTTCACTTTCGAGAATATATTCAAGGAGAAGATCAACAGACAGAAAGACCGCTTCAAGGAACTGATGAACAACTATACAGGAGAGTTCCAGAACAAGAAAGGAGACGAATTCCAGAAAGCGAGAGAGGAGAAAGGTCTGACGATAAGAAAGCTCAGAGAGAAAGTTGGGGAAGAGCTGGGCGAAGATACAAAACCACCTCTCGAGTTCTCCTCAACTATAAGAAGAATTGAGGACGACTTCGACCACCCCTCAGTTATAGAAGATAAGTACGGTGAGGAGTATCTGGAGGCTATTGACGAAATACTTGAAACAGAGTTCAGCAAGGACGAAAACGAAGATAACGGGCTCTCCAAAATCCAGAGGAAGATGAAGCTATTCACAGGTCAGGAGGACAAATACTATCTCCCCAGCGGTGAACAGGAAGAACTGATAGAGGACATGACCTACCGACTCAAGTTCTCCTACTACTTCGACCTGAAGCAAACGCTCGGACTTTACACAATGAAGTAAAGATGAAAGGACCAAAATTCATACTCAGCCGGCTGAAAGAGAACTTCGATGTATCAGAGGAAGAAGAGCAGGAAGGCTTCCCCGACATGAATTATCTAATCGGTAACTCCTCAGCCATGGATATAGGGGAGGTACCAACCCCTATGGATGAAAGAATTGGTTACGCCGCACAGGTCGGAGGATCAGTCATGGAGCTGCAGATAACCAACCCTGCGACGTTCACACTGGAAAGAGACGCCATGATTTCAACCATAGACCAGTTAGGTATTGATGTAACGCTCCACAGCGACATGAACGCCGGTTACACTACAGCCTATAAAACGGGTGCAGGGGAAAGCTATGGATACGATACAGTCGAGCAGTACTTCACCGAATACCTTCAGGAACTGGCCGGATTCAAGAAAGAAGTAGAAAGACGGGGAAACGGAGAACCGCTATTCAACATTGGAAGAATAAACCCGCATATATCAACCAGTCCGCTACCAGCTCTCAATGAGAGGATGGCACAGGATGTTGCTGTTGACCCATTCGGCTTTGAAATCAACGACTACGACGAAAACGCAAGAAAACAGAGAAACAAAGAAAGCCGGAATATCTACAAAAACCCGGAATTCCTGCGGAAACTATACCACACCTTATTCCTCGAGGTCTCCAACTATCCCTTCCAGCAGTACCAGACATTTGCCTCATACTCCAATGAGTTCGATCAGGAATGGCTGAAAGCACAGCATAGAGCTGCTGAGAAATTACTAAAGAAAGAGACGGATACTCTGGACGATATAATAGGAACAATACTAACCGCTAGAAGGCAAGACCAGGGCATTGAAAGCGCTTGGCTTGAATTAATTGACGACAAAAGTGTTGGAACGGAAGTCCCTATATACGAGATAGAATTTGATACAGAAGGTGAAGATCTTCAGTACAGCATAGATAAAAAAGGTAGTTTTTCGGGCATAAAAGAAACGCTCACAGCTTTAACCGGTTCTGATAGTCCGGGACTTGCCAGTGTTGGGAGAGCCGTCAATCAGATAACGGAATTTAATGTTGAGAGTATTATTATTAATGATCAAACAGATCTTGCAAGACTGAGAAACTCTGGCAAATGGGGTGAGATAAAAGCGGATATTAACTCCCGAATCGATCGAGAAGAAATTAGTACAAAGCTTGAGTCCAGCATAAGAGAAGCTTTGATAGAATTATGGGGTGGAAATGGCGGCGGTGATCCTGATAAACAGTACATTTCTCAAGATGCGAAATGGAACGCGCTTCAGAGCCATCTAGAGATACAGCAAATAAGAATCTTTGAGAATGCCTACAACATTGGTAGAGAAGAATATGACATTGAGGAGCTTGCTGAGGATGTTTTCAGCGGCGCAGATATGTCCCTTTTCGATGCAAAAGAAAGAGAACACATAGAAGATGCCGAAGAAATGCATGAGGATATGCTTGAAAGGCTTTTGACAGGGCAGCAGTTCCAGAGGGAGATGTGGAAGGAGTCAAAGATCTTCTACCAGATTATACCTGCGTGGATGTCCTCCAGCAGTAACGATAGTCATGAAAACCACCAAGGTTGGGATGCTCCCGAATTCATCTGGGAGACGGTTATAGAGAGTAAGTGGGGAGAAAAGGAAGATATCGATCTTGATCTGACTGATCCACGGAACGGTGTTGATGGCGGCGATAACCATTTCATGGATCTTCTGGAGAATGACAGAGAGTTCCAGATGGATGTCGCGGCGGCTGTCGGTGCGTGCTACGCCTGGGCTCACTTCACCCAGAGAAAGAATCGGTTTGATCTAAAGGGTCGTGACTTCGGATTAAGTCAGAGCGAACAGAGCGAGGTAGAGAACAAAGGCTGGACATGGATGAAGTGGATGAACAGGTTTGGCATTGGTGTCAATCTTGAGACGATGGCAGGAGGCCCTCAGCAGAAGTTCAAGATCTGGAGGCCGAAAGATATTGCTGTAACTGCGCACGCTATCAATATGACTGCTAGGAAAGAGTTAGATGAGCTGAACGACGAGATTGATGGCCGACCGGCGAAGTTCACAATTGATATGGAACACGTCGCTACAATGGGCGCTCCTCCGATGAAGGAGATGGAGAGGTTCTTCGATCAGGAAGACGAGCTAGCCGAGGAGAGGCCTGAACTGGAGATAGATGAAGACAAACCTGTTGCAAAGGTTCTGCGGCAGATGCATCTAATGGACCCAGGTGTTGAAGGTCAGAGAGGTACGTACCACGGCGCCTTCGACCGGGGCAACAAACAGCTTTACGAATGGCTTTACAGGTTTGTTGAGAAAGGTTTCACACGTAACGAGAACGAGCCTGGAACAGTATTATTCGAACTGGCAGAGCATAAAGGCGAGTCAAGTTACATGATGCGTATCACCATGAACATGATCGAGCTCGGGATTAAACCAGAGGAGGTTACTCCTGATAATGTTGATCCAAGCCGGGACGAATATAAGGATGAAAGGGAGGCTCTTATAGCCCGTTTCTTCGGTATGGACAAGGCAAATTACAGCAAGGAGTGGGCCAAGATAGAGGAGCATGCGTTTGACCCGCTTGAGGGATTACTTGAGGC
>JBLGBN010000011.1:0-28531 GCA_047617745.1 Candidatus Nanohaloarchaea archaeon
TAGAACAGGAAGAAGAACAGCTCAAGGAAATGGTAAACGCAATCGACGAAGCAGGAGCAAATGTCGTCCTGTGTCAGAAAGGAATTGATGACATCGCACAGCACTACCTCGCGAAGAAAGGAATCTACGCAGTCAGAAGAGTAAGCTCATCAGACATGGATAAACTTGCGAAAGCAACAAATGCAAACATCGTGACAAGCATCACAGAGATCGAATCAAACGATCTCGGGCAGGCAGGAACCGTAGAAGAGAGAAGAGTCGGAGGTTCTGCAATGACATTTGTACAGGACTGTCCTGAAGCCAAATCCGTTTCCATCCTGATCAGAGGGGGAACAGAACATGTAGTTGACGAGATTGAAAGAGCAATGGAAGATGCAATCGGCGGAGTAAGCTCCGCTCTACGCAACGGAAGAGTTGTCGGCGGAGGAGGAGCAACCGAAGTTGAACTTGCACAGGAACTCCGCGATTATGCTGACTCAGTAGGCGGAAGAGAACAGCTAGCGATCAACGCGTTCGCAGACGCACTGGAGATCATTCCAAGAACTCTCGCAGAGAACGCAGGATTCGACCCGATCGACACGCTGGTAGACCTCAGAAACAAGCACGACGACGGAGAGGTCTGGGCCGGAATCGACGTAACAAGTGGAGAATCCCAGAAACTGTTTGACGAAGGAGTTGTCGAACCACAGCAGACCAAGACACAGGCAGTCTCATCAGCATCAGAAGCAGCTGAGATGATTCTCAGAATCGACGACGTCATCTCCGCATCAGGCGGAGGAGACGAAGCCGGCGGAGGACCACCAGGCGGACCTGGAGGCGCACCAGGAGGAATGCCAGGCGGCGGAATGGGCGGAATGATGTAAAGCAAGAAACATCATCCAACCCTCAACCTCATCTCAATCTTCTTCTTTCTTCCTCTCCGGAAATAAATTAAATAAGCTCTAACAAGTTTTATCCAGAGATGGACGAAAATCTTCTGGAGCAGAAAATCGAGGAACTAATAGAAGAGAAAGCCGAGAAAATAGAGAAAGGCGAACAACCTGACAGCAAACTCGGCGAACTAATAGAGAAAAAAGTGGAACAGAAAATAGACGATGAAAAGGAAACAGAAACCGTTCCACAGAAAACCACACGAAGAAACTTCATGAAAATGCTGGGGCTGGGCGCAGGAGGACTGGCGCTTTCATCAGCAGCATCTGCCAACTTCTTCTCGGTAAACAAGAATGTCGGCGGTAAAACTCTCTCGGATATTCTATCCAATGGAAACGATGCATCCGGAAACTCGATCACAAACCTTGGAAGCCTGAGCGTTAACAATGACATAACCGCAAATTCGGCGAATATTACAAACCAGATTTCGGCAGGAAGTGTAAGCACAACAGGCACAATTACAGCCGGAGCCGAGATAGTTCTACCTGACTTAAGCTCCGACCCAAGCGCTTCAACAGGCGCAATGTGGTACAGAAGCGACCTGGAATAAAAGGTGTAAAAATGGTTCAGATAGGAACGATAAAACTTCAGACAACAACCGGATCAATTGAAGTACCGGTTTTCGAGATAGCAGATGTTCAGAATGAATCGCTGAGAGTGCAGACACAGAACAACGGAGTCGGCGCTTTAAACCTGGTCGACCCCTCAAAGGCCGAACTGAACCAGGTAAGAGTGCAGACACAGAACAGCGGTGTGCTCGCTGTCAGCACCACAATTGGAGCAGTACTGGAAACAGATACCGTTCTAAACGGGGGAAATATCAACCTGAAAATATACGAGGACACGGACGGCGACGGATACCCTGAAAACAGAGAAACAGTCAGTCTATCAGATGGAACAACCAGCCAGAGCCTGTCACAGATAAAAGCCGATCCTGAAAACGAGATCTGGTTCGAGGTCGAAAAAGAAACCAGTTCGGTTGACACAACACCAGAACTGCAGAGAGTGAGGATAGCTTAATGGCACTAGAATGGAGCAAAAACGAGGACTGGGACCAGGAACAGGACAACACCGGAGTCATACACGACGAAACACTGCAGCAGGGCTACAAATCAGGTAGTCTGAAGGAAGGACTAGTCGCCTACTACCCTATGGAAAACTCTGGAAGTGAGATTCTGAGGGATGCAGTAGCCAAGAATATCGGGCAGATCAAAGGAGCGACATGGAACGGGAGCGGACAGGTCGGAAGCGATTCACTAAACTTTGACGGATCAAACGACTATATACCAATTCCAGGCTACAAGAGTCCTCTCGACCTACAGGGAGAACTTAGAACAAACTTCACAATCTGCTTGTGGTTCAGAACCAGCGATGGGAACGCAGGGATCTCCGGAGTGCAGGGGGGAGATGACCCTGATAACGCAGACGGACACGACCGACATATCTATCTCACAAACGGAAATGTCGGTTTGAGGGTTTACAACAGCGGGGGGTCGAATGCAGAACCTATATCCTCTGGAACTAACTATGCAGATGGGAACTGGCACCATGTAGTCTTTAGAGCAAACTCAAACGACGGAGTCTACGGCTTTATCGACGGAAACCAGTTTGGATACGACTCAAATACAAGCATCTCTGACTTCACAGGCTCCGACGGATCCTGGTCTAACCTTTATCTAATGATCGGACACTCCCAAGACGGCTCCAACCAGTACTTTACAGGCGAAATCGATGATGTTCGAGTCTACAGCAGACCGCTTTCGCACCAGGAAATTCAGGCATTATACAACCTCACCTCTCCAAGTGGCAGAGAAATAACATCCAAAGATGTACCCGGAAATGAAAGCGGCGGAATTTCAAGGTACAAATTCAACGGCGACGTAACGGATTCCTGGAGATCGAATGACGGGACCGATAACACGAGCGCTGGCTATGTTAACGGCGTCTACGGTCAGGCAAAAGATTTTGACGGGAGTGATGATGAGGTAAACCTTCCTAATCTAGGGATTTCTGGAAACGATTCACATAGTATCTCTATCTGGATGAAAACTTCAGATTCAACAAATCAGACACTGTACTTTCAGGGCGATAGATCAACGGATAGCCAAATAGATTTTATCTATCAAGGAGGAACACCTCAATTCAATTACGCCTTTTACAGTAATGACTTAACCTATAATGTAAATCTACACGATGGAAACTGGCATCACCTAATTGGTACCTATAACGGATACATTAGAAAGTTATATTTAGATGGAAAACTGGTAGCCCAAGATCAACCTAGTTCTCCCTCAATCGTGAATGACGATTTCAGTGTTGGTTATAGAAGAGCCAGTAATAGTTCATACTTTAACGGCGCCCTAGATGACCTGAGACTCTACGATCGAGCACTCTCACCCCTTGAAGTAGAAAAACTTTTCCATCTCGGATCTAGAAGAATCAACAGGAAAGAGGTGCTGCACTAGAATGGGCTTAATCGGATGGTGGCCTCTCCATGAGAACTCGGGGAAAGCATACGATCTATCCGGAAAAGAAAATCATGGGAGTGTTAACGGCCCAGTACAGGGAATAGCTGCGAAAGGCGGGCTCACCGGCTACCACTTCGATGGAACCGATGACTATGTGGATCTACCCTCAATTGCGGATCTCGATTTTGCCATTGAGGCTTACACAGTAAGCGCATGGATAAACCCCGATAACTCCAGCTCGCAGACATTTGCATCTAAACATCCGGGAACACACCCTGTCGGATTCAGACTCTCCCATTCCAATGAAAGGATAAACTTGAGAACAACCGACTCAAATGGAAACGGCCCTTCAGCTAATGGAGGCTATGCACCAGCCAATACCTGGACACACGTGGTAGGTATCGTAGCTCGGGACTCCCGTGAATTCATCGAACTTTACGTTAATGGAGAAAAAGTAGATAGAAAATCTACCGCGAGTATAAACGACGACACTTCTAACGCCAACGGATTACTGGGAGATATAACTACAACGGCAGCAACACCCTACTCGGGATCACTAGCAGACTTCAGAGTATATGACCATGTATTAACACCCTCTGAAATACGAGAACTCTACGAACTTGGCGGAAAAGCAGCCGCACCGGAGGACGGAGTATCGAGGTACAAACTCGACGGTGATGCAACAGATTCCTGGCATTCAAATGATGGAACAGTGAATGGAACAACATTTACAAGCGGATACTACAATCAAGCAGCAAGATTTGATGGTAGCTCTAACATTAAAACCGGTATAACAGACAATTTACAGACAGGAAACTTCAGCGTCTCCGCATGGATGAAAATACCCTCCTTTGCCAGTAACGGCACCCGAATTGTGGCTGACGACAAAAACGGGAATGGCTGGGCTCTTTCATACGGCGATGCCGGAGAAAATTCGATAAGATTCTTTGTCCGGGGTATGGACAGTACTTCACTTGATGCCACAAACACAATTAATTCAACAAACATCTGGTATCACGTAGTAGGCGTATTTGACAACGATAATAACAACCGATTTATCTTTATTAACGGCAAAAAAGAAGGTGCGATCACTTCTGACAGCGGAACACCAACAACAGATTCTGGAAATATTTACCTAGGTGCTTCAGGAAGCGGAAATAACCTCATCGGAGAAATAGACGACGTTCGGATATACGACCGAGCACTGAAAGACTGGGAGGTTAAAGCTATTTACAGAGGCTACAATGACCTTGCGACTCCGCCAGGAAAAGAGGATCCTGACGCAGTTTCAAAATACAAGTTTGACGACAAAATATCATCAGGCGCAGTAGATTCCTGGGGATCTAATGACGGCACAATAACTGCCGGGATTTACTCTAATGATGCAATTAGAGGCAAATCTATGAACTTTGGTGGATCGGATGAATACGTAGATATAGGAAACTTCGGCTTTGACTCGTCTACAAGCTTTACATGGTCTCTTTGGGCTAAACCAGAGGATACAAATAACGCTCCAGTAATGGGACGTTATGATGGGTCAGATGACCTAGTACAGTTCTATTACGTAACAGATGATAGATGGATCTTCAGATTAGGTCATGTTGGAGGAAATGACCATAATGTAGCCGGGGGGAAACCTAATGTCGGTAGCTGGGACCATATAGTAGGAATGTACGACCCCGCAGGACCAACATCTCAAATTTACGTAAACGGAGAATTAGTCGACCGACAAACAGGAACTATCGACGACTTCGCTACTTCTAACCCTATCTATATAGGGGGTAGAGGAGGATCAACCAGCTTCTTTAACGGATTAATAGACGATGTGAGAATCTACAACAGGACACTGACACCTCATGAAGTCCAGCAGCTCTACCAGTGGGGAACCCGAGGAAGAGATATGCGAAATTTAACCGCCAACAGTAAATCCGCCGGATTTGGAACTGTTACCAAAACTTATACCACCGCACAACAGCATTCCGTAAATGTACCAGATAAAGCTAGTAAAGCAACAATTAAAGCATGGGGTGGCGAAACTAGGAATTCAGACTTTAATTTTCAAATCCATGGAGGTTATACAAAGGGGACTCTAGATGTTTCCAATATTGATTCTATGGAGGTATTTGTAGGTGGTGAAGGCGGGATGCCAAACGGTGGATTTAACGGAGGAGGTGACGGTGGAAGCGGAGATAGACACGATGGAAGCGGTGGAGCTGGAGCTAGCGACGTTAGAACTGGAGGTAGCTCACTATCTGATAGAATAATTGTAGCAGGAGGAGCAGGAGGAGAAAGTAATTCGGATGGAACAGCAGGAGGAGCAGGTGGCCCTGATACCGGAGCTTCTGGAAAAGGAGATGATGCAGAACCCGGGACCGGCGGAACTCAAAGCAGTGGAGGTGCCGGTGGAAGCGGAAGCGGTGCTGGAAACGGTAGTGACGGCAGTCTAGGGACTGGAGGTGCCGGTGGAGATGCACTCAATAACGGAGGAGAAGGAACTGCAGGAGGAGGTGGAGGAGGAGGGTACTACGGAGGAGGTGGAGGAGGTGCAAACGGAAATAATTTCTATGGCGCCGGTGGAGGAGGCGGATCAAATTATATCGACTCAACATTAACTAATACTCAAAGTCAGCGTGGAGTAAGTGCAAACAATAATGGGGATGGAAAAGTAGTTATAATCTTCAAAAAATAATGCGATAAAATGACACTAATAGGATACTGGCTGTTGGACGAAGACTCCGGAAGCACAGCTTACGATGCTTCAGGAAACGGAAACAATGGTTCTCTAAATGGCGGAATAACTCAGGGCGAACCAGGAATTCTTGGAAGGAGCGCTTACAGCTTCGATGGATCTGATGATGCTGTAACGATAAGTGACTCCCAGATCCTGAAACTGACTGGAAGCCTCACCATCAGCATGTGGGTCAACCCGAACAATCTTGGTGCGCAGAGAGAAAATCCGATCCATAAAGCCTATGGAGGAGAGTTTTCCTTTGTTTTTGAAGACACAAATGATGATCCAGCAGGAACATTGAGCACATACTTCGGATCTGCCGGAGGGAACGCCAGCCCTTACGCACATAATCAGTGGACAGATGTAGCCTCTGACAATACCTGGACTCATCTATGCTGGGTTAGAGACAATAATGCACAGGAGGTGAGACTGTACAAGAACGGTACTAGATGGTCTAAGAATAAAATACAGACAGAGTGGGAAACTACTTCAGCCAGCAACAACGATATGCAGATCGGAAGCGGATACACCAATACGTTTGATGGAAGCATCTCAGAGGTCAGACTCTATAACCGTGCATTAACATCTTCAGAGATACAGTACCTTTACGAAGTATCACAGAGAGGTAGATATGTCTCAAGTAAAAAGAAAATACAGAATATTATTGATTTAGGTGTTAATTCGCCGGTTTCAGGACAAGTAGTTTCAGGAACCACAAGTATCGACATACAGGCTTCAAGCAGCGCCGGATCAATAAGTTCAATCGAAGCAGATGTAAATTCGAACAACATTGGTACAGCTTCTTCCAGTCCAGCCTCTTTCAGCTGGGATACAACAACAGCTTCTGGCGGAGCGAATAATCTGACAGCAACCGCCTCAGACGACGCAGACAACTCCCGAACCGAAGACGTTTCAGTAATAGTTGACAACACACCGCCATCTGTATCATTCAGTAATCCGAGCGACGGAGCTACAGTAAGCGACACCGTTACGGTTGAAGGAAATAGCTCCGATAACGAGTCTTCAGTGAAACGCATGGAACTACAGATAGACAGTTCAACGCTCACAACCTCTAACAGCAACACACTTTCCTACAGTTTAGATACTACGAACTACTCCGATGGCGATCACACACTTAATCTGGACGCATCAGACAAGGGAGATAACACCGGTAATTCCAATATAACTATCACCATCAGCAATCGTGTCGACACTTCTGTGGTCCTAGATGACTTCGAGGATGGTGATACTAACGGCTGGAGCATAACTGATGGCGACAATATAGGCACCTGGAGTGCAGTACAAGACAGCTCCATGGAAGGAAGTTACCTTGCGAGAGCCTCAGTAAACGGAAGTGAGAACGATACTAATTTCGAAGCTTCTAAAACTATAAGTAATGACTACAGGAAAAACATAGAATTTTATTGTGCTGTTTCAAATGACACAAACGACGACTTTGACACAAGTAGAGTCGAAATAATCGATCACGAAGGTAACTCTTGGGGTTATATTGAATGGGAGCAGAATGGAGGCACACTTCGAGCAGATGCAGATGGAGATTATGAGCTACTAAGTAGTTGGAGTGAGGGAACTGTATACCATATTGAATTACAAGCCAATGGAGATGGAACGTGGGACATCTATGTAGACGGGACGTATCAGAATACAGCCCCAGGATTCTCTAGCACTGGTTTTACAGGGGTTACGCTAGAGAATGGTGTATACGGAAGTGGCGGGTCTAGAGACATGGATCTGGACTATATCCGGCTCTGGGGGTAATCTACAGATAATTCATAATTACCTTTATAATCCGTCCAGTACAACTGTTGTGTAGGGTACTAATATGTCTAAAGACGAGGTAGAGCTAGGTGGAGAAAATGCCGGCGAGGATTACGAGGTAGTGCCGGTTGGACCTATCAGAAAACTTGAGAGAAGAATTGACGAAATCGAGACGAAGGGAACAGGAGGTTCCGCCGACGACGAGCTTATAAGAGACGTTCTGGATATAATGAAATCCAACCAGAAAATCGTCAACGACATGACAGAATCCACCCACGAGCTCAAGAACTCTGTCGAAGACCTGACCCACAAAATGGACAGCGTAATTGACAACCTGAACTCTTTCATGGATCTTCTGGAGGAAGCTTCGGAAGCAGACATGGAGGGCGAGGTAATCAGCGATGTACACTCCAGAATTGCAGATGCAGTTGGAAGTGAAATGCAGTCCGTAGCAGATGATATCAAGGAGTCAAACAGAGAAGTTGTTGATAACCTTCAAGATCTGAACAAGAGCATCAAGAGATCTTACACCGCGCAGAACAAGGAAAACACTTTATCGAAGAGTAATCTTGGAGGTAAAGGGCAGCAGGAAAGAAATCCGCAACAGCAGCAGGGAAGATCACAGAACAACAGCCAGGGAAGAGGTAACAAAGGTCAGGGCCTGAATATCGATAGAGGTTCTAACCAGAACAGCAACCAAAGATCAGGCAGAGGAAACAGGAGCGGCGGAAACGATCAGCAAGGACGCGGAAACCAGGATTCTGACAGGATGAGAAAGCTGAAGGAAAGATTTGACAAGATGGATGATGACCAGTAAAGGATTAAGTTCCGTTATTGGCGCAGTACTTCTCATATTTATCAGCGTTGCAGCAGCTACTTCTGCCTGGACATTTATAGATACTTTAACAGAACAAACACAGGACAATGTTCAGGACCAGGTTAATGAGCAGAACAGGGAGACGCAGTCAGAGCTCACCAGCGAGATCGGATACAACGGGAGTCACGGTTTCACCATCATAACCCTTAGAAATAGTGGATCTCTAACGCTGCCTGTACAGACAGAGGATGGGGAAAAAACAGTGAATATGTACGTTAACGGGCCGCCACAGGACTGGGAGTTCATGAACGACCGTTCCGGATTAGTGGAACTGGATCCTACTGAATCACTTCCTATCAACACGACAGAAAAATACCCTTCAAACGGGGATCAAGACAGCATACGATTTGAAGGACCTTACGGGACCTCTACAACGTATGTATGCTATAATTCGGGTACAGCCTCGTGTTAGTTATTTAAACAGGAACCGGTAAAACCAAACTAATGAACAGAAAAGGTATTACACCTGTAATTGCAGTTGTTCTACTGCTCCTAATTACAGTTGGAGCGGTTGCCTCAGCATACGGTCTTTACCAGAGTATTATCAGCGATCAGAGCCAGATTGATCAGTTGAATGCTCAGCAGAGAGCTTCACAGACAAACATTGATTTCAACTCTGTGTACTCAGGTCAACACGGATACATAAACATGGATGTATCCAACACCGGCCAGAGAGCAATCAACGTGACCAAGGAGTTATCGTTTAGAGTTACACCAGACGGTTCAAGTAGCGGTCTGGCGTTCACAACCTTCAAGAGAAGGTTCAACGACACCGGTTACGGAGAATGGAACAGTTCAGAGGTTAATGAAGGGCTTGACTGCCTGCAGAGCAATCCTTCACCTGACGGACTTAGAATAGCAAATCAGGGAGGAAACCCTATGAACTGTAACACGACAATCAGGTTCCCATCAGCGACACAGACAGTTGGATTGACACTGAACTACCGGGGCGCAGATAACACAGAGTGGACTTACTCTTGTAACCCAGGAACTTCAGACACAATCTCCTGCTAGGACCGTTCACATTTAATTTCTCTTTTTTATTTTCCCGACACTTTATATTCCAGATAACTGATATAATAGAGTATGAAAGGGCAGGCGCAAGCAGTTACCGCCGTACTTATAACCAGTGTCATAGTTGGTGCAATAGCCACCTCCTACACCTGGGGAGTACCACTACTTGAGAAACAGCAGAGCCAGGCAGAACTGGAGAGAACACAACAGAATGTGTTGAACCTTTACGACAGAATAATAGAGGTAAGTGAAAGCGGTGAAGGTACCACCGCGAGAGTTGACGTAACAGACGGCATATCTACCTCAGAACTAACTTTTCGCGTTAATGAGAAGCAAAACTATATTGACATAGTGAAAAGGGATTCGTCCCAAAATCCTCCTTACCCATTCGATACATGGACCTTGATCAGAGGTAACACAATGCAGAACCTCTCCACAGGCAGCGGAGCTTATGCGAGGAGTGGAGACGATCTGCCGGGCGTAGTAATTGTAAGGCCTATAGGAGGACCGGATAGATCGACTATAACCTACAGGGTTGAATTCCGGAATATACTGTCCGAGAACCCATCAGGAACCCAGCTATCGAGGATAAACCTAACCGCCGAAGGCCAGACCCGGAGTACCGGGGAAACCACATTGTTTATATCTAACCAGGGAACCAACTGGGAAAGAGGTAATGAGGGAGTAACTCTTCCAAACGGGGAAATAGTTCCTCGACAAAATACACAGATCGCAGTGGGATTCCGGTGATAGACCGTGAAAGGACAGTATCTCGCGGTTGAAAGCGTTTTAACTGTAGGTATGGGTATAACCTTGGCCTTTGGAACTATAACCATGTTTGATACCTATCAGGAGAATGTAGAAAGATCAACTGTCGACAAACAGGTTGAGGAAACCCAGTACAGAGTTAAAACAGCAGTATACAATCTGAGAGGTGTAGATTCCGGTAATGCTCAGATAGAGCTACCGGAGAAACTGGGTGGTCTGAACTACAACCTCGCTCTTGATGAGGACATCATTATATCTACCCCAGAAGACAGTTACAACTCATCCCTAGGAAACCTCGAAGAGTATGAAACGCGGGGATCAGTGCAGGGGGGAACAGTAATATTATACAAAAGCGGAAATCAATATACACTGAGGTCGAACTAAATGTCATTCAGCTTCCTTAGCCTGAGCGAGAAACTGAGAAGGGTGAAATACCCAGAACTCTACGAAGATGAAGAAGAGGAGGAAATAGAGGAAAACCCTGACGGCGTAGAGGTACCATCACCAGGTAAATTCAGCCCTAACATGGTTAAGGAGGACGAGGAAAACGACCAGAGTCTGGCAGACACAGATATTGTTTACCCTCTCGTACCTGCCGACCCGGACGAAGGAGAGCTGGTCTACGCATGGGCACATATCAAATGGAGTGACCGGCAGGGGGAGCTTGTATACAAAGTTATAGAACCTGAGCTGAATCCAAGTACCGAAAGAGCACTTGACAAGATCAAGATGATACTTGAGAGAAGCTTCGATGTCAACTTCACAGATCTAGAAACAGAGGAGGCGGAGGAGTACCTGCAGGAGAAGATAGATCATATCACCGACAAGTACAATATTTCACTTACTGACGAACAGCGGAAGGTAATAAGATACTACGCGAAAAGAGACTTCGCAGGGCTGGGACGGCTGCAACCGCTTATGAACGACAAAGAGGTCGAAGATATTTCATGTGACGGAGCCGGGATACCGGTTTACGCGTACCACAGAAACCCGAAATTCGGTTCTCTGAAAACCAGTATTGAATGGGATAACCCTGAAGAACTGGACAGTTTTGTTATGAAACTGGCGCAGAGATGTGGTAGATCGATCTCGGTTTCCTCCCCGCTTCTGGATGGATCGCTTCCAGACGGCTCAAGAGTGCAGGCGACACTTGCGACAGATATTGCCCGTAAAGGATCCAACTTCACTATCAGAAGGTTCACAGAAGATCCATTGACACCTATACACATGATGGACTTCGAGACGGAGAACGCACAGATAATGAGCTATCTCTGGACTATAATCGAACACGAGAAATCAGTGCTTGTCTGTGGAACAACCGGCGCCGGTAAAACTTCGCAGCTCAATGCTTTGTCACTTTTCATCCGTCCTGACAAGAAGATTGTATCTATCGAGGACACCCCGGAGTTAAGACTCCCTCACGACCACTGGGTGCCGGAAGTCGCACGTTCCGGGTTCGGAAGCTCGGTTGAGGAAGGCGGAGAAGTATCAATGGACGACCTGCTTAAAGAATCGCTACGTCAGAGACCGGAGTACATCATCGTCGGTGAGGTCAGAGGTGAAGAAGCTTACATTCTATTCCAGCAGATGGCAACAGGACACACAGGTCTCAGTACGATCCACGCCGATTCACTTGACATGCTTATGGACAGACTAACAACGAACCCGATCAACCTCTCACCATCGCTTATCGAGACTCTTGACGCTATTATGCTGATCAAGAGGATCAGAAGAGGCGATAAATATATTAGACGGATTACAGGTCTCTACGAGGTAGAGGGGTACAACAAGAGAAGCGGGATTGATGCGAACCAAGTTTTCGGCTGGGATTCCCACACTGATACTTACGAAGTCAAAAACAATTCGATGCTTCTAAAGGAGATCGTTGAACAGACAGGCGGAGACGAAGAGCAGATCAAGGAAGAACTCAAGAAGAGACAGCATGTACTGAACTACATGCAGGATGAACAGATAAAGCATTACAGAGATGTCGGAGATGTAATATCAAGATACTACTCAGATCCACAGTCAGTACTGGAAGATGTTGATAAAAGCCTTAACTCGACAGAAAACGAAGTTGATGTAAAGAGTTAAGATGCTAGAGAAATACGCAAACTTCTGCTACGATCAGATCGGGCCTTATGCTCTTGAGATGGTCGAGTACTTCGAGGACTTGAGACCGCAGCTCTCGAAGGCGAACATATCTGCATCACTCCCCGAATACATCAGCATGATGCTTTTCACAACCGGGGCGATGTTCGTCGGAAGCCTGTTCTTACTAGGGACGTTTCTCTCGCTTATAATGGGTGCCTCCGGATTTATTCTTGCCATAACTCTCTCGCTAATCCTTCCAATGGGAACACTAATCCTGCTCTACATCTACCCTTCCATACTGATAAAGCAGAGAGCATCCAAGATAAGAGACACACTACCCTTCGCAACAATGTACATGTCAACGCTTGCAGGAACCGGCACCTCAATCTCGGAACTTTTCAAAAACATGGGCGAGGTCGAAGAATACGGTGAGGTTTCTAAGGAAGCGGCAAAGATCAGCCAGGATATTGAGACCTTTGGAATGGACATAAGCGAGGCGCTCCAGAGAGCAGCAGAAAGAACCCCAAGCGACGATTTCAATGACTTGATGTGGGGAATGAACCACGCACTCACCTCTGGAGGATCGCTCCAGGCTTTCCTGCATGAAAGATCAGAAACCCTTATGAAGGACTACCAGAGAAGAATCGAATCTTTCTCAGAGCAGCTATCCCTCCTAGTTGAAATGTATATTACTGTAGTAATTGTCGGCTCCATCGTCTTCACATCAATGAGCGCGGTTATGGGAAGCTTTATCTCCGGAAACATACTCGTACTTGTACAGATAGTTGCAATATTCATCGGACTGCCTCTAATCTCTGGGATGTTTATACTACTGGTAAGAGGGATTGCTCCAGGAGGTATAAGGTGATACCGTGTTCGAATTCTTCACCGAGGAAAAACTACAGGCAGGAAGAACGAAGGCCGAGAAACTGATAATCGGTTCCGCAGTACTGGGAGCGATACTTGTTATCAGCGGAATAGGAATCTACCTGATGGAGGCTCGACAGACAGGTGGATCGATAATAATCCTTGGTATGATAATAGGGGTGCTCCCCTACGGAATGGTATCTTTCTTCCGGAATAGAGCTGTCAGAGAGGTTGAAGACCAGTTCCCCTCATTCCTGAAAGACCTCGCCGAGTCAAAAAGAGGCGGTATGACCCTTATACAGGCGTTCGAATCCGCCAAGGAAACGGACTACGGACGGTTAAACTCTGAAACTGAAAAGATACATAACGAATTAACCTGGGGTATACCTTTCCCGAAAGTAATGGAAAGATTCTCGATCAGGATGAGCGATTCCGCTGTTATACAGGAGTCGGTTTCAATCCTTCTCCAGAGCTTCAGAAGTGGCGGGAACATCACCAAAACGATAGAATCAATCGCTGAGGACTCAGCCAACCTGAAAGAGGTCATACAGAAGAAAAATGCTCAGACCAAGCAGCAAATCCTCATCATGTATGTTATCTACTTCCTTTTCGTGGGAATTACAATAGGAGTCTACCTTATGCTTGGCCAGATGCTTGGACTCGGAGAACCGGGCGAAGGAGCGGTGCAGAATATTGACGAGGTCCTGGGAAGCGGCGAAGGCGGTGTCACAAACTTCTGCAACGGCCAGATAATTTACGCTCAACCTCTCTGCACAATCTCAGAGATCTTCGGATTTGTACCTGACCAGGCAATCAACGAAGGACTGGCCAGTGACTACTCTGAGGAGTATAAATATGGCCAGATGGCCTACTATAAGGGGTTGCTATTCGCTATGCTTATGATACAGGGAATCTGCACAGGAGCAGTCGCCGGTCAGATAGGAGAGGGAAGTCCATCCGCCGGCATTAAACACGCAATGGTTATGCTGCCGATAGCATTCCTGGTATTCATGTATATGGTAGGGCTGGCAGGTGTATAGAATGAAAAACCTCTTGGTGAAAAAAAGCACAGGACAGCTTAACTTGGAATTTCTGGCAGCTGCAGGCCTTTTCCTGGCAGCAGTGATCGGCTTAGTAGCATCCAACCAGCTGCTGCCTGGTTACGACGACAATATGGACAGAATGGGGCTTAACCTTGAGGCCAAAACGGTATCAGATCAGCTAATAACGGAACCCGGTCGTCACAGCTATGGTGAAGGAGACCATGTCTGGGAGAGAAATGACTCCACGCTATCGAATATTGAAGCCGTGGGTATAGCCTCCGGACACCACGAACTGGATAGAGAGAAACTTGAAATGCTCAAGACAACGACCCGTCCCAGCGGAGCAGAGGGGCTTAATTACACCCAGTTCAGGGAAATAACCGGCGTAGATAACCAGTACCGGTTCAACTTTGTATGGCTTCCCACCATCCAGACAAACCACTCCTTCATCAAGGGCGACCCTCCAGACAACCCGAACATAATCGAACCAGGAGTATCTGAATACGCTGCCGCAGATAACCGCGTCCACTACGGCTCGGTAACCTTACAAGGACAGAAGTACAACATGCTAGTAACCTCACACGATGGAACGTATGACTCACTGCATGTCAGACAGGGTGACTGGGACTTCAGCAGTATAAACACCGGACCAGACGGCGAACCTTACAATCTGGGAGACAGAATACTTGAAAACGATTTTGTAGTGGAAAGATTTCAGAACAGGGAGAAAAGCCGCGGAGAATTCGTGGTTTGGCGCAGAAAAATCAAAGATTTCGGCCCCACAACTAACGCAGATACAGAAGTCATTACCATGAACCGGCTGGCAGTCCTGGAGGGGGAACCGGTAAGAATCGAGGTGTCAGCATGGTAAGAAGGAAAGGAGCCGGCTACATGATAGAGGTAATGACAGCCCTCCTCGTAATGTTTGGATTTATACTCGGAAACGCTCCCTCCGACCCTGCAACCGACTGGAGCAACTTCCAGAAAGAGGTTATAGCCGAAGATTTCACCTATGTAATGGAGAAAACCGGTGATACAGAAAGCTTTATCCGTGGAGGTGAGACCGGTTCACTGGTTACAGCGAGTGAAGCACTTAGCCGGGATCGGGTCACCGCCTCCGGAACAGTTGAAAACGTCCCGATAAGCAGGCAGACAGTTGGATTCAATATAAGAGAGATCGACAGATACAATGAAACCGTAGAGCCCGTAGCCGATCTGGGAGATCAGTGCTACCAAGACGATGATCTCGAAGAACTCTCCGACAACTCGGATATACTGAGAACTGTCAATGAAAGGGCGGGAGCCTACATTTATGTAACGGACAGTAACCCTAGTATTTCAACCGGTAATACCAACGAAGACTATGACACCGTATGGGTTGACAACGGCACTAGATGCCAGTTCTCCTCGGCAGAGGGTCCTTACTACCGGGACGAATTTCTCTACTGGGGGGACGGACCGGGCGGAGACCACTGGGAGTTCAACGAAATATACTACGACGACAGCAGTAACGAAGGTGACCTCGAACTCTATAACTCAACCCAGATAATCCGGCTAAAGAAAGTGCTGGAAAGCGAGGTAAACGATATAGACACCGGTGTAGAGGTTGACTCAGTAGCAGTCGATCGGGAAGATCTTGAGGACTACGACATACTGGTTTTCAGAGAAAGAGGGACACTTACGACCGGTGTGCTCGATGAAGATCCTGGAAAAGTCCAGGATTTCATGTCAGATGGATCAGTGCTCTTGATGATGGATCTGGAGAGAACAGATTTCTACGACACAAACAACAATCTTAGAGACAACTTCATAACCAGTACAGGTCTGAAATGGGTGGATATGCCGTACCGGATAGATTACAGGGATAATCCCGGCGATTCCGTTGGAGGTAGCTTCACAGATGAATCTGAATCAGAGACCTTGCAGACCTACTTCAAAGGTGTGAACGGCGACCTTGGAAACCTTAATCTAACTCCTGCCGGTAATATCAGCTCATCCAACAGCCAGAAATTTAAACGTTCAGAGGCTCTACTGTCCAGCGATCAGGGCGCCTACCAGATAACCGAATGGAATGTCACCAACTACAGCATGCAACAGGTCGATCCTGCAAAAATTGACGGCTACCCTAACACAGCCTGTGTTGAAGATGGAACTGTTGACGGAAACCTTACCCGCGGCAACTTCAGCTTCCAGGAATATGAAACCGGCGAAAAAGTTGAATACAGAGCTATAAGCACAAAACTAGGTGAAGACGACAAGTTCTGCAGCGAAAACGACATACGTGCGTTAAACATCGATCTGAACCGTAACGGGGATTACGGCGATCAGGGGGAGGGCGCTTTCCTGAATGGCGAATCACATACAATTCTCGGCAAGAGATACACTGTTTACTTTCCCAGCGAAGAAGCAATCCAGAACGGTACCGCAGCAGAGTTTATCTACACAGGGGACAGCGATATAGAGGTTATAAACTACAGAACAAGCTTTGAAGGCTTCCCGGGCGACAAACTTGCAAGGCTCGGCTACAAAGAAAGATATAACGCTGCGGAGAAAAAGATGATCTCCTCTGTTATTCACTGGCTCTCTGAGGAAACCACCGAGTTCGGCGCCCAGGAGGAAACACAGATATCAACAGAAAATATAGGCGCGGTGAAAGAAAACACATTCATGCCGTACCGGATAGCCTTGAGGTGGAGATAGTGAAAGGACAGTTCATGCTTATATCCTCAGTTCTTATGGGCTTCATAGTCATATCGACCGCTTCAAGTATATCAGAGGTGCAGGAAAGAAGCTATGAAAGCGACGACACAGGAAAAGTTGTGGAGATGGTGAAAGAGTCTGCAGAAAAAGTAAACCACTTCGACGAGAGAGAAGTGGAAAACTTCAAACTGATGGTATCAAGCATATCCGGATATGAAACTGAAACCACTCACTGGAGTTCCAACGGATGCTTCAACGTGACGCTTAGCTCCTCAGATAAACAGGTCAGGCTCAACTGCATAGGTTAATCACGGAACTTCTCAATGAACTCGACTTCGTCCTCATCTAGGTCCAGCTGTTCGGCGAATCTTTCCTCGTTGTATTCCAAAAGCAGGGCGATAAAAGGCATCATAGATTTCGATTCATTTAGAGAAACGTGAAGTTTTTCTCCCAGCTTCTTCGATATCTCCTCCAACTTGTTTCTTGAGGCTCGAGACGAACCCATCTGCCGGATCTTGGAAGGGTACTGGTACTTGGTCCAGCCCTGGTATCTCTCCTGTTTGCTCAACGCAACGCCGATCGTTGAGAAAGCGTACACATACTTCAGCAGCTTCCAGTTCATCCGCCTCCTAATTCTGCCATTAAACAGGTCAGCCTTTGAAATCCAGTTGTAAGCCGTAGCGGTATCACCCGAACGAACGTATTCACGTGGGATGTTCTCACGGACCCACTGCAGAAATGTATCCGGATCTTCATCCAGATTGTCAGTCGCATCCTTCGCAGTCTGAGCATCCTCAGTCTTGAAAATCATTTTCAACGCATCGAATATATCCTGCTCCACATCTCTTACCCCCACAGCGTTGAGGTTTTCCTCCGTGAGTTTATCCTCTCCTGCAGCGACCGCCTGAAGATCGTTTATAGCGGATCTCATCTGGCCATTTGCCTGTCGGGCAATCTTCTTCACAGCTTTTTCATCATACTCAATGCCCTCTTCTTCAAGTATTTCTTTCAGATGTGCGTTGATCGAGTTAGTATGTACTTTTCCAATCTCAATAAGTTTAGCCCTATTTCTCAGAGAACGAATCTTGGAGTCATATGCGTCGTTCGCAGTCATGACGATAGGAAACTTTGTCTCATCTAGAATCCTGCCCAGCTCTTTTGTCCCCCCTCTATCTGTCGCGGACATTCCGTCTACTTCATCAACTAGTATCAGCTTCTTACCGCCAAAAAATGATTTCTGCTGGGTAGCCTGCTTCAGCTCGGTTTTCAATTTGCTCTTGGTTCTCACATCTGATGCGTTTGTCTCGACCATCTCATAGCCGAGATCATTCGCTAAAGCCTCTACCAGAGAGGTTTTTCCGGTGCCCGCTGGTCCATGTAGAAGAACGGGTTTATCCCCTGTCTCCCAGTTCTCGGCCCACTCCTTCAGCTCCTCTTTCTCGCTACTGGCTCCCCTGTAATCCGACAGGGACTCTGGCCTGTATTTTTGTACCCACATAACTGGTTACGCTCGGTTAACACGCAATAAGCCATTCGAGAAATGGCTTTCAGGTTTTTGTCTTATCATTTTTGATCTAGATCTGCTATTTTGGCCAAGAGGGCTTCGATCTGGATGTCGGATGTTCCTCCTTCCGCGATCCGGAACTCGAACTCGCCCAGGTGCTCAATTATCTCCAGCTTGGCCCGGTCAGATACATCCAGATTCATGACTTCCCTGTGGATTGCATTGATCACGTCCTGACCGTCCAATCCTCTTTCAATCATTATATCTGCAAGCTGTTCTCGGGCGTCGATGAACTCTCCTTTCAATGCTTTCTCAAGTATTTCCTCTGTCTCGTCCGGCTTCAGAGAAGCTGATGCACCATAAATATCTTCCTCCTCGATCTTGTCCTCTGTCATTGAAGCTGTCTGAAGTACGTTAGTCACCCTCCTGAGATCGCCGCCTGAAACTCTTAGAACTGCATCTATCGCCTCTCTTGAGATCTTGAAGCCTTCATTCTCTGCGATCCTGGTTATGTATTCCTCTACGTCCTCATCGTCCAGACGGTTGAACCTGAAAACGGCGCATCTAGACTGTATTGGGTCTATGATCTTTGATGAATAGTTGCATGATAGGATGAAACGGCAGTTATCCGAGAACTGCTCCATTGTCCTTCTCAATGCCTGCTGTGCGTCCTGTGTCAGTGCGTCCGCTTCATCCAGGAATATTATCTTGTAGTCTGCATTAACCGGTTTGGTGCGGGCGAAATCCTTGATTCTTTCCCGGACAACGTCGATACCCCTCTCGTCGGAGGCGTTTGTCTCCATAAAGTTCTGTCTCCATGAATCGCCGTAGAGATCTTTTGCCAGCGCCATCGCGCATGTGGTTTTACCTGTCCCTGCTGGCCCTGCGAACATAAGATGCGGAATAGAATCCTCTTCAACGAATGAAGTCAGACGGTCAACTATTTTCTCCTGGCCAACGACCTCGGTCAAGGTGTCAGGCCTGTACTTTTCTGTCCAGACATCGATTTCAGCCATTATTCTATCACATCAACTACTGGCTCTGTCAATCTTTTATGCTTTCACCGGCCAGACTTAGACATTGATGATAGTATCTCTGACCGGGACACCGGGAACCGGGAAAACCAGTGTTTCAGAGCACCTAAGCGGTTTTGAAGTGATCGATCTTACCGGATTCGTGAAAGAATACGGGCTAGGCGATAGCAGCGGCAGTGAGTTCGAGGTCGATATAAATGAGATGAAACAGAAACTGGACGAGGAAATAGACAAGGATAAAGATATTTTGATCGAAGGCCATCTCTCACATCATTTCCCGGCAGATTACTGTGTGGTTCTCAGATGCGACCCGGAAGAGCTTGAACAGAGACTGGAAAAAAGAGATTATGACGAAGAGAAGATTCAAGAGAATGTTGAATCAGAGATGCTCGATGTGATACTTACCGAAGCAGCTGGGTTGCAGGAAAATATTATTGAAGTAGATACTACAGGTAGAGAGCCAGAAGAAGTTGCTGAGGAAATAGAGAAAAGAATAGAGAATGAGGAAACAGGTTACGGCGAAGTTGACTGGACAGGGCGTCTCTAGGAGTTTTCCTGGATCCAGTCCTTCAGCTCGCCTTTCTTTTTGACTCCCGAGGTTCTGGCTACTTCCTCATCTCCCTTCATTATTACCATTGTCGGCAGAGCTCTAACCCCCATAGATGTTCCCAGCTGCTGGTGTTCCTCCATATCTACTTTTCCAAAGTTCACACCCTCTATTTCTTCGGAAACCTCTTCGAAGATCGGTGCGAGCTTTTTGCATGGCTGGCACCAGTCCGCCCAGAAGTCGATTACCCATGTTTCATCGGAATTTTGGATATCTTCCAGTTTGTCAGAATCAATATCGGTCGGCATACTGAATCTTTGAGTATTGAAATCTTAAGAAGAAACCGGTGGAAGTTAAACGCTTGAGGAGAAGGAAATATCATGGAGATTTTCATAACCGGGGGCACAGGGTTTGTAGGCTCGCATTTGATTCAGAAACTTAGCAGGAATCATGAAATAACAGTTGGAGGATTAACCCCTGAAAAATCCATTCTGGAGCTCCCAGAGGAAGTGAACCGAAAGAGGATAGATGTAACTAAAAAAGATTCTCTCGACTTCTCCGGTTACGATTGCGTAATCCATCTCGTGGCCCTTTCCCCTCTAAAGAAACCTGCTGTGCCATATAGGAAAATCCATGTAGAAGGTACAAGAAATGTTGTGGATCAATCTGAACAGGACCGTGTTGAAAAATTCTTCCACATGAGCGCTCTCGGAGCGGATAAAAACGCAAGAACCCAATACCTCCGAACTAAAGGAGAGGCTGAAGAGTATGTAAAAAAATCTGATCTGGACTGGCGTATAATGAAACCATCAACCATGTTTGGAGAAGGAGGCGAATTCCTGGATTTCATATCAAAACTTACAACCCCCTACCTGACGGTTTTGCCAGGCAAAAACACCAGATTCCAGCCGGTACATATCGACGACGCAGTTCGATGTATAGAGGAATCATTGAAAGATGACTACTCAGACAAAATATTTGAGATCGGAGGACCTGAAAAACTCAGTCTGGCTGAAATCGCCGAGATGATAGATAACTCTAGAGGACGGAATCTAGAGGTTCTTGACCTCCCAATGCCATTATTCAGACTGTCCATGTCTTTCTCTGAGAGAATCCCTATCTCACCTTTTGGAAAAGAACAGTACTATTCACTGAAAACAGATAATGTAACTGAAGATAATGATGTAGAGGATTTAGGAATGAAAATCAGTGAGATGAAAACTTTAGACGAATATCTCGAGTTAAAATAACAATGGAAATTATACTGATCATAACCCTGGCGTTACTTGCAGCAGGTGTAATAGGTAGCTTTCTGCCGCTTGTTCCCGGATCATTGATCTCTATCGCCGGCATCAGCATTTACTGGTGGAACACTGGTTTCACACAGCCAGGCATTCTACCTCTAATTCTGATGTATCTTACAGCTTTGACAGCGCTTGTTTTCGATCTTTTTGCCGGGGCTATAGGCTCAAAGGCGGGAGGTGCTTCTAGCAAAACCGTTCAAATGGCTGCTATAGCAGGAGTAATTTTCTTCTTTGTAGCCGGACCTGTAGGAACTATAGTCGGTATCACGGCCGTGGTTCTTATCAGAGAATACCTGTTAACCGGCGATACAGGAATAAGTTCAAGAGCAGCGTTTTACACTATAATTTCGGTCCTAGGATCCGCTATAATACAGGGTGTGTTGGCAGGTCTAACGCTCGCCATATTTATTCTAACCTTAATCATCTGAGAGAATAGAATCAGGGAAAGCGACAACCTCTGTCTCGTACTCTCCGCCTTCGCCAGCTGCATTGAAGCCGTACTCGCGGGAAAGCTCGATAAGTTCCTCCACAGAATTTTCATCAAGAATCTTTCCCTCCCAGCTTTCATCTAATCCGCGGGCTGCAACGTCAGTTATTTTTACCTCGAAGCCTTCCCTAATAAGCCACTTCATGTAGTTTTCCTGATCCTCCTGCCAGAGAGGTGCGAAAACCTTCAGACCAAGCTCTTCAGCTACTTTCTCCACTCTATCACGCTGGTATGTCGAAGCTAACGCCCCTGCGATTACACCCTCCACTTCATAATCTTCAACTGCTCTCATTAGTCCTTCCTTCAGATCCTCCAGTTCTTCCTCCTTCTCACCTTCAGTATTCTGGACTAACAGCGGGACTCCAAGCTTCTCAGACTGCCATTCTATGCTCGACTTCGATTTCTCTGAGTCAAACATGTAGCTATCCTTATTTTCACTTCTCAAAGTCAATAGACAGCTGATATCGTTGTTTCTACGTTTCATCCTGTAGAGCGCTGCGTTGGAATCTTTACCCCCAGAAGTCAGCGCCACCAGCTGGTTGTTGGGTTCATCCCGAAGAGAGTTCAGGTGCTCCTGCTTGTGTTTAAAGCCCTTGTTCTTTGAGATACGGGAAATTGCCTTGTCAAAATTACTTCCATACTGTGCAGCGGTTTTACCTCTCCATGCAACTTTTTCTGGCACTCCTAGTTTCTCAGCGGCTTTTCTGAGAACGTATTTCCGGTAATTCTCTTTGACCTTGTAATCCTCTGGTATTGTGAGCGCATGTTTGATCAGCTCATGATCAAGGAAAGGAACTCTTAACTCACACCCGTTCCTGAAACTGACGACATTATCTCTGTATAGATCCCGCTCGAATATACCTCTCAAACCGGATAAGCACTCTTTGTTCAGGTAACCCTGCTGTCTGTGGTAACCTGCGTAAAGCTGCTCCGAGCCCAGACCTGACATAACGACTTTCTCACCGGCCTGCTGGAGCGATAGGTGGAATGGCAGTGCCACACCATTCTTCACAACAGAAGTTGAGGAGATCCAGTCGGTTATATTTTCCAGGCTACTCTCCACTTCCTCCAGATTGGATTCACGGACTTCAAGGTCGATATCCATTTTCTCTGCAATCTCCTCTGCCCACTCGACATCCCTGGGAGCGTTAACGTTGCCGTGCTGTATACCTGCTGTATATGCGGTAAAATCTGCACCCAGTTCCTGAAGTGCTGCAGCAACAAGTGTAGAATCCACACCTCCAGAGAAAAGCAACGCGGTCTCCTTCTCCTCAGGTATCCTCTTCTTCACTGCCTTGAGGAATAAATCCTTGATCTCTTCCGCGCATTCATCCAGTTTTTTTCCTTCATTGACATCTATTTCGAAGAAATCTCTGTTCTCGAATCTGAGTTCTCCAGTTTCAATATTGTATACCAGGATCTGCCGGGGATGAAGTTCCCGGGGCGTTAATCCTTCTTTCTCCAACGCCTGTTTCTCGGAGCAGAAAACAAATGGATCTTCCGAATACCAGACGGGGTTAACTCCAAGACTGTCCCGAGCTATTACAACTTCATTAGATCTCGAGTATGCGAACGCGTAGATTCCCTCTACCTCTTCTAACGCATCTAGACCTTTCTCATCCAGGAGCTTAAGTAGAAGTTCGGCGTCATTCTCAGCCTCCAAACCATATTTGTCACGCAGCTCCTTCCAGTTGTATATCTCGCAGTTGGCTGAAATCAGTCCCTTGTCTTGAAGAGGCTGTTCAACTACGCCAATAATCGAATGAAGAACATGTCCTAGAGAAAAATCCTTTAATTCCTCTATTTCACTGCTTCCGCCTCTATGCTCTGTCCTTTCGATCAGTCTTTCTACTACTTCAGGGTTTTCTGCTCCTGCTATACTGCACATACACGGAAAAATCGGTCGGAAACTTTTTGACAGTTCCCTGCTAATCCTTTATTAGGTGAAATCAAATGTTTGACAGACTACAGAAGGCGGTCGACGAGAAGGGCGAGGTAATGATCAAAACAGACTCAGGCGAAGAAAGAGAGCTACACAAACATAATACAGAGTTCCTGAGTTCAGGACTGATCAAGGTGGATGCAGACGACGAAATCCACTGGTTCAATCCCGAGAAAGTTGAGCGCTACTGGATTCACAAGGATTTCTAATTTAACATTTTACTTCCATTTTTCTTTTTCTGTGATAAGACACCGGAAGCAGGAGAGAAGGCGCAGATCCAACTTCAATACCTCATCTTGGAAGACAAGTAAGTCGATAGACGAAGTATACGAATCTCTAGTCAACTCTGATTCGACGATTGATTTCACATTCCCCTATAATGTAGAGGAGTATCAAGAAGGTAGAGAGGCTATTTTCCGGTCAGAATCTGGTAATTACCAAGTTTGCGCTCATGAATACAGTAAAAGTTGGAAAGACACTGAAATTGATTTAATCTATTTTGGAAATGTCGATGAAGAAGTAAATGAGATTATGGATTCCTACCGTACGGAGATTTAATCAGCTTCATAATCAGGGCCGAAGTCGCTTAGACCGGACTGGGAATCGTCAATTGCCTCGTAGGATGCGATTACATCCTCCATCTCCACTTCGACGAACTCAAGGCCGCGCTCCTCAAGGTAGTCTAGAACCTTGTCTGTCATCTTCGGCGCTACAAGAATACCTCTGATACTCCCTGAGAACTCGTCTTCGATCTCATCAACGTACCGCTGAAGCTGGAGAACAGTGTTATAATCCGGGTTTCTCTTTACCTCAATCACTACATAGTTGTCATCTATATCGCGGGCAAACACATCAATGAAACCGGCAGGAGTCTCTCTTTCCCTTTCAACCACTTTCAGGTCTTCCTCAACAATACCCGGATCCTCCTCAATGGATTCATGAATATCAACTTCGTGGCCTCGAATCTTCAGATCAGAGCTGTCTACCAGCTGCGCCACCATAAGGAAATCGAGGTCCTCAAACCGTATCTCCACAACTTCGTCCGGATTTTTCCGTTTTCCTTTGAGCAGAAGCTCGTCTTCCTGAGCCTTGACCTCCCACTCATCCACTTCCGGCTGCCAGTTCTTCGGCTGGTAGTTCTCAGGTCCGTGGACGAGAAGCGCGGAGTCCTGTTTCTTGATTACAATTCTTTCACCCCGATCCAGCTTGGATTTAGCCCTTCCCTGGTAATTAACCGAGCATAGACCAGAAAGCTGTAAAGTATAGTTTCTCCTGAGGTATTCAGATATTATTTCCTCCGCCTCCGAGAAATCAGGGTTTTCAATCAGATTCTTCATGTCAAGAAATAGGGAAATGAAGCTTAAGAAAATGGTTCGCCGGGCGAGGCAAGACACTCTCTGAAAGGTGTAAGAATACGAAACTAGATATTATGACTATGAGGCGGGGTTGCTCGACAATGTAAATCAAGACTTGCAGAAGAGTAGTTACCAGCACTTACCTTGACCTTAATCACTGGGTATGTCCCGCCAAAGGAAAACTCTCCGCTATTTGATTCACCATTACTTAAACTAAAAGACTCATTGACAGTACTTCCATCAGCAAACGTTACGGTAAATGAGGATGAAATAGTACCATTATAGCCATCGTTACTAGCACTAAAACTTGCTTTATTAGCAATCCAGAATCCGCTCTTTGAGCTAGTAGAGCCGCCACTACTATTAGAACTAGAAACAATGTTCGATATATAACCAGATTTTGAGGGAGAAAAGTTCTGTGTACTGCTGGGGCCGAGATTATCTGCATTTTCTCCATCCACCAAGTCCGCATCTATTTCACTTGTTCCTTGACTGCTGGGCTGAATCAAAGACCAAGCAGAAGCTACCGAAGATAGCCCAATTACTCCTGCACCTAGACCAGTCATCTTCATGAATTTACGGCGAGAAAGCTTCTCCTGCGCATTAGCATCGTCTGTGCCACCTGTTGTTTCCTGCTTGATTTCTTCTCGTATTTTTTTTCTTCTCTTCCCTCATTTGTTCTTGAACTTTCTGCTCTACTATCTCTTCTAGCCGATTTTCTATGGCTTTGTCAGGCATTATGACTTTTTTCCTCCAGTTGATTAAATCGTTTTTGGATATAACCTAGAGAACTCCCACATAGCGAAAGGACATATACCGGTTTTAGAATTCATTCACATATTTTCTATTAACTAACGACTACAGATGATCTTTGTTTAGCTAATTCAGAAGCTAAAATAGATTACAAGATCAATGACCTGCCTGAAGCGGTAAATGAAAGGAGAGCAGCGCCGAGCCCTGTTTCTTGATGACAAGTCTTTCTCCTATACTATAGCTTTGGCTTACCTCCCCTGATAATAAACCGGACAGCTGCACCATGTAATTCCTTCTCAAGCACTCCGAAAGAACCTCCTCAGCCTCAAAAAAACGGGTTTTCAATCAGCTTCTTCATGAATCCAGAATTAGGTCAAATACTCTTATGGCTCCTGCCCGGCTCTTTCCATTTCGACATAATAAAGCATCAGAAAAGCGGAGATGAATATCACGTTCTTGAAGACAAAGGCCGAAAACCCTCCAAGGTACCAGGGGAAGGTTACAGCTCCCAGCTCTATCCAGGGCGGTTGAAACACTTCGAAGGGTATTATAACCAGCACCGCGAAACCTGTCGCCTGATGGATCAGGAAGGGCCAGAAAGCCAGTTTTATCTTTTTGAAGAAGAAAAGTACTGCCAGAGCTACTTCGTAAATCCCGATTATCAGAATAACAGTTCCCAAGGCTAGCGGTATACCTGTTTCAGCTAGCGCAGAACTTACCGGGAACCGGGGAGGTGATACAACAGGCGCCGGTTTCTGAATCCCGAAGTAGAAAAATACGAACGCAAAGCTGTAGTATAGGAGATCAACTGTGTAATCGCCGATTCTCCCAACAAGAGAATCCTGGAAATCCTCAATTTTTCTCAGCTTATCCCTGATTCTCTCCATTAACCCACCACCTCTATTGATTCTTCTCTCCGGTCAATTATGTATCTCCGGTCCGGTTTTATGGATTCAAAACCAAACTCCTTCCCATCCGGATAAATTACTTTTAGAGATGTTAAATTGCCCTCTAAACCGAAATGCGCCATCTGCGATTCCTGCGACATGAAATCACTTCTCGAGTTAAGAACCCTTCTCTGCACCCCTGCAGTTGTGTTCAGTAATAGCCTTGTGTTCGTGGATATGTAGTTTCCGGGCTTTAGCATAACCTGGAGGAAGCTACCTGAGGCGTTGGTATTTTCATAAAGCTTTAATGGCTCCGAATTATGCCTCGTTCTCTGATGTGTGGAAGCAACCAGGTCCAGTTTCCCGTCATTATTGAAATCTATCTTGGAAACCCCTCTGCTTGCATCGACCTCAAAACCATGCCTGATCGAGTCTAGTCTTTGGAAGGAACCATTCTCCAGTCTCCTGAAAACTGACATCTGCCTGTACTTCCTCGGCGCCCGGTAATCATAGTGCCTGTTATCAGTAGCGTGTATTATCGACTGTCGTCCGTTATTCGAGAAATCGCTGAATGTGGAAGCCCAGCCCCAGCCCCCCTTTCTGATGTTGTACTCGGAAGCCTTATCCTCAAAACCGGAACCGTTGTTCATGAACATGTTATTGCCGAGTGGGAGCGGGACGTTGTCACCTACCAGCCTCTTTTCATGTTCATCGGTGAAGTTTTCAGGGTAGTATACATTTGTAACAAATATGTCCGGCCGGGAGTCGTTGTTGAAGAAACCTGTTTCACTTGACATAGCGTTCCTGTCCGACTCAGGCCCTATATCGACCGGTGTAAAAGTCCCGTTACCGTTATTTCTGTAGAAAATATCCCTGCCAAAGTCATTGGGCATGTAGATATCAGGATATTTGTTACCCGAGAAGTCAGTGAAGGAAGCTGTGAAAGTGAAATAACCTTCACCGCCTATATTCGCCTTTTCATTTGCTTGTTCGAAGCTTTCACAGTTCCCCTCGTAGAAGTAGTTGGGGTAAGATGTTTCAGCGGTTGGCCTGTAATCCGGGTGCTCGTCATGCACCCTCTGCGCCTGATTGTAGAGAGTATCTCCTCCCCACTGCGTTATGAAGATATCCAGACACCCATCTCCATCATAATCGGCTGAAGCGGCTCCATAGGGCCGGGTTAACCTCTGGTCAAAACCGGCTTCGACCTTACTGAAACCCTCTCCCTGCCTGTTTTCCAGAAGTACAGGTTCTGCGTTCTGCCTGAGCAGGAGAAGATCGTCGTAACCTGACTTATCATAATCAAAGAAATGGGCTGCGGCGATGTTTCTATACTCCGAAAGGTAACCTGTTTTCCGAAACTCTCCCTTTCTGTTCTCGAAAAGCACAGCTTTATCTCCGTCTACACCAAGCACATCCTCCCAGCCGTCATTGTTAAAGTCGTTGA
>JBLGBN010000012.1:0-26917 GCA_047617745.1 Candidatus Nanohaloarchaea archaeon
AAAAAACTTACTGCCCGTCGTACAGGTTCTCGACTTTTTCAAGTGAATCGGCTTCCTCTTTGTCATCTCGGAACTGCTTCATCCTAGGGAATCTTAATGCGTATCCGGAATCATAGTTCGGCGATTTCTGAATCTCCTCGTACTCCGCTTCGATGATTACTTCAGATTTCACTTTGACATCTCTTCCATTTTCCTCGATGATCAGAGGCTTCAGCTTCTCGGTGATCTCCTCAAGCTGTTCATCGGTTAAGCCGGTGGCCATCCTTCCGACCATCTTGTATTCCTGGCTGTCTTCATCCCAGCACCCAAGTTTCAGGCGGGAGAGCCAGTTGCTTCTCCTGCCTTCTCCCCATTTCGCGCCGATTATAGCGAGGTCCAGGGTTTCCATCACAGGTTTCAGCTTCACCATATATCCAACCCTGTTACCTGGCTTGTACTCTGCGTCAAGAGACTTCATCATGATGCCTTCATGACCGTCAGAAAGACTTTTCTGCTGGAGCTCCTGTACTTTCTCAGATTTATCTGTGACATCGTGATCTGCCATCCTGATCTTGTGTTTGTCTTCTTCAACTATCATTTCCAGTCTCTCCCACCGCTTCTGGTACGGGGTATTAAGCTTTGAACCGTCTTCGTAGATCAGGTCGAAAGGTCTTACCTCGACAGGAATATCTTTTTTCAGCTTCTGGATATCGTATTTTCTCTTAATCCTCTTCGATAATTTCTGGAAGGGTATAGTGGAGCCGTCTTCAGGGTCGTATGCCACTATTTCTGCATCCACAATGCATTTTTCTGTATCCACGTTTTCTCTGAAGGTTTTTTTCACATCCGGGAACTGCTCTGTGACGTCCTCCAGTCGCCGAGTGAAAACCTTGACATCATCTCCTTTCTTGTGTATTTGGGCTCTCATACCGTCGTACTTGTAGTCTATAGCTGCAGGTTCTCCGACTTCCTCGAAGCCTTCCTCTATTGTGTCGACTTTCTTGGCGAGCATTGAGTTGATCGGCCGGAAGAGCTCGATCTCCAGTTTTTCCAGTTCCTCCACTCCTTTTTTGCATGCCCTGGCTACCTCTGTGAAGTCGTTGGTCAGGTCGTAGGCTCTCTGTATTTCCTCGGCGTGTTCCCCGTCGAAGAATGCTTCCGCCAGAGCATCCCGAATTATGCCTTCCCCTACTCCCAGTCTCAGGGTCTGTAAAATAACTCGAGTGATGTATTTCGCCTCTATCGGGTCTGCGGAGGAGATCAGTTCGGCGAGCTGTTTCTTCTTCTTGTCTTGGCTGACTGATTCTGAGAGACCTTCTTTTTCCATTTTGGCGACTTTCTCCAGTTTCTCCATCAGTCTTTCGACGGTTACCGTTTTTGTCATTAACTGCTGTTGAGTCTTTTTCTCCACCATTTTCTCCGCGGCAGTGCCGAGGTCGCCTTCTTCTTTCCAAGCTTCTTCGATCTCTTCCTCGCTTCTACCTGTCGATTCCTTGATTATTTCTACCATCATGTTGCTGGATATCCCAAGATCGAGGTTCTGCCAGTCCGGGAACGGCCTGCCCATGCAGAGTAGAACAAGGTCTTCCAGCTGGCCGGGGTTTTCCCTGAAGAAATCTGCCAGGATTGTGGTTTTCTCCAGTGTTGACTGCGTCGAGCCTAACTCCTGGTAAACCGGTACGAGTTTTGAGAATTTCATATCTGGTTTTTGGTCATCAAAGGTTTAAACACTGAGTGCGGATTACTCTGTATAATGTCAGTTTTCGAACTCGTTCAGGACCTTAAATCCTTTCGCTCGTGTAAAGATGAAGTAATACCTAGGAAGAAGATGGGTAAGATTCTGGAGGCTGGGAGACAGGCGCCTTCGCCTAAAAATGTACAGAGCCTGGAGTTTATAGTTGTTGAAGACGACCAGAAACTGGAGTTTATGGATGAGGCCAGCGGCGACAGCAGGGTTTCAGAGGCTCCGACTGCGGTTGTGCTTGTTGCGGATATCGACCGGATGGCCCGGCACGTTGGTAACCATTTCGCCCGTGAAGCTTCTAATTCGGAGGCGGCGATCGCGGCTCAGAACATGCGTCTAGTAGCTAAAGAGGAAGGTATAGGTTCCTGCTGGATCGGTGGTTTCGATGAGGATGTGGTTGCCGACCAGCTAGATGTTCCCTCCGGAAAGCAGCCGCTCGGTATTCTGCTGTTTGGCTACACTGATAACGAGATTGAACGAGATCCGAAGTTCGGTCTGAACTCTGTCTGTTTCTATGATTCTTATGATAATCAGATTGACAGCGTGTTTGACGGTCTGGAATGGAAGGGTCTCAGGGAAAACCGCGAGGTTTACGGGAAAAAGGCTGAGGGATTAGTCAGTAAACTGAAGCAGAAGGCAAGGAGTATTTTATAAATCTTCACTTCTAATTAATTATTACTCGTTAATGATAAACATTTAGCTTGCGAGTGGTAAAAAAGCCGGATAAGGTTTATAACTACTCGTAAAGAATGGTTTCACAGACACGGTGTAACAAAAAATGGTTGCAAGTCAAGAGACTCTGGACAAGCTGGAAGATATAGGACTGAATATGTACGAAAGAAAGATCTACTCTGCACTTATCAGCAGAGGAGTTTCGACTGCTGGAGAGCTGTCAGAGATGACAAATGTTCCGCGGTCAAGAGCTTACGACGTACTTGAGTCTCTTGCAGAAAAAGGATTCGCCGTGATCAAATCTTCTCAGCCAATGGAATACGTGGCAATCCCTCCAGAGCAGGCAATTGAAAACATCAAGAGCCAGCACAGGAGAGAACTTGAAGAGAAACTCGACAAACTAGATAGTTTCAAGGATTCTGAAGCAGTAGACGAGCTGGAAAGCCTCTACGATCAGGGCCTTGAGCTCGTTGAGCCTGAAGAAATGTCAGGATCCCTCAAAGGATCACACCAGATCAACCAGCATATGGGAACAATGTTCCAGGACGCTGAAGAGAGTATTAAAATTGTAACTTCAGAAGAAGGTCTCAACGATCTTCATGAGAACCATTCAGATCTTCTCAAGAGTGCAAGAGAGAACGGAGTTAACGTTCAGGTTCTTGCACCGGTAACAGATAATAACAGAGAGGCTTTCGAGGAGATGAAAGAGTTCTCCGATGTCAGACACCTTCAGGGCAACGATTTCGACGTTCCAGAAGGACGGTTCGCAATAATCGATAACGACGCTCTTACAATGTCAATGACACACGACGAAGTCCATGATACCCAGGATACCGCTTTCTGGACGAAGAGCGATCACATGGCGGAGCAGACTATGGAGCCTGTGTTTGACATGCTCTGGCAACACTCCGATGAAGAGCCGGATAATCCCGGGAAGAAAGGTCCCGAGGGCCCAGGAGAGTAAATAACTCTCATTTCAGTTTCCTAATTTCTCTTGTTCAAATAAATTATTCTAATGGTTCTTCTAACTATCTCCAACTTGCCTCTATAACGTTAGAGTTTCCTAGAATACTGGCAAGATTGGAGTTTGCGTTCAGCAAGGATAACAGGCTAAGATCTGACTCTATCTCGATAGTCTCTGTTCTCAGCTCGGTTCCTGTCAGGTTTTCTGCTTCTCTTATAGCTACCTGTCTTCCGCCTAAAGTATCAACCAGTCCAAGTTCCTTTGCCTCAGTTCCTAGAAAGATCTCACCGGTTCTAACTTCTTCAACCTGGCTCTGGTTGAGATTTCTCTCACTCTTTACATCGGCTACAAATTCTCTGTGGATTATATCTGTTTTCTCTTGTAGAACCTCTCTTTCCTGATCTGTAATGTTTTTATAGGGAGATCCTGCATCTTTCAAGCTCCCGGAAGTAATATTCACGTATTCGATCCCAAGTTCGTCCATCAGCCCGGAAAACTCCATGTAAGAACTTTTGACACCGATGCTTCCTGTGATAGAAGCTGAATCGGCTACAATTCTGTCGCATCCGAGCGAGGCTAGGTAGGCGCCGGAAGCCGCAGCATCTCTAAACCGGCAGACAGTTTTCATATCTAGAGATTCAATCTCGCGGCGGATATCTTTTGATGCGACTACCGCGCCACCGCCTGAGTTCCATTCGTAGATTACAACTGAGGCGCCACTGTTACGGGCTTTCGAGTTGAGTTCTCTAACTCTTGAAGGAGTGATTGATTGAGGGTTAAACGAATCACTTGTTGAAGTTATAGCTCCATCAAGAGGTATTATTGCAGCTTTCTGCTGACCTGTAAAACTGTTTCCGCCGCTGGCTGCGAGTAGTGATGTTAAAATGGTTGCTGCTACGAGAACTCCTGCGCCAGCGAAAAAGTATTTATCCATACTATATACTGGGGATGGTTCTTCTTTTTAACTTTTCACTGGAATCGATCATACATGTCAGCGCTGAAGAAAATCTCACGAACTATAATCGAAGAAATAGAGAACGATGAAATAGAATCTAAGGACCGGATAGAATCCCGGAAAAAGGAATTATGCCGGGAAACCGACTTCAACGGTATGCCGAAGAACTCGGATATCCTCAAGTTTGCAGAGGATGAAGAGAAGAAAGCCAGGCAACTTCTGAAGACAAAGCCGATGCGGACAATCTCCGGTATCGCCAACGTAGCGATCATGGCGAGGCCAGCACCCTGTGGCGGAGGATGTATCTACTGTCCGAAAGGAAAGGACGCGCCACAGAGCTATACTGGGAAAGAACCAGCGACACGTAGAGCGATAAGAAACGACTACGATCCGTTCGACCAGGTTCACGACAGACTCGGCCAGTACGAGAAAAACGGTCACTCGATCGACAAATCCAAATTAATCATCATGGGAGGAACCTTCCCGTTCCAGGACCCGGATTACCAGAGAGAGTTCATAAAGAGAGCTTTCGACGGATTGAACACCTATAGAGATGGCGAGGAAGCCGACTCGCTGGAAGAGGCGCAGATACAGAACGAGACCGCAGAGGTCCGAAATGTTGGGATAACCTTCGAGACAAGACCGGATATCTGTGAGACAGAGCACATTGACAGAATACTTGATCTGGGAGGTACCCGGACGGAGATGGGTGTGCAGACGGTCTTCGACGAGACCCACGAACTCACGAACAGAGGACACGGCATGGGGCCGGTGATTGAAGCCACTAAAAGGCTGAAAAATGCTGGTTTCAAGGTTGCATACCATCTGATGCTTGGACTTCCTGGCGAAGGATATGAAGAGGATATTGAGAAGTTCAAGAAAACCTTCAGCGACTCTGATTTGCAGCCGGACGAAGTCAAGATATACCCCTGTGAAGTTATTCAGGGAACCGAGCTATACAGAAGATACGAAGAAGGAGATTTTGAGCCTATAGACGATGAGGAAGCCAAGAAGAGACTTAAAGAGGTTCAGGAGAACCACATCCCTCCACACGTCAGAATTAAGAGGGTTATGCGGGACATCCCATCGACCGAAGTCGACGCAGGACCGCAGCTAACCAACATGCGACAGATGGCTCTACAGGAACTTCATAAAGAGGGTAAAAGATGCCGCTGTATAAGATGCAGAGAGGTGGGTCACGTCAAGAGAACACATGATCTAGAGCCACAAGAAGAGAATATTGAGCTGGTTGAACGGGACTACGAGGCTTCCGAAGGGCATGAATACTTCCTAAGCTTTGAAGATACTGAAAACGATATTATCTTAGGATTTACACGGCTGAGAGCTCCACCGGAATCATTCAGACCGGAGATTGATGGAGACACTCTGATTGTCCGACAGCTGAAGGTTATGGGCAGCGCTACAGATATCGGCAGTGAGGGTGATGTCCAGCACCAGGGGTACGGCACAAAGTTGATGAAGGAAGCCGAGGAAAAAGCCCGAGAGCTTGGAAAGAACAAGGTGGTCGTTATCTCAGCGGTTGGAACTCGGGAATACTACCGGAAATTTGATTATGAAAAAGAAGGGCCTTACATGGTTAAACAACTGGATTAATCGATCTCCATCTTCTTGTGCATGCTGTTGAAGTTTTCGTATCCTTCCTCTTTCACCAGAACCATATCCTCGAATCTTAATCCCCCGACTTCTGGGTTGTAAAGGCCTGGCTCGATTGTCAGCACCATTCCCGGTTTCAGTTCTCCGCCTGAAGGGCCGAGTCTTGGCGGTTCATGGGCATCAAGCCCTATTGAGTGGCCGACTGAGTGGAGGAAGCCCTGATCTATATCGCCCTGTCTCAGGGTCTGGAAGCCTAGTCCCTCGAAAACCTGGCAGACAGTATTGTTCATTTCTTCGCCAGTCACGCCTTTTTCTTCAAGAGACTGGAATGCTTTCTTCTGTGCTGATTTAACTGCTTTTTCCATTTCCTTCAGCTTTTCAGATGCTTCGCCTTTCACAAATGTCCGAGTCATGTCACCGTGATACCCGGAAGGGTGTCGTGGAAAGAGATCGATTATTATCGGTTTATGGGGTTTTAAAGGACCGGAACCGGTCTGGTGAGGGTCTGAGCTCTGTTTTCCTGATGCCACCACTGTATCCGTCAGTTCAAAGCCCTGATCTAACAGATATTTGTGGAGCTCGGCCTTCAGTTTCTCCGAGGTCAGAACCTCGCCTTGGTAGTAGATTCTATTGCCTTCTATCTTTGACTCCTCAAGTATTTTCTCTGCCTCCTGCATTGTTTGCTCGGTTACTTTTTGAGCTTCTCTGAGGTTTTCTATTTCTTCCTCGGTTTTTATCGATCTCTGTTTTTCCACAGGATCTGGAACCGGCTTAATCTCCAGTCCTTCTTCCCCAAGTCTGTCCGCGGTTCCGCTGCTGAAGTTTTCCGGGACAGCAAGTTTCTCGATACTGTTTTCCTTTAGAAGTTCTTTCAGTGCTTTGAACTTGGCCTCTTTATCCCTTCTGATATCACCTTCCTCAAATTCTGCGGTGTTAATGACTTCGTCTACCTCTGCTTCTTCCTCTGCACGGCTGTACTCGATTGGAGGGACCATCAGTACTGATTTTTCCTGGATTCTAAGGTAGTAAACTGGGTCATGGACTTCAAGCTTTGTCAGGTAGTAGAAACTGCTGTTCTCTGAGTTATCGATTATGAGAAAACCGTCCGCATTTTTCTTTTCAAGCAGATTATCTATTTGTTCTGTTCTCTCCATATGTTGAAGTTTGACTTTTCTGGTCAAAAGCCTTTCTACATGACTGCGTATCTGTTCAACTTGTCTAAAAAGAAAAATAATGGTGGTCTCCCCTCCCCTTGGGAAGTACTCACCGATGAACTCTAGTTGGAATGTGTGTTTTTGAGTGTCTGCCACTTGTCTGCGAACTCGTCCTTCATCTGCTCGAGTGCTACTTTCTCCTCGTCGCTCAGTTCGTTTGACTCTACTATGTTCCTGTAGATCTTGTATGGATGGGTTGGTACATCCTTGTTCATGTTGTCCTCGAATCTTGGCTCGAATTTCTCCCTGTGCTGTTCAACCATTTCCTGAAATTCGCCATTATCCTTCAATTCATCGGCGAGCTTTTCCTCAGTACTTTTACCAATGTCCCAAAGGCTCGCCATATATCTAATCGATGTCAGTTAACTCTTTTAATCATTGTGGCGCTTTTGGGCATAAAAGCCTGTAGAAAACCTCTCTTTTGTTTTTACTCGTTGATAACAATCCTTTCTGTTTCAGGGCGTAGAATTATAGGCTGTTCTGTTTAATCTTCCCTCATGGCGGAGCTATTCAAGATACTCAGGAAGAGTTTTAGACTGTTACTACAGGAACCTAGACTTTTTGTGCCGAAGATCTTCTCTACGCTTATAGCCTCTCTTTTCCTGGTTTTTCTGGTATCATCGCCTTCATCAATAACCCGGATGAATCCTTTTAACGCGCTTGCACTGATGTTTGGCTCTCTGTTTGGACTGTCGGTGCTTGGTGTTTATTCGTCTATGATGCTTTCCTCCATGGTTCGGTCTTCGGATCCATCTCTTTACAGAGGTTTCGTGGATGTACTTGACAGATACTCAAATGTGCTTGCGGCTTCTTTCGGCAGTATTTTTGTAGGATTCGCTATCAGCCTTTTCGTCACGCTAGGATACTGGCTTTATCTGGCTACCGGCAGTGTAGCATACATCGCTTTCTCGGGGGCTTTCTTCATTTTCACGCTATTGGCTATCAGCTACCTTGGCTACTTTCTGCCGGTTACGCTTCTAGTGGAGAATAATTTCAGGGATGCTTTAGGAAGCTCGATGCACACATCTGGAGAAAACCGGACCGTCGTTGTTTCTCTCCTGCTTTTTTCACTGGCTCTGATTGGGGCGGCTTTCTTCTCTGCAGGATTTCTGGAGAAACTGGGATACGCGGGTTTTGTAGCCGGGAGGCTGGTTTCTTCAATAGCCAATACCTACATCTTCACGGTTTCCCCAACTTACTACTTTGAGGAATCAGGCACGTAGAGTTTCAAGCAGTTCCTCGGCTGCTGCCTCTGCCTTTCCATCTCTGTTCTCAATAACCTTGAGGTATGCGCCTGTCAGCACTGCACCTGTGGAAGCCATTTCACGGGCTACCTGCTGGTATTCCTTGATCTGCTCGACTTCGGAGTGCTCTCTGTCTCGGGAATCATCCTCCTGGGTTCTACGCCAGATTGCTTCAGGAGAAGCCCTAAGCATTATAATTTTCTCAGGTTCCAGGTTCTCGACGGTCCACTTGGGAAGGCCGGGGATGTAACCGAAAGGTGTCTGTATAGCTGCGTGCGTCTCAACTATTACGTCATTATCCTTTGATTCTCCGACTATATCCTTGGCGGCCTGTTTCTGAATCCTCTTATTTGTATCAGGGTCCAGTTCCTTTAATTCGTCCCTGATCTCGACAAGTCCTTCGCTTTTAGCTGTCTCCAGCATTCTATCTCCGTAGTTAATGAGTTTGTAATCTTTGTCCGAAAGAAGCATGGTCTGCTCAAGTACTGTTCCCTTGCCTACTCCGGAAAGTCCGATGATTATATTGACTTCTCCCATAGTATTCTACCTGTTATTTCTGTACATTAAACTTTTCTCCCAAGTAATTTAACCATTCATCGCTTCCCTCCAGAGGTCCGATAAAGCTGTAGGTGTCAAGTTTTTCTGCTATATTTTCAGGAATTCCCTTCGCCTCGAGTTTGTCTTCAAGAAAATCCTCAACAAACTTCTTTGCGTTAGTGTACTCTCGCTCTACCTTCGCAGTCAAAGTATCGTCTTTCACGAAGACGTTGCCGTACTTTGAGGTGAACTCGGAGAGATGTTCTTCCCCGTGGAAAACCTTCGGGCCTTTTTTCTCCTGTACTTCGGGTAGCTCGCGGTCAAGTTCGAAGAATATCCTTATCTGATCATCTACATGAAAACCTTTCTCGTAGATCCGGAAATCTTTCTTGCGGATCTCTGAGGAAAGCCTTCGTAGTGTTTTCCGCATCTGAGGATAGACGATGTCATCTACTTCTTCAACCGCATCAAATTCCAGTACAAGCAGCTCCCCTCGTTTCTTCAGCTCCTGTTTCAGCTCGAACTCTGTATATTCTTTCTCGTCTTCCTGGAAGAACTTCATGCCGGGATCCTGTCTGAACCTCCAGCACAGGAATATGAACCGTGAGAGGTTCTCTCTGCTTAGTACAGAGGCGACGTTCCTTTCCTCGTCCACAGGGTCAATGATTACAAGTGACTCCTCGCCGAACTTCTTCCTGAGTTTTTCCGGGAGTTCACCATCATGATGGTCTTCTGGATCTATAACAGGGTTCTCACTCCAGTTAACCGCCTCCCTGACAAGTTCTTGGAAACTTCCGTATTCATGTATAAGGATCTCGCATAGATACCCCGAGAAGCCCTGAACTTTGAGTGAGGATCCGTACAGACCAGCTGTGTCCAGAAATTTTTTGAGTATAACAGCGTCTTTTCGCTCTTCTTCGGTTAAATTATTCTTTACCCATCTGGAATGGTGAGGTGTTCGATCTACGCTGCTCTTTATACTATCCGGATCGGTATCGAAGCATGGCACTATCTCGACTTCATAACCGTCGATTTCTCCTTTCGTATACGGGTGTTCTGCGTACTCTATCTCAAACTCTCCGCCAAACTCGTTGAACACAGCTTTACCGATTTCAAGTCCCTGGTCCTCCAGTTCTGTTCGCTCTGTATCTTCCTGAAATAACACGAATATGTCAATGTCTCTATCATCTTTCATGCACGTCCCGCGGGATGCAGAGCCTGCGAAGTGGGTATCTTGGCCAAAGTTTTCTTCAATATAAATGGATACCTCTGAATATTTTTGATGTAGCTCCTGGAGGTCGTCTTCTGCCGGGTAGTTCTCTTCAATTACTTTTTCTCTAAGCCGTTTCCATTCCATAGGGTTTTGTGGGTTAAAAGAGAATAATAATCCTTTGATAGTGGGTCCTGCTCGTAACCTTTTTATTCAGAGCTGTCAGAACTTAGCTATATGAAGAGTAAAGGGATATCTCCGCTCATTGCGGCAGTAATGCTTCTTGCTTTTGCCATGGCTATTGGAGGTCTTTTCAGTGAATGGTCGGGTGAGCTAGTTGAAAGCTCCACTCAAGATGCCAGTGACACCCAGAACGAAGTTCTGGACTGTTCTGCCAGAACTATAGAGATCGACAGAATCGCTTACGGAAGCTCCAATAACTGGGTGAACGCCACTCTAAGAGCGGATGGCGGGAATCTTGGAGAAATACAGGTGGTTGTGTTCCCAAGCCAGGCAACAGACAAGGTAGACCTCTCAAGCGATGGAGTGATTAACACTACGTCAATCAAGGTTGATAGCCGTCAGGTCTCAATCAGAGCCTCCTCAACTGAATGCGGGGCTTCGATTGAAAGAGATCTCGAATACTGAAATTAAAAAGATATAGAATTAGTCGGGACGGATTTTTGTCCGACCCTTATTTTTTACTCTCTAACTCCCAGAACAAGCTTCCTGTCTTCAATCATCTTGTACTCAATTTCCTGTCCTTCTGATACGTTGAGGTCGTCAGGGAGCTCCATTTCTTCGGTCTCGTAGGTATCCATGTCCATAACCTGTGCTATGTTTCCGTCTTTGGAGACGATCTGCCCGATCTTTTTCTCGACATCCGGGCTCATCATCATGGAGTCGACAGGCTTTGTAACATGCTTGTTTTTGCCACCGAAGATCTCCTTGGCTTTAATTTTTGCCTTTGCAGATCCGTGTTTTCCCGGTGAAGACTTTGAAACACTTCTTACTTCACATGGCTCCCCGTCGATCATGACATAGGTTCCATTCCGTACCTTTCCTGCTTCTATCTGTGTCGGCATGCTATCACTTTGTTGAGAGTTCGACGTCTGCCGCCTTTACTGTCTGCCGGTTTGCGTGGTCTGCCATTTCAACTGCTTCTCGAGCAATTTCGTTTCCTACATCTTCAACTGCTTCTCTAAGCTCTTCTACTGCGTCCTGTGAAACTCTTTCTGCTCCTGCTTTTCTTATGATTCTTTCAATCGGTGCATTTGGTAGACTCATTTTATATCACATTCAAGAATTACCAGAGTAATTTTTAATACCAACCGGTTGGAGAGAGCCTAACAGGTAAATGAATTCGGTTACAATCAGGGAAATAAGATATGGCTGTAGTTGATACAAACGTAATAGTTCATGGAAGAGGCGAGATTGATTTCGAGGAAGTCTACCTGACACCGGAAGTAATCGAGGAAGTAGAAAGCAGCCATGGCAGGAATATTATCCGGAATCTCGAATACACTATATCTCGGCCTGAATCTGATTCTGTCGAAAAGGTGAGGCAGAAATCTGAGGAACTGAACTCTCCCACATCTGAAGTTGATGAAGAACTTCTGGCCCTGGCGCTTGATCTCGACGAATTTATCGTGACAGACGACAAGGCATTACAGAACCTGGCCCTGCACTTAGGTGTAGAGTTCAGAGGTTTTCATGATCCGGTTCTAGAGGAGAAGTTCAGATGGGTCAAGAAATGCAGCAACTGTGGGAGGAAAATCTCTAGTCCTCCCTGTCCTCGGTGCGGCTCTCCTCAGGTTCGCCGGAAACAAGTTCGCTGTAGTTAAGCAGGAATTCCTTCGAAAGGATCAACATCAGCGGACCTAGGATTAAACCTTTGATGCCGAGTGTTAGTGGCCCTGCAAGGAACCCGGTGAAAATTATTAATGGGTGTTCATTCATCTGGCGGGCGCCAATATAAGGTCTTAGAACAACTTCTGAAAGGATGTTGAGGAACACTATCCCGAAGATAAGGATAAGGGTTCCTTTGAGGGGCTGCCCGTAAAGTACGTAGTAGAAGCCTATCGGGCCGTAGAACATGAAAGCAGCTATTAGCGGCAGTAGGGCAGCCACGCCGACCAGGATGGCCCAGAGCCCGATGAAGGGTATTGGTGTTGTTACCAATCCGATCAAGTAGAATCCTATCGCCGTTACCACTGCGAGAACCCCTGCAACTATGAACTGGGTCAGGAAAACTCCGCGGAAGATGGAGTCTGTGGATCTCAGGAGACTTCGAATTATTTTCTCTTCGTTTTCAGGGAAGCTTTCGATTACTGAGAAAAGTTTCTCTTCTATCTTTGAACCGTCCTTGTAGAAATAGATCGAGGTTACAAGGAAAATACCGAGGTCGATCATAAGTGCGGGAATGGATGCCAGAGTATTTCTTAGGTAGTTTCTTAACAGCTCTGATAGGCTCAGCATAAAGCTGCTGACCTCAGCCCGGAAGCTCTCGGACAGGTTAAAAGCAGTGATTAGCTGTTCAATGTTCTGCTGTAGATCGATGACGAAGATGTTGATGCCTCCTATTATGTCGTTAAAGTTGTTGATGAATACGAAAAGAGCAAGCAGGAAGAATCCTATGACAGAAGATATAATCACCATAGTGGATATGAACTCGTTCTCGATTCGTTTGTTGAGTTCCTTGTGTGCGAATCTCAGAAGGTAGGACGTCGCTACCGCAAGGATTATTGCGTCAAGGAAGGGATATATGATAAACAGGCTTCCAAGTACTAGAAGTATGGAGACTCCGAGAATCTCCCTTTTGAATCTTATGTCGTCCTCGCTCATCCAACTATATTTAATTAAGAACGAGACATCATTTTAATTTCTATCCTCTACCCGACTCTAAGGTGTTGTAACCGATCGATGAACAGAGGCGGAAAACATTTATAAGAGTTCGGGTTAATATTAATATTCTGTAGGAAGTTCAACACTGCCGAACACAAATCTCTATTACAATTGTGTTCTGTAAACTCTCGAGGTTAAAAATACTATGACAGACCAAGCGCACAACGTACCAAGACGGGAATTTGACGATTACCAGGTCCCAGAAGAATGGGAAGAAGACGAAGAAGAAAAACCAGAAGAGGAAGAAGCCGAAGCAGCAGAAGAAGTAACAGAAGAAGATGTAGCAGAAGGTAAAGGCTACGAAGTAAGAAGAGAAGAAGCCGAAGAAGGCGACACAGTCCTCACATGTCCAGAATGTGGAGCACAGAGATTCGAAGAAAACTCTGCACAGGGAGAACTCACATGTGTAGAATGTGGACTTGTCATCGAAGAAGACAGAATCGACGAATCCGCAGAATGGAGAGCTTTCAACGAACAGGAAAGAGAGAAGAAAGCTCGTGCAGGACAGCCACTAACATACACAAAACACGACATGGGAGTATCAACAGAGATCGGTCAGGGATCCGGAGAACTCTACAAAGTGTCAGGAAAGAAAAGAGCACAGTACTACAGGCTCAGAAAATGGCACAAGAGACTAACCAAGTCAAAGGACAGGAACCTTGGATTCGCTCTCTCAGAGCTGAACTCCATGGTTTCCAACCTGAACCTGCCTGAATCAGTCCACGAGGAAGTCGCACGTCTATACGAGAAAGCAGTCGACCAGGGACTGGTCAGAGGACGTTCAATGGAATCCATCATCTCTGCACTGCTCTACATCGTCGCAAGAAAGCAGGGAACACCGAGAACACTCGACGAGATCTCAGACGCATCCGGAATCGAGAAAAGAGAGATCGGACGCGCATACAGATATGTCGCGAGAGAGCTCGGACTCAGAATCCTGCCGGCAAAGCCACAGGACTATGTACCAAGATTCGCTGGAAAACTTCAGCTATCAGGAGAAGTGCAGGCACGGGCACGTAACATCCTGAAGGAAGCTCGTGAAAGAGACCTTCTATCAGGCAAAGGACCTACAGGACTTGCAGCAGCCGCACTCTACATCGCAGCAGTCCTGGAAGGCGAGAAGAGAACGCAGAGAGAAGTAGCAGACGTAGTCGGAGTCACAGAAGTAACAATCAGAAACCGCTACAAGGAACTAGCGGAGAAACTCGGACTCGAAGAAGAACTGGAAGAAAAGAGCTCGTAAAAAGAGCTTTCTTTTCTACATTTTATTTTCTATTATTTCTTCTCAGGAAGCCTAAATCCGCTTCAACCCAGGTTAAAATAATGATGGAGTTGATTTTATGCGGTCAAAAATTTCTAAAGTTGAATATCGGTAATCCCTCTTCTTGAATTCTCTAAGTTCCCAATTATTTCCTCTACAGATTCAATACTCTTCTCACCCTCTAATATGTCTTCGCCTAATTCTTTCCATTTTTCGGCTTCTTGACTATCATTGATGTTGTTTCTCAGCTCTTCATCATTTTTACGAATACCAATATTGCTAGTATAACTTCTACCCAATTTCTCTAATGGCGTAGGCAGCGGAGCCAAGTTTCCTGTTAAATCCGACTCTTTAACCTCGATTAGGTCTCGAGTAGCTCCATTCTCGTTTTCCATTATGTAAGAATTTGCTGCTATATCTCTGTATCTAAAGAATTCTTCGCTATTAGTGAATTGATTCGCTAATTCCATGGTGTCTCCAAGGGCGTCTCTCAAAGATCTACCGTGATTACGGTTTTTGAAGGCCATTACGTCTCTTCCTTCAGGTGCAGCGATTTCATCTATGTAAAAACTCTGTGAATCTTCAACTAATGTTTCTTCTTCATTTTTTACTGCAATTGAAACTGTTCCTCTATTATAATCGTTTTCGGTATGATATCTAACCTCTGCTGTTAGTTCTCCATCTCCATTTAATCTGGCTTCAAGTTCATATTCGCCACTATCTACATTATAGCCTATTTCTATATTTTCATCTTCAAAATCTCTCTCGACACCTTCGAAAGTTTTTCTCACTTTCGGTGTTAGATAACGCTCTTTTAATGTCATTATGTAACTATCAAGTGACAAATATTTTACATGGTTTGTGGTTTATTCGTCATCCTGGAAATTATTTGAGTTCAACTCAGTTCAAATTCGGGCCCGTGCCAGATCACTCAGTATATTGGATTATATCTTTGATATCCCCGATAGGTGCATCTGTCCTGAAACCGGTAGGTGAGAAATGTGTTCTTGATACAGGATAACCTTTGTCCCGGATTGATTCGATTACTTTTTCGCGTTTCGGCACCTGGATCCCCATTATTGAGCAGAGTTCGTGGAGGTCGTAGAACGGAGTCATTATCTCGGCTTCGCGGTGTATTTTCTCCAGCATCTCGTAACTGTCCCCCCATTCCTCTGGCATCTCTTCCAGCATGTCCTCGGTAAATCTCTGATCGGAGAGTTTTCCTGTCCAGAGCGGCCCGGCGATCTCCAGTTCTGTGTTTCCGCAGTTTCCGCATTCTTCTGCTCTCTCCAGTTTTCTCCATCTACATTCAGGGCAGAAAGATAGGTATCCGATATTGTCTAGAGCCCGATTTGTCCGTTTCTTGGATTCTGTTACTCTCCCCATTACTCGGGAGTAGTGTCTTTCGTGCCAGCAGATTTTCGGATCGAAGCACATGTCGAAACGGGCGTAGTTCTGGAATACTTCTTTGATGTAGATTCTCAAACCTGTCTCGTGCATGAAGCTGTTCTTTAGCGGTGTTGAGTTATACCTCCTCATGCATGCTTTCCTGTAGCTTCCGGATGTTACCGAGTTATCGGTCGCGCTTAAACCGACGAAACTGGTATGGTTGGACGCTCTAACGGCTGAGTCTAAAAACTCTAGAAAAGAGCCAAAGGGATCGATGTCGATGAAGTGGAAGCGGTTTCTTTTCTCAGACATAAGAATATTGGCGTTCTTGCTGAATACTTCTGCTTCAATATTATTGGCGTCCATTCCGTCTTCGATACTTTTGATAGCTTCGGGATTGGTGTCATTCAAAAATAGTTTATCTGTGAAGTCTGCGTATCTAAATCCGCGGATTCCTGAGGCCGACATCGCATCTAGAGCTGTGAACTCTTCTATATCCACTCTTTCTTTGAAGACTCTTCCCGCTACTTCGGATAGATCTCTATTATGTAGCATCTCCTCGTTGTAAAAAACCTCTGAGTCCTTGGTGGGTTCGTCTTCCGGTGCGAAGATTTTGAAGCCTCGTTCTTTCATATTATAATATGGGCTGAGATGAAGCTTTTATTTCAGGCCCGGATCAGTAAAAACTTTTTAAAGGAGATTCTGTCTTCCGGGCTCATAGGGTTTATAAGTTTTCTATCCAGAGGCTCTTATGTTGGTGTTCTAGGGATGCAAAACGTTGTACAGAATGTCAGAAAGGCCGAGCAAGATGCCGATTCTATAATTGAAGAGGCTGAAGAAAAGAAAAATGAGATAATCGAAGAAGCCGAGGAGAAAGCTTCTGAAATAGTTAAAGAGGCTGGACAGGATGCAGAGAAAGAGAAACTGAAGAGAATGGACAGGTTCAAAGACAAGGTTAACGAAGAGAAGGAAGAAATAATTGAAAACGGGAGGCAGGAAGCGGACGAACTTAGGGAAAAGGCCTCCAAGAATTTTGAAGACGCAGAAAACTTTCTGAAAGAAAGATTTGAGAAAGAATTCCAGTAGAAGGTGATCAAAAATAAAACCTGCAAAGATGACCAAGCTATCGATCACAGGACTGAAGAGAGACCTTAGACCGGTCATCGAAGAACTTCACAATCTCGAACTCCTTGATATCGAAGATTACTCTGGAGAACTTGATACCGGAGAAACATTTGAGGAGGGTGAGGAAATCTCACAGCTACTTGTTGATCTCCGATCTCTTCTATCAAAGCTACCGAAAACAGAGGATTCGGAAGCTTCAGGTTTAGGATTCGAAGAGGTACACGAAAAAATTCCGGAGCTCAACGAAACCGTAAATGGTATTGAGGATCAGATAGCTGAACTGGAATCAGAAATCAATGAAATCAAAACGCAGAGAAACTTTTTCAAGAAAGTTTCAAACCTTGACCTGGAATACAGAGACCTCCAGGGAACAAGAGAGCTGGACTGTTTTGTCGGAAAGATTGATACAGAGCAGTTTGAAACGGAAGCTCCTAACACCAAATACGAATTGCTGGAGGGCAGAGGAGCAGATGTAGTTTTCTACCCTGAAGGAGAGGGATTTGAACAGGTAATTGAAAAAACTTCTAAGGATATTTTTGACTGCCCTCAAACTGATCTTGAAGGTCATGTATCCGATATCGAAGAAAAGCTTGCAGATAGTCTTGAAGAATTAAGACAGGAAAGAAACGCAAAACGGGAGGAGCTTCAACAACTTTCAGAGGGATGGAGAACAGACCTTGAGGAGACTGAGGAGTTCATGACGGAGAAAGTTGAGAAAGCTGAAGCTCCTATAAAATTTGCTACAACCGATTCGGCATTCTTTGCCAAAGGATGGGTTCCGACTGAGAAGTTTGGAAAGGTTGAGGAGAGACTTGCCCAGGTAACAGAGGGCAGGGTTCATGTCCAGGAGGAAGACGGCAATAACCCTCCTGTAAAGCACGACAACGTTGGACCTGTAAAGAACTTCGAGGATCTCACAGATCTCGTATCTGTACCTAAATACAACGAACTTGATCCTTCATTCATGCTACTACTAACGTTTCCACTATTCTTCGGATTTATGATCGGGGATGCAGGATACGGATTAACATCACTGATTGTTTTCTACGCCGGTATGAAGATGTTTCCCGGGGCAACAGATATTTTCAAGTCACTGATGTACGCATCAGTCGCCACAATCATATTCGGACTGGCGTTCGGAGACGCCTTCGGGTATGTCCTGTTCGGTCATCACTCCGATCTTGCAGCAGTAACAGGTATACATCTGTTCGAGCAGATACCGCTTCTATGGCACAGAGCAGAACACTTGAACCAGGTATTCCAGATCTCCGCGCTTATCGGTTTAGTGCACGTTAACATAGGATACCTGCTCGGATTTTACAACGAGCATGTCAACCACGGGTTCAAGGAAGCGTTCCTTGAGAAAGGAAGCTGGCTGATGCTTGAAGTAGGCGCAGCACTCTGGTACTTCGGTGGTATGACAGCAGGAGCGCCAGTAATAGCAATCTCAGTAGCACTGCTCTACCTTGGAGAAGGAGTGGAAGGGGTTGTGGAGATTCCTTCACTGCTTTCAAATGTGTTATCTTATCTCAGAATATTTGGTGTGTCGGTCGCAGCAGTTTCACTGGCGGCGGTTGTCAATGGACTGGCTGATCCGCTTTTCCAGTCAGGATCGATGATCGGCATCGCGCTGGGAGTAGTAATGCTGATATTCGGACACACTTTCAACACGTTCATCAAAATCATGGAAGGCTTCCTCCAGGGCATCCGACTTCACTATGTCGAGATGTTCTCAAAGTTTTACGAAGGAGGAGGCAGAAAATATGTTCCTTTCGGATCAAGTTAAATCAATATTTCAGGTGAAAACCACTATGCTCAAAATCACAAAAACACAAGGTGAAATCCAAAAATGGCAGTAGGACAGTTTGCAGCAATCGGTGCAGGACTGGCTGTAGGTATTGCAGCACTTGCAACAGGATGGGCCCAGGCAAAGATCGGATCCGCTGGAGTTGGCGCTCTGGCAGAAGACGACAGCCTGTTCGGACAGGTTCTTATCCTGACAGTCATCCCGGAGACTATGGTTATCTTCGGACTCGTAGTCGCACTGGTTGCCACAGGCTTCATTGGAGCATAAAAACTCAAAGAGGGCCGCAAGGCTCTCCCAAACCTTTCATTTATTCAAATACAACAAAACGTGAGGAAAAAAGATACTATGGGACTTGAAGAAATCAAATCGGAAATTCTGCAGGAAGCAGAGCAAAAATCAGACGAAATAGTCAAAGAAGCTGAAGAAGAAAGGGATAGAATTATCGAAGAAGCTGAAGAAGAAGCTGAACAGATCAAAGAGGAAATGGAGGAAGAACTTGAAGAAGAGAAGGAAAACTACAGGAAGAAAGCTCTATCCAGCGCCCGGATGAAGGCGAAAGAGGAGAAGATGAGAGCAAAGCAAGATGAGATTGAAGAAGTATTCAAGGAGTTTAGACACTATCTCGACAAACTGACTGAAAGCGAAAAAGAAAAGTTCGCTGAATCCTGTCTTGACAAAGTTGACTTCGAAGTCGCAAAAGTTGAGGGAAGCTCGGAGTTCAGCGGAGCCGTAGATGTTGATTTTGAGGAGAAAGAAAATATTGAAGGAATCCGGGTTATTTCAGAAGACGGAAGCCGGATGCAGAGCTTTACCTTCGACAAAATCCTAAAGCAGATGAAAGAAGAGCACAGAAAGGAAGTCGCGGACATACTTTTCTGAGGTGTATAGAATGATATCACGAGACTACCCCTACATGTACGCAAGAGTAAGCGCCAAGAAGGCCAAACTGCTCGAGGAATCAGATTACCAGCAGCTAATCAAGATGGAGCCGAACGAGATAGCGAGAAAGCTCCAGGAAGGAGGCTACAAGACAGATATCGACGAACTTGGTGTGGAATATGACGGGGTAGAGCTCGTGGAACTCGCTCTCATGAGGAATGTTTCAAGGACGATGGCAGACATGATAGATATATCGCCAGATTCTCTTGACCCGGTTATCAATTCCTTCCTGAGACGGTACGACATTCTTAGCCTCAAGAGACTTCTGAGATGGAAGAAAGGAGGAGAGAAAGGAGAGGTTAAAGACCTGCTTGTACCTGTAGGACAGTACACGGCTGAAGATCTCCAAGAACTCTCGGAGAAAAGCTTTGAGGAAATATGTCGATCTATAAAATTCAAGGATTCAGATGTAGACTATCAGTCCTTTATAGAGAACACTGATGACATAAGAGAAGTCGAGAGAAATCTTGACCGCGCTTACTATAAGGAAATGAGGCAGACAGCTGATTCACTTGGCAACATGTGGTTCAAGAAGTTCATCAGAAAAGAAGTTGAGTACGAAGATCTGAAAATAGCTTTACGGCTGAAGAAGTATGGACTGGAGATAGAGGAAATAGAGGAATGGCTTGTAGGCGAGAAAATAACGAAATGCATCGAGAAAGTACTGGAATCGGAGAATCTAGATGAAGCAATTAAAGAAGTCGAGGAATGTGAGGGATTAGAGTTCCAGAATGGAAAGAATATCGAAGATGTGGAACATACACTGGAAATTGAGAGACTGAAATCCGCCTTCAGAACGCTTCACACAGAGCCGCTCGGACTAACATCAGTATTCGGATATATTGTTGCAAAAATGGTTGAGGTCAAGAACCTCAGAATGCTTATCAGAGCTAAAGAGACAAATATCCAAAACCAGGAAACAATCAGGAGAAACCTGGTAATAGCATAGGTGGAGAAAAAATGGAAAATGAAGAAGACAAGAAATCGATCGCAGTAATAGGGGAAAGAGAGTTCACGGTAGGATTCGAACTGGCAGGAGTTCAGAAGACATACGGAAAGGAAAACTACCGGGAGCAGATCCAGGAACTGATCGAAAGAGAGGACTTGGGAATTATCGTCGCGGAAAAATCCGATATTGATGAACTCCCGGAAAGAATTAGAAGAAAGGTTAACGAATCCGTTGACCCTGTTGTAGTACCGCTTTCAGAGAAGGCAGAGGACTCACAGCTACAGGACAAAATCAGAAAGGTAATCGGAGTGGATTTATCTTAAATCAATACTAAAGGTGAAATTCAAAATGAAAACTCAAAACGCGCTATTCGATTTCAGCTCAGAAGGTGATGCTGAATGACACAGACACAAATTCAGGAAACAGAAAAGGACGGCACAATCTACAAGGTCGCAGGACCTGTAGTGATCGCCGAAAACATGGACCCTCAGATGAACGACGTCGTCAAGGTAGGCGACGAAGGACTGATGGGAGAAGTAATCCAGATTGAAGGAGACAAAAGCTACATCCAGGTGTACGAAGACACCACCGGAGTTAAACCGGGGGAACCTGTACACAACACCGAGCAACCTCTATCCGTAGAGCTCGGGCCGGGACTGCTCGGTTCAATCTACGACGGTCTTCAGAGACCGCTACCAGCTCTGCAGGACAAGACCGGTGACTTCATCGAAAGAGGAGAAGACGCACCGGGAATCGACCTGGAAAAAGAATACGAGTTCGAACCTGCTGTAGAAGAAGGAAAACACGTTACAGGTGGAGACGTACTTGGAACGACAGAAGTAGAGTACGGAGAACACAAAGTTCTACTACCTCCAGGAATCGAGGGAGAAGTAGAGGAAATCAAGGAAGGAAGCTTCACAGTAGAGGAAACCGTCGCAGTAGTCGACGGAGAAGAAGTAGCCATGAGACAGGAATGGCCGATCAGAGAAGCAAGACAGGTAGAAACCGACCTAGAACCAGAAGTACCTCTTGTCACAGGACAGAGAGTTCTCGACGGACTGTTCCCTCTTGCGAAAGGAGGAACAGCAGCGATCCCAGGACCGTTCGGATCTGGGAAAACAGTTACACAGCAGAGCCTCGCCAAGTTCTCTGATGCCGATATAATTGTCTACATCGGATGCGGAGAACGTGGAAACGAGATGACAGAAGTACTGGAAGAGTTCCCAGAACTTGAAGACCCACAGACAGGGGACAAAATCATTAATCGAACAGTACTGATCGCAAACACATCAAACATGCCTGTAGCAGCACGTGAAGCATCAATCTACACAGGTATCACGATTGCAGAATACTTCAGGGATCAGGGACTTGACGTCGCGCTGATGGCCGACTCAACCTCACGATGGGCAGAAGCCATGCGTGAGATCTCAGCAAGACTTGAAGAGATGCCCGGCGAAAGAGGATACCCTGCCTACCTTGCATCAAAACTCGCAAGCTTCTACGAGAGAGCAGGAAGAGTCGAACCGCTCGGACCGGAAGATCCGGGATCAGTTTCCATCATCGGGGCGGTTTCACCTCCTGGTGGAGACTTTTCGGAGCCGGTAACACAGAACACGCTCAGAGTTGTGAAGAACTTCTGGGCGCTTGACTCCGATCTGGCCGAGAAAAGACACTTCCCGGCGATCAACTGGGACGACTCCTACTCGGGATACAGCGAGATGCTTTCCGACTACTTCGAGGAAGAAGTCGATGCAGACTGGACAGAAAACATCCAGAGAATGAGAGACATCCTTCAGAAAGACGGAGAACTGCAGGAAACAGTACAGCTCGTTGGTAAAGACGCACTGCCAGACAGGGAAAGACTGACACTCAGAATTGCAAACCTGATCAAGCAGTTCTACCTGCAGCAGAACGCTTTCCACGATGTTGATCAGTACTCAAGTCCTCAGAAAACATTCGATATCCTTGAACTGATCCTTGACTGGGCAGACAATGCTTACGAAGCACTTGAAGAAGGAGCGCTTGTAGAAGATATCGTTGCTCTGGATTCAGGGAACAGGATTTCCGAACTCAAGTTCGAGGAAGACTACGAAGAACTCAAAACCGAGATCCGGAAACAGATGGAAACCGAGTTTGAGGACGTAGTCGAGGAGTAGAGGTGAATACTATGACACAACAAGAATACAAGACGATCAACGAGATTAAAGGACCACTGGTATTTGTGGAGAAAACCGACGATGTAGCCTACGGAGACATTGTAGAGATTGAAACTCCTGACGGCGATGTCAAGAAAGGAGAAGTACTGGAGACCTCCAAGGACGTTGTAATTGTCCAGGTATACGAGGAAACCAGAGGAATCGGACAGGACGCGTCTGTAAGATTCCTTGATGAAAACGTCAAGATGCCGTGTACCGATGACCTTCTCGGAAGAATCCTCGGCGGTACAGGAGAACCGATCGACGACGGACCGGAGATCATTCCGGAAGAGGAAAGAGATATTGTCGGAGAGGCAATCAACCCGTACTCCCGAGAACTACCAGAAGACTTCATTCAGACCGGCATCTCCTCAATCGACGTCATGAACACACTGGTTAGAGGGCAGAAACTGCCGATCTTCTCAGGTTCAGGACTACCTCACAACGAGCTCGCTATGCAGATTGCGAGACAGGCAGATACCAAAGGACAGGATGAGGAGTTCGCAGTAGTCTTCGCCGGTATGGGAATTACGGAAGAAGAGTCTCAGGACTTCATGAGAGAGTTCCGGGAGACAGGAGCACTGGAGAGATCGGTTGTATTCCTGAACAAGGCCTCCGACCCTGCTCCAGAGAGAATCATCACTCCGAGAATGGCGCTGACAACAGCAGAGTACCTTGCATTCGAGAAAGGCATGGAAGTACTGGTTATCATGACAGACATGACCAACTACTGCAACGCTCTTCGTGAAGTCTCAGCAGCTCGTGAAGAAGTACCAGGAAGAAGAGGATACCCGGGATACATGTACACAGATCTCGCGAACCTTTACGAGAGAGCAGGAATTATCGAAGGAAGGGAAGGATCAGTTACACAGATTCCAATCCTGACTATGCCTAACGACGACATCACACATCCGATCCCAGACCTTACAGGTTACATTACAGAAGGGCAGATCGTTGTCGACAGAGATCTTGACAACAAAGGATATCAGCCTCCGGTTGACGTTCTACCAAGTCTATCCCGACTGATGGACAACGGTATCGGTGAAGGATTTACAAGAGGAGACCACGGCGATCTGAAGGACCAGGTCTACGCAACCTACGCCGAAGGAGAATCCCTAAGAGACCTAGTTGCAATTGTCGGAGAGGACGCACTTTCCGAGAAAGACGAGAAGATTCTGAAGTTCGCTGACAAGTTCGAGAAACACTTTGTCGGTCAGGGAGCCAGAGAGGACAGAGATATCGAGGAATCTCTGGAGCTTTCATGGGACCTGCTTTCAATGGTTCCAGAATCCGAGCTCACAAGAATCGATCCGGAAACCCGTGAAAAATACCTCGAAAACCGCGAACCAGAGTTTGAGGAGTGAAGATGGCATACGCAGGCGAAGCCGAAAGAGTCCACGATGTAGATATTGAAGAGGTCGAGGATTACCTCCGGGAAGTTCCTGAAGATTATGCAGGTGTAGAAAGCCAAGAGGGGGCAGAAATAGACAGAGAGACCGATATCAAGGAACTGCTGGAAGAAGCAGATCGGGCTACCCTAACTGACGACTACAACCCTACTGGATCTATCGGTTTCAGCTTGTTTGAATCCCAGAACGGGAGAGGAGAGAAAATTGATGAAATAGATGTAGATATAGACGAGATCGGTGATGAAGACAGGATTTACATGGAGATGATAGAATGAGCCAGGACGTTAAGCCAACAAGGTCGGAGGAACTCCGTTTGAAGGAAAGGATCGAGCTTGCGGAGAATGGCCACGATATCCTTGAGAAGAAGAGGGACGGTCTGATCCACGAGTTCATGGAGATAGCAGGAGACGCTAAAGAAACAAACCAGGAACTGGCAGATATCTACTCTCAGGCCAGGCTCAAGATGCTTATGGCAAAGATCTACGACGGGGAGGACATGATCCAGGCGAACTCTTTCCCTGTTAAGAACGAGCCAAAGATAACCTCCTCAACTCAGAATATTATGGGTGTGGTTGTACCGGAGATTGAATCCGAGAAAATAGCGACAAATATTCTTCAGAGAGAATACGGAATTACTTCGGCTTCCTCGAGAATTGACTCTGTAGCGGATAAGTACGAGGAGCTTCTGGAGAAAATAGTTGAAGCAGCGGAAACCCAGACCAAGATACTGAAACTGCTTAACGAAATAGAGAAGACCAAGAGAAGAGTAAACGCGCTCGAGCACAAAGTTATTCCGGAGCAGAAAGACGCTCTGGAGATGGTTTCCCAGTCGCTTGAGGAGTCCGAAAGAGAGGAAACCTTCCGGATGAAGAAGGTTAAGGATATGCAGGACTAATTTTTCCTGTTCACTCTATTCCTATCTATTTTATCACTAATTTAACTTTTTAGCACCAACCAAATATGGTATGGATGCTGAGGAAATCCTGGATCTGGATGTAAATGCTATTATGGAGCAGGATTTCTACTGTCATCTCTGCGAGGAAGAGGGAAGAGAGCAGGAGCTTGTAACTCGGTACCATGTAGAGGAGAGGGAGAGTTACAGGCCGGGTAGGGATAAATACACTGCGGTCGCTGAACAGGGCTGTCCGCGGCCTGAACATGTTGAGGTTGACTTCCGGATAACAGAGACTTTCTACAGCCAGAGCTGAATCTATTTTAATATCCGTAGCCCAATAAATGGTGTATGAAGACGGTTATTTCCAGGTTTGTAAAGAGGTATCCGGAACATTATATCGCCCAGGCTATCTCCAGAATATTCTGGCCTCCTCCAACTGTTTCAGTTCTAGTCTATGGTGAACATGGAGATATTCTCGCCCTGGATCTTGATGGGAGTTACAGGCTTCCCGGCGGTTTCCTTGAAAAAGATGAGGACTTCAGAGAGGCCGCTCAGAGAGAGGCAAGAGAAGAGACAGGCTTCGAGGTCGAGATCAAAGATCTTCTGGATATAAGGCACAATGAAAGCGGAGGACCAAATATATTTTTCGAAGCCAAGTTAGTCAGAGGAGATTTGAAGAGTTCATGGGAGGGAAAGCCGGAGTTTATACCGCGGAAGGAAGTAGAAAACAGGAACTGGAAACCGGACCACTCACATGTTCATGAGTACGTCTCGCAAAATTAGTGCTTCAGAAAAATTACTTGTAAAGGGTATTTGCCGAATAAAAGAGGGTTGAATGAAATAAGGTGGTTACTTCTCTTCCTCGTCTTCTTCCTCGTCTTCTACTTCCTGTTCAGCTTTCTCTTCCAGGTTCGGCACCATTTCCTCAGTGTCAGCTGCCTGCGCAACCGCTGAAGTATCCATGTCAGGGGTCATCTCCTCGGTTTCCTCGGCTTCTCTCATCTCTTTGATATCTTTGCCGACCTGTGAGACGAATTCCTTGGTGTCCTGCTTGAGTTCGTAAAGCTCTTTCTCGTTGACATCGTCCATGTCCTTGTCCTTGACTTTCTCGATGATTTCCTCCCATCTGTCGAACATCTCGACATGGTTTTCATCTACATCCAGATTCTCTTCGACTGTTTCTGGAAGTTTGTCTCTATCCTCGGGTGGACTGACGCCCTGCGATTTAAGTGCTGCGACGTTTGCCTTGAGGAATTTCTTGTAGTCATCTACTATTCCTTTTACCTTTTTCTTGGCTCCTAACTGTGAAACAAGCTTATGCATTCTCCGGACAAAGTCGTCGGCTTTCTCCAGGTGTTCCTCTACTTCCTGTCCAGTGACTTCTTCCGAGTTTTTCTCTCCCTTGTCTCCGAAGTCGTACAGTTCCTGAGCTATTTCTACGTACTCTTCCTCGAGCATTTCCTTCTCGACGAACATTTCCTCCAGTGTCTCCGGTACTTTTTCTTTTGGTGGCGGGTTCTTTCCTACAAGCATAATCGGTGCCTGTCCTGCGTTCGCCATAACCTGTTCAAGCTTGTGCGGGATTGACTGCTTCAGGTTCTTCTCTGCTTTTTTGTATCCTGCTGCAGCCATCTTGAGTCGTTTCTTGACGGATTCACGTGTAGCTTTGATCTTTCCTCTCTGTAGAAGTCTTTTTGCTGGCATGAAGATTCCTGTGTCGTATACAGGTTCTCCGTTTCTTACTGCTTCGATTGCTAGTGGTTCTCCTTTACGCAGTGAGTCCCAGAACTCTGTGAGGAATGGGAAGTACTGTAGTGTAATTCTTTCATCTGTTTCTTTGGCTGCCTCGTTAACTTTCTGTCTTATCTTTTTCCTGGCGTCTTTTGGAACGTCTTTCTGCAGCTTTGTATC
>JBLGBN010000013.1:0-26625 GCA_047617745.1 Candidatus Nanohaloarchaea archaeon
GTGTAGAAGCGTGCTCCGTAAACTCTGAGCGGTGGTGCTTCTAGTATTGTTACTGCTTCTGCTACTTCCTGACCCTGTGTTGCTCCTTCCTGATCGTCTATCATCATGACTCGGGTCATTCCTACTTTGTAGCCTGCGAAGCCTAGTGGTTTTTGCTCGTCGGTTTCTTTCCAGTTATCGATGTCTGGATAGATTCTGTCCGCTCTTACTTTAGGCTTGTAGCCTAATGATCCGCTTCTTGGTACGTTTACGTCTGACATAGTGTTTGATTCACCTCAGAGGCCTTTCTGTGCGAAAGGCGTGATCCCTGGAGAAATAGTTCTTCAGGGGTAAGAAAACAATCTCAAGTAAATTTTATAAAGGGGTTGACCCGCTAATGTATTGCAGAAAAAAAGGAAAATAGATGAAGAAAAAACCTACTCATCCTCTTCTTGCTCCAGATGGTGTTCGACCAGTTTGTCGAAGTTTTTCTGGATTCCTTCATAAACCGCGTCATTCAGAAAAATTGGCACTGTTCCAAGCCCAAGTGGAAGTCTCAACCTGAGGAAGTAGTTTCCGTTTTTGTCCTTGTCGAGCCAGGCGGTCAGCCCGTCATCCCTATTTACAAATAGAGGAGGGTTTCTTTTGCTGGTTTCCGAGGCTTTTTCGAATTTAAGTTCCCCTTCCGAATCTGAACTGTCTTCTGACATACCTTATATTTCTCTAGCCTCTTTTTAACCTTTTATATTTACTATTGGAAGCATTTTTGCTACCTTTTTCCCAATTCCAAGTTCGTCGCTAACCTGGATGACTTCGTCAATATCCTTGTAGACACCGGGTGCTTCCTCTGCAATGGTTGAACCTGAATCTGCTTTCACCAGTATTCCTTCTCTCTCCAGCTCTTTCTGTACATCTTCGCCCCAGTAGTCCTGCTTGGCCTGAGTTCTGGACATAAGCCTTCCAGCGCCGTGAGCGGTCGAACCGAATGAAATTTCCAGTGAGTTCTGTCCTCCGGATAGAATGTAGCTTGAGGTCCCCATGCTTCCTGGGATCAGAACCGGCTGTCCGACATCCGAGTAGACCTCCGGTACTTCTTCTCTTCCGGCGGGCATCGCCCGTGTCGCGCCTTTTCTGTGCACGATCACATCTTTTTCCTCGCCGTTCACTTTGTGTGTTTCCTCTTTGGCGATGTTGTGGCAGACATCGTACACCATATCTACCTTTACATCTTCGAAAATAGTATTGAAGCATTCTCGGATTCCCTGCGTCAGGGCCTGTCTGTTGGCCCAGGCATAGTTTGCTGCTGCGTACATTGCATCCTTGTAGTCCTGCGCCGCTTCATCTTGGATTGGCGCGTAGATCAGGTTTTTCTCAGGTATCTCATCGGCGATTTCCGGGTACTCTTTCTCGAATCTTCTGAGATACTTTGTGCAGGTTTCATGGCCTAAACCTCGGGACCCTGAGTGGATCATGATCACGACCTGGTCTTCCTCTAAGCCATAGACCTCTGCCTTCTTATCATCGAATACTTCGCCAACAACCTGAACCTCCATGAAATGGTTTCCGGAGCCGAGAGATCCTACCTGGTTTAAGCCCCTCTTTACAGCGTCTTCGGGTACTTTTTCAGGTTTTCCGGGCAGTCTTCCGTTCTCCTCACATCTTTTCAGGTCTTCTTCTCTGGCATGGCCATTTTCTTCCATCCATTCCATTCCTTTCTCCAGTATCTCCAGTATATCTTCTTTATCCGTGTCCAGATATCCGCCTTTTCCAAGTCCGACCGGTATCTTGCTGTACATGATATTTGCCAGCTGCTTTTCTTTTCCATCTATATCTTCGGCAGTTAAGTCTGTTTTCAGCACCCTTACTCCACAGTTAATATCGAAGCCGATTCCTCCCGGGCTTATGATCCCGTTTTCGGCGTCAAACGCCGCGACTCCACCTATCGGGAAGCCATATCCCTGGTGGCCATCCGGCATGACTATCGAGTATTTCTGTATCCCGGGTAGACAGGCCATATTTCTGACCTGTTCCAGTGTATCGTCTTCTTTTATCTCCTTCAGAAGCTCTTCCGAGGCGTAGACTCTCGCCGGGACATTCATTTCCTCGTCTTTTGGTATTTCGTAGATGTTTTCAGATATGTTGTTGAGTTCCATATGTAGAAAATACTGAGTCAGTTTTTTACAGTCTTATTCCCATCAGCGAATGTTTATATGTCGAGCACGGCTTCGACTACCCATCCGGTTCCTTTCTCGTAGTCAACATTCATTTCGTTGTAGGTTGGGGCCTTGATATCTTGGAAGCTGTCCTCTTCGTCGATGGCATCTACCCAGATAACTGCTTTAATTAGGTAGGAATCTTCTTTTTCCTCGATACTTAGTTCTTCCGTTTGACATACAGCGACACCTTCAGTGTCCTGCAGGAAGATCAATTTATCTAGAAAGTCGAAAAGTAATGCTTCATGACTCTCCGACTCTACCTCTATCTCATGCTGATATTCTCCGGCTTCGGGGTCTGATCCAACTATTTCGCCGAAGGCCTTCACAGCATCTGAGAACGCTTCATTCAGTGTTTCTCCTTCCGCCCTGAATTTCTCATCTGCTGTATGCTCAAGTATTTCGTAGCTCATCTTTTATTCCCTGTATCTTTCTGGGAACTCGTCTTTCAAAACTTTGTCTACTTTTTTCTCCTGTTCTTCTATACTTAGTTCTGTATTATCGAGTATTAGATCGTATATGTCTGATTTCCACATATTAATGCCGTAGTATTCCTGGTAGCGCTGGTTGTTGTCCTCATCTCTCTTCCGGATTTTATCTTTTACTTCCTCAATATCTTTTCCGCCTTCTTCGTTCTCTCGGTTTTCCAGATCTTCTTTCACCCTTCTGGCTCTCTCCCCGAGGTCGGCTGTAACATATATCCGGAAGTCCGAGTAATCTCCCAGTACTTTTGAAGCAATCCTAGATTCGATGACGCAGTTCTCGTTCAGTCCTCTTTCCAGTGTTCTTCTGTCTACCTCTACATCTACCTCTTTGCCTGCTCTCTCGGAAAGCTCTTCAACTGTCAGGTCTTTTTCTGCTGCTATCTGTCTGAAGAAATCCCCTGCCGAGTAATATTTTAGATTGAGTTTTTCGGCTACAAATTTGGCGAGTGTTCCTTTTCCGGACCCGGATGGCCCGTCAATAGTTATCACGAGATCTGATTTTTTCTCCCTGTCATCCTGGAATTCCTCGATATAGCTTCCCATGTTCTGGTTTTACCTACTGTTATTTTATTGGTTTTTATCCTTTAGTCTAACGGGAGACAAAGCTGTTATATGGTATATAGTATCGGAGCTCGCGGTTCTGGGATTTGTTTATACCGATTCTTGTTGAGGCTTCAACCCGCTCGGCTGTTTCTCTCTCAATTTCCAGTTTCTCGCCGACTTCTGTGCCATTCATTTCTTTCGAAATTTCCAGTGCTTCACATATCTTTCCAGGCCCACTGCAGAGATCTTTTTTCTCCTCAACTCCACGGTTCTGCCTCATCTTATTTACTCCTTCCAGCGGTTCCAGCGACCTGATAAGAACACCTCCTACACCATCTTTCTCTGTCGTGAAGTTGAGCATGTGGTGGATTCCATAGCAGAGGTAGATGTAGACTCTTCCATGTGTTTCGTACATCAGTCGGTTTCTCTCCGTCTTTTTAGGGTAGGCGTGAGAAGCAGGATCGTCTTCAAGATATGCCTCGGTCTCTACGATTCTCCCTTTCATACCCTTTCTACAGAGCACACATCCGAGAAGATCTTTCGCTATTGTCTCAGTATCTCTAGCGAAGAAAGGTTTTTCTACATTCATATCAAGGGTTGAGAAGCTAAGGTTTATCGGGTTTACTCCTTTATGTCTCCAAGCTTCTCTTCAAACTCGTCGGCTATTTTCAGTACTTTTCTTCCTCTATCTGTTATCTCGTAACCTACTTTTCTTCTCCCTGTATCTGATCTTATTACGGTTTCTTCCAGTCCGTCAAGTGCGACCAGCTCTTTCAGCCTTTTGGTTACTGTTGCCGAGCTGAGTTTTTCACCATCTATCTCTATATCGGTGTAGTCGTCGAACGACTTCTTTTCGTCTTTTGTCTCCCGGAGTATCGCGATTGCGCCTTTTGGAAGGGTCATATTATTACAATTGATTTTTAACTTGTTTAAGTTTTCAGTTTCTGGTTGCTTTACTTTAGTAAACTAAAGTAGTATTTAGGACAGCTAAAATCTATTTCAATGGCTGAAAACGTTAGATATCTGTTATAAAATACCTTCTGACGTTTTTAGTTCTTAATGAGGTGTCACAATTGAACACAAAGCTTTTAGTTCCGCTAATAGCTGCAGTTATCGTTTCAGGTGGCTTAGGCTACATGGGGGGTCAGATGGAGAAACAGTCAGAGATAGACAGAAAAGACAACATGATTGATTCCCAGGAAGAGAGGATAAGTTCTCTTGAGAGCCAGGTCTCTGAACTGGAACAGGAAAGAAATCAGGCGCAGATCAATTCTATGACTCCGGCAGATGATCTCAGGGTAGGCCTGAACAGTGATCTGAAGGAGCATGTTGATTTAGGCTTGATCGCTTTAAGAAACGCTTATGACGGCGACGCAGATACTCAGGCATCAGTAGCTCAGCTAGATCAGAACAGTCAGGATCTGGCAGCGAAGGTCGGAAGTGTCTACGGCGACGAGGCAGAACAGCAGTTCCTAGGTCTCTGGAGAGATCACATCGGTTACTTTGTCGATTATACAGAAGGTCTCAAGGCAGACAACCAGACAAAAATGGATAGAGCCGACCAGAATCTTGAAGGATACGCTGAAAGCGCTGGAACATTCTTCAACGACGCCAATCCAAACATTCCGAGAGACGGAGTTGTAACTCTTGCAGAAGAGCACAAAACTCTAGTCATCGAATCTATGGAAGCGTACGATGAAGGAAACTACGAAATGGCTTACCAGAAGCAGAGAGAAGCCAACAAGCAGGTCAGCAAGATAGCGGACGCACTTACAGCAGGAATTGTAGAGCAGAATCCCGAAACTTTCCAGCCGGAAAACTAGGGATTTAGCTCATTTTTCTCTTTTTTATTTCCTTTATAGAGATTTTTAACGCTTTCTTGGTATTAACTTTCTCGTGGGCTTGTTTTATGAGCCTTTTTGAATAGTAGGTGGAAGATATGGGAGGAGCAAAGAACTGGGGAAAAGAGTATGAGCACAGTGACGAGATTTACTGGGTTCATGAAGGAAAATTTGACTTCGGTCTCTTCGCTGACAAGGAAAACGGCAAATGGAAATTGACGCTTTCTACACCTACTTGGCCTGAAAAATATGACAAAAAGATTATAGAAACTGATACAAAGAAAAGGATGAAATCCTTCGCCTATGACTGGAGAAGATCACATACTGAGACGAAGGATCTGCTGAAAGAGGCGGAGGTCTGGATAGACAATACTAGAAAGATATTCAATCCGTTCAATGTAAGTCTGGCTCTGATGAATCTTTTTCTGTTTCTGGCACTTCTACAGACATGGAAGTTTATTGAACCTGTATTTGGAGAAGTCTTTCTCGGCATGATAATGGGTGCTGGAGGAGCTATATTCCTGATGGAGGCTTTCTACACTGGAGATGTTTTCAATATCAAGGCGCCGCTTCTAAGCGCAGAGGAAGCAGTTTCTCTGATTACAGGCGTTTTCGCCATCTTAAGCTCTTATGGCTATATTTCAGGTTCTGATTTCTTTATAACGCATTTCTCCGGAGTTCAGGGTGGAATCTTTGGGTTCATGTTTACTTATCTGACAATCCACTGGCTGAAGAACAGGTTGTTGAGATTTACCTATCTGGCTACCTACTGGGTGAAACAGAGGTTGTTCAAACTTGCTTCTCTGAGAAAGAAATTTGTATGAGATCGCCGGAGCTGGGATTTGAACCCAGGAGGGCGGTAATGCCCACCACCTTTCCAGGGTGGCACCTTTAGCCACTCAGTCACTCCGGCATGATTGGTTACGCTCGATCAGTACGCAATAAGGCATTCATAGAATGCCTTCCAAGCTAATGTAAGAATAGAAGCTGGTAGAAACTTTAAATTAGAAGTGGGAAATATGAGAGGAATTTTATTCCTCTAGCTCGATTTCTATGTCTACTCCTTCTGGTACATGCACTCGCATTACCTGTCGGAGCGCTCTCTCGGAGTCCATGATGTCGATGAGTCGCTTGTGGATGTGCATTTCGTATCTCTCAATGGTTTCGCTTCCCTCTCCGTCCGGCGCTTTTCTTGTTGGTATTGTTAGCTGGTCGGTTGGTAGGGGAACTGGTCCTGATAGTTCTGCGTCGTATTCGTCTGCTATTTCTTCGATTTCGTCAGCCAGTTTATCGACTTTTTCCTGGCTTGTGCTTCTGAGTTTTACACGTGCCTTCTGCATAGAGTTACTTCACGCAGTTAAATCTTATAAATGGTGTTAGATGTCTGCAATGGCAATAGGTGGAAAGAAAGGTTTTTCTCATCGGTTATTGTATCTGATTACTGCTTCCATTGTGATGGTGTAGGCGAGTACTGCAGTTAGAAGATTTAGAGCTGAGTTCTGTAGGAGGTTGTTGCCGGCGATCAGTCCTACTAGAATCGTGATTCCTATGAGTACTGAACCTATGATTTGGTGTAATATGTAGCCCCACAGTGTGTACTTTCCGTAGAGGTTTATCCTTGTTTGACTACCCAAATTAGGGTAAAGAATGCCGATTAGAAAAATGCTTAATGCGAAAGGTAGAGTAAAAAAGGAGTAATCCTGCCAGAAAAATGGATTTATACCTGCGACCTCGGTAATGAACGCTCTTTCCAGCAAGTTGAGAACTCCAAATATCGGTAACGTTATCAGAAGTTTCTGCCTGTGTCTTTTCAGTACTTCAAGCCCTTTTCCGGAGAGTTTGAATCCTATAGATGTGTAGAATAGCCCGAAAAAGAATCCGTCTCTAGCTGGTAACGGCAGGCTTACAACGGAGTAGGTGTTGGCCAGGATACCGATTAAATGGAGTAACCCTGCGGTGAAGAGAAGAATGTCAAACTTTTTGTATTTTTCAAAGGTGTAGATTACCCCTATTGAGAAAATTAGAGCGGTGAAGAACCAGAGCGATCCTCTAACTGCATTTCCTGTGTAAATAAAGTTGTATAGAAGCTCTAGTCCGCCTGTGATATTTACCCGTGAAATAGGAAGCGTTAGACCTGTGAAGGTCTCTACTGCTATAAGTACCAGCTGGAGAGCAAGGTATAGAGCTGATGCCAGCAGATAGTAGTATACCAGTTTCCTGAGGTATTTTCTGGTATAGCTTTTTTCTTCTTTCTCCTCTAGTTTTTTCTTGAAAAGATATCCGGAGGTTAGGAAGAATACGGGGATCGCAAATCTGGCGGTGTTAAGTACTATGAAGCTTAGAATATCTGGTTGCAGTGTCTCCCCGATGAAATATCCTCTTATGTGGATAAGTACTACGGATAGAAGAGCCAGACCTTTCAGTGTGTCAAGGCTTTCTATTCTATCATTCATTTTTACTGCCTGTAAAGAAAATTAGAAAAAATGTAGAGGGGTTGAAAAACCCTCCTGCCTTTATGCCAGAGATCAGTTGTTGATCTCTATTTCTCTTCTACGGATAGAGCCATTCCGGCTCCGACTGTCTGTCCCATGTCTCTGACTGCGAATCTGGAGAGCTGTGGGATGTCGTCATTCTCCTCGATGACGAGTGGCTGCTGTGGTGTGATTTCCACGATTGCTGCCTGTCCCTGTTTGATGTAGTCAGGGTCTTCTTCGATTGTTTCTCCTGTCTTAGGGTTCATCGTCTTCTTGAGGTCTGTGAATGTGCATGAGACCTGTGCTGTGTTGACGTGGAATACTGGTGTGTATCCCTCGCTGATTACGTTAGGGTGGTTGAGGACGATGACCTGTGCTTCGAAGCTGTCTACAACTGTTGGAGGGTTGTCTGCGTGTCCTGCGACGTCTCCTTTCTTGACATCAGATTCTCCAACTCCTCTTGTGTTGTACCCGATGTTGTCTCCTGGGTGTGCTGCGTCGACTTCTTCGTGGTGCATTTCGATTGTCTTGACTTCTCCACCGATGTTCTTGTTGAGTCGTGTGGATGCTGGTTCGAAGACTACGTCGTCACCAGGGCTGATGTCTCCTGTCTCGACTCTACCAACTGTAACTGCTCCGATTCCGGAGATTGAGTAAACATCCTGAATTGGAACTCTGAGTGGTAGGTCTTCTGGTTTCTCTGGTTCTTCCAGATCGTCAAGTGCGTCGAGTAGTGTTGGTCCATCGTACCATCCTAGGTTGTCGGATTCATCTACTACGTTGTCGCCTTCGAATGCTGAGATAGGTACGAAGTCGATTTCGCTTGGGTCGTATCCTACGCCCTGAAGCATCTCTGATACTTCGTCCTTGATGTCTTCGAAGTCGTCTTCTGCGTAGTCAACAACGTCCATTTTGTTGACTGAGACGATCAGCTGGTCGATTCCCAGTGTCTTTGCAAGGTATGCGTGTTCCTTGGTCTGTGGCTGGATTCCGTCGTCAGCTGCGACTGTCAGGACTCCGGCGTCTGCCTGGGATGCTCCTGTGATCATGTTTTTAATGAAGTCTCTGTGGCCTGGAGCATCAATAATTGTGAAGTAGTAGTTGTCAGAGGTAAAGTCCTTGTGAGCGAGGTCGATTGTAACTCCTCTTTCTCTTTCCTCTTCAATTGAGTCCATTGCGAATGCGAAGCCGAATGTTTCCTTGCCTTTTTCTTCTGCTGCGTCTTCTAGCTTTCGCATTTCTTCTTCTGGTAGGTTTTCTGTGTCCCACAGTAGTCGTCCGATTGAGGTTGACTTACCGTGGTCTACGTGACCGATGAATACGAGATTAACGTGTGGTTTGTCTGCCATTGTTGAGTTTCACCTAATGCGTATATAACGGAATTAACCGGTTAAACTTTAAAAAGGAATTGTGGTTGTCGCTGGATATGTCTAATCAATGAGTTTAGAGGTGGTAGGTGTCGCCCTGTACTTCTATATTCGCGCCTTCTGCTGTTCCTGTGTAGTCTCTCATCAGGTCTGCTGCCAGCTGACTTGATTCGAAAATCCCTAGACCTAATTCGTCTTCAATGGCAATAGTTAGATCTTCCTGGTGTTTAGATTCTGGTGTGAATTCTGGGTTTCCGTATGGGGATCTGGCCCTGAACTCGGCATCCTGCTCTATTTTCTCTTCCCGGGCTCTGAACCAGACTTCATCAGCCAGTTCGCCCATTAACCTTAGCTCGTCTCTACTGTAGCTATCTATATGTTTCTCTAGAAAACCGGCGGCTGTAGATTCCGGTATTTCATATTCCCAGCTCATACTTGCTAATTTGTCTGTAAGCGTTAACTATGTACTGGTTGTCTTTTTTGACTTTTCTAACTGTTTTTCAGCTGTTCTATCTTGCTATCCATCTTCTCCGCGAATCGGTCCCAGCTATATTTCTCTGAATGCTTCCGGGCTTTCTTCCCCATTTCTTCGACTTCGTCAGGATTTTCTGCCAGATACTTCATCTTCTCCGCAAAGGCTTCCGGATCTGCTTCAACGAGGAATCCTGTTTCGCTGTCAATAACAGATTCTTTTGGTCCGCCCTCGTTTACTGAAATTATAGGCTTGGAGTAGCTGGCTGCTTCTACAGGGATTATTCCCCAGTCCTCTTTTTCCGCGCAGAAGAGTACGGAGTAGCAGTTGGCGTAGAGATTTTCCCACTTTTCTCCAGGCACATCCTTCTCAAATCTGATGTTTTCTCCGGCCATTTCCTTGAGTTCCTGTATATACTCTTCTTCCTGTGCAGAGCCGGCGAGAACCAGCTCGAAGTCTTTCGGTAGATCTGCCTGTTCGAATGCTTTTATTGCAAGTTCGTGCCGCTTGTACCTCCTGAATCTTGTTGGGTAGAGAAAGTATCTGTCATAGCTTTCCGATTTGTTTTCCTCGATATCTGCGCCCGGGTTGAGAACTGTCAGATTTTCATCCGTCTCGAGCTTTCTTCTCAGTACACGTTCTTTTGTGTTTTCGCTGTTAACGAATACGTGGTCGAGGAAGTTCCAGGAGAATTTCTCCAGTTTTCCAAAGAACCGTGTTGCGATCCCGAAGAAAGGCCTTAGCATCGGAGGGAGATCGTTCCTGTAGGAGTCCTGGAACTCAGGTAATGCTGCTCTCAATGGTGTGTGACAGTATCCAACTGTTAGCTGATTATGATTTCTTACGGTAAAAGGCGTTGAGACTCCGGATGTGGAGAAGATCACTGTGTCATACTCTTCTAGGTCAAGTTTGGTTACTGCGCCTCCGAGACTGAATTTCAGGAGCCTTGAGATAAAGCCGCCGGCTTCGCCCTGCCATCCTACTTCTTTGACCTCCAACTCTTGGAATCCCTCAAACGTGCTTTCAGCGTCGTAAAAAGGGGTCAGTACGGTTACACTGTTTTCTGATCTTTCGGCGTACTCCAGTACGACCTTCTCTGCGCCACCTTTCTCCTTCAGCCATGGATGGAATACTGCTATATTCATAGTAAGGAAGTTGTTCTATATCCTTAAATTGATTGGAGAGATGATAGGACTAAAATATATTTTCCATAGTGGAAAGGCTTAGAGCGCCATCAATTTTGATGCTCTCTCCTGTTATATAATCTGACTTATCTGAGGCGAGAAACTTTACTACTTTAGCTACTTCCTCAGGATCCGCTAGCCTGCCTGACGGTATATTTTCTTCCCAGAGCTCTCTTTCTTTCTCGGAATTAAGGACATCGGAGTTCATCGGAGTTTTTATGAAGCCCGGTGCGACGTTGTTAACGTTGATATTGTGGTCTGATAGCTCCAGAGCTATGTCTTTTGTGAGCATTCTGATGCCAGCCTTCGATGCGTCATAATGGTTTCTATTTCTTCTCGGTGTTTCTTCATGAATACTGGTTATATTCACTATATCTCCTTCTATACCATTTTCCACCATGTGATTAGCTACTTTCTGACTTAGAAAGTAAGTCGCTTTCAGATTGGTGTCTATAACTTTATCCCATTCATCTTCAGTTAGTTCTAGGAAAGGAGTTGTGGTCTGTATACCGGCGTTATTGACTAGGAGAGTTACTTCACCGAATTTTTCCTTTGCTCTGCTCAGAGTTTTTTCTCTGCCATTTCTCTCACTTATGTCGGCCTCGATAGCCACTGCTTCCCCGCCGTTTTCTTCTATTTTCTGGACGGTTTGGGTCGCCTTACTTCTTTCTATATCATTTACTGCTACTCTGTAGCCTTCGTCTGCTAATTCTTTCGCAATAGCCTCTCCTATACCCTGTCCGGCACCGGTGACGATAGCTATTCGGTCTACCATGGAAAGGGATTGATTGTAAGAATTAAATTGTTTATCAAGGATTTCAGGCCTTAATTATACCCGAGAATAGTGTATCTGCAAGAAAATTGTCTGAAATAAGAAACAGTAAAAAGGTTGAGGAGTTGGTTACTCCTCTACGCTTGGCATTTCCTGTTTCATACCTTTTCTTTCTCTGATCTCCATGATCTTCTCTTCCTGGAGGTTCATCGGCAGCGGTTCGAAGATGATCTCTACAAGGTTGAAGAATCCTTTTCCATTTGTTGCACCCTTTAGAGCGGCTTCGAATCCGAACAGTTCTTCGACTGGGAGTTTACATTTGATGATGGATGAGTCTCCTTCTTCTTCCATGTTGACTACGTCTCCTCTTCTGTTGGAGACTTCTGTCATGGCGTCTCCCATTGTTGAGCTTGGGGTGTCGATTCTGAGGATCTGCTTTGGCTCGATTAGTCGAGGTGTTGCGTTGAGGAATCCTCTCTTCATTGCGTCCTTTGTTGCTGGGATCATCTGTGCTGGTCCTCTGTGGATTGCGTCTTCGTGGAGGCTTGCGTCGTGGAGTCTTACCATTAGCCCGATTACCGGTTCGTTGGCAAGTGGTCCTTCGTCGCAGAACTCGTGGAACGCATCGACAAGGTATTCTTTGATTTCTCTGAGGTTTTTGATACCTCTTGAGTCGTTGATGAACAGGTTCTCTTCATACGCATCCATGATGTTGTCTGCGTCGTCCTGATCCATTCCTGCTTCTACAAGTGCATCTCTGACCTCGGTCTCGTCGTCTGCGTTTCTCTTGATTTCCTCGTATTCTTCTTTGAGGAACTTTCTGACTTCTTCGTCGATCGGTTCGACTGAGACTTCGAGCTGGTTGTGCCGGTTCGGTGATTTTCCTGTGAGGTGGTCTGATGCTTCTTCGATACCTTCTCGGAATACAACGATCGGTTCGGATACGCTGATGTCAATTCCTTTCTCTTCAAGGTGTCTCTCGACCTTTGCCTCGATGTGTAGCTCTCCGAGTCCTGAGACAAGTGTTTCTCCTGTTTCCTCGTCGATGTCGATCTTGATGGTGTTGTCTTCCTTCGCTCTCTTTCTGAGTGTTTCAATAAGCTTTGGAAGGTCGGATGTTCTCTTCGGTTCGATTGATTTTGTGACAACAGGTTCGAATACGTGTTCGATCTGCTCAAACGGCTGAATCTCCTCTTCTCCCTCGAGTATAAACGTTTCTCCGGTTGAGAAGTCCGGTCCGGTGATAGCTGCGATGTTTCCACACGGGACAGAGTCAACTGTCAGTTTTCTTGGTCCGGAGTAAATTCCGACCTGCTGTGCTCTTTCCGTTTTCTGTGATCCGATTCCGTATAGTTCATCTCCTTCGTTCACTGTTCCAGAGAACAGTCTGGCGGTTGCGATTGTTCCTGCGTGTTCATCGTCTTCAACGTTTGTGACAACTCCGACCAGCTTTCCGTCCTGGTCGTGCTCCATCATGTCTTTTCCTACTTCTGATTCTACATCTCCCGGCCAGACGGCTGGAATCCTCCATTCTGCTGATTCCTGAGGGTTGACTAGATGCTTTACAACCATGTCAAGACATACTTCTTCGATCGGTGCTTCTTCTGCCAGTCCTTCGTGGTCTCCTTCGTTTACGTAGTCAATGATGTCCTGGAAGCTGATACCGGTTTCCTGCATGTAAGGAACTGAAATCGCCCAGTTCTTCAGCGCAGAACCAAACGCTACTGTCCCGTCGTTGACGGACATCTCCCATTTTTCTGCTGTTTCTTCGTCTGCGTATTTTCTGAGCGCTGTGTTGACTTCTCTAATTATTTTTGTGAATCTTTCCTGCATTTCCTCAGGTGTTAACTGCATCTCTTCGATCAAACGATCAACTTTGTTGATGAACAGGATTGGCTTAACGCCTTCCTGGAGCGCCTGTTTCATGACGGTTTCTGTCTGTGGCATAACGCCGTCAACTGCGTCGACAAGTACTAGTACTCCGTCGACAGCTCTCATAGCTCTTGTGACGTCTCCTCCGAAGTCGACGTGGCCTGGTGTGTCAATAAGATTGATCAGGTAGTCATCTCCGTCAAATTCGTGGACCATTGAGATGTTGGCAGAGTAAATTGTGATTCCTCTTTCCGCTTCCTGGTCGTCGAAGTCCATGAATCTCTGATCTCCTGCCAGTTTGTCCGAGATCATACCGGCTCTGGCCAGGAGGTTGTCTGTTAGTGTGGTTTTTCCGTGGTCGATGTGTGCTGCGATCGCGATGTTCCTGATGTGCTCAGGATCTTCAATTACGCTTTGAATTGCGTCAAGCTCTTTATCTGACATTTTAGTTTTACCTCTAGTTTATGTAGAAAGAAGAAGTTGCAAGATTTAAAAATGGATTGAGTTTAGACGGTTTGACTTTGGCTAAATACTCTTGATGCGAAAATACAGCTATAAAACCAAAATTTTATAACCAAGGAGTAATAAATATATAATATGTTCCCTGATTTTGAGGAAGTGGTGGCCGAACTGGAAGGCGAGGGCGAACCTCTTGAAGAACATAACTCCAGTTTTGACAATAATATAGGGACTAGCTCCCTCGCCGTCTATGATTTTCAGGGAGGCAAAGCTGTGAAGAAAAGTAATAGCAACAAGAACCGTCAGAATGTCATTACTGCCGCAGCTCAGTATATACTCTTTGAACATGAAGGTGATTTTGGTCAGAAAAGCCTGGATTGGCCTGAAATTCCTACAACAAGGCTTGGAGATGAGGCAGGTAACTCGATAATAACAGAGTTCAAGGGGGATAATCCGATAACTATCAATGAGTATGCACAGAAGTACTCTAGCCAAGCCGTTGAGGTTGATCCAGATTCGATCCACAGATCTTTTGCCTACAAGCTTTTTCTAGGCGATGGGGACACTGCACCCGGAAACACTGTGCTTGATAACCCGGAAGATATTTCCGGCAGCGAGAATCTGTCTGCATACCCCGTCGACACTGAAGGTGCGGGAAATAGCCTTTTAGGAGATGTATCTGAGGGCTCGGAGTTTGACTACCGAATATCGGAATTAATTGATTCGTACCGTAAAAGGATGGAGATGGCAGATGTGGAGTTAGATGTAGGCAAACTACTTGATTACTCGTCAGAGCTCTCAGAAGTATTTTTCTCGGAAGGAGTCAATGATAAGGCCTATGAGAGTATGATTAAAGATGCCGATGTCCGCGATTCAGGTATCAAGGAGAATGCACTCCTCCTCGATAGTATGGCGAAAAGCGGCTACAGTTTTGGAAGTATAAGCGATGTAAAGGAATTTATGAATGAGGAATACGAGTGTTTGATCTAGATCCAGTCTTCTCTGGTCAGAAGGACTAGAGATGCCGAGGTTAATCCGGCCAAGATGAAGGCCGTCTGGAATCCCTGCTTTAGGCTGGTGGTTATGCCAACTCCTACTATGATCGCCAGTGTGAGGAGCTGCCCCGCTTTGAACAGCATCCTCTTCGCTGTGTAGAACTCTAGCACATCCTCTTTTTCGGCTAAATCGGCGTAGTCTGAGAATAGAGGTACTTCATAAAACATGAATACAAGACCGCCTAGGCCTGATATGGCAACTGCCTGAGTTGGAGTGGTTGCTAGTCCCCGGGAAAAGTGTATTAGTGCCGATCCGATGAAACCGAACAGGATCAGATGTTTGCGGCCAAATCTGCTCGATAATTTTCCTGAGATTATTGCGGTTATTAGCAGCCCGAGATTGTCTATCGCCGCCACTAATCCTGCGTCAACTTCATTTCCTATAAAGAAAAAGGTGAAAAGTGCGAAACCGGTGACGGCTGTGATATTGAGTATACCTCTTGCAAAGAAAACAGGAAAGGTTTTGCTGTAATTATTCTTTACAATATCCTTGAAATTATATTTGAGAGGATCTCTGTGATCTTTTGATATCAGAAGTATCCCTGCGGATATCGTAAAGAAGAGGATACTGGTTGAGACCAGTATGTTGAATCCAGCCATATTCAGTATGTAACCTCCTGAAACCGGTGCCAGAAAACGTGAGATGTTTGGCAATCCAAGCATTCTGCTGGATTCCGAATCACGTTTCTTCTGGTGGGAATCAACTGCGAACTCTGAGTTAAGCGCGAGACCGTGAAGTATTTTACCCAAGCTGTAAATTACAGCAGAGAATACGATAATTTGGCCAGTAATCTGGCCTGTTCTCAATACTAGCAGTGCAGGAAGTAGAAAAATGTAGGATATTATCAGGCTGTGTTTGAACCCTATTCTTGCTATCAGGTAGGATACAGGGAGTGATAGGACAAGGCTTACTAGCTGTTCTACTATTAAGAAACCAAGAGCATACTGGAATCCTAGTCCTTGGGAGAGGATGTAAATCGGTATGAAGAGCCCTATAAGATCCATTCCAAATGTTCGGAAGGTTTCGTACAGGTATATCTGGTTTACCTGCTTGTCCAGTATCATATAGTGTAAAATCGTGCTAGCTGTGTTTTAAAGTCTCTGAACATTGATTCAGGTTTATCCTGTATATGGAAGGCGACTGCGAGAAGTAATAGGTTTTTCACAATGTAGTGCCCCTCCAGTGTAAGCCCTGAGCTAGTGAAGACTGTTTCCGGCGAAACGAATATCGGGAGAAACGTCCCTGTGATATGCGGTATAAGCAGGTAGAGACCGATCCGGTTTAGAGGTCTGTGGATGAAGCATATACCGATACAGACCTCCCATAGAGCTAGAATTGGAAGAAAAATTTCTACAGGTATTACAAACATTGTTTCCGCTACCAGTTGGGATACTGTTCTCTCACCTGCCAGCTTTAATACGCCAAAAAAGAGAAATATAAACCCTAGTAAGTATCTTAAGCTGTTTTCAGTATCCATACATTCTTCACTCGGACAATAAGAGTGTGATAGATAAGGTAGTAAGATATGTGAGAAGGTTTAACGTGCGCCTTCTGCTTCTCTTTCCCTTCTCTCTTTCTCTCGCACTGCTCTTGCGTCGTCGTTTCCGTTTGCACAGAGAATGATCTCATTGGCGAGTGTTTCTGCTGCTGAGTCGGAGTCGTTTCTTCTTTTCTCGTATGCTCCCTGAATGATGAGTCTAAGCGCTAGGTCGACTCTTCTCTGTGGTGCTACGATTACTGCTTTTCTTGCTCTTACTCCTCCTCTCTGGTAGGTGACTACTTCTTCGGTTGGTGCGGAGTTTTCTATTCCGTTGACAAGCACCTGGATCGGGTTCTCGCCTGTTTCATTTTCAATTATCTCGTAGGCATCTTCAATTATCGTCCAGATCTTCTCAGAATCTCCCGTGTTGTGTCCGGAGTCGATGTAGTGTTTCTTTCCTCTGTGTCCTGCGACATACATCCTGTTGAGAAGTCTTTCCGTAATCGGTACGTCAGCCTTGTAGAACTGTTTGTCTTCATGTCTTCCGCGGCTTCTTGGTGCGAGAACGTTTTCAAGGTTGATGTATCTTACAAGCCCGTCGTCCTCTACTTCTGTTTCTTCTGCGTCCCATCTTCCCATGGTGAGGATCTTGTCGTCTACTTCGATCTTTGCTGCTGATGTCATTTTCCTATCTTACCTCGTTGGTTTCTGCTGGTTTCCTCTGACCAGTTCGATGAGTGATACGCCGTTTACCTTTACTACCTGGTATCGGACTGTTGGAATATCTCCTTTCGGTCCTGCGTCTGCTCCTCCGATACCTTCGATAAGAACTTCGTCGTGCTCATCGATGTGGTCGATTGCTCCGTCTCCTGGAACGAACGCGGTCAGCTGTTTTCCGTTTTTGATCAACTGGACCCGTACACATTTACGCAGCGCTGAGTTAGGCTGCTTAGCTTCAATTATTCTTTTCTCTAATACGATTCCTCTTCCCTGTGGTGAACCTTCCAGAGGATCTGACTTCTCTTTCAGATTCTTCATTCTTCTTTTGTAGTCGATGTCGCTCCAGCGGTACTGCTGGCGTTTCTTCCTCATCTTTCTCGCGTTGTACAAGCCCATCGTAACCTTAGAATCGAAGTTAAACTTTTTATAAGGGGTGTCCTAGTGTTTTGTGCATATATTTACTACAGGTAACCGAAGCTCAGAAGTAGGTAAGCTGCACCTGCTATGACGGCTACCGCGGCAATTACAAACGTTGAAGAGGCCGAGACACTTCCACTTATATTTCCAATACTTGGTAGATTTCTTTCCGTTTTGCTTATTTCCCTTTCAATTTTATCTATTTCTTCTTCCTCTCTTCCCAGAACTTGCTGAGCCTCCTGGTATACCTCCTCGATTCTCTCTATCATCTGCTTGAGTTTTCTCTGCCTTCTCGCCGTCTGTTTATTGGCGACCTTTACCAACTCTCTATGGATCTTGTCTAGATACTTCAGTACATTTTCAAGTTTTCCCTGGATAATCGCTTCTAACCAGTCTGCATCTTCTTCTAATCGAGTTACTTCGTTTTTAAGTTCAGTATTAAGATTTACTAGAAAGTTTTCCTCTCTCCTCTCCATTGCCTCTAGTTTTGAGACCTGCTGGATTTCCTGCTGAGCTTCTTTTGCTGCTTTATCATCCGCTTGTTGTTTTGCTTCCTGTCCTAAAACCTTTACTTCGCCCTCAGAATGCTTTATCTCTACTTTTTCCTCTTCGAGCTCTTGGAAGACCTGCGTTTCCTCTACTTCGGTCTCCTCCACTTCTTCCACAAGCCTCAGTATCTGATCCGTAACAGTTTTGGATTTCTTCAGAGCATCCATTAGTTCTTCGAGTATAGAATCAAGTTGTTTGATAGTTTTTCCGAGGTTAAACTCTCGAGGATTTTCTGGATCTAGATCTTCTTCCAGCTCCTCCGCTACCTCTCCAAGTTTTCGAGTTAGATCTGCTACTTCATTTTCCAGAGACTCAAGTTCGTTTTCTATAAGCTCCTCTTCATCTTCCTCGAACTCTATCTCCTTTTTGATCTCCTTAAGAATCTGCTGTGTTAGCTCCTCTATGCTCTCCAGTTCCTGTATAACCTCTTCCTCCTGTGCGCCTATTTTCTCAGGGTTGTCGCCCGCTTGTTCTTCTTCCTCTATCTGACCTTCCTTGCGTTCTACATCTTCTTCTGCTTCTTTAAGTTGCTCTTCCTTATTTTCTACATCTTCTTGTATCTCTTCTGTATTTTCTTGGTCTTCATTGACCCCTTCGAATGGATTATCTGGCATTTACAACTATTTTATCGGGGTTTATGATAAATCTAATCTTCGGCTGCTATTTCTGGTAGATAAATATTCCATAAATGAGCTCAAGCAGACCTATATACAGAAATACTCTACTGTAAACTGAGGCAGCTATTAGAAGACATGAAGATATTATTAGAGCTACAGGCAGAAGGTCGATTTCAGGCGTTTTAGTTTCTACTTTAATGGTTTGTTGCTGTTTTTCCTCCAGTTTTTTGTTCAGTTTTGAGGGAAGCTCTGTCAGGACGTCCTGATTTTTGATCATGTTGAGCGTCAGGTCCTTCGCCATGGTTTTTGGATCGTTCTGTTTGAGTAGTAGTTCTTCTACCTCGTCCTGGAACTCGTCCTGTAGCTGGAAGTCCGGGAATATTTTGAGGCCGATACCCTCCATTGTGAGTATTCCTTTTCCTATCAAAGTGATCTTTGTGGGGAGGAAGAATCCGTTTTCGGCAGAACTTTTGGAGATTTTTATGAGGATTTTGCTTATACTCTGCTCTTCTATCGTGCTGTCTCTAAGTTTCAGCAGCTGTTTTTCAAGTTCTCTTTTCAGTTTCTCCTCGTTTGTGTTCTGTCCTGTGGTGGATAGTGATTTTATCGTGTCCATCAAGCCCTCAACATCTTCTCTTGATGCCTCAAGCATCATTATACCCAGTTTCTTGCGAGTTTCGGGCGTTATACGGGTCATCATACCGAAGTCGAGGAATACCAGGTTGCCTTCATGGTCGACCATAAAATTGGATGGGTGAGGGTCGGCGTGGAGAAGCCCGTCTCTAAGGATCTGGCGCAGTACAGCTCTTATTCCGGTTCTGGCTATTTCTTTCTGATCTATATCCATGTCCCGGATTCTCTCAATATCATCGCATTTCACAGCGTCGATATACTCCATTGTCAGCACTTTCTCAGAACTGTAATCCGGGTAGAGGTCAGGTACCCGTACGTTTTCTTCCTCTTCCATGTTTTTCTTGAATGCGGAGGCGTTGCGTAACTCTTTTTTGAAATCAAGTTCATCTTTTGTCCATTCTGCGAATTCCTCTACTTCTCCATGTAAGAAGTTGTTTCCGACATTTGTGTGTTTGTCAGCTTTTTTTGCTATATAGAGAAGTATATCCAGATCTTTCTCGACCTGCTTCTTTACTCCCGGCCTTCTGATTTTGAGTACTACTTCTTCACCTGATTTCAGTTTTGCCCTGTGTACTTGCGCTATTGAGGCGGCTGCTATAGGTTCTTCGTCAAATTCTTTCAGGTTGTCTAGGCCTATCTCCTTATCAACTATCTGTCGGGCTTCCTCATGGGGGAATTGAGGGGCTGAATCTTCAAGCTTCTCGAGTTCTTTACAGTATCTTTCCGGTATTATGTCAGGTCTTTCAGAAAGTATCTGCCCGAACTTGATGTATGTTGTTCCCAGTCTTTCAATTGTTTCTCTCAACCTCTCGGGGCGTGTCTCACGTTTCTGATTCATAATCCGGGTGGTGAGCGGGACATGCTTCGACAGATTGAGGGTATCTAGTAGGAAGCCGAAGCCTTCCTTGGTTAGTATGGTGAGAACCTCCTTGAATCTTCTGAAATCCTGGAGCTCCCGTTTTGGATGCCGCATAGATTATTCTTATCTGGCCTTGTTTACTAAAGTGTAGCTTTTACGCGAGAAAAATGAAGTAAAGAGCGGATACTATCATGAAGGGTAGTAGGACGTAAATTACGAATTTTACATAGGCAGGGCCAAAATTGGTATCTTCTCTAGTATACTCTTCTCCTGGTTCGAATTCGATATTTTCTTCTTCCTTCTCTTGGAAATCTTCTTCTGGATCTCCTTCAGGCATAATACCTACATAACCGCATTCCCTGCACTTCCATTTGTTCGGGTTTCCACCTGAGAAATAGACTTCTGCTCTGTTCGAGGTATCGGGTTCTACCCAGTCTGAACCGCAGTTGGGGCAGAACCTTTTCTGTTTCATGTAAAGGTTTAGAAGTTAAAGCTGAATAGTCTTACTCTACGACTACTTCGTCGACTCCGTGTGTTCTCTGAAGTACTTCTCTGATTGAGTCGATCTTGTTGCCGTTCTTCCCTACTACTCGTCCTTTGTTGTCTGATGACACTGAGATTTCCACTTTTTTGTTTCCATCTTCTTCCTCAATGTCTACTCCTCTCAGGTCAGCTGGCACCAGGTTGTTGAGGAATTTACCTAGGTTGTCGCTGTATTCGTAGATCTTTACGTCTTTACCCAGTTTGTTCTGGATTTTCTTCACTATTTTTCCGCCTTTTCCGATTGCCATACCTGCTTTTCCTTCAGGAACTACGAAGTAAACTTCGTCTTCTTTTGTGATGACATCAACAGCTTCTACGCCGGTGATGGATTCGAACATGTTCATGGTTCGGATGTTTTCTGTGTCGTACTTTACTGTCGCCATATTATATGCCTCTTAGAACTGTAATTGTGTCCAAAGTCTGTAATCAAAAGTTGAACACAAGTTTTTATAAACCCCTTTGATTAGAGGGTTTTAATCCTGGTTAAAACCAGGTTTTAGGTCGACCGTGCCTGTACCTGTTGGTACTGCCTGGCCGAGCATCAGGTTTTCAATGATTCCATCGAGATCGTCTGTTTCCCCATGGAGTGAAGCGTTTGTGAGATGTTTCTTTGTCTCCTCGTAGGCCGATCTTGCGAGAACCGAGTCCTTGTTTCCAACAATTCCGTATCTTGTGGTTCCGTTGAGTTCTCCTTCCTTGGTCATCATGTCCGCGAGGAGCATGATGTGTCTGTCGTTCACTCCGATACCCTGTTTCTCAAGTGTCTCGTTGATCTCTTCGACAATTCTCTGTCTAAGTGCTTCAACTCCGAGAACTTTCTTGATCTCGTACAGGTGGTTAGAAATAGTTCTGTTCTCATCGACTTCCTTTATTTTGAGGGTCTTTCTTAGTGATGTTCCTGCTGTTTGAAGTCTCCATTCTCCGTCTTCTTCGCTGACAACTACCTGTTCGATGCCTTTGATTCCTTTGATTCTTGCCTCTTCCGCGTCTGTTTTGAGGTCTTTCAGGTCTCTGAGATCGTAGTCGTCTTCTGTTGATTCAAGTACTATTTCGCCGTCGTTGACTGTGACTTTCGCCTTCTTGACTGACTCCTTGATCCTGGATCTGATGTCTTCTCCGTCGACATCGTAGTCCTCTGTTAGATCCTGGTTCAGTTCGTATTCAACTTTGAGCCCCATAATGTCAAGGGTGTCCTTTCTGATCAGGTCGCCGAACTTGACTTCTCTTAGTTTTCTTGCTACCTTCTTTGCGTCTTCTTCGTTGCTGTAATCGTCGTGAAGGTAGACGTCCATCGCCGGTGTCTTAGGGTTTCGTCTTGCATCAACAATCTCTTCCAGTCTTGGAAGTCCTGCTGTCAGGGATACGGATGCGGCTCCTGCTGAGTGGTATGTTTCCATGGTCAACTGGGTTGCCGGTTCTCCGAGTGACTGTGCTGCTACCGCCCCGATTGATTCTCCGGGTTCGTACTGCATCTGCTCGTATCTTTCCTTGAGTTTTTCCTCCTGTTCTTCTGTTAGATCCAGGTTTTGGTATTTTTCCGGTAGCTCCTGTGCTCGTTCTTTCCAGTTAAGTTTGTCTGTCATTTTTGGATCACCTCTAGTTGGTTTCTATGTCGGTTGAAATCGTGCCTCTGTCGGATTTTTGTGGGTCCAGTCCGTCTTCTCCTGCTCTGAACTGGACTATGTCGTCCTGTGCGTTTCTCACTGTCTGATCTTCTCTTACTGTCAGATCCTGCAGTGAGTTGGATAGTCTCCGGTACATGTATCCGGATGTCTTGGTTCGGAGCGACTTGTCCATCAGTGCCTTTCTCTGAGCCATCTGGTGGAAGAAGATTTCCTGTGCATCCATTCCTTCCAGGATGTTCGAGGATACGAATCCTCTTGCTTTTGGACTTAGCTCTCCTTTCTTGAAGTGGCTGGTTGTTCTGTCTTTGTATCCTCTGTTGATTCTCTGGTCTCTTACAGAGTTCTGCCCCATAAGCCCGGCCATGGTTGTAACGTTCTCCATGGATCCTCTTGCTCCTGAGTCGGCCATGATGTAGGCTGAGGATTCTTCGTCTACGTTGTCTCGGATGATTTCTCCAATGTCTGTGAAGACTTCGTTGAGTGTCTGTGTCATTCTGATTTCTCTTGTTTCGTCGAGTGTCTTTCCTGTGATTGGCTCCATTTCTCCTTCTCTGTAATCCTCGATTACCTGGTCTGCGTCGTCCAGTGTTTCCTCGATTAGTTCGTGGATGTTGTCTGTCGCGTCGTCAGGTACTTCCAGGTCTTCTACTGAGATTGAGAATCCTCTTCTTGTGAGGTATACTGCTCCAATTCGGGAGACTCTGTTGAGGAATTCCGTTACTTTCTCGGATCCGTACTCGATCTTGAGCTGCTGGATGATTTCTCCTCCGTAGTCTCCGAGTGCATCTTCGTCCAGAATTCCTTCTACGAGTTCTCCTTCCTCAATTACTACTTCGTTTTCCTCTCCTTCGTTGATTGTGAGCGAGATGTCGTCCGGTATGAAAAGCGAGACGAGTTCTCTTCCTGTGATTGTGTCTTTTCCTTCAGGAAGGCTTTTTTCGTGCTCCCCTGCTTCTGCGAGCAGGTTGAATGCTTTCTCTCTTGAGAGCTCCATGTCCTCCTGTGTAAGGAGGTAGAGCCCTGATACGTAGTCCTGGAGCATGCCGACGATCGGTCCTCCCATCTTCGGTGATTTGACGTGCTCCTGTACTTTGAGTAGTTCTTCTGCTTCTGCACGTGCTTCTTCTGTCTGTGGGATGTGGAGGTTCATCTCGTCTCCGTCGAAGTCTGCGTTGTATGGTGCGCAGACGTTCGGGTTGATTCGGAATGTTCGGTATGGGAGAACTCTCACGTGGTGTGCCATGATTGACATTCTGTGTAGGCTTGGTTGCCTGTTGAACAGTGAGATATCTCCGTCCATTAGATGTCTTTCGAACTCCCATCCTTCTTCTGGCTCTATTAATTCTTTCAGTTCTTCCTTGTTTTCTTCTCCCACTCTTCGTCTTCTTCCGTCAGGCTGGAAGACGTAGTTTACTCCGGGATGTGTCTCTCTTCCGTTTTCGATCCACTGTTTGACATCCTCGATGTTTTCCTCTGTTACTTTTTTCTTGACTGTCAGTTTCTTGGCTACCTGTTTAGGTACTCCGACTTCGTTGATGCCAATGTTTGGATCCGGAGTGATTACTGTTCTTGCCGAGAAGTTGACTCTCTTTCCTATCAGGTTCTGTCTGAATCTTCCTTCCTTGCCCTGTACTCTTTCGATCAGAGATTTGAGGCTTCTTCCGGATCGGTGTCTTGCCGGTGGTACCCCGGACATGTCGTTGTAGAAAAGTGTTGATACGTGGTACTGCAGTAGTTCGTGGAGGTCGTCGATAATGAATTCTGGTGCCTCGATTTCGATGTTGTTCTGCAGTCTCTTGTTAATCCTGATGACATCGACCAGTTTGTGTGTGATGTCGTCTTCTGATCTCTCTCCTGTCTCCAGTGTGATTGAAGGTCTCATTGTTACCGGTGGTACCGGGAGGTGTGAGATGATCAGATCTTCCGGTCTTCCGCCCTCTACTCCGAGGACTGCTGCGTCTTCATCGCTGATCTCTTCGAATCTTTCTTCAATATCTTCAGGCTTCAGCTCTTCGCCGTCTTCGTAGAAAGAGTACGGCTTGTCGAGCTTGACGTCCTTCATTTCTTCCCCACACTCGGGGCATTCATTCATCATGTTGGACTTTCTGTATGATTTGTCTTCGTCTTTCATCGCGAGTGAGGCGCATTCTGTGCATGTGAATCTGAGCAGGTTCTTGACCTTCTTTGCGTGGAGTACGTGAACTACAGGACGGGAAAGTGTGATCTTCCCGAAGTGTCCTTTGCATTCCCGGATTCGTCCGCCACATGTCTGGCATGTCATTCCTGGGTCGATAACTCCTAGTGCAGGGTCCATTACTCCGTCTTCTACAGGGAATCCGTCGGCGTCGTATACTTCCGCCTTGTCAATTTCCTTGACAGCCATTTTGTCGATTTTTTCTGGGCTTACGATTCCAAAGTCAATTTTTTCGATATTTTTTGTCATTGTGGTAACCTCCTTTACTCGTCCTCCTCGAGTTCGAGCTCTGTGTCTATCATCATGGATTTTAGCTCGTTCATGAGGAGCAGGAAGGCGTGTGGTACTTCGGTTTTATCCATGTCGCCTGCGTCGCAGTGTGGGCAGTAGTCTCTGTTTTCTGCCTTGTCGTGTATTCCCATTTCTCCACAGTTGTCACAGATCATGATCTCTGTGGCGTCAGCTCCGAATCTTTCCTTGAGGAGCAGGGATGCTCCGTGTCCCACGAAGACATCCTTTTCCATCTCTCCGAGTCTTAGTCCTCCTTCCTGGGATCTTCCTTCGGTTGGTTGTTTGGTTAGAAGTGTTACCGGTCCTCTTGCTCTTGCGTGGATCTTGTCTCCGACCTGGTGGTCGAGCTTGAGGTAGTAACCTGGTCCGATCAGGATCTCTGCTTCCATCTTTTCTCCTGTTACTCCGTTGTACATTGTTTCCTTTCCGCTTCTTCTGAAGCCGAGCTCTTCCAGCTGATCTCGGAGTTCGTCTTTGTCTTCTGAGTGGAATGCGGTTCCGTCTACCGGCTCTCCTCTCATTGCTCCGACTTTCCCTCCGATGATCTCGATCAGCTGTGACACGGTCATACGGCTTGGGATCGCGTGTGTAGATAGTATCATGTCTGGTGTGATTCCCTGGTTTGTGAAAGGCATGTCTGCTTCCGGTACAATCATTCCTACTGTTCCTTTCTGTCCGTGTCTTGTTGCGAACTTGTCGCCAAGCTCCGGGATTCTGTAATTCCTGAGTTTCAGTTTGATTAGTTTGTCTCCTTCACCTGTCTCCGAGACCATTATGTTGTCTACTTTTCCTTCTTCTCCGTGTCGAACGGTGAGACTTGTTTCTCTTCTGTCTGCCAGTCCCATCTTTACTTCGTCCCCGCCTCCAGAGCCAAGGAACTTTGGAGGAGATGTTTTTCCTACAAGTACATCGTCGGATTCAACGTAGGTTTCAGGGTTGACGATTCCGTCCTCGTCTAGGTGTGCGTATGCTTCCTCGCTTCTGTATCCCCTGACGTCTTTGCCAGGTGTTCCTATTTCGTCTTTCTGTCCTCCCCAGAATCTCTGTGCCTCTGTCTTGTATGTTCTTGCGTATGTGCTTCGGCCTGTGCCTCTTTCAATCGAGGCTTTGTTCATGATGACAGCGTCCTCAATGTTGTATCCATCAAATGAGGCAAGTGCTACAACCATGTTCTGGCCGATCGGGTGGTTCTCCAGAAGTGTATCGTATGTCTGTGTCTCGACAATCGGCTGCTGTGGGTAGGTCATCACGTTTGAGTTAGTGTCAAATCTCTGTGGGAATTCTCTTGAGTACATTCCGATTCCCTGTCCGGACATCTTTGCTCCGAAGTTGACTCTGTCTCCTCTGTTGTGCTGTGGGAAGACTGTGAGTGATGCGGACAGTCCGTGTGTAATCGCCGGATCGATCTCCATGTGGGTGTGTTCTTCGGTTACTTCTTCTTCGTCCATCGCTACGTAGGTGTTTTCCTCTTCCTCTGCGTCAATGTACTCGATTACTCCTTCTTCCTCAAGATCCTGGAGTGTGATTTCTCCGGATTCGAGCTTTTCTCTCTGCTCGTCGTCCATCTGAGGTTCTCCGTCCTCTACGATGATTACCGGTCTCTGAACTCTTCCTGAGTCTGTGTTGATTCTGAGTTCGTCCTTGTCGTCTGCGTAGTATACAGATACCTGTTTGTCAATCTCTCCTGATCGTCTTCTCTCGATCAGAGATTCCTGCAGGTCTTCTGGTTCGTCGATTTCGTCAATGATTTCTCCGTCTAGGAATACCTTTGTCACTACTTGATCACCTTCTGCGGTGTTTTCTGTAGCTTTTCAGTTTCTAACGTGTTCATAGTATAAATTTGAATCATTTTGATCACCTTGCGTCGATTCCTTCTTCCTCAAGTTTTGCTCTGATTGAGTTTTTCTCCATCTCGTTCATTCCTGTCGAAACGTTTGCTGACATAGCGAGGTGTGTTCGAAGCCCGATGTTCATACCTTC
>JBLGBN010000014.1:0-22435 GCA_047617745.1 Candidatus Nanohaloarchaea archaeon
AGCCCCGAGAGGGATTTGAACCCTCGATCTGTCCCTTTCTTGCCCTTTTTGTTTGGAAGCCACCGAAGTGGTTTATCGCGTGCCGCACTGTGCGACAGCAGGCGTTACAAGGGGACCGCTCTAGCCAGACTGAGCCATCGAGGCATCTGGTATTTAGGAAAAGTTGGTGAAGAGTTAAATAAGGTTGGAGTAGGGGCCTGTTTGATATAGTTTGTTTCCTGTTTTTCCCGATAGGATGACTGTGATTAAAGGAGAGTTGAATGATCCGAATTCCGGCCAGGTTTCCGTTTCTACTGATTTTGAGACTGCGGTTGTCGGAGATCTGGATCGATACTGTGATGACCTGGAGTACATGGAGGTTGACGGCTTGAGATTGGGAAGTCCTGTGGAAATTGAGTTCTTGGACAGCTCTGTAAGCTTCAGGAATGTACCGGTAGATAATGTGTCACATTACAGGTACTCCGGCAGGGATTACAGCCCGGATTTCTTTGATGATATTATTATGGAGACTGAGTCTATGAGGAGGGCTCCTTCAGTTGTTGAATCAGGGAATGGCTACGAGGTGGTTGACGGCAACTCCTATTTCGAGGCCTACCAGGAGACTCGAAACGAGAACAGTATCTGGGTGAGAGTGCACGACTACAGTCCTGAAGAGGCGCTGGATCATTTCCTGGACGATCATTTTCCATCTAACAAACCTGAACTTGAGTCGGGAAGCTGGTACAGTGATGAGGAGATTGACAGGACACTGGAGAATCTTTACGGCGATCTCGGCGGAGAGATAAGTCTGTCGGAACTGGAGGAATCAGAGAGAATAGGTTTTAACGTGGATAGGATGAGATGGTAAAAATGAAGGTTTAAGTTACATCGACATCTGCATCGTCTACGTCTGCGTCCGGACCTCTCTGCTTGATTTCCTTCTTCTTGGCGTCCTTGATCCTGTTGACATTGATGCTTCTTGTGCATTCAGGGCATTCGATCCACCAAGGTCGTTGTCCTAGTTCCTGTTCGCCGTCCCATTCGTTTCCGCAGTAAGGGCATTCGATCTCGTAGAAGTATTTCTCGTTGTCGTAGGAGAACATTTTAACTCTCCCAGTCTTCTCTCCTTCGTCATTTTCCACTTCTCTGTTGGTGACGTACTCCGCCCTTTCGTAGTCAATTTCTTTCATACTATCATCATTAAGACTTGGTTAAAGTTTAAATGTTTTCCAGAAACTGGTGGTCCAGTATCTTTCCGCTCTGGAAAACCTGTTTTTTCTAGGTAAGCATTTCGCGGTAGATCAGTTCTCTTTCTTCTTCGTCCGGCATCTCTATCTCGATCTTTTCCGTACCTTCGATATCCGAGATTGATTTCTCTATTCCCAGCTCTTCTACTGGTTCGTCGGATTTGATTTTCTTGATATCAGGGTTGTATTTTCTCAGCTGTTTCAGATCCCATTTCCTGTCCGTTTCCAGGACCACGAGATTCCATCCCTGGACCGTCGCCAGGAAGGCTCGAACTGCATCCTCCCTGCTCTCCAGCCGGGTGTATGCCAGCTCGTCGACCGGCTCTCCTTTCAGACCTTTGTATGTCTCTTCTTCTACCTCAAAGCTTTCGATTCCCGGAACTCTCTCGAGGACTTCTTTTTCCTCTACTTCAGCTTCGATTATATCTCCATTTACCTCCGGGTTTTCAACCCGTTTCTCAAGGTTCTCTCTAAGCTGTTCGATATCCCGGATTGGCGTGATTTTTGCTTTCATAACCACTCATTGTTCACAAAGGCTTTTATTTGGAGTTCGAGAAGTCTACTGTATGGGACTTTTCGATGATACATCATCCAGCAAGAAAGGAGAGGTAAGAATAGGAGTTCCGGATGAGGATAAAGATGACTCGAAGCTGAGAAGTGAGGTTGAGTCAAAAATAGATGCGGCAACAGGTTCATCAGATAGGAGTTCGAAATCCTCGAGTAATGTTTCAAGGAAGGAGCTCCACCGACAGAACGAGAGAATAATTGAACTACTGGAGAAACTTGTTGATGAGGGAAAAACAGATACAGGTAGCAGGGTTACAGATAGAACTACGGATCGAAATGATGATGATGACGGTATGAGAGGTGGAATGGATGAGCTATTATGATAACGTAAAGGACAATGTCAAGAACAACAAATCCGGTTCAAGTTCAGGAGGCGGCGCGCCGTCCTTCGATACGCTGAAAGAAGCGGCTGAAGAAACCTCGGAAGAAGAGGATGAAAACGAGGGAGATGATACGCCTATTGAAGTGCTTGAGGAAGGCGGGTTACGTGAACAGAAAACCTCGAGCCAGAAAAAAAGTTCTTCCAAGGAACAGAATCAGTCTCGTTCCGTCGAGAAAAGTAATGAAGGTAACCAGCGTCAGAAAGCTGAGGCTGTTGATTTCTCCGGCCTGGAGTCCAAACTGGACAGGATTATCGAGCAGAACGACAGGATGATTGAGATCCTGGAAAGCTTTGCGTCTTAAACTACTTTGACGTTAATCTTTCTTCTTCCTTCATCCGTACTCTGCATTTCCTGTCTTAGTTCCAGTTCAACTGAGAGCTTCTTGTAAGTATCTCCTTCCTTGAACTCTAGTTCGACCCGGTTGTCCTTGTTGGGTGTAATCTGTACTTCCTCTCTGCCCTTGAAGCTCAGTCCTACCTCTCCTTCTCTGAGCTTATCGGCGAAATTGTCAAGGAAGTTTGCGAGTTCATCGTTGGAAAATTCAAAGTCGAGTTCTACCTCTTCGCTTGCCATAGGTAATAAAGAAAGAGAAAAGGTTTTATTTTTTAGTGGTGGTTACGGATTCAGTCCTTGTTCATCAGCTTCCTCGAAAGGAAGTGATCCTTCTCCTCAAGCTCTCTGATGGATTCAATTGCAAACAGGTAACCTGCTCCCATCATCACTACTCCAAGAAACGCCGGCCCTAGATCCGCGTAAGTTGAAAGCGGGTAGAGACCGGAAAGCACTAGAAGCGTTCCCAGTACGAAAAGTGTGAAAGATACCGCAACCTCCTGGTTCGTTGTCATCTTCGGTAGTCCGAAACGGTCTTCAGCTTCTTCTGTCATGTTATATCAAGCTCCGATGAGTCGATTTCCTTGCTTCCAGGGGTAAAAGCTGACGGTAAGTGGACGTGGTAGACGCCCTCTGTCTTCCGTATAACCAGCGGAACCTCCTTCAGCAGGCGTGAAACGTTTATGTTGTACACGCCTTCTTCTTCGACTACAATACTGTCTAGGTCGAACTTGAACTTAATATTTTCCCTTTCCTCGAGGCCTTCCTCCACCATTTCCTCAATATCGGACCGGACCTCTGATCTTTCATCTTCAGATAATTCCTCTTCCTCGGGCTCGTTCTCGTAGATGAAAAGCGATGACCCACATTCGCATCCGTCAATTAACTCTTCAGAATCGTCTTCGTATGTGTTACCGCAGTTCATACACCTGTGTGGCATTTTTCCACCTAGGAGCTTTCTTCTTCCATTTTTGCGAGGAACGATACTGTGTCTTTCTCCTCTTTGATTTTCTCCATAACCCTCGAGTTTCCTACAATGGTGATGCCTCTCCTGTAGTCCTCGTTCAGAAATTTGTCGTACACAAAGTTGCGGGCTTTCTCCAGTCTAGTATTTTCGGAGTTCAGTCCCATAAATTCGACACCAGGGAAGTCGTCGTCAACCTCCTCCATAGATGTCTTGATCAGTTCTCTTTTCTCGCCGGGAGCCCAGGATTCTTCGAGTACCAGTACAGCGTTGTCCTTGACTTTTTCAAGCACTAGCTCTAGCTTCTCCTCGAACTCTACGCTGTTAAGCTTCTCCTTTGACAGGAACTCGATTGTTACTCCGTCTTCTCCCATTTAACTTAACCTTTCGATTATTTCCTCATAAAGTTTGTCGATGTTTGTGCCCTCTTTGGCGGAAATCTCCAGTACAGGGTGCTGAGGGAATGCATCCCGTACCCTCTCCGGCTCCGCATCCTCTAAATCTACCTTGTTCGCGAGAACCAGGATAGGAATGTCTTTGGCCTCAAGGTTTCCAATAATAGTTACGTTGACCTGCGTGTAAGGATCTTCTGTAGCGTCAAAAATTACAAGGCAGGCATCTACATCGTCGAGGTATTTGATTGCCTCGACAATTCCCTTGGTTGCTTCTTTTGCTCTACCTTTAGCCTCGTCTTCCTCCATTCCATGTTCTGTGAAATCCTTGAAGTCGACGTTTGTAGAAATTCCTGGCATGTCGAGAAGATTGATTTCCAGCGATCGGCCGTCGTCAGCTTCTATAGTAACTTTTTCTTTTTTCTCGACTGCTCGAGTTTCGTGAGGTACCTCAGAAATATCGCTCATTTCTTCGCCTGTCAGATCCTTCGAGATCTGGTTAGCGAGCGTTGATTTACCTGCGTTTGGTGGTCCGTAAATACCTATGCCGATATCGTCCTTTCCTGAATCGCTGAACAAGTTGTTGAAAAGTTCCTTCAAACGCTTTATCATGTTGACACCAGTTAATACTAAATCCGTTCCATAGGTATAAAAACTATTTGCCTTCCTTTCAGCCATGGAACAGTCCGGAATCCTGATACTTTTTAATTAAAGTTTGGAACAAAAACTCCAGTGTGAAAACTGAAAAAGGCGTTATAATAATAGCGTACAAGGATCGGATGAAGCCCCGGTTCGTGGTTCTCAACCGCTCCAAGAACTGGGAGGGCTGGGAACTGCCTAAAGGCCACCTCGAAGATGATGATTATCGGGAAACCGTTAAACTCGAGCTGAAAGAGGAAGCAGGAATCATCGAGGAGCATATCAAGGAGATATCCGATCTTGATCACATAGTTGAGTGGACATTCGAGGACGACGGCGAGGAAATCCGGAGAGAGTACAGCGCATTTATTGTCGAGTTGAGCGAAGACGCTTTTATCGATGTCAACGCCAACCCTCACGATGAACACGATCAAGGTTTCTTCTTCCGGGAAGAAGATGCAAAGTCTCTTCTAACCTACGACAACAATATCAAGGTTCTAGAGAAAGCTATTGAAGAGATCGAAAACTGATTCACCAGAGTTTTAACCTTCGACGACAATTCTTTTTTAGGTGAAATAAAAATGACACAGCCGGAACAGATGCTGGAAGTATACCAGTTTGAAGGATGCCCTTACTGCTCAAAAGTAAGATCAAAGCTAACAGAACTTGGTATCGACTTTATAGCAAGACAGGTCGACAAAAATGACCGGTCAAGAGTACAAGAAGTATCAGGACAGACTAATGTTCCAGTCCTGGTCGATCCAAACACCGATACTGTCATGCCGGAGAGCGATGATATCGTGGAATATCTGGAAGAGCACTACGGGTAGAAGTTCTCTTCAAGAAAAAGATCAATAATTTCTTCATATTCTTCATTTATTTCATATCGTTCAGTTCCTGTAGGAGTCAATCCCTGTGAGACTATTTCCTCTCCCATCATGTTACCTAACCTACCTGTTTCTGATACCTCTTTTGCAGCATCAACTGCTTGCCCTTCAGTGAAACTTCCGCTAGTCTGTTTGAACAGTTCGTAAAGAACGCTCAGTTTGCCTTCAGGATATATTATTGTTTCCGATTCTGCCTCTAAACCTATTTCCTCAAGGTAATCCTGATTCTTTTCTGCCTGTTCCTTTTTTCTCCCGATCATGCTTTCAATTGTGTCTGGTGAGACTGAGTCTGTCACCCCGACTTCTATATTGACAAGCTGTCCTTCGATATATGTGTCCTCAAGTAGGATATCTACACGGCCCTCTGCGTTATGCTCTTCCTGAGGTACATCTCTAATTATTCCGGGGTAAATTTCATTGACAGCTTTTACCGTGTATCCTTCTTCAGAATAGTTCTGGCTTACTTCTTCAAGAATATCTTCTCTTGTCATATTGGTTTCTCCATGTTAGTCCAGCTCTCTTTCCGCCGCTTCCTGTAGATCTTCGTATGTCATTTCAAGATCTTTTTTCGGTGAGAGGTCTTCAAGGTAATCTGTTACCTTGTCCGCTCCGTCTATACTCGATTCGCACAGTTCATCTTTCGCTCCTTCAGAGATGTTCAGGAGCCGGTTGTACGCCTCTTCTACATTGTCTTCCTTATCCTGTAGTAGAAGTTTCTCCGCCTGCGCAATGTCCCATGCCGCTGCTGCATAGTCGCTCTCCTCATTAGTTCCATCCATCAGTTGCTGGTAAGATTCCTGCAGATTTGTGGCGGCTTCAATAAAATTTTCTCTCTGAGGTACACTAGCTGTAGATTCTAGGACGATTTTCTGGCTATTTTCGATACCTTCAATCGCCTTGTCGACTACCTCGTTCATAGAATATAATTAGACTTCCAGGTTTAAATGTGTTACCGAAAAGTGACAACTAAATGCAGAAGTGTGTCCTGCTTGATTAAATTCAATGGCAAGTAAGAAAGATGGACCGGCCCAGATTTGAACTGGGGATCTCCACGTTATCAGCGTGGCGCTATAACCTGGCTAAGCTACCGGTCCTCGCTGTGTAGAATTTTTAGTTGGGTAAGGGTTTTTAATGCATCCCTCGGTGTCGATAGTTTTTAACCCAATCAATTATAAACCGTTGCTGTGAGTCTAGAGCAGGAGTACCGCAAGGACGTTGAGAAGCTAGGAGAGTCGATGGAAGACGTTGTTTCCAGACATAGAGCTTCCCAGATAAAGTCCTTTCTTGACCACATCCTGCCGATCGCACTGCTTTCACTAACCTTTGTTCTGATCTTCAGCCTGGCGGTCCCGGTTACAGATCAGATGGCGGTGTATATCAACTACCTGAACTGGGGCGTGGTTCTCTACTTCGCGTCCAGGCTTGCTGTGGAACTCAGGCTTTCTGACCACCGCGAACAGTTTGTACAGAACCATTTTCTGGACTTCTTACTTGTCATACCGGCTTTCTCAGTTCTAAAGCAGGTTCAGCTAGTGGAGGCAATTGCAGAGTTCGAACTGTTTGAGGAAGAGAACGCTATGATATCTGCCACCTTTTTCAAAGAAGCAGGTATAGCGGCTCAGGCCACTAAAATAACGAGAATGTTGAAAAGAAGTATAGGTCTTTAGTGGGCTCGACGGGATTTGAACCCGCGACTACCGGCTAGCTCTGCGCAATCATGAGCGGTTAATTTTGGAAGCCATAGTTTATGGCTTGTTGCCGCATCACTTCGTGATGCTTTGAGCAGCATCCTTTAAGGAAGCTGCGGCGTCCCGTTCGAGCGTAACCACGCGTAAAAGGCCGGTGCTCTGCCAGACTGAGCTACGAGCCCATTTTTTACTCGGTTTCCTGTTCGAATTCTCCGTACTGAATGTTTTCAACCGAGCTGTACGGAATGAATACTTTCTCCGCCTTGATTCTGTGTGCGGTTTCTTCTTCGGTCATGATGTAAGGTTCTTCTGCTTCTATTCCTCTGTCCTGTCTGGTTAGTTGATCAGTATCTTTAAGCAGAAAGTCGCCTGATTTGCTCAGGATTATGACCGAGTACTCTTCTCCCATTGTTACTGTTTCCTAGGCTTTGCCTTGTCAAAGTCGTTTCGCTTCGAGGTCTTTCCGAATCCGCATGATGCGCATTCTTTCTTTCTCAGGTGGAAAGACTTCTCTCCGCATCTCCGGCATTTGCCGTGAGATTTCTTGTTTCGTTTTCCTTTGTTTAGTCCCATGATAATTTACCTCTATTATTCAGGGCTGACAAGTATTACGTTGTCACCACGGATAATTAGTTTTCCGTAGTCTGTCTGTCCTCCGTCTTCAGTTACTGAAGCGTCTTCAAGCCACATGTTTAGGTGAAGGTCAAATGCTTTCAGGTTACCTGAAACTGTCTGTCCTCCTTTTAGTTTTGCTATTACTCTGTCACCTTTTGCAGTATCTAGTACGTCCAAAGGTCTTTTGCCACTGTCATCGTTTCCCATAAAAACTGTACACCTTGTAAACCAAAAATCTTCGACAAGTTATATAAACCTACCGCGGATTCGCTGAAGACAGGTTCTTTACCCTGTAAGACCAGCAACGTCACAGTACTGTTTATAAAATTTCATCCACAGCCAAGTAATATGGCAATCTGGCACAAACAGTCTGGAAGAAAGAAAACTGGTGGAAGAACCAGGAGAAACAGGAAATCCAAGAAACATGAACTAGGTTCAGAGTTTTCAGAACCTGAGAAAGGGGAGAAAAGAATAGAGAAGAAAAGGACTAGAGGCGGCAACCACAAGAATGTCGTCAGTAGAGCCGAAGAGATCAACGTCGCAGTAGAAGGCGAGGTAAAGAACGCTGAGATTGAATCGGTTGAAGACAACCCGGCTAACCCTAACTTTGTACGGAGATCCCTTCTAACCAAAGGAGCTGTAGTTCAGACATCAGAGGGCAAGGCAAGAATCACTTCCAGGCCTGGACAGGATGGAATGATTAACGGAGAAATTATTGACGAATAGGTTCTCTGATTTTTTCTCATTACCTATTTTTCTCTATAGTTTATCTTATCTCTGAAGGAATATTTTCTGTAAAGAAGAGCGTGTACTAGTTTTCAAATTAAATAAAAATAGGAGAATAAGTTGCAGGTTCCAGATTTCTTGCCTCTGGTGCCTAAAATACGTTTCTGATCCTGCTTACCGTACGGGAGACAAATCCTCCCTCGTTGAACTGCACCGGAATCTGGTTGCCGGTTTCGTCCGCGAAATCGGTTCGCATCATGTTATAATAACCCTCCTAACCTTTATATAATCAGTGCTGGAAAACCTGTCTAATCGTTCAGTACTGTTAATAACAGTTTTTAAGCGCGTTTCAGGGCTTTCTGTTCGACGGTTTTGGAACGGTTGATCTGCCTGATGACGGATTCAGCGGTGTTCTCAATCTCTTTCTCAATAAAGAGAGCCTCTTTCATGGCTTTTCGCTCTTTTTCAGGCAGGTACTCCAGATGGTCTTCGTAGGTGCGGTGGTTTGCTGACATATCCTTCAATTCGACGAACTTGGTTTATAAACAAACGAGCAGTTTACCGGTAGTGCCGGTAGAACCTAGCTCTGGATCATGTACTTTCTCCACCGTCCCTCACCCTCCGAGTCGATCAACCGGTAGTGATCCATCTTTGAAAGGTATTTCCTCAGTGTCCGCTTGACCTTGGGCTCTTCTACCTCTTCTTCATACTGCTCGTATAGCTCTCCCGGCTTGATTTCTCCCTCTTCCTCGATTATATCGTAGAGAACGCGCTGATGCTTGTTGAGCTTCTCCTTCGATTTGGATTTGTTCTCCTCCTCTGCCTCGGGGATGGATTCATCTATAACGTCTTCTGGTATTTCCTCCAGGTCATCTTTCTCCGCTTCCTCAGCTGCTATTCTCAGCGAGTTTATGGCTATTCTTGCATCCCCTCGGGCCCTGACTGCGATCCTCCTCAATCCGTTATTGTCGATCGCTTCATTTCTCAAACCCCATTCCCGTCTATCTTCCAGTATATCAACCAGTTCGTCTTTGGAATACTTAGGGAAATGTATATCCTTGGAGCCTTCCAGTGATGACCTGATTCTCTCGTCGACATCGTATAGAGCGGTCTCCTTGTTTGCCAGCATTATCAGGGCTACATCTTCCATCCGGGCGAAGTCGTAGAGTATTCGTTCCTCCTCTATCTGGTCTACCTCGTCGAGTATAACTATTGTGGGTCTTTTGCGGGCTTTGGACTGGAACTTGTCCACCAGTTCGTCTGTCGGAGTTCCGGTTCTATGGATCAGGTTAACTCCGAGATCCTGCAGAATGTTGTAGTATACTTTGAATCTTGAAGGGTATTTCCAGCAGTTGACGCTGCCTGAAACCACCTCGGAAGAGTATTTCTGCATCTCGTCTACTACATAGTTTGCCATTGTTGTTTTACCGGTTCCTGGAGGACCATACAAAAGCATGTTCCGCGGGTTCTTCCCCTCGAGCATCGGTTCCAGGTTTCTCTTGATCTCTCTTATCTGCGGGTCTCGGTGGACCATCCGGTTAGGCAGGTAGTCTGCTTTCAGTACTCTTGCGTCCTCGATAATAGTGTTGGGCCGCCGCATAGTCTTATGGAATAACAGTCGTTCCGCTACCTTAAAAGAGGAAACCTCGGCGTTCCGATAGTGCCGTTAAACATATTGCTCTTCTGTATTATAGAAAGAGGGATATATGTTTATTTGGACTAATTTTGTATTACATAGAATAACTGTGTAATACATTATAGAAGATTATACTGTTATATAGAGATAACGTATTACGCTAGATGCCTTAGGTTCAGTTCAAGAACATCCTCATCCATCAGCTCATGATCTTTCCCGACTTTCTGATCAGGGAATTTGGAGCTCGGACCGGTGACTTTCGCCTTCTTGAACCGCTCCTTCATATCACCCGGCAACTCATCCAGTGCATCGTCAACGGTGTCTCCTTCTCTAAGAATCAGGGGGTCTTCCTTGTCTGCTTCCTCACCTTTCTCCTTCATGTAAACCCTTACAAGCCCCAGTCTATCGAAAATCAGGTCCTTAAGTTCGTCAAGGTTATTACCTTCATCTGCAGATATCAGTAGATCGTACTCCTCCTCGTACTCTTTTCTGGTTTCCGGACCAAGCATATCTGCTTTGTTGACTGTAGTTATAGCAGGCAGGTATTTCCTGTTGCTCATCAATCCATCGATAAACCGATCCAGATCGATCTTCTCTCTTATTGTAAGTCCGGCGTTTGTGTAACCTCTCTGTTTCATCAGCTGTTTGAGGGTTTCCTCTTCAATATCAAGATCGACTGTCGAGGAGATTTTAATCCCGCCTTTTCCTCTCTTCTCGACCTTCATATCTGGCGGCGAGGTGTTTGTTCTGATCCCGACATTGTAGACTTCCTGCTTGATTTCCTCCTCTCTCATTTCTTCCGGGTCGAGCATGAAAAGTATGAGATCTGCGTTCCTGACGACCGATAGGACCTGTGAGCCTCCTCCGCGGCCGTCAGCTGCTCCGCCGATAAGCCCTGGAACATCCAGTATCTGTATGTTTGCACCTTTATGCTTCAGCATTCCAGGCTCCACGTCAAGTGTTGTGAACTCATAGTGTCCGGTCTCTGAATCTGCATTTGTTAGTTTGTTTAGAAGTGTGGATTTGCCGACCGATGGGAATCCTACAAGAGCTACTGTTGCGTCACCTTTTTTCTCGACCGCGTAACCTGAGGTGTCGCCAGTTCCTTTCTGTTTCTTCTGTTTTTCTTCCTTTAACTCGGCGATCTGACCTTTAAGCCTACCTCGCTCCTTCTCGGTGGCTTTGTTTACCGGTGTCTTCTGCAGTTTCTCTTCCAGTTCCTGTATACGGTCATCTATTCCCATCTCTTTACAAGCAAGTTCTGGCAGGAAATTTTTAATCCTGATCAACAGATTGCTGAATTTATTACAAATGAATTCTTCGCTCAGTCGTTTAAGACAGGTTCTTTTCGCATTATCTCTCCGATCTTCTCTGCTTCCTCTTCTGTTAATGCTCCCGAGACTCCGTTCCCGAAGCTGTAGATCCGGATATCAAGGTTTAATGGCTTCAGCAGACTATCATTTATCTGTTTCATCTGATAGTCTGCCGGTAGGTATCTAGATACTTTAATCTTATTCTCTTCATCCACAACGATTCTGTGACTTGGGACCTCGTCTTTCGATTTCGTAATCTCCTTGATATTGACTTCCTCCAGTATGTCGGTGTCTGTCTTTTCTGAGAGTTGTTCGAGGAACCTCCTTATGTTTTTCTCATTCGCTGAAAGTCCAATTTCTTCCATACGGGGAGGGAATTCTTTTCCCAGCTCTTTCATCATGCTACCGCCTATCTTTCCGGGTTCAAAACGTTCTTCTACGTCTACTTCTGCTGCCTCGCTGATTCCTTCGTCCTCCAGTCTGTTGTAGAAAAGTTCTGCAATTCTTTCTTGATTTAGGTCAGGAGTGGTATATATCATATCTAGGTACTTCTGTTTCTCTCCTAGAGCTCCTTTCGTAACTAGATAGCCATTTTCCAGCCAATAGTCATCGGCGTTCTTCAAAATATGGGTTCTGTACAGCATGTAAATGCCTTTCCCGATCTTGATTATCGCATAAAGTGTAACTGTTAGGACTGCTAGACCTAGGCCGGCAATTAGGAGAAATGCGAGGGCTTGAGGGAAAAAGAGTAGGATCCGCAACAGAATTATAAAGAGGATTGCTACCACTACGGTTCTTCTATTCATTGAAGAGATAGAAATAGAGAAGGTAATATATGGTGGTTTTCTTTTGGAGGTTACTCTTCTACCTGTTCGATGTCTCCGTCTCTGCCGATGTTGAGCTGGATGTCGTCAGCCCATTCTCGTACGTAGGCTCCTGTGATGTGAACTGTGGCGCCTTCTTCGATTGCGTCGATTTCTTCTTCCCAGAGTGTTAGATCGATGCTTCCTGTCTCGTCTTCAAATGTTACTGTGGTGATCTTCTTCTGGCCGTACTTTGTTGTGACGGCTCTTGGGGTTGGCAGTTCGGTGATTTCGCCTTTGATTTCGACTTCGTCTGCTTCGGGTGTAAGTTCCTCAACTGTCATTTCGGTCATAAATTAATCCCACAGTCCTCAAATTGGCTAGTATCTTTAAAACTATTTCTGTTATCCGGCATGTTTAAACCCCTGAAACCACTATTTGAACCCGTGAAACTGCCCTGGAAACTCAAAGACGATCTAGAGCAAAAAGAAGAGAAAATAGAACAGCTGGAAGAAAAGATCAAGGAACTTGAGGAAGAGAAAGACAGCTGGAAGGAGAGGTTTGAGGCAGAAAAGGAGAGGCGCTCGAAGCTATCCACGAAAAAACAGGAGGCCGAAGAGGATAGAAACAGGCTGAAAGAGAAGCTGCAAGGCGAAGCCAAAAGTGAAGATAAAGCAGAGGAAGAGGAGAAGTCTTCAGAGTTCGAAAACCTGAGCTTTGAGGAAGCCCAGAACACGCTTCAGAAAATCGGTTCCATAAGCTCAGGAGAGGAAGATCTGGTAACTGTCTACAGTCCTGAAAAAATGGAAGATATCTCTAACCTCAGAGAGCTGAAGAACTCGATCCCGAAAGAGCAGTACTCTCAGCTTCAGGATATCGAGTCGTTTGTGGCCTTCTACGACCCGGTTCTCGGAGTTTTCGTCCTTAGGATGAACCCGTTCTTCCCGGATAAGGTTTCTGTAGAGAAGAGCTTTGAAGTCGGTGAGATCCTGGATTTCATAGAGAAGGAAAAGTACTGGTGCGTGGTCTCAGCTGGTGAAACAGAGATATTCAGAGAACAAAATGGCGAGTTTGAACAGGTAGAAAGGATCAAAAACCGCGTTGACCGGGAACACTCCAAGGGCGGGTTTTCCCAGGGAAGGTTCGAGAGGAAAAGGGAGGAGCAGATCGATCAGCACGTGGAGCAGGTCAGTGAAGTCCTTGAAGAATACTCTGATATATACTTGATCGGCGATAGAAAGCTCTGTAAAAAGCTTGATGGAAAGTACCTTGGAGGATTCGATCCCAACAGAAAAAAACCGGAGCAGTTCTATGGCTTCAGGTTCCGGACATTCTTTTAACTTCTCATCTCAATTCCAAAATTATGGATGAAGAAGAGAAAATCAAGGTGATCTACCAGGAACTCCTGGAAAAATACGGCGAACCAGAAGAACCTGACGGAATGTCGGGCATCGATTACCTGATCGAGACAATTCTCTCCCAGAATACTAACGATATAAACAGAGACAAAGCCTTCAGAAACCTGAAGGATAAGTACGGAGGCGACTACAAGGCTATCGAGAACGCTGACAGAGAGGAGCTTATCGAAACTATAAGAATTGCAGGACTTGGCCCTACCAAGGCAGAACGAATCCAGGAAGCACTGAGAATCGTTAGAGAAGATCAAGGCGAGTACAGCATCGAATTTCTTGAAGATATGAGTGTGGATGAGGCCAAGAGATGGCTGACCGATATCCCTGGAATCGGGCCGAAGACTGCCTCGGTAATACTCTGCTTCCACTTCGGCATGGCGACTTTCCCTGTCGATACACACGTACACAGGTTGTCCAAGAGACTGGGTCTAGTACCAGAAAATGCCTCCAGGACCAAGACGCATGAAATTATGGAGGAGAAGGTTCCCAACGAGATCAAGTATCCGTTCCATATTCTCCTGATAACACATGGTAGAAACGGATGCACCGCTCACGATGAGAGCTGTGAAGTATGTGAAAAGTATAGTGAGATTGATTAAATTTAACTTATTTGTTTTACAATAATTGTTTGATGATTGATAAAAGAAGCATATTCTCTCTTGTTATCGGGCTTCTAATTTTGGCGGCTTATTTCTTTAATCGACTTGGATTTTCTATGTTTACAGATATTGTGGTTTTATACGTTGCTGCTGTCTCGGTAGTTGTTCTTTTTCTGTATTTGGTATTTATCTCCTTTGATATCATTTCTATACTGTTTTCGGAAGAAAAAACAGTCTCTCGCGAATATGCAAATAATATTGTTACTGGTATAACAGCAGGTCTTATTGTATCGGTCCTTAATAGCCTCAATGTGGGGACAATTTGGTCGCCGTCATACTGGTTTGAGATATTGGTTGGAACAGCTGTTATACTGCCTCTTTTAGCCATTATGATGGTTTTTTACATGATTATGCATGAAGAAACAGATTACAGCTTCCAAAGGATATGGAAAAAGTATAGAGAAAAATAAGTTGCTGGAACCTCTCGGTTCCACTTTTTTGTGAGCAGATCTTTTTACTCGTCTTCTAGTTCGTCCTGAAGGTCTTCTGGGACTCCGCCTTCAGCCTGCTGTTCCTGCATCTCTTCAACGATCTCCTGTGCTTTCTCGTTGATCTCTTCCTGGTCTACGATTCCTTCTTCCTGTAGAACGGATAGAAGTGCGTGTACTGTGATTTCTACGTTTCCGAGTTTCTGCTGCATTACCTGCATGATCTGCTGTGCGTCCATCTGCTGTGGCTGTTCTGTCATTGTAATTTACACCTAAAAGGTTGAGAGCAGGTATTGAACCTGCCATCTCCACACCTAAAACTGGAAACGGGAGTAACTTTTATAAATGAGACGACTTTCCGGTTTTTCTAGATCGGTGTCCTTGCTCCACACGCCTGGCACTTCAGCATTTCCACACCCTTCTCCTTTACAATCTTGGTGTCGGGTCTGGAGCATTCCGGGCAGAAAACGTACTCCTCTGCGTACTGCTGAATCTTTCCCTGTATACTACCTCTTCTGAACTCTCCATTCAGGACAAGTTCGTCGCCTTCAATATGTCCTGCGGTTCCCAGCTCATTTTGCACGTATTTCGATAAATGTTTCTCTTCACGACCAAATTTTGATGCGATATCTGAGAGGTTTGGAATTATTGTTTTTGACCCTTCTTTCCGGGTATCGGCTACAGGGACCTCGAACCGTTCTCCTTCCTCAAGGTCTTCAGCTTCTTCCATACCTTTGTCCAGCAGTTCGTCGTAGTCTGTCATAACTAATTTTTCAGGGTCAATTTTCTTAACCCTAACTTAAACTCCGGCACTCCCAGAGACCGGTCCGGTTGTGCTGAGCCTGAGCTTCCTCCGCTATAAATGGTCCATTCTCAGAATAGGAGCGCGCGTAGCCCTGGACAACCAGCTCCCTGTTAATCGAGACATTTTTGTGCAGGATTTCTCCTATTATTCGCCCGTAACTCCCTCTTTCCGGCTGGCCTTCTACAACTTCATATCTCAGCGTCACGTTTTTGTCGCTTATCTGATTTTTAACGTAGCTGGAAGCGTTCTCTCCCCAGTCTGCGAGACACTGCTCTCCGTCTTCAGTGTTGGGTATCCCTTCGAACTCAGCCGGGTCGTTTTCTGTGTGAACCTCTGGCGTGTCAATACCTTCTAAACGGACAGTATCCTCCCTTCCTGTGTATCTAATATCTACTGTGTCGCCGTCAACTACATCGGTTACAGGAACTTCTACACTTTCGATCTGCGTCTCTTCCTTCGAGGAACCGACCTCTACTGATATACATCCGGAAATAGCGGCCGCTAAAATAAGGGTTAGAATTAAAGTCCGATCCATAGAGTGCGTTTTGGATCTCCGCTGTTTAAATTCTTGGGTTATGTGCGCTGAAATTTTCCCAGATATCTTTTTACAGCTTCTTGATCTTGCCCGGCTGTGGCTCGTAGAAGGTGCCCTCGCTCAGCAGGGAGTTGATCGTGTCCTCAAGCTGGTCCTCCGGTGCGTCTACTTTTTCGGCGATCTCGGAGTAATCTGCTCCTTCCTCTTTGTCGAGTTCTTCTACCGCGTCAATGATATCTCTTTCCAGGTTCTCTCTTTCCTCTCCAGAGGTTTCGAACTGCTCCCCGAAGCTCTGGAGTAGCGAGTCAACCTCATCTTCGTCAAGTTTCCCGGCCATTTCCTTCTCTATTTCCTCCTGATCTTTACCGGATTCCTTCAGCTGCTTGACAGTTTCCTTAATCTGGTTCCACTCCTCTGTTGTCTTCTTGTGCTTTAGTTCGTGGAGAAGTTCTTCTTTAACATCTCTTTTCTTCAGGATTTCTGCGTTCATGTAGATCTCCCCCTGGTACTCTCGGACTTTGCCGACAGCCTCTACGATATCTCCGACCTCGAAATCTTCGATAAGCGAAAGGTCGTTGAAGAACTTGATCTGGATAGTATCTGTTCCATCGTCGAGGGTTAATGAACCGTATGTCTCATCTTCGTTTGTGAAGGAGTCGACTACTGTTGCGACAATTCTTGCTCTTGAAAATCTTCTTCCGTTAGGCACCAGAAGGTAGTTTGGTGTGAATCCTTCTTTCTGAAAGTATTTTCCTGAATTCAGTTCTTCTGCGGTCGCCAGTTTAGCGGTCTGTCTTTTCTGCTGCGGCATATTATTCACTCTTCAGTTAAGTCTTATCAATCTAACCGGGTTTCCATCACATCATTTTGACTTTTCCGGGTTCCGGTTCAAATACTTCTCCGTCCCTCATGAGCTGTCTGATCATTTTCTCAGCTTTCTCTCGGTCGAGTCCTTCTTCCTCGGCTTCATCCAGCACGTCTTCCATATCCGATGATGATTCACCCGCCATTCTCTTGAGTATATGTTTGATCGTCTGCTGCCGGTTTCTCTGGCTGGAGCTAACACCAGACTCCACAACGTCAATATCAAACTCCCCTGTCTCCGGGTCTACACCTACCTGTTTCAGTGAGTAGGTCAGTATGTCGATAGCTCTTTCTGCGTCTTCAATCGTTACTTCTTTCTTTAGCTCAGCTCTAGCCGATGCTTCTGCGACTCTGACCAGTGCTTCCAGCTGTCTTGCGGTGATCGGTACTGATTCGCCTGCTTCTCCGCTCCCACGGGCACGCATTGATACATAGAACTCCTGTATCTTGTTCGCGGCTTCCTGTGTTAGGTTCGGTCTCAGGTTCTTCTTCGAGTACGCTACGTACTTTCTCAGCATTTCCTGTCCTATCTCTGCGTCAGTTTCCTCAGGATCTATGTGGTTCTGGAGTACCTGTGAGGAAAGCTTTGTATCCTTATCTTCGTCTGGCTCGTCCTTTACCGGGAAGATGAAGTCGAACCTGGAAAGCAAAGTGTCTCCAATCTCGATCTGCTGTGGGATCGGCTCGTATGGATCAAATCTTCCTAGCTTTGGATTTCCTGCGGCAAGAATCGAGGTCTGAGCGTGGAGTGTTGCCTGGATGTTTGCCTTCGAGATTGAGATCTGCTGCTGTTCCATGGCTTCGTGAAGCGAGGATCTGTCCTCTTCTGACATCTTGTCGATCTCGTCGATCGCAGCCATACCTTTGTTCGCGAGCACTACGGCTCCAGCCTCCAGTTCGAACTCTCCTGTTGTCTCATCTCTTACTACCGCAGCGGTTAGACCGGCGCCAGAAGAGCTCTTACCGACGACATAACGTCCTTTCGGCGCGATTTCTCCGGTGAACTTCAGCATCTGTGATTTACCTGTTCCAGGCTCACCGATTAACAGTATGTGTATATCTCCTCTGCTCTTAACACCGTCTTCCCTTGTCTTTCTAACTCCGCCGAATAACTGGAGTGCGATAGCTTTCTTGATCTGGTGGTGTCCATAGATGGAAGGCGCAATGGAACGTGCGATTTTATCAAATATCTCCGGGTCCTCCGACATCTTCTTTATTTCCTCGATCTCCTTCTCGCTTAGCTCCAGCTCCTCGAACTCCTGGTCTGTCGGTTCGAGGTAGTTACCCTCCATATAGATATCGAACTTCTTCGAGTTCTTCTTCATCGGAGTCTCCCGGATCACACCGGTTATCTCTGCCTTGTTACCAGGCACCACTTTCTTCTGGAAATCCGGATCGACAAGATCTCCCTTCAGTCTTACTGAAAGTGTTTCCGGCTGCTCTGATCCTTCCCGTGACTCAGGGTCTTCCTCCACTACGATGTTCTGCGTGTCGGTCATCTTCTTTTCCTCGACCTCGAACTTTCTCGATCCACAGTCACATTTGTACGGCGATTTCAGTTCGGATGAGTCCTGTTCTTTCTCGTAACGGTCGCCACACTGAGAGCATTCGAATATTGCAGATACAACCTCTGGTTTAACCTGTGAGGCTCGTTTAATCATTCCGTTGACAGGGATAAACTTACCGATATGTTTGGAGCGCAGGTTTTTCAGAAGTACGAAGTCTTCTTCCGGCATGTTGACGAAACGGATATTAGGTTCTTCGTCTGAAATTATATCTACTCCTTTGACTCCTTCCTCTGCTGCATTCATTGCGCTTTCTGGTTCGTCTCTAAGGTAGTCGCCTAGTTCTGGGTTGAAAATATCCATTTCCATAAAATCGACTACTATTGAGGATTCGCCCTCCTGCACAGCTCCAGCTACGTCTTTGTAGTACTGTTCAGAGAAAAACTCCTCGAACTCATTGACTGCCTCCCCGTACTCCATGCTATGTATTTGGTTAGAAAAAGTCAAAAAGTATAGACACAGAATAGTCTTTATGAGCGACGAACTTTCTGACGAGGAGATTAACGAAAAACTCGAGGAACTTGACATCTGGGGCATTGATATCTACAAACTGGTGACCCGTATCGAGTTCGAAAATTATATGGAAGCGGTTTTCTTCGCGAACACCGTTTTCTCAATTGCACAGGAGGAGTTCCACCATCCCGAAGTAAAGGTTGAGTACGGGGCTGTGGAGATCGATCTCTGGGATCACGAAGCTGAGGGCATAACCGAGAAAGATCTGGAAATGGCCGAGAGAATCGAACAGAAAGTTAAGAACATTGAGTGGGAAGATGGAGAATAGAGTTCCGGAAGACGCAGACCGCGACTTTGTAGCCGGCGCTTTCATCGTCAAAGATGATGAAGTTCTGCTTCTAAGGCACAAAAAGTATGGTGTCTGGCTTCAGCCCGGCGGTCACGTCGAACCGGGAGAGACTCCTGATGAAGCAGCTGTCCGGGAGACAATGGAGGAGACCGGGCTTGAAGTAGAAGTTGTTGGTGAGGAAGAAGCGTTTGACAACTTTTCAGCTGTCGATCTTCCACAGCCGTTTAACATCAATCTCCACGAGATAGAAGAAGGTCACTGGCATCTGGACTTCCAGTACTTGGTAAAAATTGTTGGCGAACGGGATAATGATTACGAGTACGATGATGAGGACATGAAGTGGTTTTCTGAAGAGGACTTAAGGTCTGATGAATATGATATGCCGGAGAATGTCAAAAAATCGGCTTTGAAACTGCTGAATTAACTTAGGACTATCTCGGGGTAAAAATAAAGAGAAAGAAGGGGATTCAAAGAGCCCCGATTTCTTTGAGGTTCTCTTTGAGTTTTGCGATGCCGTTTCTGACATCGTCGTAGGTTCTGCCTCCTGTACAGACGATTCTTCCTGATGAGAAGAGCAGGAATACTACGTTCGGTTCGTCGATCCTGTAAACCAGTCCTGGGAACTGTTCTGGCTCGTACTCTGTACCGACTAGCTCGAATGCGATCCGGTTGAGGTTGAGAGTCTCTCCCAGCTCTGAGGATGCTACCATGTTCTGGACTGTGATGTCTGGCTTGCTTCCGATCTCGACGTCTGCTTCTCTCAGCTCGTCGATGATCTTGTGGACTGCTTCCTTCGCCATTTCGGGCGATTGGGTTCCTGTACAGACAACTTTTCCTGATCCGAAGAGAAGTGCTGCTGCCTTCGGTTCTTCCAGTCTGTATACTAGTCCTGGGAACTGTTCTGGTTCGTACTCAGTGTTTTCTAGGTAGATAGCGATCCTGTCGAGAGGCATTCTCCTGTCGAGGGTTGTGGAGGCTACTACGTTTTCGATCTTTATGTTCTCGTCTTCAAAAGCGTCTTCGCTCATTTTTTGGTCACCTGGTAGAAGTTTTTGGTTTATAAATAGAACTTCTTAATCTAACCTTTATAAACAACTCTTTTAAAAGGTGTGATTTCTAGCCCTGTATGACTAGAAGAGCGGCCACTCAGCAACCCTATATAAACTAATAGACTGTTCGTCAGCTATCTTTCAGCTTCTTTATGCTGCCAGAAACCCTTTTGACTTCAATAAAGCTTTTTTTATCCCCAATTTTATCTACAAGGGTTAAAGCAGCCCTAAAATCTTCTACACAGGATTTTTCAACCTTTATTACACCTGTTTGGTCGCTCCGATTAAACTGGTTTTTGATAAGCCAGTGGTTGGCTTCGCCTGTCCGTTTAGATCCTAGATAGCTGAGACAGCTTCCCCAGACTGAGTCAGACAACTCCCCGAAATTGACAGGCTCTTCTGCATGAACTTTGAATTTCAGGTACCGTTTTTTCTCCCTTATAGAAGGTGGTAGAGGTTTCATTATTCCTCACCTCTGATTTTTTCCGGGTGGTCTGAAACTGCTTTTTTCCCATTAGATCCTAGAGAATCAATGATCGACGCCAGATCTCGAGGAGCTCTTAAATCATACTTTGCCTCTGCTGAACTTGTAATTACATATGGTGCGTCGTATTTTTCGCACAGCATCAGGTTTCTCTGCCAGTGCCGGAAAATGTGGCTTCTCGTTTTATTTGATGTGTCCAGCATTTTGAAATCCAGTCCGAGAGCTACACTGTTCTTCGAGGCTTCCTTAGCCAGGACATGGTTGAAGCCGGAGGTCTTCCTGCCTTTCTCAGGGTGAAGCAAAATATCTATTCTGGGGTCCTCGACAGCTTTTCTATTTAATTTTTCGTCTCCTCCCCTGAAAACGAGTACATCTGCTTTTTCCCGGTTTTCACCAATCTTTCTCTTCAATTCCCCCCAGTCATCCGCTTCAAGGAAAACTGTTTCCAGTTCTGAATCTACCGTCCAGCCCAGCTTCTGCATCTTCTCAACTACTTTATCTGATTTATTTCTTATACAGAGGTCGTAGAACTCTGGCATAAAAAGAACGGTTATCGGTTAAATTTTAATCATTTAGCATCTCAGAAAACTAGCTATATTTTAATCCCATATAAAGCTACATTTCCTCTAGCAAATTCTCCGCTGCTTGTAACAAACCTTATCCCGCTGTATGTATTGTTACTAGAACCATAACCTGATGCTTCGGCTTTAAGATAACCATAGTCGTTGTTGTCTGCACATGTACTTTTTGAGTAATATCCCCATTGGCTTGATGAGCCCCGGATCCCGTTAATCGTAATTTCCCCCTTTGCATAGTCTAGAGAGGAGGCTCCAAGGTTTGTTGCCAATGTTGCATGCTGGTTGTTTGATTCAATATAGGTTTCTGATGCGTTATCGCCTACATCCTTTCTGTCAACTCTACTTCTTACATAATTTTCTGTCCAGCTCCCTGAACTATCCTCCTGAAGTTGAAAATAAAGTTTTGCTCCAGCAGTATCAAAACTGAAATCAAAAATTACCTTGAAAGTGTCGTAGTCCGGTGTGGTTGAGGTGTTCCAGATCATTGATACCGAAGAACCACTATTTATGTTCTTTGTAGAGGTAATTTTCTCCCATGGCCCGGTGAGCGCTGAAGGAGTGTTACCTTGTAAGGTGGTTGCGTCTATATCGCTTGTTCCCTGATTTGAGGGCTGCAGGATTGACCATGCGGAAGTAGCGGAAGATAGTCCAATTGCTCCTGCGCCTAGGCCAGCCATCTTCAAGAACTGTCGGCGGTTGAGCCTCTTGGTTTCTTTTTCGTCTTCTGAACTCTTTTCATCTTCCTCTCTTTGTTTCAGTCTTTCTTCTACTTTCTTTTCCACGAGTTTTTCGAGTTTGTCTTCCGAAATTTCCATACAAACTAGTAACTAGGTTTCTTTTACTGACTTTTAATTTAACCTATTAGCGATATTTGTCTACGGACATTATGGGTTGATTCTTAACAGGATCTATATTTGTTTCTAAGTTTACTTGAGAGTTGTGGCAGCGATTTTAGATTACTGAATCTCTATTATAACTCTATCATCTCCAGGATTTCCAGAATTGCCGGGTTCGCCGTCTGTAGCACCGTTTATACCAAATCCTTTAGGACCTCCGGTACCCCCTGTACCGCCTTTTACCCATCT
>JBLGBN010000015.1:0-21421 GCA_047617745.1 Candidatus Nanohaloarchaea archaeon
ACAATCGAGGAAGTAGCAGAACACGAAATAACCTGATCTTATCTTACCTTACTTTTTCTAAAGCATCTAAACTATTCTTCTAGCGAGTATATGGACGCCTCCACTATCAAAGCTTCCAGAATAAGAAGAATACTGTCTAATTTTTGTTCTAACTACAATTCTAACCCCTGAAAATCTTTTATCTACAGGTATAACCTTTGCGTTATCTGGGTTGCTAGTTCCATCGACTACCTTATGATAGGTCCCAATCTGTTGGTTCGTTCCAGGAATTTCCTGGAATAAGCCAAATCCTGCCCAAATTGCGTCAGAGCTACCATAGCTCTCCTGAAAGTTATTAACAGATGCTTGAAAATTCTCTATATACCATACCTCTGCGTCCGGCACCTGAAACGAAAATTCTTCCCAAGTAGCATTTGAACCGGAAGTTGATCTTGCTGGAGTAGTTTGACTAAATTCCTTTAATTCAATAGCCATCAAATAACCCTCCTTATTTGTACCGACCATTTCCCTCCGTTAATACTGTAATTATAGCTACTGTAAACTCTTACATGGGTAACGATATCTACAGTCTCATTACTCGCATAGAACCCTAACTCAATAAGTTCACGCCCGCTTGAATTAATCGTATCCTGTGTAATTTGTTTCATGTACCGCTTACTTGTAATATCATTATTTGGTTCTCTCCTCCGAACACCGCTTCTTGAGTACAATCCTTCATAGCCAGAACCACTACCTCCATAATGATAGAACAAAGCGTTCTCAAAATACCAGAGCTCTCCTTCAGGAATGCTAATTGATAACTCCGTATTCCATGTATCGCTGCCAGAAGCACTAAGAGCCGGAATATCTCCAGATTTATTTTTAGTCTCTACTGTCATTATCTTAAACCTCCAAATTCGGGAGCTACACCGCTCCTATTAATCTTAGAACCTCCTGTTTTGCTTTCCACCCATCCTCTGCTAACCGCATCACTGTCGCTGGAGGGATCTGAAAGCCCAGTAATCCTGTTATTACCCAAATCCAGAGTATTTGAGAGAACAACAGAACCATCAGAACCTACTTCGAACTCCACATTTTCTTCCTCTGAACCTCCATAAAACTGCAAATCTTCACTTCTAATGTTCAGCGCAGATACCGAAGAAAAGCTTAAAGCTCCGATACTGATCATGCCTGCACCAAGCTTCTTCAGAAAGCTACGTCTTGAGACCTCTCTAGATGATTCAGAAATTTTTCCAGAGCTGCTTTCCTCCTTAACCTTCTTCTTAAGCTTCCGATTCTGCTGTTCAAGTCTTTCAACTCGTTTTTCCAGTTTCCGAAGTTTTTCAGATTCCACAGATACTTAGCCTCATTCAGTACTTATAATTCTAAAAACATCTCTCATGAACGTAGACACCATCGAGGAAGTAGCAGAATATCCTTTCTAACTTATCTAATCATCTTTCTGCACGGCGGGCAACATAGTTCAGAGTAGGGGAGTTATCTCCTCGAATTGATCTTGAAAGCGTAGCCCTTAATCTTATATCCGTACCAGTATTAATATCAGAAATTGAAGCGGGGGGAGTTACTCCAGAGCTATAGTTTGACCACCCTGAGCCATCATTAATTTCTATGTCAAAGCTAGTAGAACCCTCGTTAAGTTCAGCTTGCCAGTTTAATCTATTCCAGGAAGAAATACCGGCAGGAATATTATTCCAAGATATTACTGCTTCACCTGATTTTACATCTACAGTAGGCGTAATATCTTTCCATACATACGACATATCTGCCTGTCTATTTCCCCCCGAACTAACCCCTGCAACTACATCGAAAGCGTCTACATCAACTGGCTGTGAGACAGAACCATAGTAATAACTCCATGCAAAGACCTGAGTTGCCTCAATTCTATATTCAGTTCCAGAATTTAAGGTGCTGGTGAAATCAACTTGATCTCCAACACCAAGACTATCATTCGTTTCAATAACCGTTGAGTCGTTAACTCTGACAATTCTAGCTTTTCCAGGATCATCACCGGTAGTTTTAACTTCACAATGAAGCCCATAAATCGTCGTATTAGGATTGATAATAACACCGTAGAAATCGTCCTGACTTGTATTATCGTTTCCTGCTCCATCCCCAGTATTTGGCAAATCTGGAGTATATGAAGGACCTGAACCTCTTCCTAGTTGGACGTTCCCATTCTTCACTTCAGTTCCTGTGTGATTAACAGATACTTCAGATCCATTAAAGTCTACCGAACGCTGGTTAGCAAGAAATGGAACTTTTCCAGAACCTTCTAACCATTCTCCCCTGTCAACCGAGTATACGTATAAATCTCTAGAGGAGGCTCCGTTATCGATCCAGATTTCGCCATCACTTGGATTGGACGGCTCTGTATTCTGAATATAATTAGGTCCAGCTATATCTTGAGGCATATTTCCCTGTAAAGTTGCAGCATCCAAATTACTCTGATTTACAGCGTCAGCCGGGATGTATGAACTATTAGAATCCCATATCATTGTACCGCCATCTACAATATTCTGGCCTTCAATATCATTACCGTTAGATAAAATATCAGAAATAGTGTTTTGGGTCGAACCTACTTTTCTATTCACCGAGAAGAAGCTAGCAGACGTGGCTGAGGAGAGCGCAACTCCCCCTAATCCAAGACCTGCCATCTTCAGAAAATTTCTTCTAGATACTTTTCTTGTTTTCTTCTCATTTCCTTCGCTTTCTTCAAGTCTATCAACCTTTTCTCTCAATTCTTGATTGGACTTCTCTAAATCCCTAATCTTACTTTCGAGCCTTTCAATGCTTTTATCTTTCATAGAATTACTAATAGAGTCAGCGAATTATAAATCCGGTTAAACCTTTCTTAATCCAGGTAAAATCATTTCAAGACTAGGCGCTAACTCCATCCCATCAATCTCCTCTGGTTTTACCCATTCCAACCCATCAAAACTATCTTCCTGAATCTCAGGTTCGCCTTCAATTATTTCAGCCAGATAGCAGTGCCATAGAAACAGTTGATCATCATGCTGAAACTCTCCCGAGTAAAACGGCTTCCTCAGCTCCACTTTGACCCCAATTTCCTCCCGGGCTCGTCTTACAGCGGCTTCGGTAGGGCTCTCATCATCCTCAACTTTGCCACCAGGGACCTCCCAGTAATTGTGGTCGTCTCTGTAAATCAATAGAATTTTTCCATCTTTAATTATCAGATTTCCAGCAAGTTCAGTCGGCTCCATGTTAGAAGTTTGAGGTCCAGCTATAATTAATTCTGGCCTGTAAAACAGGTTTTATCGAGTAATAATCCGGTCTACGAAACCTTAAATCGGTAGTTATCGGTATATATCAGAAGAATAACTGTTTAGGGAACCATTTTATTTAGGGGTTAGCAAATTAGTAATACCAGATGAACCTGAAGAGTATTCTGCCCCGGATGGAGGAGAAAGACTCCGAGTTCGAAAAGGAGCTGAAAGAGTTGCAGGAACAGGAAGAGGAAGAACTCATACAGGGATTGAACGAGGCTCTGGAGAAGTCGCTGAAAGAAAAGGAATCTGAATGGCGGCAGGCTTTCGAGAGTTACCGGAAGAACGACAGGAAGAGATTTCTGCAGATACTTGACGAGATCAAGTCGGAATTCTTTGAAGATATAGTAGACGATGTATCCCAGGTAGCTGAAGAGGAGCATGAAAGGATAGCTGAGCTGATAGAATCACATTTTGAGGAGCTGGAACAGCAGAACCTCAGCTTCCAGCACGATCTAAAAGAAGAACTCAAGGGTTCAAAAGAGGAGATCTCAGAAGAAATCCAGCAGGAGCTGGAGATAACCGAGAACAACCTGAACGAGAACCTGAAAGAGGTAAGGGAGAAAACTGTTGACAAAGAAAGATTCAGGGAACGAAGCAGAGAGCTAGGTGAACAGCTAAACGAGATACAGGAAAAATTTACTGACAGAGAGGATAAATTCGAAGAGCTGGAAGAAAAGAAGGCCAATGTTGAGAGAGTTGAGGAACTTAAGTCAGAGGTAGAAAAAGAGCGTCAGGGAGCCCTAATGGAGATGGAAGGCCGGTTAGACCGTTTCAAAGACAAAATTGAGAGTAAGGTGGATAAACGGGAGCGAAGCCTTGAAGACGTAAAGGAAAATATACAGAAAGTCCGTGACTGGAACACAGAGCAGGAAAACAGGATAAAAGCAGTAGAAGAAAGTAAGGCGGACAAAGAAAAGGTTCAGTCTGTAGAAGACGGTCTAGAATCCAAAGTTGACGATGGAGACCTGCAGGACCAGATAAGAGAGGTCCAACAGGAAATCGATTCCGAAAAACCAAGCTACAGCGATTTAGAAGAGCTTGAAGACGATATAAAAGACATTAGAAACTGGAATGAAGAGCAGAAAGAGAAAATAGGAAATCTTGAGGATAATAAGGCGGATAACCAGCGGTTTGAATCAGTTGAAGAGAAAATTGATTCTAAAGCCGATCACCACGAAGTTAACGAACTGGAAAGTAAGGTTGAAGAGCTGGAGTCTAATCTTGAAGGAAAAGCTGACGCTGAGGAGCTCCAGGCACATATAGATACTTTCAAACGGAGGATTGACTCAGCCACCGGGAACATTAGCGGCGATGAGATGTCCGAGGTAAAAGAGGAGATAGAGAAAGAGAAGGAGATGCTGCGTGCAGAAGCAGACAGGTTAAGAGAGGAAATAGAAGAGAAAGCAGGGTCGAATTCTAATTCAGAAAGTAATGTAGATATTTCGGGATATGAACTGGAAGAGCTGGAGCAGAAGCTGCAGAAGAAGATCAGAAAGAATAGGGAGAATATACTCAATAAACTAGAGTCAGAACTTGAGAACACACCTGAACAGAGAAAAATTCGGGATCTGGAAAATAGTGTGGAGAAACTCAGAAGAGAAATTGATCAAGTTAAATCCAGTGGGTCAACCCCGACACAGCAATCAGGTAACGAGGACACATATGATGATTCAGGCGCAACAACTGAGCAAGAAACAGATACAGAATCAGAAACCGGATCCGAAACTTCAGATGAAGGACCCTTCATTCCTGGGGACTTGAACAAGTCGATGATGGGCGACCGGGTAACCGTAAAAGGGAAACTAAAGTTCAGAAGAACAGTATCCGGATCACACCTATACGCTCTAAACGGCCCAAGGTCATGGATTATAGTGAAGTCCGAGGATGAACTTGAGGAAGGCGAGCAAGTTCTAAGTGGAAAACTTGACATGCTTGAAGACAATATCTATCTCAAAACTGACGCTTGAGTACCCTTAAAAGTGTTAGTACCGACTTTTTCTACACGCGGTTTTACATGCGGTCGTGGTGTAGTCTGGCCAAGCATGGTGGCCTTTCGAGCCGCCGACCCGGGTTCAAATCCCGGCGACCGCATTAACATCTTCTTCACTATACTCGATTCCCAGCGTTTCTCTGGCTTCCTCCGCGACCGATTCAAGTCTGTGCTCAACCATTGATTCAAGATAATTTTCTCCAAGTTCGTCGCCTTCATTCATTGACAGAACTGAGAACCATGTTACATTCACATCTCTTCTCGTATAGAAATAGACTGTGCTACCGCTCCTCTCGGTTTCAGCAAGGAGCTCCTTCTCGCCTTCATCGTAATGTAGGATTTCCTCATTGGAAAGCAAGTGCTTAACCATGAAGTCGTACTCCCATGACTCAAGATTATACCGAAGTTCGGATTGCTCCATAATATCTGTAGAAGAACCCATTCATAAATCTGTTACGGTTCAGTCATAGTTCTGCTTGAAAGCTTTCAATCGGTACTCTAGTGTGTCAAATACTTCCTGTGCGGTTTCTTCCGATACAAAGTAGAGTTTCTTCCACTCTCCATCCACCTTCAGGTTGATTGAGTTGAGCACCGATCCAATCTCGTACTCTATATCTTTAACTCTGGCAAAATCAACGTTCTCCACCAGTTTTTCCCCACCCAACCTTTCCTTTCTTTCCTCTATCCAGTGGTTTTCGGATTCCTCCCTCTCAATATGCCTCTTTGAAATTGCTATATCTCCGAGATCTGATTCGAACTCTTCATATTCCAAAACTATTCACCTGTGTACTCTCCATCTTCCCGTCTAAAGTCTTCTTCATCTATTTCCTCCCTTACATGCGCGACGAGGCCAGGAGTCCTAGCTATTATGAAAATTCCTTTTCCAAGCCGGTGGTCCCAGCCCAGATCGCTCATAACTCCGGCGATCGCTCCGTCGATATTGATCACAAGACGTACTTTTCTTTCAGCAAACTCTCTCTGAATTTCTTTCATCTTTTCGGTGTATTCGGTTGGAAGACCCAGTTCTTCCGCTTTCTGGAAAATCTTCTCAGTCCGGGGATCCTTCTCCTCGTACACTTTATGTCCGAGACCCGGAATCTTCTCACCTTTCTCAAGTTTATCTTCTACTATTTCTTCAGCAGATTTCTCGCTCTGAAGCATCTCCATACAGTCCTCGATCGCTCCACCATGCTTGTCACCTAGCGATAGAATTCCCCCTGCAACGCTCGCATTCATCTCGTTTCCGCCGCTCTGGATGGTTCTGGCGGAAACAGTTGAAGGATTTCCAACACCGTGATCTATGGAGGATGATAGAATTGTATTGAAAATTTCAGATTCCTCCACGGATGGTTTTTCACCGGTTAAGATGAGCCAGATAGCGTCGGCGAAATCCATATCCATAACTTCCTCGTGATCTACTCCTCGGATAACAGCGTCTTCGCCCGAGGAAGCTATATCAGTCTTCCATTCAGTCATAGGATTGTTATTCCTGCTCTACTGATTTATGGGTTATGGGGCTCAGTCCAGAACTTCGTCCAGTTTATCGCCGATCTCGTGGTGAACATCAACTACATGTGCTCCTGCTTCTCTGAGAACTTCTTCCTTATACGATGGTTTGCTTCTCTCTCCTCTTATTACAGCCCCAGCGTGCCCGTACTGTCTGGAGGGCATTTCCTCAGTGAACTTCCCTGCTATGAAAGCAACTAGAGGTTTTGTGAAGCCTCCACTTTCGACAAGCTCCGCTGCTTTCTCCTCGTAGGCTCCTCCCAGCTCTCCAAACATTACAACGGCTTCTGTCTGATTATCTTCCTCGAAAAGTTCGAGCGCGTCCTCAAAAGTTGTACCTGCTACCCGATCTCCCCCTAATCCAATCGCTGTCGAGACGCCATAACCTGCTTGCCTTACTACCCAAGCGGTCTCAGTCGTCATGCCGCCCGACTTGGAGATCACTCCTATTTTTCCGGATTTGTAGACTTTTTCCGGCTCCGATCCTCCTATCGGACCTAGCTTGCATTTCTCAGGTGATATTATTCCAACCGATGTCGGACCTACCACACGTGCGTCCTCTTCCTCCGCTTTCTCATGGATTCTCCAGGAATCCTTTGTCGGTACTCTCTCTGTCACTATATCCAGCAGTTTGATTCCATTGTCCAGTGCCTCGAAAGCCGCTTCTTTCGCTGCAAACGGCGGCACATATACAAGCGAGGCGTTTATCTCAGGGTGTTCCTCTAGAGCTTCTTCCACCGAATCGTAGACAGGTACACCTTCAACTTCCTGACCTCCTTTACCCGGTGTTACCCCGGCAACCACGTCAGTTCCGTATTCCAGCATTTCAGGAAGTTTCTCGGAAGCCTCTCTGCCGGTTATCCCCTGAACCAGTGCTTTAGTATCCTCGTCAATTAATATTGACATTTAACTGATCGCCTCTTTTACAGAGTTATAGGCGATTTTATCTATAGGGTCAACATCCTTCTCGCCGTATACTTTGTACTGTTTTACAAGTATAAACTCCATACCTACCTCTCGGCATGCAGGATCCCTGTTGAGATTGTTACCGAAATAAGTGAAGTCTTTGCCCGGCCTTCCTCTAATGTTAAGGAATTCCTTGAAAATTTTGGGATCCGGTTTTTCCACGCCTACCTCCTCCGAAATAACCAGTCCTTCATAAGGCACGTTATGAGCTTTTAGTTGGTCCTTCATCCATCTTTTGCCCTCAACAGTATTATCACTAACAAAACCGATCGGACCCAGATCTTCAGAAATCTGTCTGAGTGTATCAAAAACCCCGTGCTCCTCCATGTACCTTCTCTCACGGTCTTTATACTTCTCAATAATCCTCATTGGGTCGCCATGATCCAAGCCGTGCCTATCAAGATACGCCTTAACTTCCGATGGAGTATAGATCCTGAAATTGTTTACATCAAACACAGGTATCTCCTCAGCTCCCTGTTCCTTTAGTTCGTCCCTCATCAATTCGTTCTGGAGCCGGAAAGACGGCATCAATGTATCTCCGATATCGAATACAGGTATTTTCACTGAAACACCTCTGTGTTTCTGTTAAACAGAAAATCTCCGATCTTCATTTTATTACTCATCTTCCACCATCTCCATAAGCACTTCAGCGGTTTTCGTCATAGGAGTATCATTTCGGTACAGCTTCATGTTCAAATCAAGTTCTTCCCTAGTTTCCCTCAATAGTTCAAAGGCTTCGTCAGCGTTTGGGCCGTCCCGCCTGATAACTATCGGGTAATCCGGTTTTTCTTCCCGAAGTGCCTGACAGAAACCTTTCATCGTCCTGTAAATATCAGTGTTATTGGCTGTTCCTCCTACATGCCAGAGACCTCTCAAACCAGGCTTCGATATTATAACCTTACTGAGCCTGTAAACTTTCTCAGTCGGCGGGTTACCGCCGTATTCAGTATAGTTCGCTGGTTCGCCACCGTATTCAATTAGTGCGTCCATGTTGGTGAGGGAAGCGCCTCCTCCGGCCAGCATCATCCCTATATCGCCCTCTAGTTCAGTATATTTCCCGGCTACACCCCTGTGGTCGTCTTCATCTATTTTTTCAGCTCTAAGCTCTCTTTCCGTCTTCTCCCTCTTCATAACTGAGCGATCCGGATAATCCCATTCGTGGCGAAATGAAGCATCGTCCTCCAGTTCAATCATTGCGTCAAGAACTACAAAACCCTCTCCAGTATGGACTAGAGGGTTTATTTCAAGCATCCTCATATCTTCTTCGAGAAATATCCCGTAAAGATGTTCAAGTATTTCAGCAAGTCCTTCCTCTTCTACTTCCTCAGAGTCGATAAACGCATTGAAACTCTCGATACCTGTTTGTTCTCCAAGAACCAGTTTCGACACTTCACGGTCTTCGACCCCGGTCCCTCCTTCAGTTGAGAAAAGTAGTGCAGGTTTTCTCGTATCTGTATCATACATAAACGCGATGTAGAACTCGTCTTCAAAGTCTACTCGCTCTTCAATTAGAACTCTACCTACCTCGTGGCCATTCACCTCTCTCCTCTTCATATCTTCAGCTATATTCTCGGCTTCTTCTCTGGTTTCAGCGAACTCTATTCCACCGTGGCTTGCTCTATCATTTGTCAGGACCTGGGCTTTCACTACAAAACTTTTACCCCTCTTTCTAGGAACCTCGATCCCTCTTTCCTCAAGCAGGTTTTTGGCCTCGTATTCGTATAGCTTCACAGATTAAGAAGTGTTCTAACAAACTTAAACCTGGCTGTCATGGAATACATTTTCCCAGGAATCACCTGGTTCTCCTATCTTGCGGATGTAGAAGCTTTCCTCATCCAGATCTATCCGCACCTGCATTAATCCCTCCTCTTCAAGCCACTCAGAATGGTAGGAACTATTCATCTGCTCAAAGAACTCGTCTGTATGGACTCTGCGCAGGTAAGCCCTGTCTGTGCTCTTTACCCCATGAGAAAATGGTTCGGTGTAGTCGGCTTCACCTGGAAATCCTCCTGCAGCATACCAGTTAAAGTCCGCGGGATCAGCAAAGCTAGAGGCGTCATGCCACATCTCCTGAATGCTTTCGGTGACCTCTTCCGGCTCCATTTCCTCAGCAACAAGGTGTACCATACCTGCTACGCCCATATCAGGTTCATAAGCAGTTATAGCTATGCAGTTCCTGAGATCGGCATAAACTGAACCTTGATCCGTCCATCCGGACTCACCACCTTCTAATTCAGCGGTTTCGCCTTGCTCCAGTTCTATCCATTCGGGTTCCAGGTAGTCGGGCATGAATTTTTTCCACCTCTTTTTCTAGTAAAATAACGGCAAACTCCTTTATTCTTTCACCCATAAATCACATTCCATGGTCTATACTGGAAGAGGTGACCGGGGAAGAACCGATCTATCGTCGGGTGAAAGGGTTTCCAAGTCATCCGAAAGGATTGAAGCCTACGGAACGGTGGACGAACTGAACTCGCTTGTAGGCGTCTGCCGGAACTACACTGAGGAAAAACAAGAGGAGCTGGAAAAGATTCAGAACGAGCTCCATATCCTCCAGGCTGAACTGGCTAATAGAGAGCCTGAGGAAAAAGTCGCTCAGGAGAATATTGACAGGCTGGAGATGCTGTGCGACAGATACCAGGACGAATGCCCTCCACTCAGAGACTTTGTTCTCGCCGGAGGAACCGAATCCGCTTCACACCTACATCTGGCACGATCAGTGGCTCGACGTGCAGAGAGAAAAATAGTTGCTCTTGACGAGAAACAGGAGATTCGGGAAGAGGTTCTGGCGTACATTAACCGCTTGAGCGATCTCTTCTTTCTCATGGCGCGGCACGAGAACTATCTGGAAAACGTTGAGGAGAAAAACCCTGAATACTAGAAGTAGCCTATCAGGAGAGCGGTCATCCATGCCAGTACAGATATAGCTGCCGAGATACCGGCTATAAACTCAAACTTTCTTTCACCGGCCAGATCTCTTTCTTCGGATTCTCTTATCTTAGAGAACTTTGGCTCCACCCAGCTATTGAGGAAGATCCCGTTGAGGAAAAGCACTGCTACTGCAAACATTTTCAGCTGGAAAGATGGGCTCTGAATAAACGCAGGATAGGAGAGAAACATTAGGGTTCCAGTAACTGAAAGCGTGAAGAGACCAACCCAGATCATCAATGACAGAAGCTTCTCGACCTTGATCTCGTAGTTAAACCTTGAGGGATGCAGGTAGTAGTATGAGTTGATAAGATCTGTGGAGAGCACTGCTCCGACCGCAGTTACAGCTCCGAGGAAATGGAGCAGCCTAACAGCCATATCTAATTCGATCACATCATCACCTCTGAGAGTTTTTTGTGGATAAAGTAGAGGCTGGAAACGGCTATAATTGAAGTGAAAACCGGTACAAGAACGGCGTAACGGTAATCTGCTAGACCGGAGATGTCAGGAGAAGCCAGATAAATCAGAGCTAGCGCAAGAACTGCCAGAATCCCTGTAACTATCTTCGGTTTCAGATTATCCATGTTAAACCACTTTAAACCGTCTGTATTTAACCTTTTCTGGCGGCGAAGACTGTTTAACATTTGTAGAGGAATTTTAACCATGACCGAAAACCGGGACTGGAGATACCTGCCTTTCCAGAGATACGACCCGTATTTCAAGACCGGGCTCAACAAAGCCGTGATGGAGTCAGTTAGGGACGGCTCCGACCCAATAGTTTTCCTCGCTGGCTGGGATAAGAAATGTGTAAACCTAGGTTACTCTCAGAGCTTTGAGGAGCAGGTAAGTACTGAAGAGTTCGAGAACCAGGATGATGTAGCCCTTGTGAGGAGACAGGGAGGTGGCGGGGCGACCTTTCTAACCCCAGAAGGAGAAATAACCTGGGGAATAGTTGCTGAGAAATCTTATTTCCCGGACGATGTCAACAGAATATACGAAATAGTATGCGATAAAATAGCAGAGGCTCTCAAGGAGATAGGGATAGATGCAAGACATGAGCCGATCAACGATATCGTCACCCAGAACGGCAAGATATCGGGCGCTACATTGAAACGAGAGGACGGAGTTGTCTATGTCGGAGGGACACTTCTCTACCAGACAGACCCAGAGGAAATGTTCTCACTGCTTACACCTGGTGAAGACAAGCTGAAAGATAAACAGATCAAAGAGTTTAGAGAACGGGTTTCCTCGATAACCCAGGAATCAGACGCGAGCTTCGATGAAGCAAGGAGGATACTCAAAAAAGCGCTGACAGAGGACAAGAAGTTCCGGGAATCAGAGCTGACCGATTCCGAGATCGAGAGATCACAGGAACTAGCTGATAAATATTCAGAGGAAGAATGGTTGTACAGGGAATGAAGAGATACGAGATAGATATAGAAGATCCCCGGGAAATACCTTCGGCATGTGACTTCGCCGAGGAAAGAGCTCTGGAGGAGGGTATGGTTCTAGTAGGGCTGAACCACAACCACTACGGCTCGGTAAAGGGTTACAGCGAGAATCTTTCCGGACTTGGAAACGAGTTAGAGCTCGAACTTGGTTATCCTGCAGAGCTGAATAGAGAGGATGGCGGAAACATGTGGAACCACAGCCCGGAAAGCCAATGTCTAATGATCGCTACCAGAAATCGTCTGGCAGAGAAGAACCATGAGGAGAAAATGAAATACTGGGGAAAAACAGTAGAGCAGAAGATAGACGAACTCTCGGATTTCAAACCTCTATACCGGGCAGGAGATATATACGATCAAGAAGGAGATCAGCTGGTTGGAGCCTCAGGAGACTTCACCGGAGAGACAGACCTATACCGGATATGTTTTTATGAAGGCGAGGATCATGGAAAAACTTTTCACGAAATAGTGGAGAAAGACCTAGAACTGAACGAATCGATGACGGATTTCAGGGATAGATACAAACCGGTCGACGGGTTCTACGAGGAAATACTGGGAGAAAACCCTGTAAAGGTAAGTGTTGAACCGGTCGAAGAACCCTTCATGAGATTTGAAGGCGGTAACCCTCCAAAGTACTGCATCTAGACAAACCAGTTAAAAAAATAGCCGACCGAAAACCATTCACAGGCTTCCAACGCGAGGGTAGCCAAGTGGTCAAAGGCGCAGCGTTGAGGGCGCTGTCCTGTAGAGGTTCCGGGGTTCAAATCCTCGCCCTCGCAAATTTCTATTGCTGTGAAACCATCAACTTGTCCCATAACCGATCTGGAAAGAATCTCTTCAACTTCCGGACGAAAAATGCTTCTTTCGTAACTGTATAACGGGTCTTCGGTTTCTCGGCTTCGACAGCTTTAACGACTTTCTCAGCAGCTTTCTCGGTTTTAACCCCTTCAACCGGAGAATCCAGTTTTTTCGAGTATTCGTCCGAATAACGAGATCCTGGCACAAAGTTTCTGAGATGGTCTCTGCCCTGCTCGTTGAAACCTGTCTTGATCGGGCCTGGTTCGACTATCACCACTTTGACCTCTGAATCTTTCAACTCCATCCGCAGAGAGTCCGAAAATCCTTCAACTGCGTGTTTGCTTCCACAGTAGGCGGAGAGATATCTTAAACCTGTTTTACCGGCTACAGAGGACATATTGATTACTCTGCCTTTTGACCTTCTGATAGAGGTTAAGCATGTTTTAACCGCGTTAACAGTCCCGAGATAGTTGGTTTCAATATGCTCACGGAAGTTATCAATCTCCATATCCTCAACAGATCCCTGTTTCTGGTACCCGGCAGAGTTTATCAGAACTTCCACCTCAAAACGCCTTGTTGCCTCCTGGAGATCTTCTTTCTCTCTTACATCGCCATGAAAGGTTTCTATCTCCTGGTCAAGATCCTTTAAAGCGTCCTTATCTGTGTCGATTACCTTGACATTATGGCCTCGCTGGACAAGTTTCAGGGCTGTTCTCTTTCCTATACCGTTTGCTCCGCCAGTTATCAAAATGTTCATAGGATAAACTTTGGTTCGGCGAGGTAAAAAAGAAGACGGCAGTAACAAAAAGTCTTCCGCCGAATATAGTTCATAGATGATGAGGTAATGACATCGTCTGATCTCGACAAGAGAGATGATGACGTGAACACCCACTGATTTAAACAAGTTTTTATAAGGAGATTTTCGAAGGTAATATTATGGGAATAGACCTTAAGTCGGCAGGAATGTCCCTAGCTAATTATTCCGCCATGGTACTTGGCGCAGCGTTTTTCTTAGCGCTGTTTGCTATGATTGCTCAGGTCGAAATCCTCAGCATAGGCGGACTACCCCTAACAGGATGGATAGGCTATTTTCTAGGCCCGATAGCTTACTTTGTTTACAGAAGGAGAAAGTCAGCAAATATACCTGATTACGACCGGCAGGTTGAGCTCATAGGGCTTTTCGGATCTCTGATCCTATCACCTGCTTTGGGCATAATACTCGGTCTCATCCTCTACCTGATAGGTAGATTTGGATGAGGCCTTTTTTCTTTCCTCTTTTTCCACACAGTAATTTAAACCGGTTTTCAGAAGGTTAATCCATGCACATAACCACCTGGATGGAGCGTGTAGATCTGAAACAGGAGATCCAGGAGGTTTACCTTCATACATTCCTATTCAAACTGGGAGTCAAGCTGGTATCGATATTCATACCTTTCTACATACTGGAACTCGGTTTCAGCCTCAACACAGTATTCATGTTTTTCCTTATCTACTACGGCTCTTATCTGGTTTTCAGCTGGACTAATGCCTTAATCTGTTCAAAGATTGGTTACAAACACACTATGATACTTGCGTCAGCTCCTATAATTGCTTTCTATTTCCTGCTTAGAGGTGCCAGCAGTATAACCGAGGTCTACTCTCTGGCTCTTCTTGGAGGTTTCGCATTCAATCTTTACTGGACCGGTATGAACCCTGAAACAGCTAACAGCAGTCACGATGGGGAAAGAGAGAAGGAAACCGGTTTCTTCTTCTCAATGCCGTCTCTGGCCTCGATATCGGCACCTATAATCGGCGGTATGATACTTGCGATCTCCAGTTTTCAGGTGCTTTTTGGCGCAACCGTTGGACTGATAGCTCTTTCATTCCTCCCATTCCTGCTTACACAGGAACACTACACCGGTATGGATCTCAATCTCAGAGAGTTCATATCCGAATTTGGTTTAACCGATTTCATGACCTTCTTCTTCAAGGGCTTCAACTCCATGGGCAAGAAGATGCTCTGGCCTGCTTATCTAGCAGTTATCATAGGAGGATCGCTTAACATTGGTGGTGCTGGATCCTTCAGAGCGCTGGGAAGCGTGATAACAAGCATTGGAATAGGGAGGATAGCGAACGATGGAAACAGGTCCAGAATCGTGGTAACAGGGATGATAATCGCAGCCGGGACCTATATGCTGATGGCCTCAGTAACAACTCCAACCGCCGCGTTCCTGATCTCGCTGGTAAACGGCCTGAGCTACACTGCTGCATCGATCCCAATTTACAGCCGGGCTATGGCACATGCAGAAAAAGAGGATCTGATCGAGTACTTTGCTCTCAGAGAGTTCGCACTGGGACTGGGTAGAACCGCTATCATCCTCGCAACGATCGGAATATTCACAGTTCTGGAGGGTAGAATCCGTTTTCTTTTATCCTTCAGCGTAGTCGCAGTTTCGGTTATAATGGCGGGTTTCTTTGGATCAAAAATGCAGAAGTAAGTGACATAATTAAAACTTCAGGACCTTAACTACTCCACACACCATCCATTCTGGAAGTCGCCAGGTTACGGCCTGACAGATTCAAGCTTATGGTGGAGGTAGGTTAGCTGGTCTATACTCCGACCTTGTGGCGGTCGGGACGCGGGTTCAAATCCCGCCCTCCGCCCTAACAAATATCATAGAGCCAGGTTTCTCAATAGTAAAGGAGAGTTTGTAGCTCGAAACCACAATAACAAGTTTTTTAACTACTAGGTAACAACATTCGGCTATGAAAGGGAAAACTCAGCTACTTGAAGAAGATGGAACCGAATTCGGATCGAATACCAGTGACATCGGGGAGAAACTAGAAGAGGCAGACGGCCAAGATACTGAGCTAGAAATCGCCAATGAACTCCTTGAACCTGAGGAAAACGTATTCTCAAAGCGTTTACCTACCTTAGGCATCACTAAGGCAGGCTATTTCGCGGCAAAGCCCGAAGACTGGTTACTCTCGGGAAAAAACGAGCCAACCGATAACGCATTCTTCCGAAATTTCGGGCTTGAAATAGGAGCAGGCGCAGTTATAGGAGCAGTAGGAGCACATGCCTTTGACCCTACAGGGCTCTATACCCAAGCCCTCACAGATCCAGATCCGGTGAATATAGGTATAGCTGCGACTGCAGGCCTTGTCGGGAATTCGCTCTACGGAGCGGCTGTTGGAGGTGCAGGCGGGGGTATACAGAACGTGGCACGATCAATGCTAGGTGCAACACTGGCAGCCTCAGGAGCAACTTATTCGTTTATGACAAACAACGCACTTCGGGGTCTAGAACAGGCGGAAAAATATCTTAGGGCTAACGAAGAGAGCGAATTAGCAGACTATACTGTTAAAGCATTTGATAAGGTTACCTCAGACGCTGAAGCACTCTACGACAGACTTACAGGGAACAAGGTTACCCAGACTTACAGTCCGGAGTCTCTTGATGAACTTGAAGAAGGGTTTAGAGATCTGGAAAGATTCGGAGAGGTAAGGGAGCTCGAAACCTCTTTCCAGGTGCTGACCGATAAATCGGAAATATCGGAGATAATTGACTACCTACAGAATGAAGATGAAATCGAAGTAAGAGATGAAGATATACAGATTGAAGAAACACAAAAAGGTAGAACCGCTACCTACCGCGGCGAAGTAGACTTTGCCCATAATATAGAAGGAGAGAACTACCGCAGCGATGATTATGCAATAGAGTTCGAGGCCATTGTTAACAAATCCGACATAGAAAAAATAAAGTTCTAATTTTTCTCCATTAATAACCCGTTAACCCCGGCACGTATCTGACAAATATAACATTTTAACCATAAGTGAAGGTATGGAAACGAAAAATAAAGGAACGTCTGAAAATCTCCTAGAGGACCCTTTTACACCTGACAAAGCGCTTGACGCCGGTCCGGGAATTGAAGACAGCATACCAAATAACGAGCCAGTAGAGACCGGAACTATAGCAGAAAGCAGGGATGAAAACGTTTTAGGCTCCAGGCTTAGAGGTATTGAAAGAGATAGTATAATCAGTTTCGAGGCAGCGAACAAGGCAGGAGCTACGTTAAGCCTAGGAAGCCTGCTTTATATCTCCGCAATCCATAACAGCGTCCCGGAAAAAATTCAGGAAAGTCTACCAGAAGAGTTGTCCGAATACGATGAACTTCCCGGCCATGACGAGCTGGACGAACTAGTTGAATACATTCCGGAAGATGTCAGGGAAACCAGCGCAGAAGCTTTCAATCAGATTCTAGACGAGGCGCCCGAAGACATCCCCGCAGAGGAGTACCTCAAAGACATAGAAAGTATTGAAGAACGATTGATGGAGAATATCGACGAAGAAGAGATAATACACCACCTCAACAAGGATACAACAGAGTGGAGCGAGCTTGAAGGCATCGAACCTGTAGACAACTATGGCGACCTGATTGAGCAGTGGCCTTCTTTCTTAGAGAACGGCCCAGATATCATATTAACAGGTTTCGACGAGATAGCTCATTTCGGCATAGGAGGCTATATGGCAAGCCTAGGCGCCAGAACAGTAGATAAAGCAACCGGAGACTATGACCCAAAGAAAGTCGCTCTAGGCGGAATGGTTACCGTCCCACTCTATGCGGTCACGAAAGAGGGATGGTACGAGGGAGGAAACGATATTGACTTCCATCTGCAGAGCGCAGACGTTATGGGCGACTGGATCATGGATACTCTCGGGGCATCCTACGGAACCTGGAGATACCACAAAAAGAAAACCGCTAGCGAGGAAACAGACCCCGGTATATCGGGGAAACTTGCCAGAAAAATAGGCAGAGCATACGGGAGAGCCGAACACATGCTAGAGAACGACTCCTATGACAATCAGAAAGATGTGATAAAAGGAACTGATTTAGATGATTTAGAAATAGCTCTGGATGACTCACAGAATTACGGAGAAAGTGGCATCCTGGCCGAAACCTATCTTGAAACTGACCGCGAACCAGGGTACGAGACCGGTGAAGAGAACCAGATAACTGCAGGTCTGGAACCCGGAGATATCGATGCAGTATCTAATGAGAATTCAGCGGCTTCCTGAAACCTAATTTTTCTGTCGACTACTGCAGAAAGCAACTGTTAATGCGAAAAGGGTCAAACCGAAATCTCTGATCGCAAGATCCCATAAACCTAGATTTGCCAGCTGCAGAGTTATCGCCGCCAGGTAGATCGAGGTTCCCAGCGCAATGTAGAAAGTTTTCTCTCCGGATAGAAGCAGAGCTCCCAGAGCCACTTCGAAAAGACCTCCAATCATGGTCAGCTGGCGGCCTGTAGCAGGAAGTAGGTCAATCAGGAACCGAGGCTCATAACCAAGCCAGAAGTCAATGATGACAAACTTTGAAAGCCCCGCCACTATCATGAAAAACCCCAAGCTATAGGCAGGAATATTTTCTTCACCCAGCGTAACTTTTCCAAACTCCATACCACTAGTACATCAAAGGAAATGGTTAAAACTTCTGCAACCGGATTAACTAATATGAAATGCCAAATTTGTATGCTGGCGCTGATTGTTGCTGCATCCGGATGCCTTCATACCACAGCTACAGCAGACACACAGCCTGACGAAACTTCATCACCCGCAGAACCTGTTGATTACTCGGACACCAGAACAATCTACTTCACAGGTTCCGATTTCCAGCCCTCGAGCTTAACCATCGAACAGGGAGATACCGTCACCTGGATAAATAACGCCTCCACCAGCATGTGGGTTGCGTCAGATCAGCATCCTACACATACAGAATATGAAGGATCTACCCTAAGAGAACACTGCCAGAACGGTGATCAAACAACTTCTGCTTTTGATCAGTGTTCGACAGGGGACGAGTTCAGCTTCACGTTCGAGAAAACAGGAGAATGGAGCTACCATAACCACCAGCCGTTTGCAAGAGGCGGAACGATAACAGTAAGATGAATCATACGTAGCTCCGGTAAAAATCTAATAAGGATCAACAGGTAATTGGAATTTCTATGTCCGAACTGGAAGACGCGCAGGAAAATCTTCGTGAAGCCCTGAAATCTATCGGAAGAGAGCAATACTTTGAACATCTTAAAGACCCGAAACGGTTCGTAGAGGTGAACTTCCCTGTCGAGATGGATGACGGGGAGCAGAAAATGTTCAAAGGCTTCAGATCTCAGCACTCTACGGCGAGAGGTCCTGCAAAGGGAGGAATAAGATTTTCTCCAAGAGTCAACGAGGAAGAGGTGAAGGCTCTCTCCATCTGGATGTCGCTGAAATGCGCGGTAGCAGATATACCCTATGGCGGAGCAAAAGGAGGAGTCACGGCCGACCCATCCGAACTCTCTGAAAGGGAAGAGCAGAGGTTATCAAGAAGGTACATAGATGCTGTAGCAGAGGTAATCGGTGAGAACAGGGATATTCCGGCGCCGGACATGAATACCTCAGGCAAGCATATGGCCTGGATGATGGATGAGTACTCGGAAGATAACAGAGAAAATATTCCAGGAGTGATCACCGGTAAGCCTGTGGAAGCCTTCGGGAGCAAAGGTAGAGCCGAGGCAACAGGATACGGTACTGTCTACATAATAGAGAAAATGATCGAGGAGAGAAACCTTAAACCGGAAAATCTAACCGCTGCAGTACAGGGATTCGGTAACGCTGCAGCTCCTGCAGTCGAAAAGCTTGATGAACTCGGTATCAAGGTGGTCGCTGTCTCTGATTCTTCCGGCGCCACCTATAACGAGTACGGCTTCTCACACAGAGAGCTTGCTGAATGCCGCTACGAGGAAGGAACTGTCTGCAAGATAGGAGACGAGATATCGAACGAAGAACTTCTGGAGCTCGATGTGGATTTCCTGATTCCTGCAGCGATTGAAGGAGTGATAACGGAAGACAATGCTGACGATATCCAGGCGGATTATATAGTTGAGATTGCAAACGGACCGACAACCCGGGAAGCAGATAGTATACTCGAAGAAAAGGATGTAAAGATGATACCGGATATACTCGCTAACTCAGGTGGGGTAACAGTCAGCTACTACGAATGGGTTCAGAACCGGTCAGGCGAGTACTGGGAAAAGGAAAAAGTCCTGAATAAATTGAAAGATAACATTCAGGGAGCCTACTCAGAGTTCCAGGAAAAACAGCAACAAAATGATCTGTACGGCAGACAGGCTGCTTACGAGATGGGAGTAGAGAAAATAGTTAAAGCAATCGAGGCAAGGAAATAACAGCCACAAATTTAATTTTTGATATGATATCTCCTGATATAGATACCTATGTCTAGGAGCCAAGAACTACCTGTAATGTTAGATACTGAAGGGTTAGCGGATGATATTGAACAACTAACTAACGAGACATCACTTAACAGAGCGCCGAGAGAAGACGAAGGATTCTTCAGAGACATTCTGGGCCAAAAAGGACCTGAGATAGCAGAAAGCTACAGAAAGGGGGATCTGGATTTTGAGCCCGAAAAATTAATTCTTCGTTCAACTAATCCTGCAAAATACGGTACAAGAACCAATAACACCTCCCAGCCCTTTAACTCACTTGATTTAGAGCCAAAGCAAGATTACCTGGAGATAAAATACACTATAGAGGGAAGTCTAGGTGGAGAAAGATGGCAGGAAGGACTATCCCAGATAGCAGATATTGAGTTAAGTAAAAGGTATCTAGATGCAGGTAGAGAATTCACGAATCGGTTAACAGAATCCGGATATGCTGAAGATATTTACCTGGAAAGTTTAGGGATTGTGCCCCCAGCCAGTACAGAAAATATAAGATTTGAAGACAGAACTTACGACGAAGCAGCAGAAGAGATGACTAATCAAATCGAGAACGAAACCGAAATTAAAATTGAGTTCCAATACAGCGACCCCAAAGAAAAAGGCGAACGAGCTCGTCTTGTAAGCGATCTGATTTTGACCATAAACAATACCTCTGAACTAAACGGACACCTCGAAAAAGCCAACCTCGCTGAGGAAAAATTTGGGGATCTAGAAGGATGGGACGTCCCGTACTCCAAACAGGAGCATAAGGAAATAACCGGAGAGGTAAACGAAATCTTAACAGATATCGGATTCGAAACTGAAGTCAGTCAATACTAACAAGTCGAACCCTATTTAAAGTTTTGAAGTGCTTCTTGGTATGCGAGCCGAGCACATGTGATGACGCTCGTAAGGAGTGGTTGATCCTTTATAAGATTTAACTTAGACTACTTAGTATACCCGCCTAGTAACCGGGTGTATAGTTCGAGAGAACCAAGATGAGCGTAGTATTTTTACGTGATGTAGGAGAGACGGACCCGAGTACAGTTTTTACTGTACTCATTTATTGCATGTAGCAATACACACATATGCGGTAGACAGTAGGGATACTGTCATTTGAGAAGGACTTTGTCCTTCGATATACCCGTCCAACCCGACTGAGAGATTGTCGGCAATTCCGGTTGATCCTGCCGGAGGCTACTGCTATCGGAGTCCGATTTAGCCATGCTAGTCCACCGAGTCTTTGACTTGGGGCG
>JBLGBN010000016.1:0-20329 GCA_047617745.1 Candidatus Nanohaloarchaea archaeon
TCTTCTTCAATTCTCGGTGCAAGCACGAAGCTTAGTCTTGCTTTGTCAGGGACTTCGAAGTTGAGTCGCATCGGGAAGTCGTTTCCGAGTCTCAGCTGTAGTGTGTCGCTGAGCTTCTTTGCTCCTGTTATCGAGTTGAGGTAGTCGAGTGAGAACATGGATTTGCACTGGGAGCCGTCGATCTCCATCAATCCTTCGCTTCCTTCCTGGATGTTGAACTTGACGTTGCTCTGATCTCCTTCTGCCTCGATCGTCAGAGAGTCGCCGTCTGAAGAGATTGTGACTGAGTCTCCTACTACCATTGCGTCCTTAATTGCACTTTCTAGGACAGAAGTTTCTAGTTCGGCTGTTACGTCGAAGTCCAGCTGGTCTGTTGAAGGAATGTCGTCTTCTGAAAGGTTGAGGATTGGAAGTGAGAAGTCTCTAGTGGATGAGTCTTCCATTGTGATGTAGAACTTGGATTCGTCCTCCTTGACCTCAAATGTTAGTGTGTCGCCGGAGTTTGCTCTTCTTAGAATCGAATAAAAGTTTTCAAGGTTCAATCCAACCTTTGTTTCCTCGTCTAGATCATATGTTTCGAATACATCTTCTTCTATCTTGAAATCTACCAGCGCGACCATTGCAGGGTCTGCTGCGATTAAATGGATTCCGTCTTCTTTCAGCTGGAAAAGTCCTTCTGAAATCAGATCTGAAATGGTTTTCATCGAATCCTGTACAAGTCCTACGTCCTCTAATTCTGCTTTAAACACTCATCTCACCGTTATTATTCAGAGGTGTTAACAATTTTTTTAACTCTGTTGTAGGTTTCCATATCAACATCCTCTAAGCTATGCACGATCTCCGCCTGAATTTCAAAGCTGTCAGGAGTGGGTAAAACTCTGCCGAGAACCCGGATCTTGTCGTTCTCCTCTATGTTCTCAATATCATCCTCTTGCATGAATATTTCGACCGATCCTGTTCCGTCATCGACTGTAACCGACTCCTCCTCTACAGATATTACTGTTCCGACGACACGAGCCCGGATATCTCTCTGTGAGTCAATATCTTCAATATTTTTCGGCTTTGCGGGTGCTCTCCTCTGCTGTTGTTGGTCTGGCATACCGAAAATATTTGGATTAAATGTTTTAACTATTCCGCGAATTAGTACCAGACCAGCCCCGAAATCCCGGGTTTCAAATACCGTCTTCCACAATAATTTTTCTATGGACCTCCTAGGCAAAAAGGGAGAGGAAGCAGTCGACGAGCTGACTGATGTAGAGGAAAGAGTAAAGACTCTTGAATCTCACCTGAATGCAGTTGATTCCGCTCTCCAGGACTTTGTGGATAACTACCAGTCTGTTCTGACCGACGAGATGAACTACCAGGAAGAGGAGCTGGACAGGCTGAGGGAGGTAATCAGGAGAGAAAGATTCGAGGAAGACGAAGTAGATGATGTAAAGAAAAGACTGAGAAGGCTTGAGACAAAGATCTCAGAGATAGAGGAAGGGAAAGAAGACAGCCTTGAAAGAATCCTCTATACTGTGAAGGATATACGAAGAAATATTAAAGATTCTAAAGAGGATATTTCCGCGCTGGAAAACAGGTTAGACGATCTTGAAAGCGAATTCTACATGTACAGGAATAACAAGGAGTACGATTTCGAGAAGAAACTTGACGAAAGGGATTACCGTGATGAAAAGAAGAAAATGGAACAGGAAATCGCCAGACTTAGAACCTCTGTAAGAGCACTGGCGGATGAGATAGATGAGGAAGATAAAATAGAAATTGAATAATACTAGACAGATTTCAACTATAGGCCTAAGGCCTAGTCATATTCCTTGTGGACGTTTCCGCATTCCGTGCATTCGTAAAACCTTGTAGGAGGTTCATCTGAGCTTCTTGTCTGCTCCATCCACCATTCGTGCTCTTTTTCATCCTGTTTATCGTTTGAGCAGTTGGGACATTCTTTCATTGTTGTTGGTCTTGTGGTTTCCTGATCATCCTCCGAGGAAACATTTAATCGATCCATAGGGTCTTCCTCTTTTTCTTCAGTAACCTTCATTTCATCGGCTTCCACATCTTCCTGGAACTCTCCACAGTTCCTGCATTTCATTTTTGATTCGCCGTTTGCTTTCTCTGAGACAAGCATTCCTCCGCATTCATCACAGAACTTCATTGTTGACCTGAATTACTTCCTGAAGCTTTAAATAGTGTATACCCTTCTTACACTCGCCGGCATGAAGGTGTATTATCAATGACAAGCGGACGATCTCCTGAGAATCCGGTCAGATCCATAGCTAGTATCTTGACAAGACCAACTCTGGGTATCGAAAAAGCCGTTTTGCCGTATATTTGGTCGGGAGTTATATTCTTCTCGAAATCATGCTGTCCCCGAGTATTGTCCCCCTTGGTTTCTACATGGCTGTCAGTCTTGAGTATAACCCGGTGAATGATCGGTATATTCACTTCAGGGCTTTCCGCATCATACACTATTACATCCCCTTCTTCAATATTCTCAAAGCTCTCACCCTCCACAATAATCACATCCCCCACATTATATTCCGGGTACATAGAGCAAGAAACAACTGTTACAACAGGTTTCTCCGTATCCAGGACAACTCCCGTCGTCTGAATTATTCCAAACGCAAGTATCAGGGCGACCGCAAAAAAGTAGAACTCGTTGAAAGCCCTTGACTCCTTAACTCTCTGCCACTGATCTCGGAGATCCATGTGAACTTATTCGATAATCTTCTTTTATAACGGTTTAATCCCTGTTCTGAAAGGCGTTTCCGATCAGGTCTGCAGTTCTAACCGCCTCCGGTATATTACCCTGAAGTGTGGCTTTTTCAACAAATTTCTCTGCCCTGCTTTTTTCACATCCTGAGAACTGTATAAACAGATCTCCATACTGATGGACCTCAGGCAGGTTTTCAACTGTATCCGTATCCAGATTTATGGTTTTCAGGCCTTTCCGCACCGCTTCCTTATCCGGAGTATTATTCGTCACCGCTACCACCGGCTTCCCTGTCCGGCTGGAAACTGTTTCTATATCAGCTACGTTAAACCCGTTAAAGCTTACACCATCCAGAAAAATAGCTGCAATGTCCTGCTTGAAAAGGCTGTAAAGATTCAGAATGTCTTCGGTAGCTTCTCCCTTATCCGGTTCCTGATCTAAGATCTCCACCTGTTCGATGAACTCGGTTCCCCGGTAGGAAACACCGATCAGTTTCCCGGCATGTCTTGGTCCGTCGTCAATGCCCAGAAATCTGAGGCCGTCTTTCATACCAACTTATTTTTTCGAAGAACAGATTAAAGCTGGTCTTCAAGTTCGTCGAACCAGTCTTTTGCGGTCTCAATCGCGTCTTCGATTACCTGTTCAGGATTATCTGCCTCCACTACAAGGTTTGATTCTCCACCTAAAGGGTGTCCTGTATCGTAAGCTGCTTCTCCGCCGTTTTCCCATACAGCTTTCCTGATCAGGTTTGCAACTGTGTGGTTCTGGTCAACATTTATTACAAGTCTTCCATCTTTTTCGACTGTATCAAGTTCCATAGTATTATCCTCGGACCTAATCTTTTTTACTGGTTATGAGAACTCCGACCTCAACATCTCTGGACTCTTCCGTGTGAAAGCCGTAGGTTGCCGGGAGCGAAATCTCGTATTCCTCCCATGCCCGGAGTTCATGGCCTGAGTTCGCCACAAAATCTTTTATAGCTTCTTTCCGCCCGCCGTAAATCACCGAGTAAACATTTTCTCCGGATTCTAGAGCCTTCTCGAGAAACTTCATACCTTCATCAGAGTGAACCGAGAAAGGCGGATTCATCAGAACGGTATCATACTTGCCTTCAACCTCGGAAATGTCTTTTTCAATGAAATCAATGAATTCAGATACTTCGGCATCCTCAGCGTTTCCTTTTGCTATTTCCAGTGCTTCCTCATCCTTGTCAACCGCGGTAACTTCCGCGCCAAGTAAAGCTGCTCCGATTGCGAATATCCCGGTGCCTGTACCCAGATCAAGTACCTCTTTCCCCTCTATATCTCCCTGCATATGGGCGCTGTGGAGAATATCTGCCGCCAGCTCGGGCGGCGTCATATACTGTTCCAGAGAAATCTTCGGGTTCTCAAATCCCTTCAGTTTTGATAGCTTCATCGCGATTTTTGCTTTCATTTTTCAAACCATAAGTCTGCTATAGCTGCGTCATCACTTTTCTTTAGAGCGTTAATCTCTAAATTTTCCTCTCTTTCTCTAAGTTTTTCCAGAGCATCCTTTACGCCTTTTTCTTCAAGAAATGCCAGGATTTCACCTTCATTTAGCTCCAGTAGTTTTTTCATACGTGCAGTGCCTCCATCCGTGCTCAGAACCACCCTCTTAACCTCTTCTCTTGGGTAGCTTTTCTTCACCCCAAGCTTCTCAACTGCGAGCGGGTTGAAGCTCATGTTGGGGTATGTTCCAGGAAGATTATGCGCAGAACGGTGCTTGCTTACTATTTCTCTTACTTCCTCAGAGCTTTTACCATATTTTTCAACCCACTCATCCCTCAGTTCATCAAACTTTTCATGAGTCTCGTTAGAATATGTTTCAACTCCTTCCTCTGTCCGGACATAGGCTTCAATATCTCCCACATGCAGCAATTCCAGTTCATCTTTGTTCCATCTTACCAGCGCTCCTACAGCCGCCGGAACTGTTTCAGCCCTCTGGAGAACAACATTTTCACCTGAAAAGTAATCCTCAACATTTTCCTCAGCTCCATCCTCAAACCTATCCCATACAGAGGATATAGCTGATTTAAGCACCTCTTCCAGCGGTTTATTCGGTTCCTCCTCCAGAATTTTCTCAACCTCTTCGCCGAAATACTGGACATACCTCTGTCCCCCTGTTAGATCCTCGTTTGCCCCGAAATCGCCTTCCGTACCGCTTGTTCCATCAAGTATCAGTACTGCGTTTACACCTTCTTCAGGGCCTATCCAGAGATAGTCTTCATTCTGATCGGGAGATCCTGCTTCGATAATGGACTGGATTTCCGGTTGTTCGGACATATTAACTGGTTGTCGTGAAGCTATTTCAAGGTTTTAGAACAGAGGTTCATTTCAGCCGGAAGACAGGGATTTAAGACTTGCGGTTTATCTAAAAAGGCATGCCTGAAGAAAACAGTTTCAACGACCCGGAAGAACTTGAAGAAATGCCTAAAGAAGAACTGATCGAGAGGATCGCCGAGCTCCAGAGCGAGATTAAGAAGGAGAAAGCGGTATTCTTCGAGCCACAGAGAGAAATCATTCTCTCAAGACCTGAGGAAGAAACTCTAAACGAGATCTCCGAGATCGCGCATATGGATACCTCATCCGGATCTCATTACAAGTTCAAAGTAAAACAGATGGATATCTGGAACTCCGATCTCTCCCTGGAGGAGATGAAGGAGAAATACACCAGAATACTTGGAAACTATCCGAATTTCCTGAACTGGTTGGAGAGAACCTATGAAAGACAGGAAATCTTCTCTATTGAACACCAGGGAACCTATCACACCTTAGAGGCGACAGATGAGGAAAGAATGGAGTGGGCTAGAAGTCTAGACGAGGTTCGTGAAAATCTCTCAGTCGATCTAACCGCGAAGAAATCCCGAATTGCGATGGGCGCCAAGTCAAGGGCGAAGATCAAAGAAGTACTACTCAAGAAAGGGTACCCTGTAGAGGACAATTCCAAGTTCAGGGAAGTCGATAAAAGCATCGGCTGCGACCTGAAAGGGATCGAGCTGAGAGACTACCAGAAAGAATACGTTGAAAGAGCTTACGAGAAAAAAGCTGCAGTACTTGCAAACCCGGCAGGTTCCGGCAAAACAGTAACTTCAATTGGATTAATGGCGAAAATCGATGCACCTACGCTTATCCTAGTACCTCAAAGATCGCTCGTCGGCCAGTGGAAGAGAGAGCTTCTGGACAAGACCACTCTTACAGAGGACCAGATTGGAGAGTACCATGGTGACGAGAAACAGATGGGAGATGTAACTCTCGCAACGTACCACATGGCGGGAGAGAAAACCTCGCTGTTCCGGAAGGAATGGGGCCTGATTATTTTCGACGAAGTGCATCACATCCCTTCCAAGCTTTTCCGGAAGACCGCATCGCTACAGTCCACAAGAAGAATCGGTCTATCAGCTTCACCTGTTAGAGAGGACGCAAAGGAGAGGGAGATATTTGCACTAATTGGACAGGAGATAGGCGGCGACTGGGCCCGTTTCTTCAACCAGGAGTATGTCCTGAAACCAGACGTAGAGATCAACTTAGTAGAATGGGAGAGCGATTTCTACAGAAACAAGTATAACGAAGCTTCAGGCTTCAAGAAATCGATTATCGCCTCGAAAAATCCAGCAAAAATCCCTGAGATCGAATCACTTCTTGAAAAACACGAGGGTGACAAAACTATAATATTCTGTGACTGGATCGAACAGGGAGAAAAGCTTGCCGATGAATTCAATCTGCCGTTTATCTCCGGTGAGACCGATTTCGATGAAAGAGAGGAGTTCTTTGAGAAGTTCAGAAACGACGAGATCAAAACAATTATCGTCTCAAGAATCGGCGACGAAGGACTTGATCTACCCGACGCAGAAGTCGGAATCATTGCTTCAGGGCAGGGAGGTTCCCGGAGGCAGGCAACACAGAGAGCCGGAAGAGTCATGAGACCGTTCGGCGACGCACAGGTATACATAGTCGCCACAAAAGGCTCAAACGAAGAAGATTTCGTCAAGAGACAGGTCGAACACCTGAAAGAGAAAGGAGTCCCGGTAACAGTCAACGAGTAGGTGAAAGCCATTTCACGTTCAGAGCCTTCTGGCTACGGGTTCTATATCGGTATAGAAGATGTTGAAAGCGCCTACTCAGCAGATATAACTCTGGATGATGAGAGAACTGTCACCGGCAGGAGGAAAGATCCCGCATGGCACGAATTCAATCATTACCGGAAAGTTAGACCTGATGAACTACATCCTCAGCTTTCCAACAGGATTCTCTATGACTCAGGGCTAGATCCTTACTCTGAGAAACAGGAGATAAAAACAGAGTTTCTCTCCGAAGAGGGTTGCAAAGCTATCCGCGTAGCAGACTCCACTGAGGCACACTACTATGTTCTCGAAGAATCCGAATCAGAACTTTTCTCTGATCTAGACAGAATTTCAGAGAAAGAAGTATTCTAGAGCCAAAAAAGACTTGAAACTACAGCCAAAACAAAGCATTAACGGGGTAGCGGATAGGATGAAGGAAGAGGTCGAAGTTTACTATTTTGAACCAGATGAGTTTGAGAACCCGGCTAATCTGAAGGATGTGCTGGAAGGGCTGGGAGAAGAGACAGATTTGAGATATCCTTTGAGAAATGAAATCCGGATTTTTGCAGAGCAGATAAACCGAGATTGGTCAAATGGTGAAATTCTTGACGAGGAGAGCTACGTCCTTGACGGAAATATATCGGCTGAATACCTCGAGACAGAGGAAGGAGTTTTTGTAGCCTCGGAATCCCACTTTCTGTCTGAAGAGACCAGAGCACTGGAGTCGAGATACGACAGCCGCGTTCCAGAGAAATAGGGTTCCAGGACTTTTCCCCATATTAAAAACTGTACAGCCGAACTTCTATCCATGACATTAATCAAAGCAGAGAATCTTGACAAGAAGTTCAAGATATACCAGCGAGGAGAAGGGATAACCGGCTACCTGAAATCATTCGTAAAAAGAGAATACAGGGAAGTTCACGCCGTTAAAGACCTGCATCTTGAGATCGAGAAAGGTGAGATGATAGGATACATAGGTGCGAACGGTGCAGGAAAATCAACGACTGTCAAGATGCTGACCGGTATACTGGAACCTACTAGCGGAAAAATAGAGGTCGATGGAAGAAATCCGCATAAGGAAAGGAAGAAGAACGCGATGAACATCGGAGCGGTCTTCGGCCAGAAAACACAGCTCTGGTGGGATCTACCTGTTCGGGAATCCTTCAAGCTTCTGAAGGAGATATACGAAGTCTCAGAAGAGGATTATCAGGACAGGATTGACGAGTTTGATGAGGTTCTACAGCTAAGCGATTTCTGGGAGCAGCCGGTCAGAAAGCTTTCGCTCGGTCAGAAAATGAGATGCGAATTGGCCGCAGCCTTCCTGCACCACCCCAAAATTGTGTATCTCGACGAACCAACTATTGGACTCGACGTAGCGGTGAAGGAGAGAATCAGGGATTTCATCCGGAAGATGAACCAAGAGAAAGACATCACAGTAATGCTGACAACCCATGACATCGACGATATCGAAGATCTATGCGACAGAATAGTGGTATTGGACGAGGGAAGAAAGATCTACGACGGCCAGCTGGATTCGCTGGTCAACAGGTTCACTTCCCGGAGAATGATACTCGATGTCAGGAACGGAGAAAGCTTTGAACTGGATCTGGATGGTATACAGGAGATCGAGAAAGACGACGCCCGGATAGAGGTTGTTTTCGACCGTGAAAAGATCTCAGCCTCCGAACTGATGCGGGAGGTACTGGAGCGATACGAGGTGCTGGACTTCCAGCTGAAAGAACCTGATATCGAGACGGTTGTGAAGAAAATCTACAATGAGGGACTGGAGGAGGAATAGGTTTTTGAACCCGAGAAAGTATCTGGAGTTCACCCTCACAGGTTTCAGGACCTCGCTCGCCTACAGGCTGAACTCGGTGGCTTCACTTGCCAACTCGATAATCTTTCTCGTACTGATGTACGCTCTCTGGAGCGCTATCGCTGCCTCTGGAAGACTGGAAGGCGGACTGAATCAGGTGCTGACCTACATCGTTCTGGGACAGGTGATCTCGAGCTCTGTCTTCATGAATGTGGAAAAGCTTCTCAGCGGCAAGATACGGGAAGGAACAATAGTCAATGAATTGAAGAGACCGATGTCTCTCCGAGCACAGGTGTACTTCCAGATGCTCGGTATAATGCTGTTCAACCTGCTTTTCGTGGGGATGCCGATGCTATTGATTGGATTTGTATTCCTCAATCTCAGCTTTCCCGGTATTTTCCAGACGCTGGTGTTCGCAATTAGCGTTTTGCTGGCGTACAACGTAGTTTACGGGCTTTCCTACGCCACCTCCATGATAATATTCTGGACGAAGGTGGGATGGAGCATCCGGATGATGCGTACAACGGTACAGAGCCTTTTTTCAGGGGTATATTTTCCTCTCTATCTGCTTCCTCCCACACTAGAAACTGCCTTCAACTATCTGCCGTTCCAGTCGATGGTGGACGCCCCGATCTCCATCTTCATGGGGAGAATATCCGGTCCTGAGACCCTAGCTGTTCTCGGGAAACAGACGGTATGGATCGTACTTCTGCTCATTATCGGTGAAATCATGTGGATAAAAGCCAGAAAGAAACTAACGGTGCAGGGAGGATAGAAGATGGACGTTATGAAACATCTGAAGATTTACTGGATGTACTTCTGGCAGTACTGGAAATCCCGGCTGGTCTACAGAACAGACTTCATACTTGGATTCACTGCGCAGGCGATCAGCCTGGCAACCTCTCTGGCGTTTCTCACACTGATATTCACACAGGTGGAAAACATCAACGGATGGACCTTCAACCAGATGCTTTTCCTCGCCGGACTGGGAGGCTTCATCATGAACCTTCACCACGTCTTTCTGTTCAACGTTTACCGGCTCGGAGAGGCCTTTGTAGTTAAAGGCAAGATGGACAGACTGCTGGTAAGACCTTTAAACCCTCTCTTCCAGGTCTACGCCGACGATGTATCCGACAACAATTTATCCAAGCTGATAGTCAACGCCGCTCTGATACTTTACGCGTCCTCACAGATGTCGCTGAAACTAGGCTTAACAGAGCTGGTCTACGGTTTCCTTGCCGTGGCTAGCGGCGTCATGGTGTTTGCTGGAATCTACCTCCTGTTTGCAACCACTGCTTTCTGGACAGGTAAAAGCCGGTCGGCGATGTGGCTGGTATTCCAGCTCTCCGACTTCAGAAAGTACCCTTACGGAATCTACCAGGTACCGGTTCAGGTGCTCTTAATCACTCTTGTTCCTCTAGCCTTCGCATCCTTCTTCCCTGCCACGTTCTTCCTCGGAAAGGATGGGTGGCAGACATGGCAGATAGCTTCACTGGCAGTCGGACCGATATTCTACACTATAGCATACAGTTTCTGGAAATTCGGTCTTTCCCGGTACTCCAGCACCGGTAGCTAATATATTTTAAACAACAAAATAGAGAAGTGCGCCTAGAGGACATAGATTACATACTTTTCACAGACGAAGAGGAAAGAGCTGAGATCGCTCTGGAAAACTATCTTGATCAAAGAAGCAGGAAAAGTAATAATGCTTCGACAGACTATCGCTACTTCGTTCTAGGAGAAGACAGAATAACTATAGTGGAAGACATAAGAATAGGAGAAGAAATGATCTACAACCGGATTGATTACACTGAAGAAAACATGAAAATAGAAAGAAACTTAGGAAACACAGAAGTTAAAGAACTACTCGGCTCTCGATAAAAAATCTCAACCTGCTCAGCTGCAAATAATATATACCCTCAACCAAAAGGGTATCTTGTAAGGTTCCAGAAACATTATTTTCGTTAAGAACCAGAAAAAACATTAATACGAGGAAGAACTGATGGCACTAGTTCCTATAAAACCAGAACCAGGTAGCAACGCAGATTTCTACGGCAGCGGCAGCGATGGCGATCTTACCTGGAGCAGCAACCAGGACAAAAGCGGGTTGTTCCAACCCCAGAACCTTACTATAACCAGTGGAACATCTATCAACGTCCCTAACAGCGGTAAAGCTCTAGTTATATTCGCTCAAGAAAAAATAAGTATAGAAAGCAATGCCTCAATAAATGCCGCCGGAGTCGGGGCCAGTGGAGGAGCAGGAGGTTTCGGAGGCAACACCTATGACGGTTCATCTGGAGACCCTGGTGGCGACGGAGAATTAAACGGGCCTGGAGGAAGCAACGGGGGAAGCGGATCGATATCAGCCCCTACCGGGCTGGAAATTGTAAAACTGCTTGGATTATCCATAGAAATAGCTCAAAACAGCCTCCCTGCAGGCGCCGGAGGAGGTGGAGGAAGCGGCGGAGTAAACACCGATCAATACTCTGCAGGTCATGGCGACGGTGGTGACGGTGGTGACGGAGGCGGCCTAGTACTTTTGGTCGCTCCCACAGTAGAGGTAGCTGGGACAGCCCAGATCGATGTATCAGGTGCTGATGGACAAGATGGACAGGATGGTTCCAGTGGCGCGAATCTCTCTCCAGGTGGAGATGGGGGTGGCGGTGGAGCAGGTGGTGTTTTCGGGGCCGTAGGAAGCAGCATAACTATAAGCGGCTCTATAAATACTTCAGGTGGTGCTGGTGGAGAGGGCGGAACGGGCTATAACGGCGGTGATGATGGATTCTCAGGAGGAAGTGGAGCTGAAGGGATTAAATCGATAAATACAATATAAGTTCTCCAGAAATAGAAGATTTAAAATAAAATAAGAAAGGTAAAAGAACCTACTTGAAGCTCTCTTCGTAGAGTTCTTGAGACCGCTCGATTGCTTCGTGTGCTTCTTCTTTTCCGCCCCAGCCCTCGATCTCGACTTCCTTCTTCGGCTCGAGGTTCTTGTAGGTCGCGAAGAACTCTGCGATCTCCTTCTTCCGGTGCTCGTTGACATCATCCAGGTCTTCCACGTCGTTCCATCTCGGATCTTCTGTTGGAACTGCGATAATGTTATCGTCCTGCTCCCCGCCGTCGTCCATGTAGAGGATTCCGACAGGTCGTACCTCGATCACACAACCAGGGAATGTGGAGTGCGTTGTGAGGACCAGGATGTCCATAGGGTCGCCGTCCTCGTAATAAGCTCTAGGGATGAATCCATAGTCTCCCGGATAGTTGATTGAAGCGTAGAGAACTCTATCCAGAACAACTGATTCCTTGTCCTTGTCGTACTCGTACTTGTTCTGGGTTCCGGTCGGGTTTTCAATTACAGCGTAGATTTCTTCCGGAGCGTCTGGTCCGGTCTCGTAGTCATGCCACTTGTTTACCATGATTATCAAGAAAAGAAGATTAGAGGAGATTTAAAACTGCTTCGAACCTTTACTTCCGGTTCAAATTGTTGGCTGCGAGTCTAACCATAGAGATATCCTTGACTTCTCCGCAGTCACTGCAGACTACCTTTACCCAGTCTACCTCTGGTTTTTCAACTGAATCGACATTCAAGTCCCGGCCACAGTTTTCGCATTCAACCATCGGATCAAATCCTCTACTCTAAAATAGTCAGCCGAATTATTTAAGCCTAACTCCAGAAAACCGATTTATCGAGTCATCCATTGAAAGCCGCCCTGTGCGGCTTCAGATGATCGAACTCTCTAGAAGAGTTCGGGTTCGTGGTCTAGTTGGTTATGACACCGCCTTGACATGGCGGAGATCCCCGGTTCGAATCCGGGCGAACCCATTTTAGCAAAAATAGAGAAGGCGTTTAAGTAACTCTCTCCCATTCTATTTCTATCTCATAACTTGGCTCACCAAGTTCTACATCTTCTATCTCTGCACGCCCTATACCTCTTCCAGGGAGCCTATCGCGCACTTTTATGCTGGATTCGCCGATCCTGTTGCCCTGGACTTCGTAGGTAACTTCTTCTATATCTCCTACTTCTATCGACATTTCGGCCTGACCTTCCTTAGTTTCCGTCTCTTGGATAAGGTATTCGTTCTGCGGATCTATTCCATCCACCCAGCTATCATAGAGGTCCAGAATTTCGTCTCTTCCTTCCGCCATTGGTTCTCCGTTAAGAGTTGCTCTGGCATTCTTTGGAAGATCCTCAAGATAACCTCTGATCTCTCCTACATTTGGAGCGAAGTACTGATCAGCCACATCATCAAAGTTGTCATCGTGTCCTACAACAGAGTCTACTGTGTCCGGACCGAAATCATATTTTTCCTCACTCGAACCAAGTATTTTTGATACTAAATTCATTTTCATCACCCTATGTCACTCAATGGTAACAATTAATCTTATATACTTTCTGGAAGACGGGCGAATAATTAATAGCGCTCTTCAACCTAATTATTTATGGCCAAGAAATACCGTCTGGGAGGCGGCCTTCAGATAGTTGAAAACGGATACTTTATCGGACCGGTGAGGGATCCTGATGCGCCGAGGAAGCCCTGCTGTCTTGATATATCCGCTGGTTTGATGGAGCCGGATGAAGGAATGAAAGCCACCCAGGTCCGGGAAGGAGCTGAAGAGGTAGTCAGGGTTAGAGATGGCGAAGTATTTCTCCCGAATCTAGTGCAAAATGCAGAAGTTGTAGAGCAGGTAACTTCAACAATCGCGGAAGCGATTGAAGATCCAGAGAGTCCTTTTGAACACAGATTCAACCTCAATTTCTACAGCTCCGAGGCAAGAACACCTACAAACACTCCAGAAGTCTGGATACAGGGCCATTCACTCCACGACTGGGAGACAGGCGTCGCTATCGAAGATGATAACTCGCCCTCCTATGAAATGGTTAATTATATAGTTGAAAATCCTCCTGAAGATGTTAAACCGGTTGACGCTGAAGTGGTAGAGGTTGACGGAGAAGTAAACTGGCTGGATAGATTTGTCTACAGATTCCATCCTACCACCGGAGAAGCAGAACTGTACAAATCCGGAGAAAAAGCCTTCGAAGGAAGTTTCCCAGAAATGATTGAATTTCTGGAAGAAGAATTTGGAGAGTCAGTAGGCTCAACTGTGAAGGTTAAAGCTGCTCTGAAAGGTTTACCTCCCGAAGAGCAAAAGCTCTACGAAGATGACCTTCACGACGACATCAGACAGTTTTTCAATCTGAAGTAGTTCGGGAACCCAATAAAAAACTTCACTTCTTCAATAAACATACAGGGAAGGTAGCTCAGTCGGATAGAGCGCTGCGCTCATACAACAGGTATGAGCAATGAGAGGTCGATCAGACCTCGATGATTAAATAAAATATCTTACTCGTCAGAGTTTGTTTGGGTTACGCAGAGGTCCCGGGTTCGATCCCCGGCCTTCCCATCTGACCTCTCAAAAAGGTCAGCATGGTCGAGAAACCATTCAGTTCGAATGGTTTAGTTCCCATTTGCGGCCTTTACTTGTGTGCGAAGTAAAACCTCCTTTCTTCAGCATTTTCACACCGGGCGAAACCAAACCTTTCAAACTGCAGGATTTGATCTCTTTCAAACTCTGAGCTTTCGACTCTGCCTTCAATCTTCGAACCATCAGGCATGTAAACTGTTCCTTCTTTAGAATCAGTCGGAAGCCAGTGGATTATATCGGCGTCCTCTTCAATCGCGGTTCGATGATCTCCCTCAGCATAGTTAGCCTCTCTGTTCTCTTTATCAAGTTCAATATTGCAGAGCCCTTTCAGTCTGAGGAAACCGTCCTGGAGATCCTGCTCCTCGATCAGAACTGTTAGTTCTCCACTATCTGGCTCAAATTCCACATTTCTGGTACCTCTATCCGGATGATCCGGGTGCAGCGCCAGATCAGTTTCGATTCCTTCTGGAAGATTTTTCACGGTTATTTCCACAGGATTCCTGACGAAGAAGTACCTGTTCGCGTCATCGTCGATCAAATCTGTATTCTCCGACTCAAGTGTTTCAATTGAGGCTTCTACATTGCTTTCGCTGACCCCCATGTCGATAAAGAAGTTCTGTATCGCCTCTGGCTGGAAACCTCTCTTCCTCAACGCTCTCAGGGTTGGAGCCCGAGGATCGTCCCAGCCGTCGAGTTCACCTTTCTCTATCATTTCCTTCAGTGAGGAGCCTGAGACAGGCGCGTTGAAGCCTGATATCTGGACATCCCCCCAGTAGCGTACGTCCGGGTACTCCCAGTCGAAGTAGTCGTAGATGTATTTCTGTCTTTTTGTGGAGGCTCTAAGGTCCTTTCCACGGACAATATGTGTAGTTTCCATTTCGTGATCTTCGATCGCTCCCTGGAAGTCAAGCATCGACCAGACACGGTACTCGTCACCAGTGATCGGGTGATCCGGATTATCGATTATCCTGAAAGCCACGAAATCTCTGATAGCTGGATTTTTGTGGTCTATATCTGTTTTGACCTTAAGGGTAGCTTCTCCCTCCTCAATTCCGCCGTTCTTCATTTCTTTCCAGTCCTGCATGTTTTCCTCAGCGGATTTATCTCTGTGTGGGCATGGCTCTCCCTCAGATCGGTACTCGCTTCCCTCTTCCTGTGAGCAGAAACAAACGTAGGCTTTCTCTCTTTCAATTAAATCTTCAGCATATTCTATGTAGGTGTCGAAGTTTTTGGAGCAGTAACGTACCTCGTCCGGTTTGTATCCCAGCCATTCGTAGTCTTCCGGATACATTTCATATGCGTCGTATTCCTCTGTTTTCAGCGGTCTCTTTGTTCTTGGATCGGTGTCGTCGAACCTGAGAATTAATTTTCCGTCGTACTTGTCCCGGAGCTCTCCATTGATCACCATGCCTCTGGCGTGTCCTATGTGAGGCGGTCCGTTCGGGTTAGGAGCGAATCTCACGACGACTTCTTCGTCTTCATCGACATCCAGATCCGGTATAGGGTCATGCTCGTGTTCCTCCTGCTCAAACTCGTACTTCTCCAGGGCTTCTTTCTGTTCTTCCAGGCTCATCTGGTTCACTTCCCCACATATCTTACCGGCAACTTGCTGGACTTCCTCAGGTTCCTCCCCCGTCTCGTTGATCAGTTTTCCTATAACGGCTCCTGGGTTGCATTCTCCGCCGTACTCGACAGCATTTTTCAGTGCATACTTTCTGGCAGTTTCCTCTATATCCATAACACTGGATTTTTAGAAAATGTTTAAACTACCTCGGGTAAACTCATCCGTGGTACTGATACCTCTCCCGCTTCCGATCGGTTTCAGGGAAGCAGTACTGCTCTCCGCTATCTCGATCATAGTTTACCTGCTCAGGAGGAGAATGAAATGAAGGAAAAACACAGGAAAGCCGGAACAGTAATTCTCACATTGATGGGGCTGGCCGTTCTGAGTTACACTGTTTCCCAGTCAAGTATAGGCCAGCAGAGAGCGCTTTTCCTAGATGAAACCGGAGAGATTAAAGCAGAAATCAGTTTTGAGACCGCGGTCACTCCCGAAGAAAAACAGGTTGGACTGATGAACAGAACCAGTCTCAGGGACAACCACGGAATGATATTTGTGTACGACGACGCTGAGGTAAGAGCTTTCTGGATGAAAAACACGTTGATACCACTGGACATAATATTCCTGGATTCGGAAAAGAGAATAATCAACATCGAAAAGGCCTACCCGGAACCTAATACTCCAGATTCAGAACTGAAACGTTACCGGAGCGACGGACCTGCTCAGTACGTGATTGAAGTCAATCAGAACTTTACAGACAGGAATAACATTGAGGAAAGTGATAGAGTAGAGTTCTCGGATTGAACCGACCTCCCTCATGAATGCTGAGTGCAGATTATCCAATCATGAGTTCGAAGAAGATATCACTTAAAGATGAGACAATTGGCATGGATATCGGTGCGACCGCTGAAGGACTCATAGAAGGATAGAGAGAAACCATATTAACCAATAAGGGATAGGAAGAACTACTTTCGAAATAAAAATCCGAAGAAAATAAAATACTCTACATGAATTGTCGAAAGCAAGGAATGAGCGAATCTATTGACATTGGCATCAAATTCGACGACAGCTTTGATCGCCAGTTGCGGCGCCATGAACCACTATTCGATCCTGTCTCAAAACTCATACTCCATCTTGGAGAGACATGGATTTCCGGGGATGATATCTACTGTGAAGTCAGAGCCGTTGGCTTCTTTACCCAGTTACTCACCTTAATTTGTGATTTAGATGCAGCTGAAAGTGAAACAGCCGGGAAAATTCAGCTATACGATGAGACATATTTGTCACTTCGCCTAGAAAGCGAGAAATTGACTATTGAGCATCGATACAACGAAGCAGCGATAGATAACCCAGACGAGCGCCTCGGAATCGGAGCTGAATCAACTGCCGATTTTAACCAGGTGGCGCTGGAAGCACTTGAAGGAGCAGAACAGGTCAACGAGCGCATTGCTGAAGTAATCAACGATACCGACCAGTCAAAGCTATACCAGCTCAACACCGCTATCGAAGCGGCAAGAGAAAGATTTGGAGAGGAATAAAATATTTCGAGCTCCTTCCAGCACTGTCAGGGCTTACTGGCTAGAGACACTTAATTCAATCAAACAAATTCAAGAAAATAGAAGAAGTTAAAACCCGGTTTTACCCGGAAGTTTAACTGATATCGATTGTTCTTCCGTTCTCGCTGATGAAGACGTCTTCTTCAAGCGTATATCCTTCCTCTCTTGCAAGCTCTACATAGCTTCCAAGTTTCTGGATGTTACCGTGGGAAGGAACGATGTTGTCCGGATCGAGAATCTGGATGAAGTCTCTATGATCTTCTTTCCTTGCGTGTCCGGATGTGTGGACGTCTTTGTAAAGTCTTACTCCCTGTTCCTTCATCTTCTTCTCAAGGCTGTACCTGTTAGCCTGGGTGAGAGGTGTTGGGATGACCTGTGAGGAGAAGATTACATGGTCACCTTCCCTGAACTTGAACGGGTATTCCTGTGAAGCGATCTTGTCCATCTGTGCTCCTGGCTCTCCCTGGTTCCCTGTCGCGACGACAAGCCATTCCTCTCGGGCTCCTTCGACCTTCTCCATTACTTCCGCACATTCGTCGTAGTAGGAAACTACTTCGACATCGGAGAGATCAATTAATCCCAGTTCCTGCGCTGCTTCTGCATACTCTCTAAGAGATCTTCCGACAAAGGCAATCTTTCTCCTTCCATCGTTTGCATCGATGATAGAGTTCAGTCTTGAGATCTGTGAAGAGAACGTTGTCATGATTACTGCGCCACCTGCCTCGTAACATGAGGTCATGACGTCTTCAAGTTCTACTTCGACAGATTTTTCCGATCTGCATCTTCCCTCGTCATCCACTCTCGTGGTTCCTGGGATCATCAGTTCGATTCCCTCTTCTCCTGCCTGTTTCATCTTCTCTATATCAGTTGTCTCTTCGATAACAGGTGAACGGTCGATCTTCATGTCATTTCCGTAGATTACTCCGCCTTCCGGGGTTTTTAACCAGGAAAGAGTTGCCTGTGGGATCGAGTGGTTGACGTGGATGAACTCAAGATCGAGCTCATCTGTGATCTCATACTCATCTCCTTTCTCTAATCCGATTACAGGGTTTTGAATGTTCTTGCGATCGTCTTCAATCTGTTTTTCAACGATCTTTTTCGTGTATGGCGTACAGATAATTGGGCAGTCATATGCACCAGCAAGCTTTGGGATGGCTCCAACGTGGTCAAGATGTCCATGCCCGATTACGATAGCACGTACATCTGCATCACTTTCGTACAGAACCTGGTCTCGGGGAATAGCCCCGGTTTCCAACGTCTGATTCGTTGTCATCTCGTTGACTTCTCCTTCTGCGTTGATTACTTCTTCCATCTCGTAGCCCATGTCGAAGATAACTGCTTCGCCATCGACCTCTACTGCTGTCATATTCCGGCCAACTTCTTCATAGCCGCCTAAAGTGTGTACTTTCATAGTGTTTATCACGTTTTAATAAAACAGAAAACGGGGCTGAATTTTATAAACCGATAAGCTTAAAGTGAGATCTAATCTTCCTTGCATTTATAGATCCTGAAGTTGGAACCTATACCTCATAATCTACCGGCAGTCGGCCACTTAACTATTAGAGGTCTAGAAAAGGCGGCAGCATGGCAAGGACTTGCGTAACAACATCCTGCAGAGCGGAGAATAGAAAAAGGTTGGAATCTCTAAAACATCAGATCAGCTAACTCACGTCAAACCATATATCGCCTTCAGCCGGGTTAGAAGGTTCGGAAGCCTGAACAAAAATATGAGAATTATCTACAGTATCGGCATCTAGACCACTACCACTTCCCTGCTGTATATTCGCAGCTGGAATATGCTGATCAGTAGAGCTCCAGATCGTGTTTAAGTTGTCATCCGTTATATCGCCGTGAATCTGTAAATTACCTGAGTTATCAATATCAAAATCAAGACTACTTCCCTGTCCTCCATAAAAAGAGAAACCGTCAGTTCTAACGTTTAAAGCCGAAGCAGGCAGTAAAGAAAGCGCTCCTAAACCAAGAGTCCCGGCACCTATCTTTTTCAGGAAACCACGCCTCGAAATATCCTGTTCGGAAGAAGATTCTTTCCTGTTTCTCTCCTCAACTATCTCACGAGCTTTCTCCTCAACCAATTCTTTCAGTTCAGATTCCGTGACTTCAATCTTGGTTTTCTCAGACATTATAATAGATACTTGTGGAGACCTGCTTAAAATGTTCATTCCCTTATCTAGACTAGTTCTCATATTTTCCCACTAGCCAGATACTTATCTGGTAGAGCCCCATAACCGGTATAGTAACCAGTATCTGGGTGACAACATCCGGAGGTGTGGAAACCGCTGCAAGAAGCAGAACAGTAACAAATGCGTAAGGCCTGTAATCCACCATCATATCCTGGTCAATAACACCAGCAGTCGCCAGTACAACCGATACAACCGGCAGCTGGAACATTAAACCGGAGAAAGCTGAGAGTTTTACCGCAAAACCAATAGTGTTCTGAAGCCCCCAAACTGCTGTAACCTCGGAAGCCCGGGTCATAGCTGTGAAGAAGCTGAGAGCTGATTTAACCACATACTGGTATGAAAACACTGCTCCACCTATGAAAAGCAGTAAAGAGAACGGCAAATAGTTTCTGATAACCCTGTACTCCCTGTTTTTCAGCCCGGGCTGAGCAAATTTCAGCATCTGGAAAGCTATAAACGGTAGAGCTAAGAAAAAACCGAACAAAACAGCGATAGTAATTCGAGTGTAGAAAACCTCGTAAGCCGTTAAGGCGTGGAGGCTGATCGCTAGATCGCTCTGTATCCAGTTAAGAATATTCGAGGAATAAAGAAAACCAGCCACTCCTGCCAAAGCCAGAACTAATACAGCGCTCTTGAGACGTGACTTCAGCTCAAGCAGGTGCTGTTCAATCGGCTGCTCAGTCATATTACTCCTCTTTTTTCCCTGTTTCTACATCAGTCATTTCCTCAGCGGTCTCGTCAAGTTCATCCTTGACATCCTCCGCTTCCTTCATGGACTTGTTAAATTCCTTCTTCGACTCGCCTAACGAACGGGCAAGTTGAGGCAGTTTCTTCGGTCCGACAACTAAGGCAACTATAGCAGCCACTACAAGCAAAATCTCAGGTGGTCCAAGTAAAGCCATACACAACAATTAGGGAAGAGGATTAATTAAGTGTTTGGAATAAATCAGATGGAATGAGAATGCTCTTTCGTATA
>JBLGBN010000017.1:0-19901 GCA_047617745.1 Candidatus Nanohaloarchaea archaeon
TGCTGTATCATGTCTCGTATCAGGTTCTGGCTTCTTCGACCATCTGTCTGGTGTTTGGAGAGTTCTTCTCGCACCATTTCTCTGATGACTTCGTGGATTTCGTCAAGTTCCTCCAGCTTAACCATACTTCAACACACCTCTCCAGGTTTTGTCCGAAGTAACGGAGACCTGTTTATAAAGCAGTCATAGGTTAAGCACGGCATCTGGCGGTCGAAAATCGGATAGGAGCGAATTGTCATCGATCTTCACCTCTTCTCCGCATTTCTTCCTTCTGCCATTCAACGAAACCGTCTTCCAGACATCCTTCTGTCCAGATTACCTTTCCGTTTTCCATTCTTCTACAGTTGCAGGCATCTGGATGACCTGGTATCGGTTGGTAGATTTTCGAGTCTATACCTTTGTAGTGCAGTTTTCCTCCTGTCTCGAAATTCCGGGTATCGCATCTAGGACAGGTAAGAGTTTCTTCAAGCTCGTATCCGCAGTGTTGACAGTTCATAGAGTTTGTTCACCTATGTAGTATTATTTTCAAGCTGGAGCTTCGCAACGTGGTAGGCGTAGTCTTCTCCGATCACTGGCTCTAACTTGATTTTATCGGAGTTATCCAGAGAACTGACGACTTCCATCCGTGATTCGTCTCCAAGCTCTTTATCCAGGTCGGGTAAAGGCATCTCCTGGCTCTCCTGCTGGTTAAGTATGCCGATGGCTTTTGCCTCGATCCTATCCATTCTGCTTCACCCTGTACTGCTCCTGACCTGCTTCCTTGCGGGTTTCGAACACGCTGTTTTCGTGGATAGCGTCGAGAACTTCTACCTTGTCATATTCTTCACTAACGAGATACTGTGCGTTCTGGATTGGATTCCAGCCGTCGCCTTGGGACAAACTGTGGATGGTTTTGGCTGGTTCGTTCAGTTCTTGCTTCACGGAGTTCACGGATTCACTTTGATTCTGCGAAGGGATGTCCTGGTGTTTATCCGAGTCCTGTTCTTTCTCCTGCCCACCCTCTTCCGTTTCCTTCGTGTAACGGTGAAGTTCGTGAACCTCGTCATCCTCTTCTTCGTTTTGTTCAATCTCTCTTTTCTTGTCTATCAGGTTGTCTATCTCTGTTTTGTTGAGGAACTGGATTCCTTTGGGTTCGAGTCTTACTCCGCTTCCTGACTTTGTAGCGACAAGTTTCTCGGCTTTCAGTTTCTGCCATTTCTCTTTCACGGTTCGTTTGCTGTCGCCGAGTTTCTCTGCCAGTGCTCCGGAAGTATTCGCCTCTCGACCTATCTCCTTCAGGATAAGCAGTTGATCTGCGGAGAGTTCTTCAACAAGTTCTTCCAGTTTTTCCTGGTCAAGCGTGGTCTTCTCTCGTTCCTCTTTCAATAGGCTCTTCATTCCGAGTCGTTCCATTACCTTCTCGAAAAACTCCTTGACTCGTTCGACATGCTCTTCTGTAACCGTTATTTTTCCGTCCTCAACTGCGTGTTCAAGGACTGCTTGTGCTACGCAGAGCCGTGTCAGTTTTTCTCTGAATGCTCGGCTGACTATTGGTATGCTCTGGAAGTTGTAGCCTTTCATCATGTTGCTGGCTTCGACTCTGATTCTCTCCTTCGCATCATCAGTGTACTGAATATCTTGTGGTTTCAGGCTCCATGCCCAGAGAACATGCTTCTTGTAGAACTCGTCGCTGTATGGCTTCTCCGAGGCTCTTGCCTGAGCTATCTCGTCCTCTGTAACATCTTCAGCCATGAATGGGATATACAAATCCCAACGCCGTATGTCAGGCCCTGAACTGAAAGTATTCGTGTCCTTGATTGCCTTGGCAGGTTTCGGGTAGTGTAGGGAGATCGGTTCTTTCGGCGGATTCATAGCCCCGATAATCCTGACTCTGGCAGGTGCAGAACCTTTGACACTTCGGTTGACGTTTACTCGCTGGTCTTCGAGTATCTCCCGCAGGTTCTTCATTTCCTCTTCGTGTAGCTGGTTAAGTCCGTCCAGTCCGACCAGTCCCATATCGTTGAGTGGGAGGACGCCCCATTCGATTACTCTCTGTTCTGTGTTGATGGTGTAGGCCAGTCCTGTTCTGCTGCCTGTTTCTGCGGAAGCGTATTCTCCGAGCCGGTAGTGGTCTTTGGTCAGTTCCTTTATCTGTTCGGACTTGTATGTTCCTCCGTCTCCGAAGAAAAGTAATCGGAGACTGCCTCGCTGTATTTTTCCCTCGATATTCGGTATGAGAGGTGGGCTGTGTGCGGTAAGCTGTAAACCTTTTCTGGCTAAAGGTCTACCGACCATGTCCGCAGCGATCATCTCGCAGGCGTTGTCAACCATCCATTTTTCGTTATATTTCTCGTGTTCTTCTTCGCTAAGTTCTATTTCCTGGAAACTTTGCTCCTCTGGCTCTATCTCATCTCCTATCAGCACCATTTGGTCGTTGTTGCTGTTGACGTGGACTTCTCCTCTGACTTTGACTGACTTGGAGTTCGGTATTTCTTCGCCTATGAGGTAGGCTGGTATGCTGTTGTTTTGGTTGGCGTTGAACTGTTCTGTATCCTGTAGAAGGTTCTGGAGCTTCATCCAAGATTTGTCAAGGTATTCTTCTATGGTGTGATTCCAGCTGTGGTTGTTATTGTCATCGATACAGTCTTTCCTGCTGTTCTTCCATGCGATTATGCTTTTCAGGATGTTATGCTGGTTTTTGTTGGAGAGAAGAAAGCGATGCAACAATTTCTCTTCCACCATATCTCCTTTCCAGGTCTTGTTACACTTCGGACACTCGGCTGTTACTTTCCATGGGATCGCCATTCCCTGCTTCTGTCCCTTAATCTTGCCTCTGACAGAAATCCGAATATCTACAAGTTCAGAGTTAACATCAGCAGGGCTGTAAGACCTGTAGACATCAAGGAAATGCCTTGCGTCTTCTATCAGTTCTTCGAGGTCGTAGCCGTTTTCCGTCGTCCAGTCGTCTAAATCCGCTTTCTCTGGCGTTTCTTCACTCCATTCGTGGACGAGAACTTTATGCTCCTCTACTAGACTGTCGCCTGTTTGCCGAGCATTCTCCCTACCCGTATCGTCGTTGTCGGTAACTATCAGAATCTGTTTGTAGTTCTTGGCGATACCCTTGAGTTCGTTGAAGTGCCCTTCAAAGCTTCCGCAGGCTGCAGCAACAGTATCATATCCTGCCTCATAAGCAGAGATGGCATCCGGATAGCCTTCCGTCAATATCAGCGTATCGGAACTGTTTCGGAGTAGCTTGTAGATATCGTTTTCCACAAACTCGTTTCCGCTGCTTTTGGCCTGCTGATATTTCTTGTGTTCTTCCTCTGCGTTGGGATCTCGACACGTTATGAGATAAGGCTGGTCGTTTCTTTCCAGATGCGGAATTAGATATGTGCCGTCTTCCTGTCCTGTCATACCGTAGTGGATTCCTGCTTCTCCAAGTTTCTCGCCGTACTCCTGTTTCAAGCTGTTGAAAAGCTCTTCATCCATCCAGCCGATTCTCAGGTCTTCAACTGTCTCTCGACCCCAGTTTCTTCGCTCCTTCAAGTCTTGGTAGTGTTGCTTTTCCAGTTGTTCCTGAGCTTTCTGAACTACTTGTTCCTGTATCTGTCGGATTTCTATCCTCTTTTCTCGTTGCTCCGAGCTTTTAGCTTTCTCATCAGGTATTTCTATGTCAAGTCCGTGCTCCTGAATTAGCTGCTTTGCAGCTTCATAGTTGCCGATTCCGTCTCTCTGGGCTATGTAGTTGATGAAGTCTCCGCCTTTAGACTTACAGCTGTGGCATTTCCAGTTTCCTGCTTCGTAGATTTTGAGTGCTGGGTCGCTGTCTCCACAGATTTCGCAGTTCAGCTTGTTTCCTTCTACATCAGCTACATCTGAGAAATCCAGCTTTCTCTTGACTTTATAGATAAGACTCATTACTGGTTCACCTGTCGCTTTCTGTTCTTTTCTGAGATTTTGTCTTCCAGCCTTTCTACTGCGTCCTTGGCGTGTTCTACCAATTCCTTTGTATCTTTCTGACTACTGAGCCTGCCCGAAGTCTGCTTAATGATCTGACCCCAGTAAAGTGCAGAAGCTGTCATATGAGGTGGTTTATCGGAGTAGAGGCGGTAGACGAGTTCCCACTTGAACCGTTCCGTTGTAATCTCGACCACAAATCTTTGCCCATATTTTCTGGATTTCTGCATTCTGCTGGTGGCGTCGATAATCTCTGTCATCAAAATTTCACCTCTCTCCAGACGCTTTCTTGTCCGAGGAATGGTTCTTCATGGATATGTTTCCAGAACCGACCGCATTCCTGACATTTCCAGATGCTCTCTGTTTCAAATCTGTCGACATCATTAAACTCCAGTTCTCCACCGCATTCACAGGTTTTCCCTGACATTACTGATCATCCTCCATGCTATCTACGAATGCGTCAACTTGCTTCTTTGCGTCCTCTACCGTCTCAATATGCAGGAAATAAATAGACCGATGGTATTCGACCTCGTCCGAGATTTTCAAGATTTGAAACAGGGCGAAGTCGTTCTCTGGAAGATATATGTCGAACTCGTAGAAAGCATCTCCCAAAGATACAGTCTTGTGAACCTTCTTCCAGGTGTCGTTACTGTAAACCCTGCAGTTACTGTACACAACTGACACCTCCGAAAAGGGCCGAACCTTTAACAAACGATATATTGAGATGCTCCATTAGGAGTCACCTCCATCTTTTGCAGGTTGGACGGAGCTCTCGGCGGGCGGATTTTCGTCCGCCTCCTCTTCCACTTCCAGGGGATATACTTGGTCTGGTTCTCTGTCTTCGAAATAGTCGGGGTAAGTAGGATTTTCTGCACCTATCAGGCTGTAGTGTTCAATTACTTCCTCGTCCAGCTTGACGATGTAGAAATGGACTGTTCCCATGTGGAAATGGTCTGTCCCACAGATACCTATCTGTCTAGTCACATGGTTATGGGAGCTTACCTCCTCTCTGCGAATTGGATTTTCTTCTTCCCAGTGTTCCTCTTTCCACCTTTTGACGAAGTAGACCCATGTAGCGACGAAATATTCCAGATCATCGTTCCGAGGCATCCAGTTATAGTAGTCCTGGAGTTTGGAAACGGTTACATCAGGATAGCCGTCACTATGTTTGTATGTCAGAACCTTATCTACTCGCCTTTCTAATTCTCCTGTCTTTTGATTCTCCCACTCTATTTCCTGCTGGAAAAGAATCTGACATCTAGTCGACATTCTTAACCACCTTCTCCTGCAGTTCCTCCCAGTCGTCGAAGCTGTAGTTTCTGTCTCGCAGGAATTCTATGATCGGTTCTCGTAGTTCCTGACCTAGTTCTCTTACCTGTCGATTTCTGTCGTTACAGAAAGTTTCAATAATTTTCAGGAACGCCTGAAGTTCATCTTCGATTTCTGGTCGCAGTTCTTCGGGATCTTTAGCTTTGCTCCAGCCATTTTCGAAGCAGTGAAGAATGTAAATTTTCGCTTCTTTCCTGCTGCATCCGTCTTCTCGAACTCTCTCGGCGTATTTTTCTACTGTTCCTCTAAGCCAGTTCTTCTGACCTTCAGCCGAGTTCAAAGGATTACAGAACTCTTCCCGACCTTCGCCATTTCCGTCCTCTTCAGTGTCGAAGAAGTTGTAGTTACTCATCGGCCATCCCCCGTGCTTTCTGTACTTCTTCCCTGAGAATAGGATGCAGGGTCTCAACAGCCTCCTCAGAAGCTTTGAGTATAACTTCGAGAGCTTCGTCCAGTTTCTCCTCCTCTCTGTGTTTCACCGCAGACCACCTCTGAGAAAGTTATGGTTGGCTGCTGGGAGGAGTGTAAGCCGAGACCGACAGAAACTTAACAGTTGCCTTATATTACCCACTTATATCACCCTGCACCGTAAATTCAACCGAAGCGGGGTGAAAGCGTGGGCAGGTGGCTCTTGGTCGGGTAGCCTGTCCTCGCTTTATATTTTTCATCGATTTTTCCTCCAGTATTGATGTAGTTCGTGGATGAATCCGTGGTATGGCTGCGCCTGTCTACGGTCTTCATCCAGTCTGTTCTTGAGTTTCGTTGGCATCCAGATAGTTGTTGCCATACTACATAATTCTATAGTAATCTATAAATAAACCCCGTTCCTCCGTCTAAAATAGTGTAAGTCTGAGCAGACACTTTCGTTTCAGTGTCCGACCTTAGCCAACTACCTTTCCTACCTGTAAAAAACTGTAAGATAATATCGACACTATAAAAGCTCAGAAATTGGGTTTTAGATTATAATCGAAGATTTAAGATTGCTTCAAATACGAAGACACTGTATTTTAGCTTCTTCAAAGCTCCAGAATTAAGAAAATGATACACGCTTTCTCAAGAAATAGCTGAGACAGACTCGTTGAGAATCTAAACAGAAATTTAAGAATTTATGACGAACGGTTGGTTACAAAACCTATCTCCCATCCCGCATCGTATCAATAGTAAGGTTGCGGCGTCCGGGATTTGAACCCGGGTTGCTGGCTTGGAAGGCCAGAGTCTTAGCCACTGGACCAACGCCGCGTCTCTATGTTGATGGATTAAGATGCAAGATTCTTAAATAGTTGGAGGACTACAGATCCTGCCTCATGAACACAGTATAGCTGGCGGTGAAGACCAGCATTGTCTCACTGAGAAGAAACACGAGGTATCCCAGTCCTACACTCAGGCTCTCCCAGATAGATGGTTTAAGACTGTTATCGCTGTCGTAGTCTGTTCCCAGCATTGTAGTGACGAAGTCCTGGTAACTGGTTGTCGGCGATACTTTGGAAATCTGGTTCCGGAAGCTCTCCCTTTTCTGCCTGATCTGCTCTCGCTGCTCCCTTCTGTTATCTGTTGGGCTTTCTCTCACTGTATAAGCCCCTCCTGAAGATACGCTGCGTTCTACAGCTACGCCGCTACTCACCGAGGAAGAAGAGCTATCAATATCCATTGGATAGATGAAACTGGCGGTAAAACCGGCGATAAACGGTGTTGCAAAAAACAGAAGGAGTACAGCCATTCCGGCGATCAGAGATCTCCAGCTGGATCTGAAAACCGTGGAGAAAAGCGTTCCTAGCCCGAAGAAGAAGGCCATGTACACCACACTTCCCTGCCACATGAACATCAACCGGTATATCTGCTCGACTGTCGGCAGTTTACCGGTGAGGTATATTGCCAGTCCTGACGCCGAGGTAAAGGCGATTAAAAGCGCTATAGAGACTGTGAAAAGCCCGGCTACAAACTTTCCGTTGATCACCTCATCCCTGTATACCGGGTAGGATAGTAATAGCTCTATAGTACCTTCCTCCCTCTCGCGGGAGACCGAGTCATAGCTCAGGAGGAGTGCAAGAACACCTGCTGCAAGCGGCAGATTGAGGCTCACCATAGTATCGAACACATCTATAAGAGAAGGTTCCTCAGGTATTTCACCGTAGAAATCTCCGCTCTGTATACGATCCATCTGCTGGTTGTAATCCTGTACTCCAAGATAAACTGAACCCAGCGAGAGAGCCAGGAACAAACCAAGAATTAGAAGGAATTTCCGGCTTGAGAAAGTGTCTTCAAGCTGTTTCCTGCCTATATCCCACATTGAACCCATTACTCTTCCTCACCTGTCAACCGTAGATACGTGGTTTCCAGCGATTCCTCTTCCAGCTCAATCTTTCGAACTCCAGTATTATTTTCCACCAGTAGATCAAAGATTTCAGATCTGTGCTCCTCCTCGACGGTTACCCTGATATCCTTTCCATCCTGGCTGAATTCAAATCCATTTTTTTCGAGAACTTCAGAAGCTTCATCCTGATTCTCAGTCTCAACTATAATATTGATTTCCGAACCTTCTATACCGCTTAATTCCTCCCTAGTTCCGCTTTCAACCACCTTACCGTCCTTCAGTATCGCGAACCGGTCACATAGAGAATCAATTTCAGTAGTTATGTGGGAGGATATCAGAAGTGTCTTCCCTCTCTCGCTGTTAACCTTTTTGGCCAGATCCTTGAACTGTTTCTTTCCCTGTGGATCCAGGCCGGTTGTGGGTTCGTCGTAGATTATTATTTCCGGATCCTTGATCAGTGACTGTGCTATGCCGAGCCTTTTCTTCATCCCTGTTGAGAAATCGCCGACTTTTCTTTTTGCATCCGATTCAAGGTTGACCAGTTCAAGTAGTTCTTCTATGTCGGGTTCTTCCTCGGTTAGCTCGGCGAAGAACTCAAGATTCTTCCGGGCGGTCATATCCTCGTAGAAGCTGATATCGGCAGGAAGATAGCTGATCTTTCTCTTTATTTCTTTTCCATGATCGTGTTCCTCGCCGTCTATCTTTATACTTCCGGCATCCGGCCTTAAAAGTCCGATAACCGTCTGGAAAAGAGTGGTTTTCCCTACGCCGTTTGGTCCGAGAATCCCGAATATCTCGCCTTCTTCCACCGAGAGGCTGAGACCTTTCAGCACCGGAAAGTCCCCATAACTTTTCTCCACGTCTTCAAGTTCGATAGCCGGCATTACTCTCACCTCCTGCCGAACTTCCTGTATACAAACGCGAGCAGCCCGAAGCTGACCGCCATCAGTATAGCTCCTACTATTCCCATTTGGCTTCTTTCCTGAACATTGACTCTTATCTCTTCAGGTTCATCCATCGAAGTCTCATCTGATGAAGCCGATACATCCACAAAGTAGTCGCCAGTCTCCGCGTTTTCAGGTACTTCGATAATCAGGCGGGAACGTTCTCTATCCCTATGCTCTATGCTGGAAAACCCTTCCGGCCGGAGTTCATAATCCCAGCTGTCCGGGAGACCGATGTCAAACTGTACATTGTTCAAAGTTGGACCGCCTGAACCCGGTCTGATAAAACCGGTACCGCCATTTACAACTGTAACAGGGATTTCCACCGTGCTTCCCGGCTCCACCTGCTCAAATCTCTGGTTTATATCTACGCTGATATCTTTCTCCATCTCTCTACCCCTGACATCTATCTGAAAGCTCTCCGAGAGCCTAGAGTCGTCTTCAGCGGTTAATACCACGTCATAAGTTCCGAGTTCTGCGTTTTGAGGTACCTCGAGTTCTGCCGTGAGCGAGTTCTCCTCACCTGACGGAACATACACGTTTGTAACATTGAACTCCTGGAAACTGAAGGAAACAGCGATTGACGAGTTGGTTCTGTAACCTAAATCATAACTCTGGTTGATCAAACCAGTGTTCTCGATGGTTAGCGGGATTTCAGAGGACTCTCCCTGTGATATAATCAGGTTGTCCGGAGTCGAGGATGAGAGATCTCCAGCCGAAAATATGTCTGCTGTTGAGGAAAGCTGAAGCCGGATAAACCGTCCTTCCTGGTCGAACCCGGTCTCCTGGATTTCCAAAGTAAGGTTTTCCGAGGCTTTCAATTCCTCTCCCTCCGACTCATATATTTCGTTCCCCTGTAACTCTGTGAGGACGTGGAATGAAGTTTCTGTCCACTTACCTGACCGGAGAGTATTCTCCCCCTGCTGCTCGCTGTATTCTATTTCATAATCGTTAAATTCAAGCGTCTCCCCGAAATGAATCTTGGTTGTTTGAGTATAATCAAGTGAAGCGCCTGTAAATACGAAGAAAAGAACAAAGACCGCTATAATAGAACTTTTCAATCTCATAATAGATTCTAGAAGGGCATTACTTTTAATACCTCCAAGCATTGTTCGGCCCGCGTCGAACATCTGCAGAGTCAGTTAGTTTTTCAAGCTTAAGAGTGAATTAACAGGTATGGATCAGGACGAATACGACGACTATCTGGTAGACAAGGCCAAAGAGATTCTCAACGAGCAGACATCAGATGTCGAAGAACAGGACCTAGAGGTTGAAACGGACGAGGACAGAGATATTATAGATAAGGCCGAAGAAGAGGGCAAAAGCAAGATACCTGCAGTCTTTGATCCGAGAGAGATAGAACACCTGTCCAAGAACAGGAAAAATATGAGCAACCAGGAGCTGAAAGAGTTTCTGGAGAAAGAGTCAGATCTACAGAAAGAGCTTAACGAGATCGATGAATGGAAAGGTTTCTCTCGCTGGGAGGAACGGTTTATGATCCAGAACAACCTGAACAAAGAGCCTGAAGAGATAGCGGAAGAGCTCGGCAGAGAGGAGAAAGAAGTAAGGTTGAAGATGCGAATGTTGGGGCTCGATGTGGAGTTCCAGTGATCGAAAATGTCAAACGAAGATAAAAGAAAGAAAGCGCTGGAACAGACCAGAGAGAAGCTGAAAGAGAACAAGAACCGTGACAGGTTCATGATGAAAGCAGTCGAGTTTCTTGACGAGAGCAATAAGAACTTCAATGCAGAAATGGAAAGATTCCGGGATCTTTACTCGCTCCACTTCCCGGAGCTGGAGAAGGAGATAACAAAGGACGAGCACCTGATAAAAATACTATCAGATGGTTTGAACCGTGAAGGGCTTGATTCGTTCTCCGAGATGGCGGAAAACTCCACAGGGTCACCGCTGGAACCTGCAGATGAGAGAATACTCGAGGAAATACATTCCGGCCTGGAGAAAAAGGTTGATCTGCGGGAGGACCTAGAAGAGTATGTTGAGGATATAGTTGAAGATGAGATGGAGAACCTGGGCGCTCTACTTGAACCGCTGCTGACTGCAAGACTTGTATCTCTGGCCGGCGGGCTTGAGGAGCTTGCCAGAAAGCCAAGCTCGACTATCCAGATGCTGGGGGCAGAGAAAGCGCTTTTCCGATATCTGAAGGGGAAAGGAACACCTCCGAAACACGGCGTGATTTTCCAGCACAGTTTTGTGAATTCTCTGCCGGAGGACAAGAGAGGGAAGATGGCGCGTTTCCTAGCGAACAAGGCTGCGATGGCCGCACGGCTCGATCAGTACGGCGACAAGTTCAAGGGGGATAAACTGAGAGAGGAATGCCGTGAAAAATTTGAGGAATTAAAGGAGGAGGGATAGAAATGGAACAGATACAACCCGGTGTTTACCGGAGAAAAGAGAATATTTACACCGAAGCCGCCTCGAAGGAATCCGTCTACGGCGAAACATTTATCGAAGTAGATAGACAGAAATACCGGAGATGGGGCGCCTCGAGATCAAAGGCGGGTGCGGCGATCCAGAAAGGAATCGATCTTGGATTAGAAAGAGACGACGAAATTCTTTACCTTGGAGCAGCTTCAGGGACCACGGTATCACATTTCTCGGATATAGCTACAGACGGTTTCATCTATGCAGTAGAGTACTCAGAAACAGTTATCAGGGATCTTCTGGATGTCGCTGAAGACAGGGAAAATATTGCACCGATTCTGGGAAACGCCCGGAAACCAGAGGAATACTCGGATATAGTCGAAAATTGTGACGTTGTTTTCCAGGACATATCACAGAGCGATCAGCCGGAAATATTCATCAGGAACTGTGAGAAATATCTGAAGGAAGACGGTATCGGGCTTCTAGCGGTAAAGGCGAAATCGATCTCTACATCGGAAGAACCTGGAAAAATATTCAGTGAAGTGAAGCAGAAGCTGGAAAAAGAGTTCGAAGTTCTAGAAGAAACTACTCTTGAGCCTTATGAAAAGGATCATCTTTTCCTGAAGTTAAAGAAAAAATGAGGAGTTGATCAGGCGGACAGAGAAGGAACCATATCTCTAAGAGCCTGTTTGACTGTTCCTTCCCTGAAGCCTTTGGAATCATAGTACTGAGGATTCTGGCAGCACTCTTCATGCCTGTCCAACAGCTTCGCTGTGCCTATTACAGCGTGTTTTCCAGGTAAAACGTTTTCCTCAACACTCGCCCCACAGTTTTCACACACGAATTCTATCATACCCCTTTCGACCTCGCGAACTTTAGTTGTCTCCGCTCCCTTTATAAAGAAGTGAGCGGTTTACCGGTATTCCGGTAAAAACAGATTTTCTCCCTCACCAAACTATTATCACTGGAGACTGAAATAATTATTCCTAGTACAATGAAAGAATGGCAATGCAAGGATTGCGGAAGGCAGCTACAGTCCGAAATAGAGCCGCAGCAGTGCCCCTGCGGCAACGAGAACTTGGAATCCCAGGAGCAGCTCAGCATGCTGGAACAGATGATGAAAGACTACCTGAACCGGGAGAATAAAGAGAAGGCGGAAAGCTGAAAGCCAGATGTGATAAAGATTAACCCGGAGAATCTTCTATAGTGAGCACAGGAGAAAGCTATCCTCTAGAGTTTGAGCAGTCCTACAGGAAAGAGCTAGAGGTAAGGCAGTCCGGTCTCGAAGAAAACGATAAAGATCTCCATGATTATATTCTATCAGGACTTGGAAACCTTGAACAGGAAGACTTCAGCTACATCTTCGGCGTAGAGAAACCATCCCGGATAATATCGGAAGGAGAGAAAATCGCCGGAGATACCATTGTAGAGGACTTCGCTATCACAGGTTCATACCAGGGCGGTGAAATGGCGTTAGGCCAGGTGGTCAGCTGCGACTCCAAAGAAGTTATTGATTCCGTGCCAAAAGATTACATACAGATTAACGGCTTCGGAAAAGAGATCGAGAGAAATCCGGAAATAGACCCGGAAATCACCGGTTATTACATTGTCAGGTCAGAGTACGACAGAGAAGAAATACATAAGAGAAACAGGTTGTTTAACAGAGATCTGGATTTCTACGGGCGGAGCGATATTCCTGTTGAAATTTACCGGGTGGAGCCCGATGGAAGAGATATCGCGGATGCGCTTAGAGAGTTCTACTCCTCTTTAGCCCAGTCGTAACCTTCATCTTCCAGTTTGTGAGCTAGCTCCGGTCCTCCGGATTCAACTATTTTTCCATCAATCATCACATGGACCCTATCCGGTTCTACATAGTCGAGGATTCGCTGGTAGTGGGTGATCATCAGCATTCCACGGTCCTCTTCCGCCAGTTTATTGATTCCCTTGGCGACAACTTTCAAAGCGTCGATATCCAGTCCGGAGTCAATCTCGTCAAGCATCGCGTATTTCGGCTGTAAAACAGCCATCTGGAGAATCTCATTCCTCTTCTTCTCTCCGCCTGAAAATCCTTCGTTCAGGTATCGGCGGGCATACTCTTCATCCATATCAAGGAGATCTAGTTTCTCCTTTAGAAGTTCACGGAAATCGCTCTGGGAGATAGGTTCTTCGCCTTCCTCTTCTCTCCTTGCGTTGATCGCCTCTTTCAGGAATTCAGCTACGGAAATACCTGAAATCTCTGCCGGGTACTGGAACCCTAGGAAAAGCCCTTCCCGTGCTCTTTCATCTGTCTCTTCATCGGTTACGTCCTCGTCATCGACAAGAATTTTTCCGGAATCAATAGTATACTCCGGGTTGCCCATGAGTGATTTGCAGAGCGTTGATTTTCCGGAACCGTTCGGACCCATGATTGCGTGGATTTCTCCAGGCTCTACTTCGAGAGAAACTCCTTTCACGATTTTCTCGTCTTCTACTGATACTTCCAGATCTTTTACCTTAAAGCTCATACTGTATAAAGGGATAGAAAAACTTAATTAACCTGAATCAGACATCATCTGGATTGCTTTGTTAGCGGCTTCTATGATCTTTGGAGATTCTATATCCTTGACGTTCGACCGCATTTCCTCAATTGTCCAGAACCTGGCTTCCTCTGCATCGTCCCCAGCCACTATTTCGCCATCTACATTCTCGAACTTTGTGGCGTAGGCATTACCGACAACAAACTTGTCCGGGTGTTCAAGATGGATGCTTGAAACCAGTTCCATTTTCTCCCTATCCGCAGTTAGACCGGTTTCCTCTTCGAGTTCTCTGACCGCGCCTTCCTCCGGTTTTTCGTCGAATTCAAGATATCCTGCAGGATAGCTCCACTTGCCTTTATGTGGTTCGGCCCCTCTTCTAATCATCAGTACCTCATCTTCTTTCACAACGAAAACCCCTGCCACCGGTACAGAGTTCCGGAACCTGATCTCATCGCACTCAGGACAGTAGTATCTTTCTCTATCCTCATAGAACTTCCCTTCAAGTTCTGAGCCGCATTTATAGCAGTATGAAAGTTCTTTCATTTCTGGATCGCCTCCTGAACAGTTTCCAGACCAAGAAGTGCGCATTTCATCCTCATAGGTGTGACGTCTATACCGAGTTTGTCCAGCATCCAGTCCCGGCCGAGTTCTTTAACTCTCTCAACCTCCATGCCCTGGATTTCATCGGCGAGTATTGATATTGCTGCGGTTGAGACTGCGCATCCCTCAGTCTGGTGCTTCACATCTTTGATTTTTCCGTCTTCAATTTCTACAAATATTTCGGTCGAGTCACCGCAGCTGGAGTTCTCGCCCTCTGCCTTATACTCGGTTTCTATCTCCCCCTCGTTTCTCGGGTTCTTGTAGAGGTCGAGTATCTCGTCTCTGTACATTACTTGCGGAACACCTCCCTGACTTCTTTGACTGCCTCGACAAATTTTTCCACGTCTTCCTGAGTGTTGTACAGATATGGGGATGCTCTTGTGGTACCGGTAACACCAAGTTTCTCCATCTGTGGCTGTGCACAGTGATGCCCAGCTCTCACAGCAACGTTGTTCTGGTTAAGTACCTCTGCAACGTCATGTGGATGCGCGAACTCGGTAGTGAAAGATACAAGGTTCGCTCCCTCCGGTGAAAGCACGTCCACTCCTTCAATTTCATGTAATCCTTCAATCATTTTCTGCGCAAGCTGTTTATCATGCTTGCAAATACTTTCCATTCCAATTTCTTCTAGGTAGTCGACTGCAGCTCCCAGGCCGACTGCTCCAGCAATATTCGGCGTTCCTGCCTCAAACTTTTCCGGCACTTCCTCGTACTCAACTTCTTTATCTGTAACTTTTCTGATCATTCCTCCACCCACCTGGTAAGAATCCATCTGTTCAAGTAGCTCTTTTCTCCCGTATAGAACTCCGATTCCGGATGGACCAAGCATTTTGTGTCCGGAGAAGCACATGAAGTCTACACCAAGTTCTTTCACATCCACCGGTCTGTGCGGGACTGATTGCGCACCATCCAGAATTACAAGTGCATCATTTTCATGGGCGATCTCTGTAATTTCCTCCACCGGGTTCTCTGATCCGAAAACGTTTGAAACATGTGATATCGCGACTACAGAGGTTTCCTCCGTAATTTTCTCTTTCGCATCTTCCAGGGAGATTTTTCCCTCTTCAGTCTCAATATAGGACAGCTCCAGGCCTTCCTCCTCCGCTTTTCTTCTCCACGGCAGTTGCTCGGAGTGGTGAGCCATCTCCGATAGAACAACTTCACCATCTATTTCCAGGGAGTTAGCCAGCAGGTTCTCGGCCTCAGTAGTATTTCTGACAAAAACAGTCTCGGAAGATCTGGCGCCGATAAAATCTGCTACTTTGCTCCGTGCCTCTCTGTAGGCTTTATTGGCTTCATTCGCTAGGTCGTGCAGACCTCTGCCAACGTTGGCATTTTCCTCTTCGTAGAATCTTTCAATTCTATCGATTACCTGTCGTGGTTTCTGGGAAGTCGCTGCGTTATCCAGATAAACCAGGCCTTCTCTTTCCTGAAAAACCGGGAAATCCTCCTTGATTTTTTCGGGGTTCATACTTTGTTTTTCCATCTGAATCTTTTTACTTCTAAACAACCTACCTTGAGAACATGTTCTCCAGCTTTAGCTCAAGTTTCTCGGTTATCGTGTTTCCAAACTCGTCTGCTTCCTCGGCGACTTCTCCTTTCGCCTTATCTTCCTCGGTGACAGTCTGCTTCCACGTACCTCTCTGGTACCAGAGGTAAGCGATTAGAGCGCCCGCAACATTGGAGATGAAGAACGCCGCCCAGACGCCTCTCGTCCCGATATTTATCGCTCCCCAGTAGGCTATTGGGAGTCTGATTACTCCGAGAGTTGTAATAGAAATTATCGCAGCGGTAACTGTTTTACCGGCGCCTCTGAAACTGCCGTTATAGGCTCTCAGTATACCCATAAAGCCGAAGCTGAATGCCACAAATCTCAGGAATTCAGCGCCTGTGCTTGCGATCAACTCGCTGTTTTGCTGTGCATTATCTATGAACACCGACGCAATTGAATCGGCGAATACAAAGGTCAAAATACCTAAAACCGTTAAGATCAGGAAGGTGTACTTGGCCCCTGTTTTTGCGGTTTCGCCCGCCCTTTCAAAGTTTCCGGCTCCAAGGTTCTGACCTGTCATAGACTCTACTCCTCTCCCAACTGCTGAGGCAGGGAGGAATATCATGGAGAAGATACGGATACCTATCCCGAAACCGGCGACAATCGGGTTGGCAAAGGTCCATCCAACGACCGCGGTCAACGCATTTACCGAGATCGATCTACCTGCACCTTCCACCGTCGCTGGTATTCCTATGTGAAGTATTTTCTTGAAGAATGAAAGATCCGGTTTCATACTGTACAGTGAGATTTCCAGACCTTTTGTGCCGCTGAAAAGCAACCATATACCGATGGAGAGCGAGAGAATCCTGGAGAGGATAGTGGCGATTGCTGCTCCCTGAACCCCCATTTCCGGGATGAACCAGAAACCGAAGATGAACAGAGGGTCTATTATGATATTCAGTATAACCGTTACAAACATCAGAATCATTGGAGTGACTGTGTCACCGAAGCCGCGCATAAGAGACTGGAAAACCAGGAAACCGAACATAGAGAATAAACCAATTGATATTATCTGCAGGTATGCTTCAGCGGAAGCCGCAACATTTCCAGTTGCCCCAAGAAGGCCGACAACGTCGCCAATAACAAAGTAACCGAAAACCCCGATTAAAGCCGATACAACGGCGCTGAAACCCATAGTCTGGGAAGCCGCATAGTCCCGCATCTTGCTCTTCCCGGAACCCTCATACTGAGCCACAAGAACAGAACCTGCGACCGCCAACCCCATTCCCAGCGAGATCAGGAAGAAAACCAGTGGGAACGCAAAAGTAATAGCTGCCAGAGCCTCCCCCCTGTACTGGCCAAGCCAGAACGTATCAGCAAGATTATATGCGGTATGCAATAGATTAATTACAATTACAGGCAGGGAAAGATAGAACAGATTCTCACCTACCGGTCCATTCAAAAGGTCAAGTTCCTCCCTCGACTTGAACTGGCTCTCAACCAGGTCTCTAAAGCCTGACAGCCTCTGGAGGAAACCTTCAAGCACTGCTAAAGACCCTATTTACTGTTTCTGATCCAGTTTTCTCTGGACTTCCTGCCTGATTTTATCTTTTACTCTCGGAACTTTAATCTGTTCCATGACCGGTTCGAAGAAACCTTTGACGACCAGTCTCTCAGCTTTTTCCTCGCCAAGACCTCTCGATTCAAGGTAGTGCTGTTTGTCTTTCTCTACTGTTCCGGCTGCAGCTGCGTGCGAAGCCTCTACCTCAGGGTTTTCAATCATTAGTTTTGGTGAGGCATCGGATTCGGCGTCATCGGAGAGCATAAGTGTCTCCTGATCCTGGAAACTGGAAGTGTCCACAGCTGATCTCTCTACCTTCTGAAGCCCCTCGTAGAGACTTCTGGCTTTGTGATCAACAACGCTCCTAGAGTCCATATCGCATTTCGTGTTATTTCCAATGTGCCTTGCGTGAAGAGAGATGTCGTGGTGCTGTTCTCCTGTTGGGTACCAGACCCCTGTCATCTCTGTTTCAGAGTTATCTCCTTTCAACACAGTTTCGATCTTCGTACGGTTCAGCTCACCGGAAAACATTCCGTTCAGCCAGTTGATCGAACCATATTTCTCTGTAATCGCTTTCCTGCGGGAGTAAGAGAAACCTTCCGGGTTCTCTACTGAACCATACTCGACGGAAGCATTCTCTCCGACATAGATTTCGGTGAAAGATGTGTTGAAATTCTTGCTTGATGTTTCCTCGGTAACTGTTACGTCTGCACTATCTTCTGCCTCTACGATTAAATGACTGAGAACAGGACTTTCCTCACTGTATTCTATATGGAGTTCAGATTTACCTGACATTTCAGCGTAGATTATAGAATTGAGGTTGGCCGCGTGGATCGCGTTGAGCTTGTTCTCATCCGGTTTAATCAGATCAAAAGCCTTACTACCTGCCTTCTCAAGCGCTTTTTCACCGGTATAAATTTCGACATCCCCGCCGGTCTCAATTACTGGTTCAATTCTTTCTTCCGCGTCTTCAACCTTCTCTTCTAGATCTTTGGGGTAACGTGTCCAAGTCCTTCCCGGAGTTCTGATAGATTCCGGCATTTCTAGCTCAGAAATATTTCCGATAGAGTCTCTCAAAGTTTTCTTCGATAACATAGAATAAACCTCCGAGACGAAATCTAAAAAGACTATCTAATAAAAGAAAAGATTTATAAATGTCACTATGTTTTAGTAACATATATGGTAGATTTCAACGAACTTTCGGAAGATGTTGAAGAAAAAATTGAAAACCAAAACGAAAGGCGGGAGACTGCTCTAGAGTTTGGCGCAATGATGACCAGAAATAATCCTTCTGGCATAGAAAGGAGTTTAGAGGAAGGCTATCCTGTTAATGTCGACATCAGTCTACGGGACAGAGAAGAGTTAATTGAATTTGTTGAGGAAAATTCCATAGATGAAGAAGTAGCCTCGGATATAGCCAACAAAGTCTACGAAAACAAAGAGGAATTTGACTCGGGTAAAACTCCCAAAGACCATGCAATAGGTGCGATTCTCGGAGACCTTATAGGAGATAATGAACTTAAAAGAGAAGCAGGTGAAGAAATGTTCGAATCATACTCCGGACCAGATCCAAACGTTCTAGAAACAGTTGCAGAACACAATTTGTCAGAAGCCTTCGAGGCGCGAAATAATTCAGCAGACCTGGATCCGGTCGCAGGTTTCGCTCACCGAAAAATCGCTGAAAAGCTGTCAAGAGGTACAGTAGGCTCAACAGCAGATGCTCTGAAGATGGCGACCAGCGTTGACCTAGAAGAGAGGCTGGGCAAGGACTTCGAAAAAGAGGTAGCTACTAGATACGCGACCACGCTCTTTGAGGAAAATGACGGCGGAATAAACTCAGGAAATAAAGCTGAAGCTCTAGAAAGGGGTCTGAGTACAACCGGTGCAGATGTGAATCCCGACGAGATTTATCAAGATCCTGAAGTTAAAGAAGCAGCTTCTCAGAGCGTTGAAGCTCATCTCTCACCAGACAGCTCTACCGGAGGAGCCAATCTGCTCTACGCAATGAGCGAAGCTGAGGCAGTTGGTATAGAGGACGAATACTCTAAGGAATTTGCCGAATTAGCAAGCCAGGCTATGGAAGAAAAGATGGAAAGCGGAAGTTACGGGGGTGCAGCACAGGAACTAGCTAGAGCGACAGAATACCTGGAAAGCGAAGAAACGCTTGATCCTGCGGACTCTATGGCAGATATTGCCATACAGGCAGTCCAGGAAAAAGATGAAGAAGCGGTTTCAGATGTCTATGAAATCACAAAGATGGGGGTAGAAGCCGGCTTTGGAGAGGAATTTGTCAAGGACACATATGAGAGAGTGGCAGACACAGTAGGAGAAACAGACAATGAACTGGTTGAGGCTGTAGAAAGAGGTTATGAGCACGCCTCATAGCTTATTTCTTCTTCCCTTTTTTACTATCATCCCAGGCTTCCCTCCATTTCCAGTTCGATTAACCGGTTTAGCTCGACCGCGTATTCTAGAGGAAGTTCTTTTGCAATTGGCTCTATAAAGCCACGCACAATCATTTCCTTGGCTTCCTCTTCCTCGATCCCTCTTGACTGGAGGTAATGTATTTCCTCGTCGCCGATTCTGCCGACTGTCGCCTCGTGCGCCATCTCGACATCGTCTTCCTTGATCTCGATATATGGCTCAGTGTCGCTTGTCGCTTCATCGGAAAACATGAGGGCATCGCATTCAATCGATGTCTTGGAGCCTGAGGAGCCTTTTGGAATTCTGACAAGCCCACGGTAGTTGGTTCGTCCTTCTCCCTGTGAGATTGACTTTGATTCGATTGTAGACTTTGTATTTGGTGCATTATGAACCACCTTTGCACCGG
>JBLGBN010000018.1:0-19174 GCA_047617745.1 Candidatus Nanohaloarchaea archaeon
CTCCTTCACGGCGGAAAATGCGGTGTAGTCAGTTGAACCGGTTCCGCAGTCAACTACTTCAATACTCTGTGATTTTATACCCTTTTTCAGGCAATTCTTGAGGTTGTTAGAGGTTTTCTTGGGGTCCTTTGTCACAACTATTTTCCTCTCGCTTCTTTCACTGACAAGTTGGCCAAGTGATTTACCAAGTCTGTAAGCGAAGCTCTCGTTCAGCTCCTCCGGGTATTTTCCACGTATATCGTATCTCTTAAAAACCTCCTCGAACTCAGGTGGAGCAAGATGGCGGATTATCTTATCTAACCCCTCCTTCTCCCTGTCCAGATGCAGTCCTGGCAACTCCACTCTTTCAAGCTCCTCCTCCCAGTCATCTATCAGGAAGTCGATACCGCCGACTTCTTTGGTGCCTTCAGTTATTATTTCATAGCCATCTACGTACTCCAGGGCTCCGGAGTACTCGAGTTTTTCTTTCTGTATAACAGGGTCTCCACGTGTAACTACAATTACTTCGTGCTCGTCTCTGAGCTTCTCCAGCTCTTCTATATCGCTGTAAAGGTGTTTCCGGCAGTTCCTCATCTCATCCAGAAGCTCCTCCTCGCTAACACCCATTATATCTGCGTGTTTCTGGAGGTTGTAGAAACCGTCCTTCTTGGCCTGGTCATATGTATCGCCAAACTTCGGAAATTCTGTGTCCAGCTCCTGTTTGAAGCTGTCAGTATCAAATAGAACTCTGTCAAAGTCTATACCTATCTTCATTTTACATCGCCGTCTTTCAGTGTCTTTCCAGAGGGAACATTTTTATCGACCTTCTCACCGCTATCGGTCGCTGATCTGTGTCCAATTTTTCTGCCGGGCTTGATCGAGTTGTTAACCCCGAGTTTTGCCTCTGAACCTATGATTGCACCCATTTTCTCCCGTCCTGTATCGTGTATTTCTCCTTTGACCAGCATCTTGATGTTTTTCTCATCCCCCCGGAGGTTTGCCGTCTTTGTGCCGGCGCCGATGTTAACGTTTTTCCCAAGGTATGAATCACCTATATAGCTGAAATGTGGGGCTGCTGAGCCTTCCCTGATCACAGAGTTCTTCACTTCCGAATTACCGACTTCGACGTTCTCTTCCAGTACTGTTCCTCCGCGGATGTAGGTGTTCGGCCCGATTTCACACCCTGATTTAATTACTGCCGGTCCTTCAATTACGCAGTTTTCATCGACCTCAACATTCTCCTCTATAACGGTATCTCCTCTAACCGTGGTTGACTCCGGTATTTCTGATTTGATCGATCTATCGGGTTTCAGAAGCTTCTCGTTTGCATTTATCAGCTGCCAGGGATAGCTGCAGGGAATCCATCTATCCGATTTAATGACCTCAATGGTTTTCTCTTCAATGTACTTTTTCAGAGCGCCGGTTATCTCGTACTCTCCTCTCTCCGATTCTTCTACCCTGTCTAGAATATCGAAGAAGCTTTTGTCAACGGAGAAACACCCGGTGTTAACAAGTTCTGAAGGCGGTTGATCAGGTTTCTCAACAAGATCTTCAATCTCACCGTTATTTTCATCGTAAACCCCGTAATTGCTTGGCTTTTCCGCTTCTGAGGCCAGTACAGAGTTCCCTGTTTCAATTACTTCCCGGATTTTCTCTCCGTAAATGTCATCACCGTTCAGGATTACAGCTAAGTCCTCGATATGTTCTTTTGCCTGGAGCGCTGCGTGGGCTGTTCCGAGAGCCTTTTCCTGTTCAACTATTTTCACCTGGGTGCCGGAAAAATATTCCTGGAATTGTTCTATTCTGTATCCCGCTACAACTATTATCTCGTCGACATGTTCTTCTACAAGATCGATGTTATGCTGGATGATTGGTTTTCCGGCTACCGGTAGCAGAGGTTTTGGTGTATCCTCTGTTAATGGTTTCATCCGTGTTCCTTTTCCAGCTGCGAGAATTACTGCTTTCATGTAAATCCTTAGATCGTGGTTTAGTTTCTTTTATCTTTTCTATTTGCTGATCTCGCCCAGGTCAGTTCTTGCATCCGGCACAAACTTTACTCCGTAGATCGAGTTGTTCATCTCTACAAAACTTCTGGGCCCGATGAATGATTCCCTGATGGTGGTGTTGGACTTGATATCTGATTCCTCGGCGAGGACACAGTCCTCTATATGTGTGGATGGGTCTACAATATTTTTCTCGAACAGCAAGGAGGTATCAATGTCGCTAGATCTAAGCTGGCTTCCTCTTGAAACCGTCGAGTTTCGAACTGTCGTGTTTGAACCGATTACAGAGTTTTTGCCGATGAAAACCTTTCCCTCGATAACAGATCCTGCTTTGATTTCTGCTCCCTTCTCGATTACTGCTTCTCCATCTATTACAGCGTCCTCATGAACTTCTGCCTCCTCTGATATCTCTGTTTCAGGTATCTCATTATATCTTTTCACCCGGTCTGCTTTCCAGAGCTTCCGGTTTGCTCCGATATCTATCCAGTAGTTTTCAACCATCTCGAACCTGACATCTTTTTCTTCAACCATTTTCTGGACAGCGTCGGTCAGATCTTTCTCACCATCCATATTTTCAAGTATGTCGAAGATTTCTGGAGTGAAAACGTACATCCCGGTGTTTACAAGTGTGTTTTCCGGGTCTTCCGGTTTTTCGGTTATGCTCTCAACCCTGTCGTTTTTGATGCTTAGAACCCCGAACTTCTCCGGGCTTTCTTCGGTGTCGGCGAGAACTGTTCCGTCTGATTCCTTCTCCTGGTGTTTATCCAGTAACGCAGATATATCGCCTTGAGAGGTCACTACGTCGCCGTTAACGACCACAAAGTCTTCATCAATAAAGTCACAGGTCTCAATGGCTCCGCCGGTCCCGTTCAGTTCTTCCTGAGTCACCACGTTTACATTCGTGTACTCCTCGAACTCTTCACGGAAATCTTCCTCCCTGTAGTTCGCGACTATGTAGATATCGTCGATCCCTTCCTCCTGTAGATCTGATATCAGGTGTCTGACGATAGGTTTACCCATTACAGGTATCATACCTGTTGGCCGTGACTCTGTGAACGGGTAGAGCGACTCCTCTTTTTTGGCGCACGGTATAACTGCTTTCATTGTGTTATCCTGCGATTTTTTCAGATTCCTCAGCTTCAAGAACCTTTCTATCCTCAACAACTAGGCTTTTTATCTTGTCCTGCGATTTCTCCAGTTCCGGGAAATACTCTCTATCGTGGTTTATTGCGTCTTTGATATCGAATAACGCGTTCATAAATACATCGATTTCTTTATCCCCTATTATCTCCTCATCCTTTCTACCTGCCCGGAAAGCTGCTTTCTCCAGGACTCTGAATAGCTGGTCGTGAAGATAGTTCTCCAGTTCTATTTCCTCTCCCGTATCTAGATCGTATAGTTTCTGGTTGAGCATATCGCCAGCCAGGTTTCTGTCACCTCTAACTATGAAGAAACGACACTCTTCGTTGACGTAGGCTTTCTTGTTTATTTCGGAGTATTCCCTTTTGAAGAACTTGTGACCGGTTTTTTTCTTCAGGCTCTGGGACGCGAACATTGCTTCCTCGCTTAACCCCATCCAGCTGGAGTGAAGTTTCAGTTCTATATCCCCTGCGGAGAATTCTGCTTTTGTCATTCCTGTTGCTGTATCTGAATTAATTTTCTGGGTGTAACCGCTGTACATATCGGTGAATTTCCCGCTTTCAGGTGTTTTCGGGTGGAAATACTGGCATTCTGTTTCCTCAAGCTCCATATTCAGTTCTTCGCCGGATGCCTCGACCATATCCAGCGCATATATTTCGTGTACCATTTTATCCAGGATATCGCCTCCTTTCACTCCGAGTCTCGCAGTGTTATCAAGTGCTTTCTCAACTCCGATTGAGCTCTCTCTGAATATTTCGATTTCCTCAATATCGCCTTTTTCAATTATGTCCAGTGCTTTCTTGACTACCGGGCTTTCTCTCTCGATGAAATCTGCTTTCCACATGGCTTCTCCCTGCTCTGATAGTTTTTTCTCTCGCAGGTGTTCGCCTCGGTTCATTGATGGAGGTTTCTCGGCTAGATGGAAGAAATCGTTCTGCATTGACTGGTAGATATTTTCCGCGTGGTTTGTTGTAGGACCTGCGTCGTATATCATTACCTGTGTTCCCAGTTCGTTGCTGTGTTTTCGGGCGTGGGAGTACATCTCTTCTGTTTTCTGGAATGTTTCTATATGAGTATTGTTTATCTCCGCGAATTTTTCTGCGCTCTCGAGGAGTTCGAAATCTTTTTCGCAGACGCCGCATAGGTCTATCCTGTCGAATTCGCGGGAAAGTTCAACCAGTTTATCGAAACCATGTCTTCCGAAGTCACCTAGGCCTATCTGGTAGATTTTTACTTCGTCCATGTCTAGAAATTGGAACTGATCGGTTTAAAATGAACGGCTTCGGGAGGGCTTTTCACCCGCTTACTTTCTTCTCCCGTGCCACTTTGAGAGCTGCCTGGTAATGTCTGACACAGAAGACGGAGATATCTGTGTCTGTTTCGTGTACATGCACCCCTCTCATTTCACATCCGTTTATACTGCAACTCACCACACACCACTATGTTGTTATTGAGGAGTAAATAATAAAAATGTGGTGTGGCCTACCGTTGAGGCTCAAGCATTGATGCAATTTCTCTCGCCTTGCTTTTATCGGGGTTATCGCTCTCCAACTCTGAAATATATTCGTCAGCCATCAGCATTTTCTCTTTATGGCGGTAGGCGTTAAGACCTCCAAGCACTGCGGCGGTTGCTGCTACTGCTGTGCCTGCAGTAGCTAATTCCCCCAGAAATTCAGCTCCATAGGCTCCGCTCGCTGCGCTAGTTCCCAGCAGCGTAAGGGATCCTCCCGACCATCCGCCGGCCTTTTTTCTGTAATCGGCTCTGACCTCTTCCAGATCATCTACAATTTCGTCGGAAGAGCTGTAAGAGTTATCCAGCTCCCCAATTTCTTCCAGTTCCGAGTTAACAAGTTCGTAAAACTCTGCCATACTGGTCTAATAACACTTCAGATATTTATCTGTTGTCACTAACTGATAAGCATGAGCAAGATATCATTCAGGGCGGATGAGGACATTGAAGAGCTGCTGGAGGAACAGGATGCCTCAAAGAGCGAGGTCATCCGTGAAGCACTCAGAGAGTACCTCGAAGACGGCCCAGAGCATGAAGATATCGAGACAGATCACCTAGATGATATCCATACATACGGTATGAAAGGAGAGATAGAGAAGGCCGAAGAAATTATAGAAGGTTACCGTTCAGATGGAAGAGATTACGAAGCCTTTCTGCTTGAAACCACTTTGGACCAGTACCGGGAATAATACCCTCCTGAAACATTCCCTATTTAAAACTTAAGTTCCCGTTTCTGGGTATAAGAGGTAGCTTAAAATGGGAGATAGACCTGCAAGCATTTACAGAGAGAAACCAAACCAGCCGTACACAAGACAGTCGCAGAAAGGAAAAGATAATTACATCAGCGGAGCTCCGGCTCCAAGAGTCACACAGTACGACATGGGAGCAAGAAACACTGACTTCGAGAAATCCGTAGTCCTCCAGGTGGAGGAAGGATGCGGAATCCAGTCGGAAGCTCTCGAAGCCGGAAGAATCGCAGCTAACTCCCACCTCAGCAAAGTTCTGGACCCTGAGGAAGAGTACTACATGAAAATCCTTCCTTACCCTCACCACGTTCTAAGATACCACCCACTAGCCGGTATTGCACAGGCAGACCGTTACTACGAAGGTATGCGTAAACCGTTCGGACGACCAATCGGGAGAGCGGCACTCGTGGACGATGACCAGACAATCTTCCGGGTAGATGTAAACGAGGGAGACGTACAGGAAGCACGGAAGGCTCTTGAGCGAGCTAACCACAAGATGCCTGTAACATGCAGGGTCAAGATCGAGAAGTAACTTTCTTCTCTTATTTTAATTCCACTTCACTTTTTCCCACAGTTATTAATTTCTGCAGTTTCTATACAGTTGCATGGTTGAATGGAAAGGCCGTCTGGAAGGAGAAGTAGGAGAAAAAGCGCAGATGCTGGACAGGATTGAGAGGTTTCCGGTGCCGAACTTCTTCGTCATAACTTCTGAGGAACTTGAACAGATATTTGGCGGTAAAGCCTCGCCAGAACAGATACTTAACACCAGTATAGGATCCGACCAGAAAAAGGAGATCAAAGACGCCTACAAAGATATAGGCATGAGCTCAGAGGTCAGAAACGCAACCGGGCGGGCAAAAAACCTTGTTGGAGGCCAGAGAAACAACCAGCTTGTATCAGTAAGGGCCTCTGAAAACGGCGTTCATTCAAAATACAGATTGAATGTCGGCTCATCGGATTTATTTGATGCTATAAAACAGGTCTCAAGCTCTTATTACGAGAAAGAACAGGAGCTTCCATCTCTGGTAGTCCAGAAAATGGTTGAACCCGAGTTTTCAGGCTCTGCAGTAACAGGCAGACACGAGGACCCGGATCTGGTTGAAGTTGTGGAAGGCCTTGGAACTTCGCTCGAGGAAGGAGGGAACCAGCCATACTTCTATACCCGGGATTCAGGAGAGATAGACTCGAAAAAGCCGGATGAACACCTCAAAGTCACCCGTAACCCGATAAACGGCGGTGATAGAGAGAAAAAGGTGGAGCCGGAGCTACCATTTGACGAAGCCGAAATCAGCGAGCTCCTGGGGAAACTCGACTCCGAAGGATTAAATATCAAGTTTGCATACAAGAGAGGAGACTTCCATATAGTAGATGCGTGGAAAGAAGATCCTGAACACGAGGTCCTGAAGAACCCTGAGATACAGGGCGTCAAAGTATCGGAGGGTGATATAAGTGGAACGGTAGGTCAGGAGATAACTTACTCAGAGGAAACTTTACCTCCTGAAGAATACCGGAAACATCTTGTGGCTAGAACCGGGGGCTACACCAGCAGAGATGCTGAAAAAGCCCGGGAAGAAGGGAAAACAGCTGTTTTCAGCTTCGCGGAAAGTCTTGAACCTGGTCAGAGGATAAACATGCAGCAGGAATCACCTGAAAGGAAAAACCGGAGCCAGACCCGGATGGATGGAGGAAACCAGAACAGCTTCCCATTCTCCAAGAATAAGGAGAGAACTGCTGAAAAACATAGCAAATCTACAGATACAGATTTACCGGACTCAGTGCTTGCGACCCAGGTTCTGCCGCTGAATCCGAGGAATGGGAAAGGTGTCTTCACCTCACCGCCTTACGGAGAAGGGTATGTCCTGACAGATAGACCTTCAGGAGAGAACGAGTTCTCTCGGGAAAACTATGTGGATAGCTGTGAGAAAGCATTCCGGTTTGAGGGAGAGAAACTGATGCTGGATGTCAGAAAACTGGGAGACGAGAAGAAGGAAGTTATAGATTATCTTGAAGCCGGCACCAAGGTCCTGATCGTTGGAAATCCGGATACTGAAACCCTTAGAAAGGCTGTTGATAACGGTTTTGACACGGTTGCCTGCGAGGAACGTTTCATGGAAGGCGTGGAGACTAAGATGGCGAGAGCTGAAAAGAAGTTTATGGTGGAAAAGCTTCAGGAGCTTGAATGATCGTAAAATCGCGATTTTTCTTATGGCCTGTTCTTTACAAGCAACCGCATCTAACTAAAAAAGTTTGCTGATCCAGTTCTATATTATGAGCCAGGAACAAAAGCAGGAGCGAGAACAGTATAATTTCGAAACCTTTGAAGAAGTTCTCGAAGAGATCAAAGATAAGGATTACGACAAGATCGGGCTACAGGGACCAGATGGTATTAAGCCGCAGATCGTGGATTTCGCCTCCGACCTCCAGGAAGAAGGATTTGAAACAGTAATCGTAGGTGCTTCAACATTTGGGGCGTGCGGAATCGCAGATGAAAAAGTCAAGAGAATGGGGGCGGACGCACTTATACACGTCGGCCACACCAGATTCCTGCACCCTGAAAAGGCCGATATGAAGGATTACGATGTTTTCTATCTTCCGTACAGAGAAGATAGAGATCTGATGAGCGTCTTGGAAGAGCATTACGATGAGATTCCAGAGGATGAAACGCTGGGTCTTGTAGGTGTGACGCAGTACATGGACCGAGCGGAAAAAGCCCGTGACTTCCTAGAGAGTAAGGGATACGAAGTTGTTGAGGGCAAGACAGGGCTTCGAACCTCAGAGCCGGGACAGGTACTTGGATGTGACGCAGGCGCGGCACATAACATCGCTCACAAGGTAGACGCTTTCGTCTTCCTCGGCTCCGGACACTTCCATCCTTCACAGGTGTCTGAGGCAGGCAAGAAAGTATACGTGGTTGACCCATACGAGAAGCATATCTGGGTAGAACCAGCTAATTCGCTTGATGATGAGATGCAGGCAGAGTATGCAAGGGTTTTGAAGCATAAAGACAAGGAGAAGTGGGGGATTGTAACCTCTTCCAAGAAAGGACAGAACTATATGAGGGCCGTGGAGATCGCGAAGGAGAAACTGGAGAAACACGGTAAAGACGTCTATGTTTTCGTCGAGGACCGTATCTTTGAAGCAGACTATAAGGGCTACGGCATCGACATCTATGTCAACTGTGCGTGTCCCCGTATGACCAAGGACTGGCAGGATCTTTCTTTTGTCAGTCCCCGTGCGCTTCAGGTCCTGGATGACGAGTTTGGAGAAGAAGAGTGATGTTGTCACCTTTTAACAACAACTTATTTATGTGAGTTTTTACAAACTATATCCATGAGCTTTCGTGAAATAGTAGAAAGAGCCAGAGAGCAGCAACTGGATGAGGACAATGGCGCTCTTGAAGACAATGAGTCGAAGATTGGAGAGGGGGCTAATACTTCTGCTCACATCAGCTCCAGAGGTTACGTTGTTAAGCCTGTAGCGTATGAACCTGACTCGGACTCGGAAAACCCGTTTGAACAGGCTGAAGTGGTAGAAGATATAGATCGTTTTCCGTGGGTAGAGGTGGATGAAAGGGATGTTGATGGTCCATTTAACTATGCTCTTGTAAAGATGAGCAGGAACGATTTAACACATTCAGAAGCCGTTGAATCCTTCCATATGTCAGATGTTATAACAGAGGATCTGGACATGTTTTTCGATCTTAGAGAGGATGGCTTCACCTATAATGACTTTAAACCAGATAATATAGGCTATTTCTGGGAGAGTGGCGAACCTAAGGCAAGACCTATTGACGTGATTGACAGCCATGCATGGGAACAGGAAGAAGACCTGCTTTATCGAAGGTTTTCAGATATTTTAGATGTTTACATCCGTGGAACACCTAAAGAAGACGGTCTTGTAGATCTTTATCCGACCTCTGTACCAGAGGCTGAGGAGCACGTAATGGAGTATCTAGGGATGGACACAGAAAATATTACAGGTGACCCATACAAGGATCTCTTCCAGGCTATGGAAGAATCACAGGGAGAACTGGAGGATGTCCTCGCTTACTGAGTATCTTCAGCGGGATAAAATTTGGTAACAAATTATTAGGTGTGTAGATATGACATTATACGCTCTGGGAGACTACCACGGAAGGAGTATACAGGAGTTTCTGGAGAAAGAAGCACCTACTTCCGATGATATAGTTCTATCGACCGGAGATTTTGATCAGACAAATGTGATCCATGAGTTTCTTGATTTAAAGGAAAGAATCGGCGAGGAATCAGTAATTGATGTGGGCGGCAACCACGATAACGCAATTCTGGAGGAACTGCCGATCACATCAGGCACTATAGAATCCCAGTCCAAGCATTTCTACGAGATGGTCGACGAGCTACATCAGGATCCAGTAGCAAAAGATTATCTTCAGGAAATTGTCAATAACCCAATCAGAGAGTTTGAGGTAGGGGATCTGAATGGAGTACTGGTCCATGGAGGACTGGCGGGCCATATACAGAGCCGGAATATAACTGAGGAAATGAAACCTTTCTGGTACCGGCTCTGGGATGACGAAGATTTCGAGGAAAACTTCGATCGAATGGATAGAAAGGATTACGACTTGATGATCCGGGGACACGACCATCGAAAAGACCACGTAATGAGGCTTAAAGACGGCTACGAACCCACCTATCGGAGCCGAAATCTGGAGGAGAGTTATGAGCTGGAAGAAAGTTACAGACATATTTTCACTCACGGTGCCTGGTATAAAGGAGAGTATCTGGTCATAGATGAAGATAGTCTTGAGGCAGAGTTCAGATCTGTGGAGAAATAGTTGAACCAGAAGATTTATCTACTGGCGTCCAAATTATAATTATGTCGACGGATACTGTGGACGACGTGGTTTCTAGCTTGACTAATGAGCTCGACTCTTTGATAGAGAAAGTTAACGAAGAGGAGGAACTGGTTTCCCGGGAAGACTATAACGTAAGAGAACTTCAGAACGGCGATTATGCAATAAGCACTCCAGGCAAGACCTATTTGATAAGGGCTGACGGCTCTATTAGCGAGCATAAAAAGGGGAAAACTGCAGAGGCATATGACGGATACGATGAGAGCATAGAGAGCGAAATTGAAGAAATACTTGAGGAAAACTACCAGTAATCCTTGTCCAGCAGCCTCTCCTTTTCCTCTACTTTTTCTTTCTCTCTAATCATTTCCTTAATCTTTTCCTGCCCCTTCGTGTAACCTATCATAACTGCTCCAATTAGCCGGTCGCCATCGAAGAATAGCCTGCGGTAGTGATCCTCACCGCCGTACTTCCTCGAGACTGGTTCCCCGCTCCAGTCACCTATTGCCAGGAACTGCGACCTGAAATGTCCTACACCATAGGTATTAATATAATCAAAATCCTCGTCTGGTCCAGACATGTTTTTACCGGCAGTTTCCCCCATTTCCTCACTATGATCCCAGGAGCCGTTAACAGTCCTCTTCTCAAAAACAGGGGAATAGTACTCAACCATGTTTCCTGCAGCGTAAATGCTTTCGTCCGAGGTCTGAAGCTTTTCATCAGTCTTGATGAGGCCTTTCTCAGTCTTTTTAACGTCTACAATCTCCGAGTTCGGTGTTTGCCCGATTGCTACGGCGACGGCGTCGCATTTGTAACTTTCACCCTGTTCTGTTACCACTTCTTTCACCCTTCCTTCTTCTTCTGATTTCAGTTTTCCTACTCTAGTGTTTGTGATTACTTCACAGCCTTTCTCCTCCAGTTTCTCATGGATTATCTCGGCGCCTTCTTCATCAAGGCCGCGACTCCACCAGCATTCATCTTTGACCAAGTAATAAGTCTCAGCACCGTTTTCCGCATAAGCCATCGCTAAATCAATTCCCAGGAGGCCTCCGCCAACAACCACAGCTTTTTCTGCTTCTTCAGCTGACTCCTTTACTGTATCTGCATCATCCATCGTCCACATGTAGTGAAGATTACTGAATCCTTCATCCTGTGGAAGTTTTCTTGGTGATCCGCCTGTGGCGACTAGAAGATTATCGTACTCAAAGCTTTCTCCGCCAACAGTCTCCACAATCTGTTTTTCGCTTTCAACTTTGTCTACTCGAGTATCTAAATGTAGATCGATATCTCTTTTCTCATACCAGCTCTCATCATGAACCCTTGTATACTGTTTAGGAAGCGTACCTTTCATGTAGTTCTTCAGCATAATCCGGTTGTAAAGTGGCTCGGATTCATCCGTGAAAACATGTATTTCTGCGTCTTCATTCTGGTTTCTGATAACTTCGGCAGCAGTTGCACCAGCGATACCGTCCCCGATTATAACGTGTTTTTGTTCTTTCATGGAGTTTACTCTACCTATCAGTATTTTAAATCTCTCATACCTTAATCGCCTTTCTCAACACGGTACCATTCTCCGCTCCAGCTAAATATGTACTCTAGGACCGATTTCAGTAAAATCAAACCTGATATGAAAACCACCAGGAAGCTGGTTAGAGAGTAGAGCCCTATAAATCCTATTTCTTTATCCCGGAAGTCCCTATAAGAGAGTATTAAGGCTGGTAGAGCTGTAACTAGTATAGGTATTGTGAAGAACAGTTCTATACCAGATATTACAAGCACGAGGAAATTAGCAAAGAAAACTATAAGCATTATAGGTATTATAGTGCTGACTAGCGATCTGCATGTAGCAAATACCTCTCTAGGTATACTTGACTGGCCATACCCGCGCCTTAGGCCCTTATGAAGTATCTCTACGGTCCCTATCGACCATCTCTTCCTCTGACCCCAGAAATCCCTGAAGCTGTGCGGAGCCTCCATTTTGTTAGTAACACTTCTGTTAGATTTAACCTTCAAACCGTATCTGAAACATTTCTGGCCGAAATCAATATCTTCGGTAAGCATATCATCGTAACCGTTGACCTTCTCCCATGCGGTCTTCGTTAGAACTGTAGAAGACGACTTTGCATGTACAAATCCTGTTAATTCCTGTATCTTGTATGCCATGTGAAAGACAGCTCTCTCGCAGTAGCTGAATTTCTCTATACCGCCCGAGGGGATAGGGACACGTCGGCCTTGGAAAACTTCGTATCCCTGGTTCATATAGGCCATGGCGATACCAATGAATTGGCTGTCTACTTTTTCATCAGCATCGAAAAGGGCGAAGTACTCCGCGTCAAGCTCTTCAAAAGCAGTGTTTATCGCGCCAGCCTTTGAACCCGGATGCTGGTTTATCAAAACATTACAGTCCAGGTTTTCAGCTTCCTCTATACTTTTCTCATCATCTGGCTCACAGATAACATTGATGCCTAAATTAGAGTAATCCGAGTTTTTCAGAGAGTTAATAGAGTTCGCCAGGACTTCATGGTCCTGGTAGACCGGTATAACAGCTTCCACTCTCTCCCCCTGATCTAAAGGTTCAAGTTTATCGCCTCTGTACACCTCGTTCCAGAGAAGTAATGTAGCGAACAGTGTGGTAATACTGAACGTCAGATTAGAGTAAACCGCACCAAAGGTGGAAATGGAAACAGCGAATATTATTAAATCGAAACTACGCTGGAAAGGAGCAATCCCCTCCCAGAAGCCCCAACCAAGGAGCAACAGTATCAATAGAGTAAAAAAGGCGTATTCTGCGGGTTTCTGTATATATTTCACATCGCCTAATTTGGCTTGAACAATTTTAAACAGTTGCCGGTATATAGACTGAAAATCCCGGCCTTTATATCATTATAAAAATTACTCCTAATAGTCTTCTATACCAAGCGGAGCTGGTGTAGTCTGGCCCATCATATCACCCTGTCACGGTGATGACGCGGGTTCAAATCCCGCGCTCCGCGCTCTTAACTATCATTTTTCCCGCCCAAGTTATTTAGTGCCGAACTGCTCTTAGATATTTATGGAAACCATTTTTCTGATATCATTTATTCTACTGTCTGCCGGACTAGTTAAGGGATTGGTAGGTTTCGGCGAGGCGGTCATAGGCGTAGGGTTAATCAGCTTGATACTGTCACCTCGCGAAGCTGTCGTATTAATGATAATCCCTATCATGGTGTCAAATATTTCTCTGGTTCGTGAAATAGGGCTAGATACCGTGAAGTCCCTGCTTGACGATCATCTGGTTCTGATTTCCTCGGTATTTGGAGGGACAATTCTGGGAATGTTCTTTCTTGGAAAGATTCCACAAAACATCTTGTCTGCAGTAATCGGTCTTATACTCATTATCTATTCGGTATTAAAATTTGAAGGTGTAGCTCTCCGACCAGAATATTTCCAACGGATCCCGAATAAGTTTGAGAGCGGTCTGACCGGTCTGCTTGGCTCTGTTGGCGGTTTCATATTTGGCGCCACCAGTATGGGAGCTCTTATTGTAATGTACCTCGAGTACCTTGATCTTCCTAGAGAGAAGTTTGTAGGCTTCCTTGGTTTCGTGTTCCTGTTGATATCTGGTTTTAGGGTTGGTTCTTCCTATCTACTGGGTTATTACTCAGGATCGAATATTCTTTACCTGTCTCTCCTGGCTTCTGTACCTGTTTTCATCGGTGTTCAGCTGGGAGAATTTATAGGTAGAAAAGAATCGAATAAAGCGCATAAACGGCTGGTCTTACTGCTGTTTCTACTGATAGGGCTGCGGCTAATTGCGAGATAAAGAAAATAGGTCTGAGCGGAAAGCCCGGTTTCTATGCCGTGCTTTCGGCTGTTAGATGTTCAGGTGTCTCCTCTTCCTGTATTTCGACAGGAATAGAGGTTATGACCTGTAGTTCTAGTTCCATTAATTGTTCCCCTCCCGGATGGGAAGATTGGAATCCCTTCCATTTAAAATAAACTGTGTTGTAGCGAAGTTAACACTCTAGATAAGAAAAGAAGAAAGAAAAGTTGGGGGAGATACTCTAGTTAAACGTACTGGAGATATCTCTGTAGCGTTCATGTACGTCTGTCCAGTCGATCAGCTGGAAGAAGTTGTCGATAAACTCTCCCCGCTTAGGTCCGTAGTCGTGGTAGTAGCTGTGCTCCCAGACATCGACCGCCAGAACAGGGTGCGCTCCCCAGACTGCGCCTTCATCATGTCCATCAACCGCGACGTTGTGGAGCTCGTCTTCTCTCGGTATATAGACAAGCAGTGCCCATCCCGAAGCGGACGGTGCTGCCGCTTTGAACTCTTTTTTCCAGTTTTCGTAGCTTCCGAAGTCCTCCTTGATCTTTTCCAGAAGCTCTCCCTCTGGCTTTCCTCCGCCGTTAGGACTCATGTTTTTCCAGAAGATTTCGTGCAGCACGTTTCCACAGAAGTTGTGCGTGAAGCTGTTAAGTATCGCGCCTGTTGAGGAATAATCGTCTTTTCTCCTCTGCTCCTCCAGGTCTTCTTCTGCCTGGTTCACCCCGTTCACGTATCCCTGATGGTGTGTGTCGTGGTGCCATTCCATTACCTGTTCGGAGATATGCGGTGTTAGAGCGTCGTAGTCGTACGGTAGTTCGATTAATCCATATTCTGCCATTGTTTGATTCACCTATTTGTTAATTGTAGAAGCTGGGACTTAACAGTTTTTACTGTGGTCAGAAAGAAAAATTGAAAGAAGAAATGTGTTTTCCGGGCTAGGTTACTGTGTCGTGTTGCCGGAAGGCTGTTGCTGCTGTTGAGCTCGTTCGATCAAAGTGTCGATGTTCATGTACGACTGCTGTCCGAATGCGTTTGTCGCAGGGAATAATAGCTCGCCGTCTGGAGAGATAAAGTAGTTCTGTGAGGCGGATCGGGTTCCGTTCTCCGTCTCAACTGAACTGTTTATTGTTGCGTAAAACATGCCGTTTCTCTCTGTAACGGTGAGTGAATCAGGCTGAGAGCCAGTGGCTTCGAATAGCTGGTTGAGGGAATCTCTGACTTCTGCCTGACTGCCGCTGTTCGCCATATTGACTGCGAATCCTGCGACAAGTCCAATCACAAGTCCTGCAAGTACTCCTCCGACAAGGACTTTTTCCCTGTCAAAGCTTCCAAGGAATCCTCCTGAAGTTTCTTCTTCAATTTCTTCTACTACTTCCTCTTCGGCTACTTCTTCCTGTTTCTCGATCTTCTTTTCCAGGAATTCCTTGACTGTTTTCCTGTCATCTCCCTCTTCTTCGAGGTTGAGCAGTTCCTGATAATCTGCATCTTTCAAATCTTTGACTGCTTCCTTTACATCGTCAACGTTCTGATCTAGAAGCTCCTTGTAGTTTTCAGACATGTGAAGTAATTCAACTGAAACCCTTTTATAAATTAGCCGCTGTGAGAGGCTTTTTGCAGGGTTTTTATATCTTGTCAGAAGGTTAAAAGAAGAATACAGTATGTAGACTGGAGGCTGTTTTAAGCCATTATTTTGTCTTTCCAGTCCTTGTTCTCAAGTTCGTCTTCAGTTTCTCGGTCTCCCTGTGTCTCTGCATTGTACTCTCTGATACACTTTGTGCATTTGTTCATTCCCTGGTGTTCTGTGATTTCTGCTCTGTTTCCGAACTCCTCTTCAAGTTCTTCAGTTGTTCTTCCGCATACTTTGCATTTCATGGTTACATGCACTAATTTCTCCACAACACTTAATAATCTTTCATTGTTTTCCAGTAACAACAACATCTGGTTTAAATATGTATCTATCTTTTTCTGGCTGTGAAAGGAAAAGTATTCTCCGGCGAAGGAAAGGCTTCCAAGTTTCTACAGATAGACGAATACTCCGAATTTATACAGGAAGAAGCCGGTTTTGAGCCATTCCCCGGGACGCTGAATCTCAGAGGAGACCCTCAGGAAATCAAAAAGCTGAAGTCTCAAACGGAGAAAAGTAGGCTAGAAGGATTTGAAACAGATGGAAGAGAATTTGGAGGTTTAGAAATATATTTCATAGAGATTGAAGGGTTAAAGGCCTGTCTTATCGATCCAGACCTCTCAAGGTACGGCAAAGATGTAGTTGAAGTGTGTAGCTCTTCTAAATTACGATCTAAGCTTGGAATTGAAGACGGGGATAAGGTCGAGATAACTTCCAGCCGCTGAACTGTTTTAAAGACCTTAAGCTATCTTAAAAGTTAATTTGGACATTTTAGGTAGTAGTTTATCGAGAGTGATTCAACTGGAAAAGAAATGTGTGAAAGACGGATGCAGCAATCACACAATGTTCGGCCTATGTAATAGATGCACCGGTGAAAGAGTCGACTTTCATATCTAGGGATCTGAACAGTCACGAATGAAACCGCAGTTGCCGCATTTCAGCTCACATGCAACAAACTTTCTCATCTCTGAACCGCAACGCCAACAGGTTGTATCAACCATCTTCCTAAAGTATTGCATCCGTTAGACTTCCACTATCGTTTGAACCATTTGAACTGTCGTCATCTCCAAGCAAACCATCTGAACCGGAATCCGAGCCACTATCATTATCAGATACTCCAAATCCAAGTCCAAGCGATTCCTCCTCACACCCGGTAAATTCCGAAGCGGTTTCCTGGTCATCCACAAGTATACCGGTCTGGAAGCTGAAACCACAGCTTAAACCACCGTTCCTAGGGATCTGGAATGTCTGACCGGCTATATCGAACCCAAGTCGCAGGTTGATTTCTCCGCTGGTCTGTTCATCTCTGGAAGCATGGCTCACAAACCAGTCATCAATATCCTCGTTGGACATATCCACTCTGAGCTTGACCTCCTGGTTTTCACCGGGAGCGATCATACCGTTTTCGGGAGCGCTGGTTACTGCAACCTCATTCGCCTGCCATTTCGCTATCTCGATAGAGTTCATATTCAGCTCTCCGTTGAACTGAGGGACCGGAATCGGGTAGCTGTTAGGGTTCCGGACATTCAGCGTGACAAGGAGCGGTGTTTTTTCCCGGGTTACTCTGCCAAACTCTGCACTTCCATCAACGATCTCTATCTCGGTCTCAGAAATCTCTGCGCCTGTTGGACTCCAGGAGTACGTTCCCTGAACCTGTCCGATTGCCTGATCCATCTTTGATTCGAGGTCGGTTTCTATACTGTCCGAATAACTTATCCCATCCAGAGTAATTGATCGGTTGAGGATCCGGTAGTCAATGGTAAGAGGTACCTCAAGCTGGGATACCTCATCATTTCTAAGGTGCCGAACCCACCAGTCAGGAACCTTCTCCGGCTTTAAAGTGGTCTCGACTTCGACAGTGTTGTTATCTTCCGCAGCTATATTGAGGCCATCCTTGAAGCCCTCTGCCAGTTCAACATCATTCATTTTCACACGGTATGCTATATCTAGGCCGGAAATGTTGATACCGAAGGAGTTAGGGTTGTGGACATATCCCTGGCTGGTGATATTGATCGAGTTCTCAGTCACTGCTCCCCAGTCCCCGCGGTCCTCAAGCCCGTACTGAGGTTTTTCAATAATTCCTGCAGCGACAGCGCCGCCACCTGCAACTATCAGAAGTCCCAGCGCGCCGAGAATTTTCTTTGAAAGTATCATACTTCTAGTTTTTATAGAGAGTGTTAAACGTTTTGTTCTTCAGTACCACTCAGGTTCAGAAATCTTGATGTCGCCGTAAACCTTTACCTGGCACGACAGCCGGAAATCACCTTCAAGCACTTCCTCACCCTGGAAACGCCTTAAAGTATTTTTTTCGTCTTCCTGCATATCGGACACGTTTTCCGCTCCCTCCTCTATCTTGATCCTGCAGGTTGTGCAGTTGCAGAAACCTCCACAGGCGTGCATCCACTCGACACCACCCTCCAGCAGAGCGTTTAGAACATCCTGACCATCTTCTGCCTCAACTTCTTCATCCCTGTCAACTACCTCGATTGTGTGAGTCATCTTTCTGTCTAAATTGATTGGATATCAGATTTTTAACTTCAGAGGAAAGAGGCTGAAACCCCTAGCAGCAGTGAGAGCAGTAGCAGCGCCCACATAGCCAGAGAGAATCTGTTGACGTTCACTATCCCATCCTCTCCTACAAACTCTGAAGTGAATGTTTCAAATACCAGTCCTCCATCCAGTGGTTTGATCGGTGCCATGTTGAATAGACCGATCAGGAAGTTCAGGAAGGCAACAGTAGTTAGCAGTGAAATGAACCAGCTTAAACCGTCCTGATAATCCGAGTACTGGTCTTTTACCGTGTTCTGCTGCCCCATCAGTATCCCTATGTATCCGCCTTCGTCACCTTCTCTGTCAGTTGCGGTTACTGTAAAGTTACCCTCTGAAGTCCAGAGGGTCACCTCGTCGCCTACCTGCACCCTTTCAGTAATGTTTCTGAGTTGATCAAAGGATTCAACTCTCTCACCATTCACAGCGATTATTGTTCCGTTATCCATTCCTGCTTCTTGAGCAGGATACCCTTCCTGGGCGTTGTAGAAGAGTGTTGGTGAAGTCAGTGCTGCTGTGAGGCCTGTAGCCATCAGTATGAATAGTGCTGCGGTTATGTAGTTAGCGAAGCTTCCGGCGCATAGAACTTTCAGTCTTGACTTCCAGTTGCCGACATCCCAGGTAGCCTGAGATTCGTCCTCTTGTTCTCCATCTTCGTCTCCGGGTAGCATCTTTTCGCCTTCCGGCTCTACAAATGCTCCAAGCGGGAGGATCCCAACAATTACCCAGCCAACTGATCTGAGTTCAATATCTTCTGCTCTTGCAACTATTCCGTGGCTGAGTTCGTGGACTGTCATCATAATTATAATCGAGATAACCCAGTATTCCGCGGGTACAAAGCTTACTCCTGCCTGGAAAGTGGTCTCCGAGACAGTTCCGGGAAGAATAAGAGATGGCCCGTTCTGCGCTGACTGTCTCGCGATCATATCATAGAACGTGTATAGAAGCATTGCCAGTGCCGCAAATACGCTGATCAAGCCGGTGAAGAC
>JBLGBN010000019.1:0-15104 GCA_047617745.1 Candidatus Nanohaloarchaea archaeon
GTGTTTCTACCAGGTCTGCTGTTGAAAGTGACTGTTTCAACTGATTCTCCGCGGAAAGTTGCCTCTCTGCTCTGTTCTCCCAGATTTATTTCAAGTGTTTTAGCGCTCTTCTCAAAGTTCTTCACGTCCACTGTGGTATTTTCTTCTCCGACATCAAGTCCGATTATCCCATGTCTATTCCTCCTCTCCGTTTCCATAATCTTGAAATTTCTGTTCTGTGACTTCATGCTTTCTATTACAGGTTTTGCTCTTTCCTCGCTTATAGTCTGATCAAGATCGCTCGCTATAAATATATCGCCCTGCAGCCGCTGCGCTGCTCTCAGACCTGAAATAATATCCGTCCCGGTTTCTGCAGGTTCAACCTGATCAATGATAGAACGTGCCTGATCTGGAGGTATATTCTCAGCCAGAAGCCTTGAATCGCTGTCCACTACTATTACAGAGTTTTGTTTGCCTATGTTGTCTTTCAGAAAGTTTTTCTCATCCGACAGTTCCGCCATGCTCCCTGACCTGTCCAGAATAAGAACGGAGTTTTCGGGTGAGCCAGTGCCCTCTGTGTATGGCTCTGCAAATGCAAATGCAAATGCAGTTATCGCTATTATCTGTAGAATAAGAACCAGGTTTCTCTGGATTATTTTTAGGGCTCTACTGGTCGACTCCGAGTCGCCTTCGCTCTGGAAGAACATGAAGGAAGGCATGACCTTCCGTTCAGGATCTTTTTTCACCAGATAAAATATTATCAGAGGTATAAGAGCGGCCAGTCCAAGCAGACCTGCTGGATTCAGGAAGTAGTTGCTGAGAACCGGTTGAATTGTTTCAAGGACCATTATCTATGATTTCGGTATCTTTGAGATTCAATTTTTGTTTTACTGCTTCTTTTCGATACGTTCCATTACCTGACTGTGTAACTGTTGTAGACGCTCCTTTTTATCTTCCATCTTCACGACATCCGTGCTTCCCTGGAGCAGCAGGTTGTGGCTGAAAGGCGAAGGAATATCCGTTTCCACAACGTCAAGATCTATCTCTCCCTCACCGATCTTCTCCACTACTTCTCTGGTATGCTTGATATCCATCGCATCCTCCATGATCTCCCTGTAAGTCTCCCGGATCATTGGGAAATCCTCACCGTGCTCGTTCCTCAGTGTAGAGATCAGGAAATGTCCTTTCATCTGCTGCTGGCCAACAGTCTTCTCGTTCCCGCCATAGTTTCTCAGGATCATCAGGGACCTCCCTGCGACGTGTCGGAACCTTCTCTTCATTAGCTCGGTCTTCGCAACCGCGTTCTTGAGTTCTTCCTCGAGATCACATTCTGTCAGCTGTTCGATAAGTCTATCAATGTCGATCGGTCTCCTCGGAGTGATCAAGATAAAACCGTTGTCGTCAATCACCATTCCAATGTTGGACCCAATCCTTTTCTGGAGTAGGTGAGCCAGTATCCTTGCCATTGCGTCGTGCGCCCTCCTTCCGTAGATTGTGTGGAATATGAAGTTCTGCCGGTTGTCGTCGTCAATGTATTTCTCGACTGTAATATTTTCATGCGTGGATACAGTTCCCAGAAAATCTTTCTGCTCCTTGATGTAGCTGTAGATAGCTTCAGCGGTGTTTTCGTCTAGGTAGTAGTTGTGCATTATCCACTGGATGATATCATCATCTCCAGCACCCATTTCCAGCTGTTTTGCGACCTGATCCCTGAACTTTCCGATCTTAACCCCGAGATCATAGGAAAGTGGAAGCCGTTCCGAGTACCAGGAAGGAACTGTTGGCGAAGCGTTCGGCTTCGGATCAACGAAGACTTTCATACCTTTAGCGTAGCTGAACTTGTAGGTCGATCCCCCAAGAGTGAAGATATCGCCTTTGGTTAAACGATCTAGGAATTCCTCGTCTAGAGATCCGACATAGTTTTTGTTTCCTCGTGTTACCACATCGTATCCTGTTTCATCGGGTATAGTTCCGATGTTTGTCATGTATATTACTCGGGTCATCTTCCCGCTTCTACCGAACCTTCCTTCGTCCCTATCTATCCAGATCTTCCTGTAAACGTTCTGGTCCTCCAGTTCGTACTCACCTCCCAAATACTTCATCACCTGGTCGAAGTCCTCTCTGGAAAGATCGCTGTAGCAGTAGCTTCTCCTGATCAAGTTGAATGCGTGCTCTATGTTCCACTTGTGGTCGCATGCCATCCCAACCATGTGCTGTGCCAGAACGTCGAGGCAACCTGTCGGTATCTGTATCTTGTCGAGCTCATCCTCCTTCGCACACTTTGTCAACACAGAACATTCCATCGCATCATCTCTATCGACAACTATCATCTTTCCTTTGGCTTTCTCTCCTATCTGGTGTCCGGACCTACCGATTCTCTGGATGCCTCTGGCGACTCCTTTTGGTGATCCTAGCTGTAGAACCAGGTCGACCGATCCTATGTCTACACCAAGCTCGAGCGAGGTTGAGGTCACTCCTACCTGCAGATTTCCTTTCTTCAGGTTCTCCTCCACCTCCAGCCTTTTTTCTCTGGACATTGAAGAGTGGTGAGCCCCGATATTCTCATCGTAGTGGTCCGGGAACCGTTCTTTCAAGTTGTTGACAACTCTCTCTGTAGCCGACCTGGTATTTGTGAATATTATAGTGGACTCGTGGTCCTGTATCAGGTTATGCATCTGATCGTACATTGCCTCGTTGATTTCCTGTGGCGGGGTATGGATTAGATCTCTTACCGGTGAAACGGTCTCAAGATCGATCTCTTTGGATGCGGCTACGTCTACAATTGTACATCCCCGTGTCTCATAATCTTCTTCATCTGCTTCCTCTGCAGCTTTTATGGTTTCGTCGTACTCTGTTTCGTCTTCCCAGGTCTCCTCCTCAACGTCATAGCCTACCAGATATTTGGCGATCTCATCGATCGGTGCCTGGGTCGCGGATAAACCTATCCGGGTTGGAGATTCATTTGCAAGATCTTCAAGCCTTTCCATTGACATTGACAGGTGGACGCCTCGCTTGTTTTCCGACAGCGAGTGTATCTCATCTACTATAGCATATTTGACGTTTCTCAGTTTCTCCCTGAACTTTGGTGAGGAGAGAAGAATTCCCAGAGATTCTGGGGTTGTTATCATTATGTGCGGTGGTTTATCCCGCATCTTGGCTTTCTCCGCGTCTGTTGTGTCGCCGGATCTTACCGCGCTTCTGACCTCGGGGACATCGTAGCCCATTTCCTCGGCTTTCTCCTTGATGCCGTTGAGAGGCTCGTCAAGGTTTCTCTCTATATCGTTTCCAAGAGCTCTGAGTGGGGAAACGTATAGAACGTAGACCTCGTCGTCCAGCTCTCCTTTATCCCCCATCATGAAGAGTTCGTTCAGCGCAGACATGAAAGCGCTCAAAGTTTTTCCAGAGCCGGTTGGCGCACATATCAGAGAGTTCTCGTCGTTATGGATAAGATCAAAGGAGTATTTCTGTGGCTGGCTTAGACCGGGGAACTGGTCGTTGAACCACTCTTTGACATACGGTTCGAAGTCTTCCGGCAGTGTTTCGGATGCGTCATTTTCGTCTACAAATTTTATCTCGCTCATAAACTAAAGAATGTATACAACCTTTAAGAGGCTACAAGCGCTCAGCTGTCTTCTCAAATAGAAGCGCTGATATAGCGGTTAAGATGCTTATTACCGGGTTGATTGCGTAGAAGAACAGAGAGGCTATTAGGATTATAATACCAAGATTTGCGCTGATCAGATTTCTAGTTGCTTCTCCGGCTCTTTCCGCCATGTCTATCGACTCGGCGTTTTCAGTGGTCCGGTTCGCAAGTTGTTCCGGTATCTGGTTCTGGGCTCCGGTAAATGCTTGATCTAGTTCTGCATTCTGTTGCTCGCTGAACTCTGTTTCATTGAGTACGTAGGACCGGGTGAGAAGTACAGTGTTTTCGCTTGTTTGAGTTACTATCTGTGTCCCTGCTTCTTCCTGAATGCTTGCGAGATCAGTCTGCTCCATTATAAATTCGGTCTGTTTCTCAGATACCTGTGCTATATTATTTACAACATTCTGCCGGACATCCGGTTGAGTTTGAGCCGCTCCAAAGGCTATGCTGCCGAGTATCAAACCGGTGAAAACCATCGGCATCAGTGTGGCATTACTGTAGTTTTTGAAACCGGTTCCACTGGAGAAAAGCGATACTAGGGTATTACTTACAGGTATGAAGACCGCTATGAAACCCATAAAGGCGCTTACAGGCATAAATATAAGTGTTACAGAGCTTAGCATAGAAGCAGTGTTGAAACCTTCTCTTGAGATGTATGCGGTGTATCCATACAGTATAGTTATCGGTAGGAGCGCTACCAGCGTTAAAATGCGTCCTGGATCGACGAAATAAGCTGCGGAGATTGCTAGCAGCGCCAAGGATGACTGGCCAACATATTCGATGTAGTCTTCGTCAAGATCCATTGTAAACCAGTTCTCTTTCCATATTTTTAAACTCCGACGATCTCTGAGTAAAAAGCCTCTGCGTGGCCTTTATCCTTCGCCTCTATTATTGCTCTACCGTCCTGGAAAAAAGTCGCGCTTCTCCCGTTTATCTCTGCTCTTATCAGGTAGCTGTTTTCCGTGAAGCGGTCGCACCGCTCCTTAATTTTCTCAAATATCTTCTTTGAATGATCTCTCTCCACCTGGTACTTATTCTCCCCGCATACTGCTGTGGTTTTTCTCTCAGAATCAAGGTGAGGGTATTTCTTATTTCTGCAGACTTTGCATCCAGGGTTTTCAATATTGAATTCCTCCCCGCCTACTGTTTCTAACTTCTCGCTTACTTCTTTCCCTGCCAGGAACTTCACAGCTTTCATTGAAGACTTTGACGCGGCGATTGTTGAAACCTCTCTCATTATACCTGAAGTTTCACATGTTTCCAGACTTCCCGCATTTATGTCGTCGAATATGCAGTTGAAGCATTTATCCTGGAACAACATCGAGTAGCCTTTCTCCCCTAGAGCAGAGGTGTATATCCATGGCTTGCTGTTTTTCCTGCAGTACTCGCTGATCAGGAACCGTGTTTCGAGGTTGTCGGTTCCGTCCATAACGAGATCTGCATCCTCCAGAATATCCAGGTTCTCAGGGTTCAGGCTAGCGACTTCGGCCTCTACCTCTGTTAGAGAGGAAAGGAATTCTTCTGCCGCCTTTGCTTTTGGCATCGACTTTTCGCATTGCTCTGGAGTATATATGTTAGAGGAATAGCAATCGTTTGGCTCAAGATAGTCTCTATCTATCAAGGTGAGATTGACGCCATGCCGGGCAAGGCTCTCAGCTATCACAGATCCTGTAGCTCCAAGACCTACTACTGCTACAGTCGAGTTCTGAAGCATTTCAAGATCTTTCTCGCTGTAGTTTTCCAGGGCTTTGAAACGGCTGTACATAGTAGATGGTCAGAGCCTGAAGTTTTTATTAAAACTGCTCTAACTAGTTAATCTGTGATTACAAAATGATATCGCAGATAATTGGGCTTTTGAACAGTTCTGTTACAGTTCTTGGAGCTGAGATAACCGGTCTAATGGTTGTAATAGCTGCAGGAATCGCTGTATCAGGTTTTGTCGCTAACAAAATAAGCAATGTTCTGGTTGACAGAGCAGTCAAAAGGAGAAACGGTGATCAACATGCAACAAAGACAGCCAAAAAGCTTACTGCTTACATTATATACCCTCTAACATTCGTAGTGATCTTGGGGGTGTTTGGGTTCCCGCTTTCCTCGATCGGGGCAGCAGTAGGACTGATAGGTTTAGGACTGTCTTTCGCCTTGAAAGATATGATCTCCAACTTTATCTCAGGTCTATTTATCATGATCAACCGGCCGTTCAAGATCGGCGACCAGATAGAGGTCGGCGGCGAGGCTGGAACCGTACAGGATATCAAGATCAGGGCAACCGAGATCAAGACCTACGACGGTCGACAGGTGATAGTTCCGAATTCAACACTCTACAACGGAACAGTAATCAACAACACCGCCTACGACAACAGAAGGTTCGAAGTCATAGTCGGAATCGGTTACGAGGAAGATATAGAGGAAGCCAAAGAACTGGCGATCGAAACACTGGAAGAAGCAAGTACAGTTGAAGCAGATCCAGAACCACAGGTACTGGTGAACGAACTCGGAGGATCATCCGTCAACCTAAAACTGAGAGGATGGACAAAACCTTCGAAAGCAAACATGGTCAAGTCAGCTTCAGAAGTAACACAGATCGTCAAAGAGAAATACGACGAAGCCGGAATCGACATACCATACCCAATCCGAACAATCTACATGAACAATGAGCAATAGCAGACTCAATTTAGGAGGAGGGTTTTTCAACCAAATCTATAGTCGGCAGTGATTTAGAAGTTGGATAGACACTAGGCCTAAATCCCTCTATCCGATCGCTGTCGAGGATAGAAATTTAGATGTTGTGGCTGTGTTCGACGATACCTGCGTGCTGAACGCCGAAGTTGAGGCTTGCAGAACCGCTGGCTGCATACGAACGGGAGGGGTAGCTTACAGTCATCTCGACTTTTTCTATAATCTGGTAGTCGAAGTATTCTTCGTAGTTTCCGGTGCTTGAATACGAATATGTATTATTTGTAGTAGTTATCTGGACGCTATCAATGATCGCGTTCGTAGATTTACTGATTTCGACTCGGAATCCAGTTCCAGGGAATGTCTTATCAACTGTTCTGGTGATAGTTTGACCGTCATCCACATTTATTTGGATTGTGGTTCCGGCGGTGTGCCAGTCCCAACCAACATTTTGACTCGCAGTCTCCGTCTGGCTTGCACCAAGTTCGCCAGGGGATTTTCCTTGTAACGTGTCCGCATCGTCCGCGTTCGGAACGTCTGCGTTATTGTTAACCCAGTTCTGGATGTCGGAAAAGTCCTGACCGTCAATTTGGTCTGCATTTAGTCCAGAGGTCTGTATTTGGTTGCTTGGTATTTGTTGTTGGTTGGTGTTCCAGATGGTGGTTCCGTTGTCGACTATGTCTTGGTTGTTGACGTTGTTTCCGTTGGATAAAACTTCTGAGAGAGTGGAGGATCCTCCGCCGGTGTTTTGGTTTACTGAGAACCATGATGTTCCAAGTGATGAGAACGCTAAACCACCAGCACCTAAACCTGCCAACTTCAGGAATTTTCGTCTATCAATTTTGTTGTCCGTTTCCGAATTTTTCTGTTTCAGTTCTCTCTTCTCCTGTTCGAGTTTTTCTACCTTCTTCTTCAGTTTCCTCGTCTTTTCCTCTACTTTCTGTTCTATCAGTTCGTCGATTTTTCCTTCATCCATGCTGGCTAATTAACCGGATTGAATTTAAACTTTAGTGTACCCAGTCCTTATTTCTAAGATGATGTAGTAGAAGAGTTGGGATAATAGTGGGCCAGACGGGATTTGAACCCGCGACGGCTAGGTTAAGAGCCTAGTGCTCTGCCAGACTGAGCTACCGGCCCGCATTACTCAGTCTGGTTGGAAATTCTTTTTAACCCAATCTATTCGAGCAATCTGTCTATATCTATTTCTCCAACTATTTCTTCTACCGGCTGTAGGAGATCTTTCTTGGGTTCGGAGCCCATAAGTTTGTGGTAGGTAACTGTCAGATGGTAGGGTTCTTCCTCTCCCGCAATTGCTCTTACATTCAAAGCAGATTCATTCCGGTTTTCTCCATTGTAAATATCCACATATGTCAGGTCGCCTATATCTCTGGTTTCGGAGATCTCTAGGTCTTTCAGCTGGTTGTATTCGGAGTCTCCAATAGTTCTGGAGAGTTGATTTGAGGAGTCTCTACTGCTATATGTATCATTTTTGTCTCTGGCTACTGCCATCTATATAGACCTCGATAATTTTCTACCGGTTTTGAGTTATGGTGCCGTGTTTTGATGTTGTAGTTTTGTTTCATGTTATCAACCTCGAAGAATTATTCAGAAAGTGAAGTGAGGTCGACCTTTGGAAATCAAATGGTCGACATAATAATAGCGATAGAAATAGCTCCAGCCATAATAATTCTAGAATTATTTTGAAGTGCTGAAGCCATATCAACTAATCGCGGATTAGAATTTATAAAATTGATTAGAATCTGATGCTCTTTCTAGGTGCTGCTTTATCGATGTCCGGTTCCACGAGTTTGTATTCGTGGTCTTTTATGTCGGCAAACCTTCCGCATGATGGGCATCGATCGTAGCCATTATGGTTTGGATCGTTTACTGTTTCGTTGTATCCGCATGCGCATTCAAGCTGTGTATCCATAGGATCTACATCGAGATCAATCCTCTCCAGAAGGGTTCCCTGTGAGAAATAGTTGAAAAGTTTCTCGAAGAGCTCTGGTTCACATAGATGATTGTTGATCTTGACATGAGCAGAGCCGTTAGTCGAAACTCTCGAGAGTTCCTGCATCACTTCAATCAGGACATTTCCTAGTTTCTTCATTTGTTATCTTGCCGACCGTTTTTAATCTCTCCCCTTGTAGTCCCCCGACTATATTATTATAGACATCATCAACCTTATTTAAACTAACGGATCATCGATCTCGTTCCTTGGAATGTTTACGCGATCCCTAAAAATGATTATGTCTCCTTTAAACGCTCTGTCTGGATTAAAGATTTATTTTAGAGCCATTTAAATGTCATAAAGTGTTAAGATCGCTTTGTAGTTTTTGAACCCTATTTTAAGCTATCTAGACGAATTCTAAGAATTATCCTGTTAGAATAGCGGGGGGTAGATTTGAACTACCGACCTCCGGGTTATGAGCCCGACGAGCACTCCTGGCTGCTCCACCCCGCTATGGATGTATAACTATTTAGGTTAGGTGAAGCTTTTAAACTCCAGCTGTCTGCCAATCCATAAAACTGTCTGTGGGAAAAACGGTTCTATGACTAAAGTTCTGGGGATAGATGAGGCAGGGAGAGGCCCGGTTATAGGAAGCATGTTTGTAGGCGGATTTATGGTAGAGGAAGAGAAACTGGGCGAGGTAGAGCTCCTTGGTGTTAAGGATTCGAAGAAGCTGAGTGACAGGAAAAGAGAAAGCTTGGCTGAAGAACTGCGTGAAAAAGGCGAAGCTTTTCTGAAAGAGATTGAGGCGTCAGAAATTGATGAGTTACGTGAGGTGATGACGCTGAACGAGATTGAGATTCAGGGTTTCTGTGATGTAATTGAAAGATCGGATGCTGACAAGATATATCTTGACCTTCCGGAACCGGACTCTGAACGTTTCATCAACAAGTTGAAGAGGGAGCTTCCTGCCAGGTTCCGTGAAAGAGAGTTTGTTGCTGAGCATGGTGCGGATGATACCTATCCGATCGTTTCCGCGGCTTCTATTATTGCGAAATCGGCGAGGGAGAAACATGTTGAAGAGCTCCATTCCAAGTATGGTTATGACTTCAAGTCGGGTTATCCACACGACAAGCCGACGATCAAGTTCCTGGAGAAGTACGTGGAGGAGAAAAGTGAGCTGCCGCCTGAGACCAGGAGGTCGTGGAGTACTGCGGAGAGGATTCTGAAGGAAGCAGGGCAGAGCGGGCTGGAAGATTTCTGACGGATTTAAAAGTTGTTCCGGAATTCTGTGATATGACTGCTACAGGTAAAATTGCCAACGCAAAAGTTAAGGTCTGGGATGAGGAAGAGGCCGAGGAAATCCACAGCGAGTTCTACTACGGAAAGATGATTGAAGATGAGGATTACCTGGAACTTTCTCTTGTTGAGGCGTTACATCTCGTTGACCGTGAGGAACTTGAGATTGTTGAAGACGGAGAGGTTCTCGAGAGAGAGGAGCTTTTCCAGAGATTCTCGGAGAAGGATGATGAGTTCGATCAGAAGTACGCAGCTTATTCCGATTTAAGGGAGAGAGGTTATATCGTTAAGACAGGTTTCAAGTTCGGCACACATTTCAGAGTCTATCCTCGTGGTGTCAATCCTTACAAGGAAGGACCGAAAGAGGAAAGAGAGCACACAAAATGGATAGTTCACGCCGTTCCCGAGGATCATACTCAGAGTTACCAGAACATGTCAAGAGCAGTAAGGCTGGCTCACAATATCAGGGCGAAGATGCTCTGGGCTGTAGTCGATTCTGAGAGACAGGTTACCTACTATGAAGTTGAAAGGGTTACTCCTTAGGTGGCAGTTCTCTTTATAGGATGTTTTTCTAGAGTTAAAGTCGCGCTGTCCTCTGCGAGAGCTTCCATTTTTGGATCGCTGTAGTTGAAATTCAGTACTGTGTCTTTTCTGTCGTTGTAGAATTGTGGCTCCATGCGCACTTCGATAGGTATTTTCTGCCCGTTTTTGTGAAGTTCTCCTGATATCGTTTTCCGCATCTCTGCTGTTTGGCCGGGCTCCAGATAGTATTCAAGCGCGCCAGGGTTTACGTTTAATTGCGTTCTTTGATTGGTTAGGCCGTTATCCTCATAGACTGCGAAATCAATTATTGCCTCGTATCTCTGATCGGTCTCCGATATCAACGCTATAGGAGATTCAAGCATTTCGACAATCTTGTTAGTTGATATATCTGAGTTTGGTTCTTCTTTCTGCAAGTACAGCCTTTCGCCGTTGTCGTAGAGCAAGTTTTGTTGCCTCCGTTCCTTCACAGTCTTGAAACCGCGGATTTAAAAATCTTGCGGTTACATTATCTCGAAGACTGTGCTCCGGGTCCCAATCCGCTCCCTTAATTTTTTCCCGTACCATACACCTACTATAAGACCTGCAAGGTGTGCTGAGGATGCGAGGCCTCCAAATACTGGTACCTGGTAGCCTAAAATCTTTAAGGCTACAAGCATAACTTCCAGCCCGCCAAAAGCGTAGAGTGCAGTCTTTATCTTCATGGGGAATACGAAGTAGAGCAAGACCTCGGCGTCAGGATATATCATTGCTACTGCTGCAAAGGTCGCTATTACCGCCCCGGAAGCACCTACTGCGGGTGTTAAAATATTAAGAGTTGGTCCACAGGCGCCGGCCATAATGCATTGCAGCGTCGTTCCATGCAGTAAAACGAGCAGGTTTTTGAGCAGAACAAAGCCTACACTGGCAGCGACACCGGCCCCGAAGTAGAATTTCAGGAACTCTTTGCCACCGGTTATCTTCTCAAGCGGGGTCCCAAAGAAGTAGAGCGTTATCATATTAGCGAATAAGTGGAATAAACCGCCGTGAAGAAACATTACTGTGACCAGAGTCCAGGGCTGGGAAAGGATATCCGTTATAGCCGGCTTTAATATAAAGAGGTCATAGAAAATGTTTGAGGCAGGTGAGGCAGGATCTCCGTTGAGGAAGCTCTGAAACAGGTAGACAAGTGATGTGAAAAATATTATCGAGAGTGTGTAGTTGCTTCCCAGGATTCGCTTGAACTCATTTCTCATGGTTCTTTTTCTGTATTCTGCCTTCTGACTTGGCGCCGGGTTCTTTACTTCCTCCCCCTGGAACCATTTCTTGGTTTCCTCTTTTTCCTCCTCTATTTTCTCATCCAGCTTCGGGCATTCATGTTTTTCGGGTAAACGGTGCTCTGAGCAGAATTTTTCACCGCAGTACTTGCAGGTGAAACTCATTGACTGCTTCCCACACTCAGAGCACTCAGCCATGTAGTAATCTGCGGAACCTGTTTTTATCAAACCGTCCGTCCTTTTGAAAACCATTATACCGCTAGAGATCAAATAACTACCTGGTGGATAACCATGACGGCTGAAATTGCACTTCTTATCGGCAGAATATTATTCGGAGGATACTTCGCTGTATCCGGATTAAACCACTTCATGAAAACAGAACAGCTAGCTGGTTGGGCGGAGCACAAAGGCGCTCCTTATGCCGGATTACTTGTATATCTTTCCGGTTTGATGCTTCTCGCTGGAGGGCTTGGAATTGCGGCAGGAGTATACCCTGTAGTTAGCGTTGCTCTAATCGGGGTTTTCCTGGCAGTTGTTACGCCATGGTTCCATGATTTCTGGGCGCTTGAAGGTGAGGAGAAACAGAACCAGATGACACACTTCCTGAAAAACGTCGCCCTATTCGGAGCTGCACTAACACTGCTTGCGGCCGACTGGTCGGTGTACGCAGTTGGGATAACGCTGGGAGTTATGTAGAAAAAATTAAAGTTTAGAGCCGGGAGGAGAGTTCCTCCTCCAGCTCACTTATTTTCACTCTTTCTTGCTCGGTTGAATCTCTGTCTCTAATCGTCACGGTCTCTGGTTCTTCTTCCAGTGTTTCGTAGTCGACTGTCACGCAGTAAGGAGTACCGACTTCGTCCTGTCTCCTGTAACGTTTACCGATGTTCCCGGTATCGTCATATTTGACCGAGAATCCGGCTTTCCGGAGGTTCTGCGCTACTTCCTCCGCTTTTTCACCCATTCCATCTTTGTCCATCATCGGGAAGACAGCGACCTCTGTCGGCGCCATTTCTTCGCTTAACTTGAGCACTCTTCTCTCCTCGCCGTCCACTTCGTCCTCGTCGTATGAGTGAACCAGAACGGTATAGAGAAGACGATCGATACCGAATGAGGGCTCAACTACTTCCGGGGTGATGTGTTCGCCTGACTTCTTCACTTCTTCTACGCTGAAATTGCATTTGTCGGAGGGTAATGTGTATTCCTCGCTGTCTACTTCCAAAGTGATTTCCTCTTTCTCAAAGGCTTCAGGGTTTTCCTCTGCCAGTTGTTCGAGAGCTTCAGCAATGTCGCCTGCTTTATCGCCGAACTCCGGTCCCAGATAGCCCATATTCGGGCTGACAGTTTTCTCCTCTACAGTCCTTGGTTCGTCATACTCCTTGAAGATCTTGAAGTCCTTCTCGTCACCGGAGTACTTGCTGTGCTTTGAGAGGTCGTAACAGCCTCTGTAGGCGAAACCTGTGACTTCTAGCCAGTCCTCTTCATTCCCTCCTATATCTGTCTCGGCGTCCCAGCAGTCTGAAGCGTAATGCGATCTTTCATCAGGGAGGTGCTGTCTGAACCGGAAACGATCCATATCGATTCCGAGATCCTTATACCACTGTTTGGCGATACCTAAATAGTAAGCGATCCACGGCGATTCAACAACGCCTTGCTCTACTGCTTCCTCTACAGTCGCATGTATGTAATCGCCGTCTTCCTTATCCTGTTCTGAGATGGGGTAAAGTTTCAGCTCTATGTCCTTCACCCTTTCTAGATTTGGCTTGTCCTCTTCCGGGTCGATGAAATGCTCGAGTTCTGCCTGTGTGAACTCTCTTACTCTGACCAGTCCTTTCCTTGGCGAGATTTCATTTCTGTACGCTTTTCCTATCTGTGTGATTCCGAACGGTAACTGGTTTCTCTCATACTCCTTTAGCCGGGGAAACTCTACGAAGATACCCTGCGCTGTCTCCGGTCGCAGGTATCCTGTCTGGGAGGAACCCGGACCGATCGATGTCTCAAACATCAGGTTGAAATCATCGACTTCGATACCTGAGAGATCTTCTCCGCAGCTTGGGCATTCGAGATCGTGCTCTTTGATCAGGACCTCGATCTGTTCGGTTGATAACCCTTCTGCTTCATCCACCTCTGTGTGGTCTTCGACTAGGTGGTCGGCTCTTGTTGAGACCCCGCATTCAGGGCATTCGATTATCATATCGTCGAAGCCGTCGAGATGTCCGGATGCCCGGAAAACCTCTTCCTGCATTACGGTAGGTGCTTCTATCTCTCTGTGACCTAGTTCCCGGGAGAAAGTCTGTCTCCAGGAGTTCTCGATTTTTCTCTTCAGTTCTGCGCCTTCAGGGCCGAAGGTCTGGAACCCTCCTACACCTCCGTATGCTTCGGAGGTCTGGAAGAAGAATCCTCTTCTCTTCGATAGCTCGGCCACTTTCTCGCCTAAATTATCCATAGAAAACCACTTTCCGAGAGAAATTTTTATAGCTGGGACTAGAAGGTTTTGAAACTTTTTCAGATACTCTGTCGCGAGACTGCCGTTTCAGGCAGTCCAAAACATCCACCTTTCATTTGTAATAAGGCATTACAGGATCAGCTTTTTATTCCTGCTGGAAATCTTAAAAGCAAGCAAAGTAATACATGGTAATATACGTATGAAAAATATAGAGAACGCTGATGTAGAAGGGAAGAATGTTCTGCTGAGGACCGACCTCAATCTGCCGGTAGAAGATGGAGAGCCCCAGAAAACAGTAAGGTTTGAGAGATATCAGGAGACTATAGAAGGACTCAGTGAAAGAGGTGCCAAGGTCGTTATTATGGCGCATCAGGGAAGGCCGGCTAGGAAAGATTTCCTATCTTTAAGACCTCACTCAGAAATTCTGTCTGATTCAATTGATCAGGAGGTTGAGTTTGTTCCCAGCTTTTTCGGCCCTGAACTCGGTGAAAAGGTAGCCCGGATGGAGAACGGAGAGGTAGCTATGCTCCAGAATATAAGATTTCTTTCAGAAGAACTACAGAATGCATCGCCGGAGAGACATGCACAGGACTTCTTCGTCCAGAAAGCTTCCGACTACTTCGATATTTATGTTGACGACGCGTTCTCGGCCGCACACAGATCACATGGTTCGATGGTAGGTTTTACCGAAACTCTTGATTCCTACGCAGGTAACATTATGCAGAGAGAGCTGGAAAACTGTTCGAAGGTAAGAGAAAACTTTGATGGAGGGCTGCTGGTCCTCGGTGGGGAAAAGCCTTCTGATCTCATAGGTATAATGGAGGAGCTGGCAGATAGTGTGGATGAGATACTGCTTGGAGGCATACCGGGAGAACTCGCGCTGAAGATAGAGGGCTTCGATCTCGGGAAGAAAAAAGAATGGATAGAGAAACATGGGTTGGACAGCAGAGAGGAAGAACTTGAGCAGGTTCTCAAAAAGCATAGAGACAAGATTACATTGCCGGATGACGTAGCAACTGAATCCGGAAATCACGGTGTTGAAAGTATCGGCGATGAACTGATCTGGGATATAGGGGAAAAAACCACGGAGGAATATGTTTCAAAGATACAGGCGGCGGAATCAGTTGTTATGAAAGGCCCAATGGGTGCCTTCGAGGAACACCCGGATGGAACGGAGAAAGTTGTAGATGCAATAGCAGATTCGGATAGCTTCACAGTTCTGGGGGGAGGCCATACCTCCTCGCTTGTTCACAGGTTCGGGCACGATCTAGGTGATTTCTCACATGTATCGATTGCTGGAGGCGCATTCGTCCGATA
>JBLGBN010000020.1:0-14527 GCA_047617745.1 Candidatus Nanohaloarchaea archaeon
AGTCTTCAATCCCTCTACTGATATTCTCATAAGCTATTTCATCGTCAATAGCACCGTATTTATGCGCTAAAGCATTTCTAAAACCTTTCATATCTTTCAGCTTTTCGGAAAGAGAATCAGTTATTATCCCTTCTTCAGCAGCTAACTCCGGAAAACTTTCCTCCTCATCAGGCACTCCAAGGTTCTCTTCTTTAACAATTAGAGCACATATATCGTAGGCGGATTGAATGGCTATCTCAACATTCTTGTATATTCCATCTTTTTCCAGCGCCATACCCTCAAACTCCTCAAAGCTCTCTGGTAAATTATCTTCAACTTTTTCAAGAGCTAAATCCATTTCACGCAGTTTCTCTCTTATCCGTGCCTTCATTCTTAAGCACCTATAGCAGTCTTGTAAAGCCTCTCATAGCTTTCAAACTCTCTAATAGTCTCATAGGCTTTATCGTAAACCTTATCCCCCTTTTTGTGGATTAATTTCCCAGATAAAACTTCCTTCCTTACCTGCAGTGGAAGCGCCTCAAACACTGAGATATCTACCTTTTCCGGAACTCTACCCTTTAGCCTGTACTCAGCTTTCTCCGGCTCCTCCACCTCAAGAGAAACGCAGATATCAATATCATTAGCTGATTCCGGATCATCCAGATAAGAGCCGAAGACATAGATAAAATTAACACTATCTGTATCCAGACCTGCCTCTTCAACAGCTTCAAAAACAGTTTCGGTAAAATCCATAGTAAGGTATTGTTTCTCAACAAATATAATTCTGGCTACAAATAAGGGAAAAAGAACTATTCCAACTTAACAATTATCTCAGATTCTCCATTCGAATTTTCTAACGCCCGACCGATTGTCGAGTCTCGACATTTTCTGTTCTCCTCACTAACCTGCTTGTACTCATCAAATGTCTCAGTCTCGTTGAGCGGCTGGATCTCACATCTCATAGCTTTTCCATTCTCTGAAGCCGGAGCAACTCGGTCACCGATCTCGATCTCTCCATTTTCTTCTGAAACTTTGACAGGTACTTTACCTTCAAGGGCGATTGGATGGCCGTTCTTCTCCTCATCCGTATTCATAACCTGCCCCGGATCAGTCGAAACAACTCCGAAAGCAGTCTCCTGGAACTTCTGCGAAGACCTAACCGCTCGGTTCTCTTTATCTTCATCTACTGCAACTACTTCAGCCTCCTCCAAGTTCTGTGGACTCTGGTAGAACTCCGCCAGGTCAGCACCGTTAGTGTAGATATCGCCGGTTACTCGGAGATCATATGCATGGTGTTCCAAACTTCCTAAAGTGACCGTAAAGCTGTGATTCGAAATAGCCTGCTCACCAATAGCTACTGAACCCTCTTTGGTCGCTTTTGCCCCTAGACCCATAGCACCACTTCTCGAACCGGACGCATTTGCATTATCGGCTATTGCATAAGAATCATCTCCGAATGCAACACTACTATACCCTAAAGCCGTTCCTTCTCTCCTAGCGATACTATTAGCACCAATTGCTACACCTGACCTATCTGAAGCTAAAGAAGCCTGGCCAATAGCGATCGCCTGCGATTCAGAAGCATTAGCATCTACTCCTAAGGCAAGTGACCCGAAAGAACCAGAAGCTGAAGAACCTTCACCTATAACCACCTGATCTGCGTTATTTGTCGAAGTACCTGAACCGATTTCTACTGCTCCAGAGGTTCCAATTTTTCCAACATCTGTTATTTCCTGTCCTCCTGCCGAGTTATTTTCGTTAAGTACATCTGCTAGTCCGGATGCTCCTCCCGCTGATCCTCCTTCACCCGGCAGCCAGAGCTGGCCGTCAACTTTCAGATCCTGACTGATCGTCACATTCCCATTTGCTTCATCGGTGATATTGTTTCCTCGAAGATCAAGATTGCCGGTCATGTAGCCGCTTCCATCTGTGTTAAGGTAATTTGTGTTAGCGTATCCTAGTGTCATTGCGTCGTTCGAAGCGGTAGGATTCGCGATGTTTTCTATCTTGTTATTGTCCATGTCAATGCTCTGGTTGGCTACATCGCCTTCAGCTAGGACCTGTGAAAGGTTCTGGGATCCAGTAATACCTGATCCTCCTTCGCTTTGCTCGCTTTCTGGCGTCCAGACTGTTCCGTAAACTTTGAGATCTTGATTTATTGTTACGTTTCCTCTTCCGCTGTCAGTGAGATTATTATTATTCAGATCGAGATTGCTGGAAGGGTTAATATTTCCGTTCGAGTCTAGATCATTCGCATCGCTCCAAGCAACACTTAAAGTATCTCCGTCTGAGATGGTTGATGGACTGATACCGTCTCCTCCTGATAAGGATGTAGGATCCGAAGTCGCTCCGCAGCTGCCGTCACCAAGCAGTGCCTGAGTGGAATCACAGCCTGCGACACCGCCAACATCAATGTTTCCTGAGACAGTTAAACCTCCGTTAGGAACTTCAACGCTACCATCTCCAAGAGTGAGTTGTCCTGTAGAATCGATAACTCGTCCGCCCTGAACATCTACATCTCCTGCGAAGTATGCATTATTCCATTTCATCGAACTGCTTCCAATGTTTTGGTCTGCATCTCTGTCAGGGATTATGCTTCCGTTTAACTGCTGGGCGTTGATCGTGTTAACGTCCCCAGGGAAGTTAAGGCTTCCATCGAAGTAAATATTGCCGTTTGAATCAACTGAGAACCCTGATTGAGTGCCATCTCCTACACTGCCTCCTGCTACATCTAAAGATCCGAGATCGATGTTGACCGAGTTATCGATATCTCCGTTACCTACAGAGTTATCTGTTATTTCGCCATTAGTTCCTAGATCTGTGGCTTGATCAAAGTTTACAACATTACCTGACGAGTCCAAGTCGTCTGCAGCTGAGAAATCATCTATTGTTCCTCCAGAACCTAAGTCATTAGCATCCTGCCAGTTAACATTCCAGGTATATGCTGTTGTTCCATCATATGTCGACCCTGAGATACTTGAACCTGTACTTAGACCTGCGTCACCCACATCTCCCGGGGAAACATCCGACTTCGCTATATTCAGATCGGACCATGAAATCGACCCTGCCTGAACGTTAAAGTTTTCCGTTGATGTGTCATAGTTCAGGTAAGATCCAGCAGTATTGGAAAGATCAACATTTCTAACATTTCCAAGGCCTACATCGGACTTAGTAACATCACTCTGATCTATTGCCAGATTACTCCAGTCCAAACTGTAGGAATCGGTTTCATCTAGTTCAGTTGACGTTATACCTCCAGTTCCAATATCCAGAGTCACATAGCCTCCATTATCTGTGTAGGTTATCGGAGAATTAGTCCTTAGAACTCCTGATCCACTGCCGGCACCTATATACCCTGGGCTAGCCCCTGAATCCACAGCAACCTGCTCGTCAACTGTTGTTCCTGTGTCGTCGGTAGCGCAGTTCACGCTACCATCTGCGTTGATGCTCTCTACATACTCTCCAGAAGCGCAGCTGCCAAAGAAGTTAGAGGAGGAATCATCACTGTAAATACCCGAAACACCATCAATATTGTTATTACCTAGGCCTAGATCTCCTTCATCATTATCATTGTCAAATACATACTGTTCGACATCCGTTTCCCCTAGGTTAGTATTTTCATCGTTTGAATCAACGTAGCTTTTAGGGACCGCATCGTCGCTGTCCGCTGGACTTGGTAGACCTGTAATAACGTTGCTGTTCATATTCAGATTGGAATCTGCGGCTCCAAGATCGGAGACATTGACTTCCCACTGGTTCATAGATGTGTCCGACCAGTCAATGGTGCTTGGATCAACGTTTAATGTCGCTGAACCGCCTAGAGAAACTTTTCCTCCGCCTGTAAGATAGTTTCCAGAACTGTATGTAACGCTGTCATCCTCAAGCTCTGCATTTCCAACGGCTCCATCCGCAATATTATCTTGATTCACTATATCAGAACCTTCTAGATTTCCAACCTCTTTCAGATTGTTTCCGTTCAAGCTCAGATTCGAATTCTGGATTTCCCATTCCCCATTTGGGTAATCCAATCTTAGTTTATTCAGCCCACCTTCACCGGAAATCGTATGATCATCTAAAACAAGACCATCATTTCCAGAACCATCATTAAGCCGGAGCTCAGAAAGATTTTCGACCGCATAATCCGCCATATCTAGATCAGTATCAACCGGATTGATCTGGCTTAAAGGATGCCTTGGGTCAGGTGATGCCGCCAGTGAAACTAATCCGAGAATCAGGACTGTGAATATAACTAGTTTATATTTGTTCTTCGAGACTCTTGATTCACCCTTCAGGTTAATTATTATTGGTTTTGTCTTCGCCCGTTTTTATTTGTAGCTTAGTTACTCGACTGCTATCCCTGCGTTGATTCTCTGGACCGGATCCTGCTCCAGATCGACGACTGAATAGTAAACCGACATTTCAAACTGTCTAACCGTTGATTGCCCAGGTTCAAGTTCAAAATCTTCTGCCCCCTGCTCAAACTCAAGTCTCACTGAGCTATCTGCATTGTTTACGAACCTGACTTTCTCCCCCTCTGAAATCATGGGCTGTGCTGGTTCGGCGCTCCACTCAGTTATATTAACAGTTGCAGAGGTATCCGTATAGCTGGAAGATAAAAGGGTCGGAGCTGCTGTAATAGCTAGTGCTACAAAAACGGATGTCAGCGCTAATGCTGCTATCTTGGTCTTGTCTGGTTTTTCAACCTCGAAATTTTCTCTCAGCTCCCTGATTTTCTCTTTTTTGTCTTCCATTTTTCTAACTTGTCTGGTTAAAGCTGTAATTACAGCCCGTAAACTGTTCCAGCTGCGGAATTGTCTGCAGTCCTTCAGCTGTCGAGTTGTTGTAGTAGAAAGCCGGTGTCTGTGAAACTCCTAACTGGACTGCTTGCTGCAGAATCTGCTCGTTGTTGACATCCGCATAGATATTTGAAACCTGGTTGATGCCTCCTAAAGTCTGAATCTGTGCAACTGTGGCTCTCTGGGTCCGGTTTCCAAACATGACCACGTTCCGGTTCTGAAGGCATTCAGAGAACTCTGCTTGAGCTGAAACCTGCTGTTTGAACTGATTGAAATCAGTTAAACCTGATTCCTGTGCTACAAGCTGCCCATCCGGACTCATGTAGTATGTCGTTAATTGGTTATTCTGATCGCTGACCTGTATCCTGTGAAGCCCATTCCTAGTTTCCACGCTTACCAGCTCCAGATCCTGCCCCGACTGTTGCTCAAGTGTCGAAACAAGTTCTTCCGCTGCTTCCTGGCCTGTTGGCTCTCCGTAATTCATTCCAAGAAAAACCACAACAGCTCCTATCATAAGCCCTGATAGCAGGAAAGCAAAAGATTTTCTGTCAATATTCTGAACAGCTTGTCTGGAACTCAAACCTTTCATACTAGAATAATTATGCGATCTCAGTTTAAAAACTGAGGTTTAATAATCCGCTGAACACAAATAACAGACAAATGAAGAAGATCGCTCTGGCTCTCCTGATTCTATTAACCACTTCTTCGGTTTCAGCTGATATAGAGTCCAGTATAAAGTCTGAATGTAGCGAAAGAGAAGTCTCTGTAATATCGATCTCCGATCCTCAGGAAACTTACAGCCACCCAGCTGAACCGGATTATTACGATGAAAATCTCTGTATTTCAGGTATTGAAAACTCCCAAATAACAGAGGGGGAATGTGACTCAGCTACAGGGATGCATCTTACAGGGCGCGGAAATGAATCACATTTCTCTGTTTTCGACACCTACCGACTAAGTGTCTGCACAGACAGCATGGAGACTCGGGTCGCGCCCTCGGACGGAAGCTGTCGTGAGAACGAGACCGCTCTTTTCTCAGTCTCAGGTGAGGACAACGCCCACGTAGCAGCACCAGGAGTCTTTGACCAGAATCTCTGTGGAGGCTACGTAACCCCTGAAAACGTGTCTCTAAGCATTGAGTTCAACCACAGTTCAAGCGACAATGTTGTTTTCAGCGGAGAAAATGTGGAGGGCGAGCAAACATTTGATACCGCTGACTATCCTTACCTGGTTTCGGAAGGAAACTCAATGGTGGCCGGTATTGTTAAATCAGACTTCAGATCGGCGTCTAGAAGGGTAGATGGAGAAAATATCCTTGTAATGAAGGCTTCTCGAAAAGACTCAACTTTCATACTGCCTTTCACGCAGGGCGGTTCAAGCGATATTCAAAACCGGGAGCAGATGGTGGCAGATGGTGATTTCCTCAGCGAGGTGAGGCCAAGCTTCGGCTACTTAATACCTGAATCGCCAACAGTTAGGGTTATCTATGATCCTGATATCGACCTGGATTCAAACATCAGCTTCAGTCCTGGAACGCACCAGTTCGACGCAGTTAAAACCGGTGAAGACGAGGTAGGACTGCTAACACCCGATGAAAGGACAGGCAATTAACATAGACTGGGCGGTAGGACTCTCCCTTTTTATCGTAACCTCGCTGTCCTCAATTGTTTTGATAGGCGGTGCGGACCTTGATCCGTCAAGCTCTCTGGAAAACGTTGAGTTCGATGTCCAGCAAGACTTGAGAGAGGAAAGCTCGATTAAAGCCAGACAAAACTACCTTTACACAAACACCCCTAATTCAATTCAGAATATTCCTATAGATAGGACATACGTTTACAGCACCGCAGCAGCGAGTTCAATCTCCGACCAGGCATTCTACCTGAACCCAGGCGAAAACCGGTTTATCGGAGTGGTAGATACTCAGGATAATTACAGCTTCACATACTTCCCGGAAAATATCACAGAAAACAGTTATTCAACCGATCTGCAGACAGGAAGTAATTGGATTAACAACTCCGTAATATCAGTTAAAACAGGTTCCTCCGGTGTTAAATCAGTCAAGCTTGGAAGCCGAACCTTCCTGGATGAAATCTTGATAGATGAGACCCAGAACTTAAAGCAGGAAAAACTGTTTGTAGACGCATTTTCAGGTAATTTAACAGTCTACAATGATTCAGCGGAGTTCCAGGTCAAAGATAAAAATTTTCAAGCCTCCGCCGGTAACTACTCAACGCTTTACTGGTACCCGGAAGGCACAGAAAGCCTTGAAGGCCGGACAGGGGAGATAAAGAGCGGCAAAACTCAAGGATTTACTCTGGCGAACAGTTCTAGAGGTGTTACATTTACAGGAGATCTGGAGGTAGAAATAACAAAGCCGGATGAATCAACGGTTAATCTGGAAATAAACTCAGGCAAAACCCGTGTAAGACTTCACAACACAGGAACCGGGTTTGGAGAAGAAAGGATTGAGAACCAGGCAGAGGGAAATATATTTTTCGGAGCTGAAAATCACAGGAATATATTTAGCATAGAGAAACTCGAGGCTCTGGATAATCTGACAGCGGGAGAGTTCGAGCAGAGGCTAAATCTGGAGAATATTGGATACCGGATTAACGTATCCCAAAGTGGAGAAAACATATTCTTAAGAGGCGGAGAAATCCCTCCTCTTACAGACGCATTCGTCAACAGCCGGATAATTCAGGCAGTATCAAGAAATGGGACAACCAAACAGGCAGAGATCGAGGTGGGAGTATGGCAATAAAACGGAAGGGATTTGTTTACACCCTCGAGGCCGTAATTGCCTCAACAATTATACTTAGCATGATACTTTTCGTGATACCCGAGATATCCCCTGATCCTGAAATAGAGCTAGCGCCGCTACAATCCGGAATTGAAACTCTTGATGACCAGGGTAAATTAAACTCATCAACGAGTAATTTAACAGAATCAGTCAGACCTTACAAACCAGGAAATTACAACTTAACAACCCAAACAACGACCCTGGGAGCTCGATATGAAACCGTTAGCGGCGATCAGAGCTTTCAGGTCTCATCCGGCTCTAAAGATCTGCTTCTCTGGATCGACAACGCTGATGACCTCGAAGTTACTTTTGGAGGAGTAAACGTGTTAGAAACGGATGAATCAGGTTACAGAGAGGTATCGCTTGGAAGTGAGCCAGGTTACCTCAACTTCACAGGGAACTCGATCGATCTAGATTTACAGATCAGCAACTACAGTTCAGAGGGTGAAATACCGGAAGCAAATACTGTCAGATCAGTTAATTACATTGATATGGGTAAGAAACTTAGAGAGATACAGGTGATAATGTGGCGCTGAGGAAAGGGCAAGTTTTTATTGTAGCCGCAGTAGTCCTCAGCTCGATAATTATACTTGCCTCATTTAGCTTCCAGCAAGTCGTCTTTACCGACAGTGAGGACAGCAGTATTCAGTTCTACTACCAGAACGCGCTCGAAAGACAGGCCGAAGTATTCAACTCGGAAATATCTGATAATTACACCGAGGAAAACCTTAGAAAGGGTTTTTACAGCTTCAACAGTTTTGTGGATAGACAGTCAGAAAGCAAAAGCATAGACTACAGTGCGTTCCAGATACTGATTTTACCTGAGAAAAACGAGACTGTGATAATAAATTATCGGGACAAATCTACAGATTTCAGCTACTACAATGGTTTATGGACAAATAGCTCGCTGGATCCCTACCAGTATCAGAAAGTGGACGGAGTAATAGACGCACAAAGAGCAGTTGTAGAGGACATAGGGATAGATAGAGAAATAAACGGTTTCAAACCGCGACTGCTGGCGCATATGGAAATGAAATCTGAATCCGAGACATGGAGAAACACCATCCTCCGTTAATATTTAAGCCGGAGCTGAGAAATAACCAGTATGTCGAAAGGAGTCTCCGAAGTAGCAACCTCAGCAATCTATGTAGGCGTCACAGTTTCTGCCATATCTGTAGCAATAACTGCCGGAGTTCCCGCACTCGAAAATATGCAGGAGGCGGCGTCCGTTAGACAGGCGCAGCAGTTTATGCAACAGCTGGATCAGAATGTTCAGACTGTGGTTTCAGAAGGCGAAGGTTCAGCCAGAACTATAAGTGGAAGCTTTGAACGCGGCAGAATGTATTTCGACGACGAAACTGAAACCCTGATATACGAGCTGGATACTAACGCCGACGTTATATCTCCTCAAACCACGACGCGTGAAGGAAATGTGATACTCAGTTCATCTGCAAATGTTCAAGTCAATGAAACCACTATAGACGGAACTCCTTGCTACCTGATGGAGAATGACCATATACGGGCATGCATAAAGAATATTGGAAGTTCGACCAGCTTCGAGAATATAACAACCTCCGAACTTCTGACGCTCTATGAATTCAAAGATAATGATAGAGAGCTTGACGCCAACTTATCAGTAGAGTTAAACAGCGAGAACACCACAAGTTACGGCACCGGCTATACAACAGCTGAAACAGGTGAATTTATCGGGACAGGTGAGGTAAAGGCAACTATAGCCAGCGAATACGGCTTCACCTACGATGTTTTCTTCCGGCTTCCAACAGGCGCAGATTTCCTCCAGGTCGATGTCCAGAACTACAGATAGCCAGAGCTGGCTGCAAAAAATCCCGGCTTCCGATTGATTATTAAGCTTTCACGCCGACCGTTTTTCTGTATGTATTCTGACCAGATCCGGCAAACTCTCGAGGAAGAAAAAATAGAAGTTGGTGACAGAGTCAAAGTTAACGGCAGAGAAGGAAAGCTGATGCCGAAACCGGAAAACGGCGATCCTGAAACTGTTATTCTGAAGCTTGACAGCGGATACAATATCGGTCTGGAAACAGAGGAAATTAAACTAATTGAAAAAGCCGAAAAAGGTGGTGAAGGCCAGACTTCGGTCGAACACTCTGAAGACAAACCGGATATACTGGTCCTACATACAGGCGGAACAATCGCCTCTAGAGTAAGTTACGAAGAAGGAGGTGTCAAACCAGCCTTTGACCCTGAAGATCTTCTGGAGATGTATCCGGAACTGGGAGAACTCTGTAACCTTCACTCGAAAGTTGTCGCACAGATGCTTTCCGAGGACATGGAACCGGAGCACTGGCAGGAAATTGCAGAGAAAATAGATGAGGAAAAAGATAATTACGACGGCATCATTGTAGGTCACGGAACTGACACCATGCAGTACACCGGTGCAGCACTCTCACTAATGCTGCAGAATATCGATCAAGGAGTTATTTTAGTCGGTTCGCAGAGGTCCTCGGACCGACCGAGCAGCGATGCAGCGATGAATCTTTACTCAGCTGTAAAGTTCCTTGAAGAAACAGACTTTAGAGGTATCGGTACATGTATGCATTCCACAGTAAATGACCACGAATGTTCTATCATGCCAGCATCCAAGATAAGGAAGATGCATACGTCGAGAAGAGATGCATTTGAGACAGTAAATGCAGAAAGAATCGGGAGAGTAGACTACCAGGAAAATGAGGTAGAAAGGGAAAAAGATACAGATAGATCGGGAGATTACGAGCCGAAGTTCGAATTAGATACTGAAGTGGGCTATATCAAGATAAGGCCGGGAATGGAGCCGGAAGAATTAGATTGGATAAGGGAAAAGGAGTATAACGGCGTTATAATTGAAGGTACTGGACTTGGACATATGCCGGTAAACTCCTTTGATGATAAGACGCAGCACCACGAAAAGATACTGGAAAAAGTAAGTGAAATAGCGGAAGACGCAGTAGTGGTAATGGCTTCACAGTGCATAAAAGGTAGAACAAACATGAATGTCTACGACGCCGGGTTAAAGATTCAGGAAGCAGGAGTAATCGAAGCAAAGGATATGCATCCGGAGCTGGCGTATGTCAAGCTGATGTGGGCTCTGGGTCAAGGGGGTGACCTGGAGGAGGCAGAAGAGATTTTCCAGAGCAATGTTGCGGGGGAGATACAGGAACGGTCGATCTATAATGAGTGAACAGAACCTAGACGAATTCGACAGAAAAGCAAAGAAATTCCTCGAAACCGGGAACAAACAGAGACTGAGAAACATTCTCAGAGAGTTCGCCTTATGCGAGGGCTACGACAACGACATGGAGCTTGACAACCCGGAGAGAATAATCAACCTTGCAGGAGTAAACGTAGACGATATCGATGACTTCACAGAGTACCAGGTAGCGAAGAATATGGTAAGAGAGCAGATAAAGCAGGAGAAAAAGAAGAAAGGAGGTGTTTTCCGATTCCTGAGATCATAGGGATTACCGGTATGCCGCTTTCAGGCAAAACAGCTGCTGCAAACGCGCTGAAGGAAAAAGGTTACTCCGTTCTGGACATGGGCGATGTTGTACGTATCGAGATGGAGAAGAGGGATATCGGCCCCAATAACACCGGAAAATTCGTTAACTCGATGAGGGATGAACACGGAATGGACGCAATAGCAAAGATATCAGTCCCCTACCTCGAAGAGATGATGGAAGAGGAAGAGAAAATAGTTATAACCGGAATGAGAAGTCTTGAGGAAAAGGAGAGATTCGAGAACGAGACAGATGAAAGAGTGGAGATGCTAGCTCTCTGGTCTTCTCCCTCAACCCGCAAACAGAGGAGAGAAAAACGGCAGAGGCCTGAAGACACTGAAGGCCAGGATTTCGAGGAGCGAGATCTACGGGAACTGGGGAACGGGGTCGGCGACCTTATGGCTCTCAGCGACCATTTAATTAAAAATGAAGGAGGAATTGAAGAGTTAGAGGAACAGGTGAGCAAAATTGTCAGCCAGTGAATGCACAACCTCCAGAACAAAATACAGAAACAATACCGGCAACCACACGAAAACCGGAAACGAAATAGAACCTAAAGAACAATGATAAACTACGAAAAACTCGGCTTCAAATGTGGGATTGAAATCCACCAGCAGCTGGCGACTGAAACCAAGTTATTCTGCCAGTGCCCGATCAACATAGGGAACGAAACTGCTGACGCTACAGTTGAAAGATTTCTTAGAGCGGTAAAAGGCGAGTCAGGCGGGAAAGACGTGGCCGCAGAAGTCGAGGAGATGAAAGATCGAAAGTTTGTATACAACTACTATCAGGACACCAACTGCCTCGTCGAGCTTGACGAAGAACCACCCCACGAAATGGATGAAGAAGCGCTGGAAACTGCGCTAAAATTTACCCGAATGGTTAACGCGGAGATACCGGACGAGATCCAGGTCATGCGGAAAATGGTGATCGACGGGTCCAACACATCAGGATTCCAGAGAACAGCTATGATAGGACTGGACGGAGAACTGGAGACAGAAACAGGAACAGTATCAATAGAAGACATCGAACTTGAGGAAGAGTCCGCAGGCATACATGAAAGAACACAGAATAAAGCAGTATACGACCTTGACCGGCTGGGAGTCCCACTTGTGGAAGTTGGAACCGACGCATCAATCAAGAACCCCGAACACGCAAGAGAAGTTGCACAGAAAATCGGTATGCTTCTCAGATCAACAGGGAAAGCACGAAGAGGACTCGGCACCATCAGACAGGACGTAAATGTTTCAATTGAAGACGGGGCAAGAGTCGAGATCAAGGGTTTCCAGGACGTCGGAAATATTGATAAACTGATAGAACTCGAAGTAGAGAGACAGAAAAACCTGGTTGAACTCGGCAAGGAACTCGACAGCGAAGCTGAAGTAGCCGGTGATAACGTAACACACATTTTCGAAGGAACAGATAACGAAATAGTCTCAACAGTTCTGGAAAACAATGGTGCGGTCTACGCCCTGAAAATTCCTGAAATGACCGGGAAGATGAAGCAGAAAATCTCCGGAGATCGATATGTTGCGAAGGAACTGGTTGACTACGCCCGTAACCAGGGACCAAGAGGTATAATCCATACAGATGAGGATATTTCTGGATACGGACTCCGAGAAGAGTTCGACGAACTGGCGGATATATTTGAGAAAGACGAGGAAGACGTTATAGCTATAATTGCAGCCGAGAAACAGAAGGCAAAAAACGCAGCAGAGGAGGTCCAGAGAAGAGCTGAAATGCTTTATACGGGAACAGTACCAGAAGAGACGAGAAGCGCAGAACAGGACTTCACGACCAGCTACTCCCGTCCACTTCCCGGGGCAGCAAGAATGTACCCGGAAACCGATATACCGCCTATACAGGTTTCAGATGATAGAGTGGATGAGATCGACCAGAACCTCCCGGACACACTTGAAGAAAGAGAGGAGAAATACTCTGAAGAGATCGGCGAGGAACTGGCCTCACAGATCGTTCACTCAGAGAAGCTACTGACCTTCGAGAACCTGAAGGAAAAGTTCGATCCAAAACTTGTAGCAAACACCCTCACAAACATCTACTCACAGCTGGAATCAGAAGGAGTCAAAGTAGAAAAACTGGCGGAAGAACAGCTTGAACCACTTTTCGAGGCAGTCGAGGAAGAAGTACTGGCCAAGGGAGATATAGAGAAGGTCCTGGAGAAAATGATCCAAATGCCTTCCGAAGAAGCTATCGAAGAAGTAGCTGAGTCAAAAACCGGTGAGGAAGAAATCAGGGAAGTAGTTCAAGATGTTTTAGACGATAAAGAGGAGATGATTGAAGAGCAGGGAATGAGAGCCCAGGGCGCTTTGATGGGAGTCGTCATGGGAAGAGTGGAGGCAGACGGAGGAACTGTCTCAAGAATCCTACAGGAAGAACTAGAGGAACGAGTCTAAACCCGCACAGTTACTTTCTGGAGTTTGGAATTTCTCCCTATCTATAATCTTTTAATATTTTTACACACATCATCAAAAATAGGTGACTAAAAATATGCCAGGACTTGGAGGACAGCCTGTCTTCATAATGTCGGAAGACGCTGAACGAACAACAGGAGAAGACGCACAGGAAAACAATATTTCTGCATGTAAATCAGTATCAAAAGCCGTAAGAACAACACTAGGGCCAAAAGGAATGGACAAAATGATGGTCGATTCCATAGGAGACCTAGTGGTTACAAACGACGGCGTAACAATACTAGAAGAAATGGATCTAGACCATCCAGCAGCTAAGATGATGGTCGAAGTCGCGCAGACACAGGAAGAAGAAGTCGGCGACGGCACCACAACAGCAGTCGTACTCGCAGGCGAGCTACTAAAGCAGAGCGAGGACCTGCTAGATCAGGAAATCCATCCAACTGTAATCACAAAAGGATACAGGCTCGCGAGAGAGAAATCTGTCCAGGTTCTGGACGACATCGCTGAAGAAGTAGATCTGTCAGACGACGACGTGCTGGAAAGGGTTGCAATGACCGCTATGACAGGAAAATCCGCAGAAACAGCACGAGACTACCTTGCAACAATCGCAGTAGACGCAGTTGAAGGAGTAGCAGAAGAAACAGAAGACGGCTTCGTAATCGATCGGGATATGATCAAGGTCGAGAAAAACGAAGGAGGATCAATCGAAGACACAGAACTTGTCAAAGGAGTTATCCTAGACAAGGAGAAAGTCCACGGCGGAATGCCGGACACAGTTGAAGACGCAAATATCGCACTTCTTGACTCCGCGATCGAAGTCAAGGAAACAGAAACCGACGCAGAAATCTCAATTTCTGATCCAAACCAGATGAAGAACTTTGTAGAACAGGAAGAAGAACAGCTCAAGGAAATGGTAAACGCAATCGACGAAGCAGGAGCAAATGTCGTCCTGTGTCAGAAAGGAATTGATGACATCGCACAGCACTACCTCGCGAAGAAAGGAATCTA
>JBLGBN010000021.1:0-13255 GCA_047617745.1 Candidatus Nanohaloarchaea archaeon
CGCCAGCGCCCGGATTTGAACCGGGGAGGGAGCGTATGTCCCAGCAGATCTCGAATCTGCCGCGTTCAGCCAGACTCCGCCACGCTGGCAAAAACCAGAAGTATCTATCCTAAAATCCCGGATCATATTTATATTGGTTGGCTATCCATGATTGGAAGGCAGCCATGAAATACGACGCAGTTATCTTTGACAAAGACGGTGTTCTACTGGACTCGATGGATGATGATTACAAGTGGGCTGATGAAATGAGAAAAAATATGCTGGGAGCTCAGGGGAAGGAAATAACTATTCAGGAAGCAGAGAAATTAGCTAGGACGTCCTCTGTAAATAAATTCAGTGCTTTATTGAAGGATCTGGGGATCAATATTGAAACACTACGAAATATTGAAAAGGAAATTTCTAAGAGAAAGATAGAGAAGATAAAAGCAGGCGAATTTAGGCTCTTCCAGGATACTCAGAAAGTGCTTGAAGAAATTACTCTTCCTAAGTCGGTAGTAAGCAATGCTCCGATGGAGACAACCCGTTTTGTTATAGAGGAATACAGTCTTGATAACCATTTTGAAGCTGTAAAGTCTCCTTCCCTACATGACCTAGAGAGGTATGTGGAGCTGAAGAAGCCGAATCCTGAAATGCTTGAGGAAGTAATTGAAAGAATGGATGCCAGAAATCCAGTAATGGTTGGAGATTCCGATGAAGATGTTCAGGCTGCGAAAAATGCAGGTATAGATTCAATTTTTGTCAACACGAATGGTGGAACAGACTTGGATCCAACTCATAAGGTAGAAAATCTAGAGAGTATTCTTGATATCGTACACTGAAACCGAATAAAAAGCTGTTTCCCGCTCACAGATTCATGTCAGAAGATAAAACCTGCTCCAAATGCGGAGAAGAAGCAGTAATCTATCGAGAATATGAGGGAAGAGGGCTCTGCAAGGAACATTTCACAATTGACATCAACAAGAAAGTCAAGAAAACTATAAGGAAAGACGACCTGGTTGAGTCGGGAGATACTATAGCAGTCGGTTTGTCCGGCGGAAAGGACTCCGCAGTTCTTCTGGAGCAGCTGGTCAAGATTTTCGGCGAAAGACCGGATATAGAAATTATCGGTGTCTCAGTTCACGAGGGGATCGATGAGTACCGGGACGAATCTATCTCAGCGGCTCAAGATTTATGTGATGAACTGGGAGTCGAACTGGAAGTTGGTAGATACTCTGATTACTACGATCTTAAGATGGATGATGTTGCAGGCGCAGGAGAACTCGGAAACTGCACTTACTGCGGGATCATGCGCCGCGATCTCTTGAACAAGCTTTCCCGGGAAGTCGGTGCGGACAAAGTGGCTATAGGACACAATCTTGATGACGAGGCACAGGCCATTATGATGAATCATCTCAAGGGCGACATGAAGCGTCTGGCTCGGATAGGAAGTCGGACTGACGCGGTAGAACACGACAAGTTCGTGCCGAGAATCAAGCCGCTCATCGACGTGATGGAAAAGGAGATCGCACTTTATTCCCGACTTCACGATCTCGGGGTTATAGATCGATGTCCACATGTCCAGGAAGGAACAATGAGACCGATGGTTAAGAGCTTCCTGAACAAACTTGAGTCCCAGATGCCCGGGACAAAACATTCTATTGTTTCGCAGGGCAGAAGACTCAGCGATATAGTTGAGGGAGAGATAGAAGTAGATGAGGAAAATGAACTCCGGGAATGCGAGAAATGCGGTGAGCCCTGCTCTTCTGATGTCTGCAGGAAATGTGAATTAATGGAGGACATCAAGAAATCTGCAGCTGAAAGCGAAGAACACAGTTATACAAACCAATAAAAACGTAAAGGTATTACTTTGTATTACCTGATAGGAAAATGAAAGCAGTCGTACTCGCTGGAGGACATGCAACCCGCCTATGGCCCATAACAAAGGATCGGGCGAAACCACTTCTACCACTGGGCGAGAAACCAATAATCGAATACATTCTTGAAGATCTTGAAGACCTCGACGAAGTAATAATTTCTACAAACGACAAGTTTGCCGAGGATTTCAGAGAGTACGCTGAAGAATACAACCGGGAAAATGTTACCGTAGCTGTGGAAAGCCAGCAGAGCGAAGAAGAGAAACCCGGAACTATTGGAGCAATCATCAACCTTCTGAACGAAGAAGGTATAGAAGATGATCTACTTGTGATCGGTGGAGACAACTACTACAGCTTCAATACTTCCGACTTCCTGGATTTCTGCCGGGAAAAAGAAGGACCTGTCAATGTAGTGTATGACGTCGGAGAGATTGAACTGGCCAAAGGCTTCGGGATCGTAGACACTGACGATTCCGATGAGAAGATCGTGGAGTTCAACGAGAAACCCGACCAGCCGCCTTCAACCCTGGCATCTACAGCATGCTACTACTTTCCGGAAAAACATGTAGAGCTTTTCCACAAATACGAGAAACATTTCAAGGGAACAGATGTTCCAGCAGAGAAGTATCTAGATGAACCTGGAAGACTGATCGAATGGGCGCACAAAAAAACCGACATGTTTGCCTACAGCTTTGACGGCGAATGGCATGATATAGGAACTATCCAGGGCTACCTTGAAGCTATGGATGCAGTAGTCGACGGGAATATAATCAACGGGGAAACCAAGAACTGCGAAGTTGGAGACAACGTCTTCATAATGAAGGGCGCTTCCATTGAGGACACCAGAATTGACAATACTATAATATTTCCCGACACCGAGGTAAACGACTCGGATCTCAGAAATTCGATAATAGATAGTTTCTGTGAAATAGAGGACGCGAATATGAACGATGCTCTTATAGGCGAGCATACAACACTCTAGGCCAGATATCCTTCAGTAGCTGAATCCGGTTCCAGCATTTCGGAGTAATCCTCATCAAACGACTCGGCCAGGTATTCGTTTACAGCAGCTTCGCCATCTTCGTATCCAATGGCGAGCGCGGTGTATTCTACACCATTGAACTCTCCCTGCTCTAGGTATGCCTCACCAAGATCAAAGCTTTCATAGATCTGTTTGTAATCCTCAACTAGCCCATTGAACTCGTCCTCTATATCCTCCACAAGCTCCGACTCGATATCGAAGCCTTTGGACTCCAGCTCCGACATCTTGCTTCTTTTCTCGTACGGATAACCTGTTCCCACATCGAAAGGCAAAATAGTGTCCGTCAGCGCTTCAGTTATCCCTTCGATCTCTTCCGTGTAACGGGGATCGCTGGATTTCTCTACCTCTCTAACAAAATCTCGGGAGGCGTTAAACTCATCTCTTAACCAGTTATCTACCTCTCCCTGAAATTGCTTCACATGAATTCCCTCATGGAGCATGGTTTTGAGCTGCTCCGGCTCGCTAGCCTCCAGAAAGCTATCGCCGACCGTTATCTCAGGCTGGTTACTCGAATAACCTGATACCGAGGTTCTGCCCATCACATTGTAAGGCATCGAGCTATCGAACTCCACATCAATATCCTCTAGTTCTAGGCCGTACCTTTCAGATACTTCAGAAAGCCTTTTCTGCGCTACCGCCTCTTTTACGTTCGGCTCAAGCTCAAAGCTTGGATGGAAGGACCCCAAAACTGGTTAGACCTCCGTTGACTCAATATTTTCCAGTCTTTCCTCTAGCGGTGGATGTGTAGAGAAGTACCTGGTCAGTTTGTCGGAGGAAAACGGGTTTTCAATAAACAGGTTGGCGCCGGACTCCTGAACTTTTGAGACATGTTTTTTCGACTTATATCCTTTATTGGAGGAGCTTATCTTCTGCAGCGCGTTTGAAAGTCCTTCTTTACTGCCGTGGATTCTAACTGCTTCAGAGTCGGCTCTGAACTCCATGGTACGGGATACCGCCATCCGGATAATAGTCGCGATTATCGGAGTTACAATCATGAAAGCAAGTGCGGAGATCATTTCCCCCTCCTCTTCTCCTGTGAAAAGCGAGGACCAGAAAGCAAGTTCGGCTATCATAGCTACAGCACCTGCGACTGTTGCAACCAAGGCGTTGATCAGAGTGTCTCTGTTCTTGATATGCGCTAGTTCGTGGGCTATAACTCCTTCGACCTCATCTTTCTCCAGCTGGTTTAGAAGCCCTTGGGTAACGCACACTACTCCTTTCTCAGGGTTTCGGCCGGTTGCGAACGCGTTGGGGACCTCCATCGAGTTCCTGTAAAGCTTCGGCTTCGGGATACCGGCCTTTTCCGCCAGCTCCGCTACTTTATCGTGAAGTTCCGGGTACTCTTCTTCGGAAAGCGGTTCGGCGCCGTACATCTTCAAGACTATTTTATCGGAGAACCAGTAGCTTCCGAAGTTCATCAACCCGGCGAAGAATAATCCTATAATCATTCCGCCGGTTCCTCCTATCAGGTACCCTACTCCCAGGAATACCCCTGTCAGAACGGATAGAAAACTGAATATTTTTGCGTTAGTTTTAATTCCCTGAGAAGTTACCATAAATCTAAATTGTCCTCAAAATTATTTAATCCTGATATCGGGAAGCCTTTTCAGCGTATTTTGCCATCACATCTACCTCGAGATTAACCAAGTCTCCTTCCTCTTTCCCTGATAGATTGGTGCTTTCCCATGTCTCAGGTATAATCGTGATGGAGAACCGTTCTTCCTTAATATCTACTACTGTCAAGCTGATACCTTCTACTGCTATGAAGCCTTTTTCCACGATGTATTTCTCGAACTCCTCGGGAAGTGATAACCAGAAGTTCCAGCCCTCCTCCAGTTCCTCAATTTCTTTGACCTCAGCTGTAGCATCTACATGGCCCTGAACATAGTGGCCACCCATCCGGTCTTTAGGGGTTAGGGATTTCTCAAGATTGACCTCCTCGCCTTCAGAAAGCTCCGAGAACCAGGTTTTTTCCAGAGTCTCTTCTGCTAGAAATATTTCAACTCCGGATTCTGTGAAACTTTCGATTGTCAAGCACGCCCCTGAAACATTGATGCTGTCGCCCGTTTCTGAATCTTCAAAGAAATCTTCAGCTTCAAATTCTATCCGCTTTCCTTCTCCAGCATCTTTTACAGAAACAATTTTTCCGGTTTCCTCAACTAGTCCTGTGAACATATGAGGTTAAAGAACGAGCCAATTTTAAATCAGCTGGCTGCCGGGTCCTGGCTGTTTCCACCAGCCCACGGAAGTTCAGATCTGACCTCAGCCTTCCTTGAAAGCTCATTGTAAGCCTGCTGTATAGATTCCTCGTACTCTGGCGCTCGATCTTTCAGAGCTTCAAGGCCTTCAAGGACCTTTACAGTTGCGAAACTGGAACCGTACTCTTCCCCGACTTCTTCCATAAGTTCTTCCGAATCATAGTCCCCGAGGTCTTCTGTAACTGAATCCAGGTATCTTTCGAACTCTCGATCCATCTCGTCTACATATTCCTCAAGTGTAAGCTCCTCGCTTAGTTCACCTTCCTCGTAGAGATTGACGGATACTCCCCCCTCATCTATCTCCATCTCGTAGGCGGTTCTATCGAGATGGACGTAGTCATCCCCTATATCCACTGTTTCTGTATCCTGTGGGGAATAATCAGCTGGGAGATCTTCTTCATCAATTACATTCAATAGCACACCTTCCAGACTTGAGGACTCAAACTCAGGTACCAGACCTGCCTCAAACTCGTAGTCTTCTCCATAGAAGTCTTCAAGTATTATCTGCGCTGCGTTTTCAGGCGCTTCCGCAGATGCCTCGTAAGTCTCAACCTTGAAATCTTTATCGTGTAAATGGCTTCTCTCATCCGTTCCAAAGCCTTTCGCTCCGTTTTTCGCTTTCAGGAACTCCTGCAGAACTGCTTTGTGAACTATACTATCTATTTCCTCATCGCCGTACTCCGGGACATGCAGAATATTTTCCCCATTCTCATTCTGTGATGTGAAGACTATTTCTTCTGCTCCTTCTCTAACCAGAAGCGACTCCCAGTCTTCCTCTCCTGATTCCTCAAGAAGCTCGTCTTCATATTTTTCAAGTATATCGTCTTCGAACTCGAATTCATTTTCAGCCTGTTCATACCAGTTCTCTAGTCCTCCCCCGGTTGTGCTTCTACCTGCGGAGATATCTATCATCCCTTTGGCTGATGCACCAAAGTCCCTCTGAGGGCCGTACAGTTTCAGAGAATCTTCTCCTTCAACAACAGTCATCATACCCCCTCCAAATCCTCTCAGCATGTGATCGCCTGGGGTCAGGTCGAATTCGTCGGATACCTCTTCTTCCAAGGCTTTCTGAACATCTCCCCATATCTCCCTAAACTCGTCTGTCTCATGGGATTCAACAGCTTCATCGAAAGGAACTTTCTGGTCAGGGAAATCACTCAGTTCAACAACCAGATCACTATCCTCTAATTCCAGTTCTGCCTCCCCGATGTTTGTTTTACCTTCTGGATGAGTCTCTGCCTCACCCGCCATTGTGAAGGTATCTCCGTTTTTAGCTGCGCTCATGATTATTCACCTTTGCCTCTTGATCTATGCACCTGAATCCTCGTATTCTACGCGAACTGAAGAATTTGGGGTTGGGGTTCTTATGATCCTTTGATCGGCGCTCTGACCGCCCAAGAAATCCCAGTCTTCCGGTTCTGAAATAAATCTCGACTTGCGTTCTGAAATATCGCCGTCGTTATTACTTTTTTTCGAGTTCTCATCATAAAACGCTCTTACGTTGTAGAAATCAATGGACAGTTCTCCGCCAGTATCATCTGTCTCTGTATATCTTACACTATCGTAACGCTCTTCCATTTCGTTTACAAGATCTTCGAGATCCGATCTATAATCGCCGCTATTGAAATCGTATTCCTCTCCATCAATTTCTATGGATTCTATACGATCCTCAAAGAAAAGCTCTGAAATTCTATTTACGGATTCTCTAAATTCAGGTTTGTAGGCAGATCCATAGTTATGGTATCCTTCCTCACTTACTTCTTCGAGTTCTGGAACTCTAACTTTTCTATCCTCATTATTCTCATTCTCTCCGAAGAATTTTTTGTTAACACTCATAGCAGAAGTTTACACAGCAAAACTTAAAAATATTTGTTACTGAAGAGTAAACTCCTTCCGATACCTAGAAATTAAGGAGCTCTCAGAACAATAATTAACGATTCTAAATGATGGAAAGTTAGAATGGAGGGAAAAATAGTCTGGCAGCGTCCTGGATGTCCCGCCGCGAGGCAGTACTGACCAGATCGCTGAGGGACTTTACTTCCGTGTTCGGGATGGGTACGGGTGTTGCCCCCTCGCTCTGGCCGCCAGTATGCAAACAATCCGGGTTAAAACTTATAAACCACTCGCCGCCGAGAAATTAGACTTATAATAAAGAGAACATATGGGAATTTATGGTCAGTAGTTTAAACAGTAGAGATTCAGGAAAGTTTGGCGCGATGCTGGAGAAGATGCCCAGCATGGATCTCGCCACTATCCTTGTTCTCGGATTAAACATCTACGTCCTTTACTCCCAGCTCGACTACTACAACAGAGAAAGTATTTTCTCGGTATCGTTCGAACCTCATATTCTAGCAGTTCAGGCGTCCGCAGTTCTTATAGCAGTATACGTTATAGAGTTCCTGTACGACAAGAAGAAAGGTAGCGGGCATCGATAACGGAGAATAAGATTTTCTAGCTTGACTGCTCTATAATCTTCTTCAGCTCTTTCGATCTTCCTTTAGACACTCTGGAGGAAACTTTCTCATTTTTGTAATAGCCACAGCCAATAATCCTGTCCTGATGCTTTAAAGCCACATATCCTTCTTCATCCATTTCCCGGTCGATCATTTCCTCCCTGTCCAGCAGATCGATTAGCTCTTCTTTGTCGACCTCCACTATATTTTTCTCTATCTCGTTTTCCAAAAGTTGGAGAATGTAGGTCGTCGGCTTCAGCCCTCTGCCTGTATCTCTCAGGCAGCGAATACCCCGAGTCTCGTACTCCAGTCCTTCAACTCCTGCGGTGTGAAGCCAGTAGTCTCCGGAAATCTGCTGTATCTTAAAATCTTCGAGATCTGCTCTCTTGACGCCGAATCTTTCTTCCAAGTAAATCCATGCTTTCTTTGCTTCATTTCCTGAACCAGAAGGAATAGAAGATCCAGTTCGATTGAGCGATCCCTGTGGTTTAACGAATCTTGCGACATAAATTACTCCTGAATCAAAATAATGTGGATATACCCTCACTGTTCTACTCATTTCTTCTCCGAACTCTCTGTCCTCGAATGATTCGGCTCCTCTAGTGTGGTCTACTTCAAGCTCGATGTTTTCCAGCTCCAGTTCCGTGTTCTCGACCAGATACTTCACCACTTCTTCGTTTTCCCGAGTGTTGATTGTACAGGTGGAGTATACCATAACTCCGCCTTCTTTTAGAAGCGCTGCTGCTTTTTCCCCCAGCTGTTTCTGGAGTTCGGAAAGATTTTCCTTCTCGTGCAGTTCCGCTGGAAGAAACGTTCTCCTAGCTCTATCTCCTTCTCCAGAGCATGGAGCGTCCAGCAGTACCCGGTCAAACCTTTCCTCTTCCGGGATTTGTCTCCCGTCATAGTTTGTGACTGACACCGATGCGCTTCCAGTCCTGTATACGTTTGCGTGGAGGCTTTTCAGCCTCTGAGAAGAGTCGTCGTTCGCTACCACAATCCCTTTGTTCCCTATCTTTGAGGCGATCTGCGCGGTTTTCCCACCTGGAGCAGCACACATATCGAGCACTTTCTCGCCTGGCTGCGGCTCCAGAACCTCGACAGGGGTGGCAGCAGATTCCTCTTGAACATAGTACTCACCGAGCCAGTGCATCATAGATTTCCCAGGCGTCTTCTCGCCGGGCAACCTGAAGACTTCAGGATTCCAGTCTGACTGCTCTACTTCATCAAAATCATCTCTCAGCCGTTTCTCAAAGTTATCGCCAGCCCTGATACTGTTCTTTCTTACCGTGGAGAGCGCAGGTTTCTCACACGAATCCTTAAACGCCTCCCAGTCATCGATAATCGGTTTATACTGTTCCATAGATAGTTTTCCCGTCGAAATCTTTATGCTATAAATCCTTCAAACTGGTCTGACCGGTTTCCTCCTTTCCAAATGCTTTCCTCAGATCTTTTTCGAGTTCCGGGGTTTTTGATCGGTCGTACAGGGTTGCAGCTGGGTGATATACCGGCATTATTTTTCTTCCTTCTCTGGAAAATATCCTGCCATGGATACTGGTGATACCCTCCTTTTTGCCTAAAAGTTCCTTTGAGGCAAAATTACCTAGTGTTAGAACTATATCCGGGTCAACCTCCTCTATCTCTCTGTCAAGCAGAGGTCTCCAGTAGTCGATCTCCTCCCGTTTCGGATCCCGATTTTCCGGCGGTCTGACCTTCACTAGATTAGTGATATAGATATCGGATCTCTCCACCCCTATATCTTTGAGTATATCGTTCAGTTTCTGTCCTGCTCTGCCGACGAATGGCTCTCCCTCCTTTACCTCATTCTCACCGGGAGCCTCTCCTACCATCATCACATCAGCGTCTTCCGGTCCAACAGCAGTCACAAACCTGTCTCCATCGTAGAAGCTTCCGTCTTTCTCATCGAAGAACTCTCTGTATTTCTGTTGGAAATCCATGGGAACAAGTTGAGAGCAAGCCTTGAAAACTGTTTTCTCACCTGTAGCTCTCGTAAAGTATCGCCACTGAGGCAACTGCTGCAAATAGATCAGGTAGGTATGTAAACGGTCCGACGGTTATCACCTGGAAGCCGGCGAGTATCTGTATGAGCGGTGATGCGGAAAGCGCGTAAAACAGCAGGGAGGCGCTGAATACTGTCAGGGTTCTCGAGGTCGAGGTTGGCATTTCTCTGTAGATTCTGAAGTAGTTGACTACAAGCGCGGAAAGCGTTATTATGCTGAAAGAGGTTAGGAAGGTTTTGATCAGCAGCACATTCTCAACAAAACCTGTCCCTATAACCGCTGATCTCCCGATGAATGCGGTCATGGCCGCGAATAGAACAGAAAACACCATCACTGCTTTGAACTCTGTTGACTCCTTCATACTTCTACACCCGCTTTCTCTTTGATTTCCTCGAGTTTTTCCATATTCTCTTCCATCTGCTCTGTCAGAAAGTAGTTTTTGCCGTATCCTTCTCCCATTATATCCACCACGTTATGCTCCTCCATTAAATCGAGATGATGCTTTATGGTCTTGTAGTCTAGATCCAGCTCCTCTGAGAGACTGTTTGCGTTCATCGGTGTCTCGTTCAAAGTCATGATGATTCTCACCCTATTCTTGCCACCTCTGGTTCCGCCTATCAACCACCAGAGCATCTTCTTGAAGTTCTGCATCTTTTTGCATCGCTATTAGATTTGTACCGGGTTTCGTAAACAGGTTTTGAAAGAGTATAAAGAAAAAGATACTGTTCTCAGATCATCCACCTCGGCGGCTCCCTCAGACCGTAATCCCCGTTAAACCTGACCTCGTGAAGATTCTTTCTGGCATGTTTCTGTTTTCTATCAAAACTTTCATTCTCGAGGATTCTCTCCACCGAGTCGATCCATCTATCTCGGGCCTCTTGTGCATCAAAAGAATCGCCGACCAGCATCTCCCGATTCTCGGAGTCAGGGGAGTCCTCCTCTTCTCCAGGTTTTACATCTTTCCGATCCTGTTTGAGGAGCACGTATCGTGTCAACTTCGATCACCTCTATCTCCAAAATCGTTCTCCCTTTTAAAACCGGTATTCCGAACTCTTCCCAAATTCAGACCCAAATTCAACCCAGAAGCTCTAAAAACGGTTAAAATCACTTGCTCATATGTTAACTATGCCCGGAGCTTCGGCAGGCTTTTAACACTCGGACCCTACTTATGAAAACATGACAGAACTCGAAGTAAAAGGCCTACACCACTTCACCGCGATCGCAGGCGAACCTACGGAGAACGCTAAATTCTACGTCAACAAGCTTGGATTGCGGATGGTGAAAAAGACAGTTAACCATGACGCACCAGAGATGTACCACCTCTTTTACGGCGATAAAAAAGGCACACCCGGTTCCAGCATAACTTTCTTCCCGGGCATGACAGAAGAGGAAGGAAAGATGGGCGCAGGAATGATAACAGAACTTGGGTTAAGAGCTCCCGAAGGATCTCTAGACTACTGGCGTGAAAGGCTCGAAGATCTGGAGATAGATTTTCAGGAAGAGCTCTGGCGGGAAGAAGAAAGCCTGGCATTCAAGGATGTGGACGGACTTCCTTTAAGACTGGTCGAGGAAGAGGCAGAGGAATACATTCCCTGGGAGAAAAGCAACGTGCCCGAGGAGCACCAGATCCAAGGTATGAACCATATAACCGTTTCAGTCCATCGGAAAGACGATATAGCGCCGCTGCTTGAAGAGCTCGGTCTTGAGGAAAATAAGGAAAGCTTCTTCGATGCCGAGGATGGCTCCTGTGTGGAGGTCAGAGAGACCGACGAACACGGTAGGATGGGTAAAGGAACAGTTCACCACACCGCTTTCAAAGCCGGAGATAGAGAGGAGATTGACATGTGGAGAGAGAAGCTTCAGAGCATCGGTCTGAAACCTTCCCCCTCTATCTCAAGAAAATACTTCACCTCAACCTACACCAGAACACCGCCAGGAATCCTGTTCGAGTTCTCCAGCATGGGACCAGGGTACACCGCAGACGAATCCGTCGAAGAGCTCGGAAGCTCCCTAGTGCTACCGGAAAACCTTGAGGAGCACAGAGAGAAGATAGAGTCAGCGCTCCCCGAATTCAGAGAAGAGGAGCTAGACCAGTGATACACGAAGATCAGAAAGTAGTAAAAGCCGGGAAAGATCTGGCGGACGCCGATAAAGCAGTTATAATGGTACACGGAAGAGGAGCAACCGCCGAGAGCGTAATCCGCCTTTCCGAAAAACTACCTGAGGCTTCCTATCTCGCGCCACAGGCCGAGAACAGGACATGGTATCCGAAATCATTTCTGCGGCCTAGAGAAGAAAATCAACCACACCTGGACTCTGCGCTGGAAAAACTGGATAAACTGATACAGAAATGCTCTGAAGAACTCGGTAAAGAAAATGTTTTCCTCCTAGGTTTCTCACAGGGCGGATGCCTCGTCTCCGAATATACAGCTAGCAACCCAGCTAGATATGGCGGTCTGATCATTCTTAGCGGCGGATTAATTGGGGAAGAAGTTAAGGGATTCTCCGGCGATATGGAAAGTACAGAAGTATTCATCGGGTGCGCAGAAAACGATCCTCACATCCCGAGGGAGCGTGTCGATGAAACCGAAGATGTGTTTGAAAGCCTGAATGCAGAGGTAGAGAAGTACATTTTCGAAGGATCACATCATGGAATAGTTGAATACGAGATTGAGAGAGCTAGCGAAATTATCGGAAGGGATGCAACTTAAATTATAGAACGCTAAAATTATAGCATGACAGTTGACTGGACTAATCTTGATTCAGATGAACAAGTTCTCTGGGAGGGACAGCCCCGGCTCAAAAGCATTATACCTGCAGTAGTAATAGGAGTTCCAATGATAGCATTTGCAGGTCTCGGTCTGCTAGTGATGGCGGGCGCATACCTGAACGTGAAGAACACCAGCTTTCTGGTAACTAACGAAGGTCTGTACAGAAAAACAGGGATTCTTTCTAGAAGTGTACAGAAGATCGGCTTTGACAAGGTCCAGAACATCAGCTTCTCACAGGGAGTACTGGGTAAATACTTCAACTATGGAAACATTGAGGTTTCAACCGCCGGTGGAAGCGGTATAGAGATGCGTTTTAACAGTATCGACAATCCTAGAGAAGTTGAGAACATAATCAACAACAAGTTGAAGAAAGCTCAAACCCGATCCGATGGAGATGAACGTGGTAGCGGAGTTGAAGAGGAGCTTGTCAAAATTAGAAAGTTACTTGAGGAAATAAACGACAAGGTCTAGAATGAGATTGGAGGAAAGGGCGGATAACCGGATTGGAGCAGCTGTGGTTCGCGGACTTGTCAGTACAGCCATCTCAGTACCGCTTTCCTACCTTCTCCTTCAGTTCTATATTATAACCTCGATCAGTGTAGGCCACGGCAGTATCATAGACCAGATGCTGAAGGCAGGTCTAATAGCGGTTGGATACGCTAGCTTCTTCTCCGGGTTTTTCTCCTCCTACTTTACCCGTCCAGAAAATGCTTAATAGAATTTTTCAGGTATTAGCCCGTAGGTATAGCATCTTTCAATGATCCGGGATAAAAGAGAACTCCGACTACCTGTCAAATGTACTCGAAGCCAAAGAACATGATATCTGGGGGGTTGAAATGCGTGAAGTCCCGACTCCAGGA
>JBLGBN010000022.1:0-12936 GCA_047617745.1 Candidatus Nanohaloarchaea archaeon
GCGAAAAGTATCTTTACATCAAATCCTGCTTTCTGCATGTCCAGTGCTTTCCTGATTGAAAGCCAGTGTCCAAGGTGTAGCGGCCCGGAGGTCTCATATCCGATATATGTTACTGGTGATTCTTTCTCTTCCAGAATTTCGTCAAGCTCTTCCTCCTGTATGATTTCAGTTGTGTTACGTAGAACCAGTTCTTTCCGCTCTTCCTTGTTCATTGTCAAGGGATGGGTCTGTAACTGTTAAAACTGTTTTTGCTCATACTGTGTTTCTGGAGCGGTAAGGTGTATCTGTAGCGGTTAACCGGCTGGAGTCGTCTAGCAGGTCATAGCTTTGAGCCTTGAGGACGACTTCCTCAATTTCTGCTTTCTTGCTCTCGATATCTTCTATTCTATCAGAATAATCGGGATCTGTATCTTGTTCGAGGAGTTTTCTTGCTGATCTGTAGGTCTCCCTTACTTCAGGAGTGTTTATCTCCCACTTGCCTTTCATCCTCCTTTCAATATGTGTTTCGCTAGTTGTTGGAACTTCCTCGAGATCTTCCAGGGTGTCAACAACCGTTTTCAGCTCTGTGAGGCAGTAATCAAGGTTTCTATCCAGTTCTTGGATATACTGAGGTTCGTCAAGATCACTCTCCTCTAAGCTATCCATTGTGAAAAGATGTCGTGGCTATGCTTTAAGTTTTTCACACAAGGTCTGCGGTCTCTGCCGCAACGGTTTCTCTCAGTTCTTCCGGGTCTAATGTGACTCCAACCACCCGGGAACCTGCAGCAGGTTTAACTGCCTGGTTTTCCAAAATTGTTTTCTCCATTAAAACCTGTATATCCAGGTCGAAAGGTGATACCCCTCCTACAACATAACCTGTTTGCTCTTCGACTTCAGAAGGATTCGCCATACGGATATCTGAGCCCAGTTTGTCTTCAAGTTTGCCCTCTGAAACTCTTTCGTCGCCAGGGCATAGAACTGCTACAAACTCTTCTCCGGCTTTGAATACAAGTGTTTTCACGATCTTCTCTGTTTCTATTCCGACATTCTCGGCAGATTCTTCCGCAGTCTCTGATTTTGCATGAACCATGAAATCAACATCCAGGTCCTCCCTTTGACACCAGTTTATAACCCTTCTGATGTTTTCCAGATCGTTCTCTATAAAGTCGAGAAACTGTTCGAGTTCCTCCGGTGATTGTGTGAATGCTTCGGTCATCGCTACCGTTAAATCATTCCCTGTACAGCTTTTTATCCATGATCGAGATCAATGGAGCGAAGGGTGGAGGTCAGATGCTGAGAACTGCGCTAGCACTATCGGTGATAAGACAGGAAGATTTCAGGATAGAAAACATCAGAGGTAATAGATCTAATCCTGGTTTGAAGAACCAGCACCTGGAATGCGTGAAAGCAGCTCAAAGGATCTCGGACGCGGAAGTTGAAGGCGATGAGATGGGTTCAGAGGAACTGGTTTTCCGGCCTGAAACTTTGGTTAGTGATCCGTTCACAGCGAATATTGGAACCGCAGGTAGCATAACACTGTTATACGACACTGTTTTGCCGATTACATCTCAGTTTGACTCTGGTTTTCGTTTAACTGCTAAAGGCGGGACCGATGTCAAGTGGTCGCCGACATTTAATTATCTGAAACATGTCAAACTACCTCTCGTCAGAGAATTCGGTTTTTCCGGGAAACTGGAGCTGGAGAAAACCGGTTACTACCCAGTCGGTGGAGGAGAAGCGACTCTAAGAACAGGTGAACATTCTCTACAGCCTGTTGAGTTAACCGGTAGAGGCGAGATAGTAAGATTTGAGATATACTCGAAAGCGTCTTCCGGGCTTGAAGATCAGGATGTTGCTGACCGTCAGGCTGATGAAGCCGCTAGAATACTGAAAAACTCTCATATTTCAGTTCCTCTGGAGAAAAACACTCTTTACGAAAAGACTGATTCAACCGGGTCATCGTTACTCGTCAAAGCGGTCTACGAGAATACAGTAGCTGGTTTCGACGTTCTCGGGGAGAGAGGTCAAAGATCAGAGGATGTTGCAAAGGAAGCGGTTCAAGATTTCAAGAGTTTTCACTCGAGTGAGGCTGCTGTTGATGAATACATGGCGGACCAGTTGATCGTTTTCATGGCGATTGTCGGCGGAGAAATATCTGTACCGGAGATAACTTCTCACGTTGAAACCAATCTGGAGGTTGTGGAGAAGTTCGGAGTGGAAACCGGATTTGAGCGGCGTAAAGACTCGGTTCTGGTGGAATGTTTCACGTAGAGTGAAAAAGATTAAGAGGTATATTTTTAGATAAAATGGGGGAATGGGAGGACGTTAGAGACTGGGAGATAGCCGAAGCAGTATCTGATCTTGGAAAGGATTCGTATGACGCTGTATGCCGTGACTTGTGGATGAAGAACGGCGTCAAACTTGATTTCTTCAGGTACCGCAGTGAGAGCCGTGAAGTGGAGACACGTTTCTATCATTCTGAAGAAGCAGAGGTAGACAGGGAAGAGGTAATGAACGCGCTTGCTGAGGCGAGAGATTTCCTTGATGAAAACGGTTTTAGGACCAGAATGGCTATAACGACTCCTGAAAGCATTAGAAAGAGTTACGATGCCGAACTTGAAGGAAATTACTTTATAGACCCGGAATCTGAGGAAAAAACCATAAAGGCGGATATAGAATCTCTGTTGCCGGAATACGGTTTTTCAGGGCTGAAGCCTCTTGAATGGAAAGACTAAAAAATGGAAGTTATCAAGAATAACATAAGGATGTTTGAAAACCCGGACAACCTTGTTAAAGGCGGTTGCGTTTGAAATCCGGGGTATTTCTCGATAGTCAAGGAGGATACGATGGACGTGACAGGCACGATGTTCTAACCGATTTCAAATTACACGAATGGATTGTTGACGACCCTTACAGAGATGAAGTAGCTGGTCGGGAGGGTCTGGAACAAAAACTTTCTGACGATGAAATTTACCTTATTGAGAGAGATTATTACCATACACCGCAGAACGTCGACCCGCATAAAGCCCATAAAGTAGGTGCTGGTGCGGATAATCAGGGACGGGCAGGAGATATTGACGTAGGGCGGATAGACCTTGAAACCGGTAAAATAACCCGTTTAGAGCTTAAATCGCCTGGCAGGATTCCTCCTGTTGAAAAACGTGCACAGCAGGAGGAGATGTACGATCTGGTAGAACATGGGGTTGGACAGAATGAGTATATGCGGGAGCTACTTGACAATATAGAGCGAAACCAGGGAGTGGACATACCTTATTCATCCCGTGTTCTGGCATGGAACGATGTTGTTGAGGAGCCGATAGAGGATATCCACAGCATTCCAAACTATTCTGATGTAGGGGCTTATTTATGCACTCCTGAGGCGGAGAGAAAGGCTAGAGAATCTGATATTGTGTCAACTGTTGATAATGATCTGTTCAGAGGCTGGCTTTTCGGTGGTGATGACTCAATCCTTGAGAATATAGATCAGGCTCTGGAAGAAAATTAAGAGGAGTAAATAGTTACTCGACTTCGATGTCCCAGTCCTCGTGATCTTCCTTGTCAGCTCTTACGGTTAGGACGCCGTCCTCGTATTCGGCACTGACTGATTCCGGATTTACCTCTGTCGGCCATGCAACTCTTCTCCGGTAGGTTCTGGAAGACCTCTCCTTTCTGATGTATTTCTCGTTCTCTTCTTTGATTTCCTCGCTGGATTCTGCGGAGATTTCCAGTCCATCGCTGTCTGCTTTCAGGTTGATATCTTCTTTCTGGACGCCCGGCATGTCGGCACTGACCACTACTTCGCCGTTCTCTTCTTTCACGTTTACAGGCATGCTTCCTCTGAAATCTGCCATATCCTGGAACTGGTTGAACATTTTTTGCATGTGGTCGAAAACATCGTCGATACCGTCACGTCTGTCTAGCCTTCTCATATTTGAAACACCTGTTTTTGTATACGTCAACAAAACCTTTTATCAGTTTTGACCATCCTTGAACTCTTCTCGCTCCGAAACCTCTTTCAGAAAACTTATCTGCTCGTGTACCTCTTCAAGGATTTCCTCAACCTGCTGCTGTTTCTCCCTAGTTGTAGAGGAGGCTTCATCCGACTTAGCCGATTCAAACTCATCCTCCAGAAATTCAACTTCCTCCTCCAGTTCATCAACTATCTCCTGTTCAGGGGTTTCCTCTGCCATAACAACCTTTTTCTTCTCGCTGTAATTAAAACATGTTATATGAGGAAACAAAAAGTACTGGAGACAGCGCAGGAACTGGTTAAGAACGGTGAGAAGCCTTCTGTTATCAGGATATCACAGGAGCTGGATTTCGATCCAAACAGCGTTCACAGATGTCTGAACGCGCTGGAGAAAGAGAAAAAAGTGGAGACCTACTCAAAAGAGGTATTCGGAAACAGAATGAGAATGGTAGGTGTGAAAAGATGATAATAACTCTGGAAGACGTCAAGAAAACCTATGAAATGGGGGATACAACAGTTGAAGCGGTTTCAGAGGCAGAAGTCGAGATAGAGGAGGGCGAGTTCGTAGCAGTTATGGGGCCCTCCGGTTCCGGAAAATCAACCCTGATGAACATGATCGGGGCACTGGATAAACCCAGTTCTGGAGAGGTTGAAATTGCCGGGGAAAAAATCTCGGGTTTCGATGAAGATGACTTGGCTTTACTGAGAAGCAAGAGGATCGGTTTTGTTTTCCAGCAGTTCAACCTGATCCCTAGCATGAACGCAACGGAGAACGTCGCACTACCCATGCTCTTCCGCGGAATCGGGAAGAAGGAGAGAACAGAGAGAGCTGAAGAACTGCTTGAAAGAGTTGGATTAGGCGACAGAAAAGATTTCATGCCTTCGGAACTTTCCGGCGGTCAGAGACAGAGAGTGTCGATAGCCCGGTCACTCGCCAACGACCCGGATATCATACTTGCGGACGAACCCACAGGAAACCTTGATACCGAGACCGGTGAAAACATTATGGAACTTCTAACCGAGCTTAACAATGAAGGAAAAACTATTGTCATGGTGACACACGATGAAAATGACGCGGAGTATGCCGACAGGATAATAAACATCGTAGACGGAAAAGTGGGTGTGGAAGAATGAAAAAACTGGTTTTATTCTCAATTCTGGTTGTTCTCTCATCGATGGCTGCCGCACAGGGCGCCTCAACAAATCTGGAGCTAAACGTTACTAAGACTGAGCCAGTACCTTTACAGGCAGGAGAGTACGCGGATATATGGTTCAAGGTTACGAATACAGGGACCGCTGAAGCATCCGATGCAGAGATAGAGATAGTCGAGGAGTTTCCGTTCCACACAGATGACAGGAAGAAAAGATGGGATTTCGGCAGTTTGAGTCCGAGCGAGGAGAGACATTTCCGGGCGAAGTTAAGAGTTGATGAAAACGCGGTTTTTGGAGAGAATGAGCTCAAGCTCAGAACTACTGCAGACGGCGGAGAAACAACTGTGACTAGATCCGTCCCGCTTGAGGTAAGAACTGATGATAGATCGCTTGTAATAAGCAATCTGGATTTCCCGGAAAGAGTACAGCCGGGAAGCTCATCCAAGATGAATATAACTCTGGAGAATCTGGCTAACTCACAGTTCAGAAATATTGATGTCAGCCTGGATGTAAGCAAGATACCTGTAGCCCCGAGAGAGACCAACAGAAAACGTATAACATCGATTGGGGAAAAAGGCAGGGAAGATATCAGCTTCACACTCGACGTTGATGGAGACGCCGAGAACCAGCTGTACAAGATGCCTATAACAATCAAATACCAGAACCAGGCAGGCCAGGAGTTCACAGTTACAGAGACCACAGGCGTGAATGTAGGAGGATACCCGAATATTGAAGTCGATATTGATTCCTCGGATATAAGATCGGCGGGTAGAGGAACTGTCACGTTCAGAATAATAAACAAAGGCGAGGGCGAGGCAAGATTCGCAGAGATAAGCCTGGAGGAAACCAGCCAGTACGAGATACTTTCCGAGGACTCGATCTACCTGGGATCGATGATAGCCGACGACTACCAGACTGCGGAGTTCGAGCTCTACGTAAACCAAACCGATGAGAAGCTTGAGATGCCTGTAGAAGTCACGTATCAGGACGGCGAGGGTGATCAGAGCGCACAGTTCAATGTGGAAAGAGAGCTCTACACTGCCGGAGAACTTGATAGGTACGGTCTAACACAGAACAGTTCCGGCTGGATAGCGATTCCTGTCCTCCTTGTGGTTCTTGGCGGAGGCTATTATCTCTGGAGAAGAAAGAAGAAGGAGTAAAGTACGATGATCCTCGATCTCTTCGAGCTTTCCGGCAAGAATCTTCTGAGGAGAGGTAAGAGGTCGTGGCTGACAATAATAGGGATTGTAATAGGTATAACTGCGATAGTGGCGCTTTTCTCACTGAGTCAGGGACTTGAAGATTCGATAACACAGGAGTTTGAAGATCTCGGCGCCAATACCATCTATATTCTGCCAGGTTCAGGCGTTCAGGGTCTTTTCCAGGGCGGGATTGAGGGATCTGCGGAGATAGGAGAGTCGGATCTCGAAACGGTGAGAAGATCACAGGGGGTTGGTGAGGCAGGTCCAATGATCTACGCGCAGTCGGTCGGCGAGTTCCAGGGCGAACAGCAACGTGTGCCTCTTATCGGTATACCAACTGATTCCTCACAGGAAATGATAATGGAAAGCAACGCCATGGAGGTGGAGGAGGGCAGGAATCTGAGATCGAATGATAGGCTCTCCGCTCTGGCAGGATCAAACCTTAATTCGGGTAACATATTTGATCAGGAGGTAGGTCTTAGATCTCAGATAACTGTTAGAGATAATGATATCCGTGTGATAGGTATAATGGCTTCTTCGGGAGATCCAGAGTATGACAGATCGCTGGTGATGCCGATAGACTCTGTGAGGGATGTTCTTGGGGATGAGGACAGAACCGATTACATACTGGCAAGACCTCAGTCAGGTCAGAACCCTTCCGAGGTAGCGGATGAGATAGAGAGAAACCTGAGGCAGGAGAGAAACGTGAGAGAGGGGGAGGAGGACTTCACTGTTTCAACCGCCGATGATCTACTTGAGTCGTTCCTGAGTATTCTTGGACTGGTTCAGTACGTGGTTATAGGGATTGTATCGATCGCTCTGTTTGTTGGCGGACTGGGGATTATGAATACGATGTATATGTCGGTCAGTGAGAGAACTAAAGAAATAGGTATTATGAAGTCGCTGGGCGCTACCAGAAAACAGATACTTTCGATATACCTGATTGAATCTGGAGCGCTAGGTTTGATAGGGGGTGTGATAGGTGTGGCTGTCGGTCTGGGTATAAGCGAGGTGGCGTTCTACTTTGTCAGGCAGTACGCAAATATGCCGCTTTACCCTAACCGTTCGCTTGGCCTGATCGGGGGTGCGCTCTCTGTATCTTTCGTTCTTGGTGTTGTATCCGGTTTTCTCCCGGCCAGAAAAGCTGCGAAGCTTGAACCTGTGGAGGCGATCAGGAAAGGATGATACCTGGCCTGTTCAAGCTTGCGGTAAGAAACACGTTGAGGCGTGGAAAGAAATCCTGGATAACAGTTGCCGGGGTTTTTGTCGGTATAGCAGCTATCGTATCTCTGGTCTCGCTTGGACAGGGCCTTGAGGCCGGGATCGAACAGGAGTTCGAGGAGCTGGGCTCTAACCAGGTAATGGTTATGGGAGAGGTCTCGGATCAGGATATATCTGTGGTGGAGCGAGCCCGCGGAGTCGACCAGGCTGTCGGTGTTTACCAGAGAACTGAAGCAGTTACCTTCAGAGGAGAGACCAGGAGAGTGACGGTAGTGGGTGCAGACCTTGACCGTTTCGACACTGCTTTCCGTGGCTTACCTTTGAGACTGGAAGACGGAAGAAAGCTGAGATCAACGGACCGAACCTCGGCAATGGCAAGCATCAACCTGGATAGCATGTACGAGGATGAAATAGAGGTAAGAAGCCAATTAGATATTGAGGGAGAAAGATTCAGGGTTCAGGGATTCTACAGTTCGGGAAGCCCACAGTTCCAGAACAGTATGATTGTCGGCCTTGACCGCGTGAGAAATATCTGGAGTGTAGGCGATGAATTAACACAGGTGGTGGCTGTAGTTGACTCCGGTTTCTCACAGGAAGAGGTCGCCAACAATATAGAGGAGGAGATGAGGAATGATAGAAATATGCAGGAGGGGGATGAAAACTTTGAGGTCACCACACCTCAGGATATTCTGAGCTCTCTAAACAGTATACTGAGTATTGTCCAGGGAATCGTTGTCGGGCTGGCCTCGATAGCCCTGCTTGTCGGAAGCATTGGTATAATGAATACGATGTACATGTCGATTAACGAGAGAACACAGGAGATCGGCGCTATGAAAGCGATAGGAGCATCTGAAAGACAGATACAGCTACTTTTCCTGATGGAGGCGGGTCTGATCGGGTTGATAGGAGGGTTGATCGGCGCCGGCTTTGGAATTCTGGTAAGCGAGATCGCGGTTTTCGCAACCGCCGACCTGGCATCCATAACACTGGTCCGTGGATACGGATTCCCGCTTATCGCAGGATCGATCACTTTCTCAACGCTGATAGGCTTCGTCTCAGGTTATGTTCCGGCGAGACAGGCATCAAAACTTGATCCCGCGGATGCTTTAAGATACGAATAATTTAGGGATCATTCTATCAGTTTATTCAGCTGTGAAAATGTTTTATTTCGCCGTTCCCGTTCACCATGTAACTTTTGAGACCTTCCTCCCTGAACATTCTAAGGTTGGATTCCTTGTCGTCGACAGCTAGCACAGGATTTTCCAGTCTCTCAAGCTTTTCCCTCTTGAACTCGTGGTCTTCAATATTCCGTTTATCTTTCTCCAGCATGAAGAGCTGGTCGTAAGGCACATCTTTCTCGTTCAGCCAGTTCACTGTTCTCTCCCTTACCTCTTCGGACCTCGCTGTGATTATAACTATCCTGTGATCTGATCTGAGCTCTTTAACAAAGTCGAGAACCTCGCTGACGGCTTCGTCCTCACTGCACCTTTTCAGGTATTCCTTCCAGTTCTTGCTTTCTCCCTCTATCAGGTGTTTCCGGTGGCTGTTGTCCGATATCGTTCCGTCAAGATCGATTACTGCCTCCATATCTCCATTATTACAGCCAGTCTTATACACAAGTTTCGCCGGAATTGATACAGGATTTAAAATCCAGGAGATGAAAGCAGTGTACATGTACCACCACCTTCTCCCCGCAGTTTCATCTACATACATCGCGGGTGTTGCATTTCAGATACTGGAGGTAGCAGCTTTTCTGGTTATAGCCTCGATAGCGATAAGATATATCTCCAATGCAGTCAGGAAAAGTTTCTCGAAAAAATACTCTGAACCGGTTATACTGGACCTTATCAAGGATGTTACCCGGATTTTCATGTGGTTCTGGGTGGTTCTCGTGTCTTTAAGCATGCTTGGTTTCGGTGCAATAGCATCAAGCATGGGAACAGCGTCAGGATTTGTAGCCTTAGGTGTTGCGTTTGCGTTGAAAGATGTAATATCGGATACGGTCGCAGGTGTTTACCTTGCACAGGATAGAGACTTCAACTCTGGAGATACTGTAGAGGCCGACTCGGTTAAAGGCGAGGTAGAAGACGTCGGATTACGGAAGACAAGGATAAGGACGGAAGATGGAGATCTAAGAGTGATCAACAATAGCGATGTCGAGAAGAAATGGACAAAGTTTAGCTGATTTCATCCACTCCTGGCACGATATCCTCTTCACTGGGTAAAGGCATCTGGTAACTGTCTTTTCTACCTGATGCAATAACTTCTCTTTTCAGATCCTGTAGATCATCTTCTGTGAAATGCTTGGCCTCATATTCTTTTCTCACTCCTTTACTGTATTCCCTAAGGTAGTCGAGACTCTCTAAAGTATCCAGAACTTTCCCCACTTTTTCCCTTGTGTAATCACGCTGGAGAACCGGGATACCAAGGGTCCGGTAAATACCGTTCAACCCGCACTGCACGATATCAATATCTACCAGAGCTTCACCTACCTCTTCATGAGTTTCCTCAAGAAGCTCGTAAAGATCTTCGTCCTCCGCTCTAATTATATTGACCTGGTTTACCTCTACTGACACTGGACAGTGTTGGAAACCGAGTTATTTATTTGGAATGGTCTGATCGAGAACAGTTTATACAAAATATATTTCGTTTTTCTCTTCTAGCTCATTCTCGGCAAGTTTTTCTATTCTTGTCTTCATTTCTCTGAACTTTATCCTTTGAGGCAGATAAATTATTGAAGCGTGCTTTTCCAATTCAGATGTTATAGACAAGAAATCGTCGTCATGAGTCAAGATAAGATAATTATTTTCTAGGCTTTTCCGTAATATTTCCCGGTCGGGACTTGAATTAAGGCCTTCCTCAAACGTGGTTAAGACCCTAAAACCTGTCTTGTTTTCCAGAAACTTCTTTATCCGGTTGTCTACATTTTCATCTAGAAGGATTATCATGCAGGTTCGCCCTGAATCTGTCTGAATCTCTCCTTGTTCCTGTAGTAGTATGAAAGCGCTTTTTCAATATCTCTTTTACCCAGTCTCTCATAAGCTTTCTCTATCTCTTCCAAAGTGTAACTCAGTTCCTCGTACTTAATCGCTATATCACTGACCCTTATCCTGGTTTCCTCAAGATAAGGTTCTCCTCCCAGTTTTTTCTCGTCGGTAAGTATTTCCTTAGTCATAGGTAGTTAAACTCAGTCAGACCATAAATGATTTTCGGTAATTTTATTGAGAAAATAAAGAAAAAAAGGTAGCGGGTTGAGCCCGCTAATCTACAACTTCAAATCCTCTACTGTGAGGATGAGGAAGTTGTCATGCTGACTGTTGTCTCTCCAGCTAGGTCTTCTGCGTTATCAGCGTAGTTGCTGATGAAGCTTGAAGCTGCTCGAGTGTCGTCAGCTGAGTGTCCTGCGACAACAAGTGCGTGGGTGTCTTCACTGAATCCTTCGACTAGGTCAAGTACCCATGTGTCTTGTTCGTACTCGCCCTGTGTCCAGGTCTTGTTGTCCTGTGCAAGCTCTTCAGTCAGTGTGTTGACTGCTGGTCCTCCAACGAGGATCAGGTCCTGACTCCTGTCGGAACCAGATACTTCTGAGTCAAGAGCTGCAGCGTCAGGCCATCCTGTAGGAGTCTGCGTTGTTGCATCTCCTGAAGCTGCTCCAGCTGAAAGGCTTCCGCCTGCTTCTGTAACAGCTGCTCCAGCTGTGGACTGTGCTGAAGGCAGGTTGACTGTGACTTCTCCTGCGTCTGAGGAGTCGTACTCGTAGTAGGTACCGAAGTTTGTGTACCCACCTGTGAGGTCGTCAGCGTCGAAGTCGGATGACTCGAACTGACTGTTATCCTCTGTGTACATCGGAGCATCAAGCTCCAGCTCGTCAGAGTTGTCTCCTTCAGATGCTGTGAATGTGTGGACGTGTTCGTCCTCGGCGTCATCCTGAGGCTCAATTAGGTGAGCAGCAGGCTGAGTGATGATGTTTGCATCTCCTGTAGCTGTTCCTGCATCTGCGTAGGTTGGAGCTACTGTTGCAGTGTTGTCTCCTGATGTTACAGAAGTAACTGCAAGGCTTAGCTCTCTTGAACCTACAACGCTTCCACTATCATCGTCGGTAAATGTGACTTCGTAGTCGCCTGAAGACTTTGTTGACGGAAGTTCTACGTTGAACTCTGTTCCTGCGTCTGCGCCTGTTCCGCTGAAGCTTGTGAACTGGTGGTTCTGATCGTAGTTCCCAGTGTTGTTGTAATCTCCAGAGCCACTGTAGTTGTAGTGGATGTTCAGGTTGTTGACGCTGTTTGCGTCGTCCTGGTTAGGGTTGACTCTAACCTGATCGAACTGGAACTCAGAGCCGGACATGTTAACTTGGTTGACGCCTTGACTGTCAACTTGGAATGTCGTTGTTGCTTCTTGGGATCCTCCACTTAGGAAGTCTACTGTAACTTCTTGACTGTGGATGTCGTCGAAGTTGAAGTGGACTGCCTGATTTCCTGATGGTGCTGTTCCTACTGTCTGGTTGCTCGCTTGCTCGGATATTGCTTCGTCTTCGATGTTTGTTCCTTCGATTGTTGTTTGTTCTGTGAAGGCTACAGCTGCATCGGTCTCTGTGTTGAGGTTCTGGTAGACTGCTGTGTGTGATGCGTCTACTCTTTCGATGCTGACTGTGTCTCCTGACGTGAACTGTACGTTGTAGTCGACTCCGTCGATGCTCTGTTCGACTGTGTCTCCTTCCATGTCTGATTCGTCGACTTCAACTGAGTCTCCGGTCAGAACGTTGTCGAGTGTTAGCTCTCCTTCGATCTCTGATCCTGAGTCGTCGTAGAAGGCGTCATTTACCTGGTAAAGTCCGTGGTTCAGGACTAGGTAGTCGTCGATTCCTACTTCCTGTCCTTCGTACGTTGCGATGTCTCCATCAACGTCTCCCAGGTTGTCGGCTTCTCCGTTCTTGAAGGTGATTGTTCCTTCGTTTCCTTCGCTGTCTGTAAGTGTGATCTCTGCGTCTTCGTCTCCGGATACTCCGACGTCAACTGTCTCTGCTGGGTCTTCAGCTGCGTTTGGAGCTAGTCCTCCGTAGTGGAGTTCTACCTGGTCGAATACTGGTGAAACGTAAGAGTCACCTGCTGCCAGGTAATCGTTGTCTCTGTCCTGTGCTCCTGTGTAGACTGTTACTCCGTCAATTGTGCTGCTGTCTCCCATTGAAAGTTCTACATGGGTTCCGTCAACTGAGTCGTCGTTGATTTCTACGCTGCTTCCGTCTTCAAGGACAACTTCGTTGGATCCGATTGAGAAGTCTGCGTATCCTGAGTCGTCCTGTAGGTTGACTACGTCGCTAACTCTGATTTCCTGTCCGTCAACTGTTACGGATTCTCCGTCTTCTCTCTGTCTTAGGCTTCCGCCGTCGACTCTGAATGCTGCTCCTTGGTTGTT
>JBLGBN010000023.1:0-12700 GCA_047617745.1 Candidatus Nanohaloarchaea archaeon
ATAGTTACACCACAGTTCTCCTGTTCAAGTTTGTTCATCTCCTGCGGTTTGTGTATATGTTTATCGGGTACATTCTCGAGTTCTGGAACCCATTTCCTGATGTATTCTCCTTCCGGATCGTATTTCTCTCCCTGCGTCCACGGATTGAATACGCGGAAGTACGGCTGTGCATCAGTTCCGATAGAGTATGCCCACTGGATCCCCCCGATCATTGATGAGAGTTCAGCGTCGACGAACATCCTCGAGAAGTAGTCGTGTAAATCGCGCCAGTCAAGCCACAGATCTTTACAAGCAAACGAAGTTACAACCATTCTCAGCCGGTTGTGCATCCACCCTGTTTTCTTTAACTGCCGTATTCCTGCATCAACAAAGGGGTACCCTGTTCTGCCCTCGATAAATCTCTCCCAGTCTTCGCCAGCCTCTTCTTTTGACCTCCATTCAATACTTCTAAACTGTTCCTGCAGGGCTTTTTTACGGGACTCTGGAAAGTTCCAGAGCATCTGGAAGTAGAAGTCACGCCACGCCAGCTCTTCCTGCCAGGTTTCAATCCCAGAGGTTTCGGAGTCAGAGTTCCGGGACTTGATTCTTTCAGCTGTCCAGAAAGCCTCCCTGATCGAGACTGTTCCGAACTTTAGATGGGGTGAAAGCTTTGAGGTGGAGTCTTTCCATGCGTAGTCCCTGTTTTCATCATAGTTCCAGATCTTTTCCTTGAAATCCTCTAGTCTTTCCTTCCCGCCTTCTCTACCTGGTTTCCAGATCCATTCGAACTCTTCCGGCTCCGTGAAACCCAGTTCTTCTACAGAAGGAATTACGTCTGACTCGACTTCAGGGACGGAATAATCTTCTGGTTCAGACGGTCTCTTTTTCTCGCGGTCGAACCATTTCTTCTTGTAATATGTGTAGACCTGGTAGGGGTCACCGGAGTTAGTCAGGATCTCCTCTTTCTCGAACATCACTATATCCTTGAAGCTTTCAACCTCGATATCCAGATTTCTGACCTCTTGATCTCTTTCCCGCGAGTAAGGCGAGTAATCCCTATTAAAGTATATTTTATCAGCAGAGGTTTCTTCTACTATCCTTTCCAGTTCCCCGACCGGCTTGCCTTTCCGAACGACTATATCCTTATCTTTATCCTGCAACTTATCCTTAAGCTCTCTCAGAGATTCGTTCCAGAACTTAACCCTTGGATAACCTAACTCAGTTTCTTCGAAATACTCTTCATCAACTACATAGAAAGGTATTACTTCATCATGGTCCCGGGAAGCCTCCACTAGAGCCGTGTTATCGTACTCTCTTAGAGATCTTCTGATCCAGACGATAGCAGTCATACAAGTTAATATTCAGGCAGCTTGAAGTGAGTTAGTCTCCTCCCACGTATAGGAAGTCAGAATCGTTATCCTCACCAGTTAGATCGGAATACCTTATGCTTTCACTGGCCTCCGAAATCCCTGTCCTATAACCTTCTAGAAAGCTGTCCGGCAAGTATTCCTCAGTCAGGCTTATCTCCTTTCCAAGTGTCTGGGAATATATACTGTACTCGATTCTATCCTGGCCAGAAACAATTCGATCAACATCTGCAGAAGTCTTATCTTGAGATTCCAGTCTACCCATAATTTCGCCGACCTTTCTCAAGGGGTTAACCGATTCTACAGTTTCCATAGGCGGAAAGCGGATACAAAATCTTAAATATAGTTACTGTTTCTGGAAGTAGCTGTCCAGTTTCTTCTTCTTGTCCTCGGGGCCAATCAAGATCAGCTCATCGCCTTCGTCCAGCTGTATGTTGATGTCTTCAGAAATCGTCTTATCGCCCTGAATGACCGTGACTATCTTGAACCTGTCAGGGAAGGATTTGTCGTCCTGAATCTCCTTAGCTGTCCTCTCTGCGAGCGAGGAATCCTCCTCCAGCTTCGCTTTCAGGATCTCTCTCCCATCTGAAATATTTGCTAGCTTAACTAGATAAGGGTGCTCTACCGTGCTCAGAAACTCGGAAAGCAGTAGGTCTGTATGCGCTACCGTTTCAGCGCCTATAATGTCAAACGCCTCAAGATATTCGTCGTCTTCTACCCTTGTAATAACCTTTGGCACGCCGTATTTCTTTGAAAGCGAGCACACGACCATATTCTCGTTGTCATCGGCTAATGCGGATATAACGACATCTGCCTCGTTTATTCCTGCGTCTTCCAGTGCTGTAATAGTCCCAGGCGACTTGTTGACAACTGTTGCCCCGGAAGAAGCGTACAGTCTTTCGCATTTGTCTTCATCCTCGTCTATCACCACTATATCATGTCTGTCCTCCAGTGACTTGACGAGTTTCCTTCCTATTGTGGTTATCCCTGCTACAACTATGTACATATTAGGAGTTTTTGAAAAGCTCCGTATTAAAAATTGCGAGAACGGGGAGCATCTCAAGTCTTCCTGCCAGCATAACTATAAGCCAGATGAACTTGGTAACCGGATTTAGCGTGATAAGGTCGTTATGCATGTACACAGGACCCATATTGCCGGCCGCCGATATCGTCCCTGAAAGCGCGGGCATCAGAGCCGTATCCTCTATAACCAGTACAAGCATCGTTGTCAGGAAGATTACAGAAACCCATGTGAAGAAAAGTACAGATATAGTACGGACCGCCGAGTTATCTAGAAGCTCGCCGTCTATCTTCACCTCGTTTATAGCAGACTCGGGCAGACTATAGGCCCTCAATCTTGTCTTGAGAAGCTCTATCATGGTTTTTAACCGGAACACTTTCCAGCCACCAGCGGTGGAACCGAGCGAACCTCCGACAAACATCAGCCCGAGAAATACTACCTGTAGAAGTATGGAGAGAGACATTATGCTTGTCGTGGAGTAGCCTGTCGAGGAAAGAACTGAAGCCGACTGGAAGAAACCATCAATAAGAGAGCCCTGTAGACCTGACCCTCCTAGAATAAGCTCCAGAGACATCATCCCTCCAATCAGGAAGAATATAAGGCTGTAAAGCCGGAATTCGGAGTTCTTCAGGATAGGTCTGTAATCCGATCTCATTAATCGGTACAGGAGCACGAAGTTTACACCGCCGAGGAACATTAGAACTATCGTTGTTATCTGTATAGAACTGCTGTAAGCTGCCAGACTCGCTGACTGGGTTGAAAACCCTCCTGTTGAAATCCCTGAGAATGCATGCAGGATAGAGTCGAAGATGGGCATACCCATACCTACGTAAGCAGCAGCGAAAATAACTGTCAGAAACCCGTAAACCCTCCAAAGATCTATAATCGATTTTTCAAGTGAAGGCCTTATTGAACCAGAATCAGTTTTGTGGGCCTCTGCCGAATAAAGTCTTCTAGCTACACCCCCTGACTCTCTAATAACAGCGATGAAGAATGTCAGGATGCCAAGGCCGCCGATCCACTGCATGAATGAACGCCAGAAAAGCATAGATTTGGACAGAGCCTCAGGTTCCGCAAACATTGAGATACCTGTAGTTGTGAGACCGGCTGAGGCCTCGAAAAGCGCGTCAATTATACTTATATCGAATACCAGGAAAGGTATCGCACCGAAACATATCGCCAGAAACCACCCCAGAACCGTCGAATACATAGCCTCCCGAACACTTGGAGATTCCCTGACGCCGATCCTTTCCAGTGTAGCACCCATCGCCACACAGACGACTGCGGAAAACACGAAACCTGACAACATGAAGTAGCTCTCCCCGTAGTAAAGCCCTACGAAAACCGGAGCGACCAGGAGAAACCCGAATATCTGCAGGAAACTGCCAATTAACTGGAATGAAACCCGGTTCCTCATAAAGCTAGAATTGCCGGGGCTGAATAAAAAATGTCGTAAGGGTTGAAATGGGTTTTAAAGCTTATCTACTAATTTCAGATTGCTCGGGACCCATTCCACAAATTAAAAGGAAACTGGGAACTGAGGTGAACTAAATTATGAAAATTACAGTTGGAAACGACGGCGAAACACACCAGATCGAAACCGAAGAACCAGCACAGATTTACGGAAAGCAGATAGGAGAAGAGTTCGATGGAGGAATCATCGGACTTGAAGGATACACTCTGAAAATTACAGGAGGAACCGACAGACAGGGCTTCCCGATGAGGAAATCCATTGAGGGAGCTGAAAGGAAGAAAGTTCTGCTTGAGGGCGGCGCCGGAATTCAGGAAGATGAAGAAGGCGTTAGAAGAAGAAAATCTGTCCGGGGAAACACTGTCAGCGGAGAGATCGAACAGCTTAACACAAAGGTAGTAGAAGAAGGTTCCAAATCGATCGAAGACATACTGAGCGAAGAAGAGTGATGGGCGTAGTCACTGAACATTACCTAGAAAGCTTCGCAGAGAAATCCCGGGACTTTAACAGTATCTGGAACCAGTCTCCCGTCAAGGACGCTCTAGAGAGAACTTACAGCTTCGACTATCCTGAGGGAGAACTAGTAGAGATCGAAGGCAGCGATGAAACATACGAGATAACCGGAAGAAAACCAGTTTATTCAGTTATATTTGACGAAGATGTTTATACAGCTGACAGGCTCTGGGAAGATCATGACGGAAACCTCCAGAGAGCGCATGATGAGAAAACCATAAGAGGTGACAAAATACAATGAGCGAAGTACCAGAAGTAAATATCGGACTGGTCGGACACGTCGACCACGGAAAGACAACTCTAACCAACGCACTCTCAGGGAAGTGGACGGATGAACACTCCGAAGAGTTGAAGAAAGGGATTACAATCAAGCTCGGTTACGCCGACGTTTCTTACTACAAGGACGAGGATGGTTTCAACGTCGACGGGGATGGAGACCATGTCAGAACGCTGTCACTTGTAGATGCTCCAGGCCACGAAACACTGATGGCAAACGTTCTATCAGGAGCAGCCATCATGGACGGCGCAATCCTGCTGGTCGCAGCGGACGAAGAAGTTCCACAGCCACAAACCCGTGAACACCTCGCAGCGCTCGATATAATCGGAATTGAAAACATTGTAGTCGTTCAGAACAAGATCGACAAAGTTTCGAAAGAAAAAGCCAAGGAGAATTACCAGCAGATCAAAGAATTTCTGAAAGGAAGCGTGGCAGAGGACGCACCAATAGTACCTATCTCTGCACAGCAGGAGGTTAACATAGACGCACTTCTGGAGACAATCGACGAGGAAATTCCTACACCTGACAGAGATCTTGAATCAGATCCGAAAATGCTTGTAGCACGATCTTTCGACATCAACAAGCCAGGAACAGAGATCGACGAGATTAAAGGCAGCGTTGTCGGAGGAAGCCTCACAAAAGGAAAACTTGAGGAAGGAGAGGAAATCGAAATCCGGCCCGGTATCAGAGTCGATGGAAAATGGAAGAGTGTAACGACAGAGGTCGAAACAATCCTCCACGGCGGAAAACCTGTCGACGAAGGAACACCTGGAGGGCTTCTCGCAGTTGAGACATCTCTAGACCCATCACTTTCCAAGTCGGACGGTCTCGCAGGAAACGTCCTAGGGAAGAAAGGAAAGCTTCCAGAGACAGCAGACAAAGTAGAGATCGACGTAGAACTTATGGAAGAACTTGCAGGATCAGAAGGTAAAGAGGAGATCGAGAATATCAAAAAAGGCGAACCTCTGATGATCAACGTCGGAACCGGTAAATCAGCCGGAGCAGTAACAGGACTGGGAAAAACTGTTGAAATCGACCTCAAAATGCCGATCTGCGCAGAGGAAGGAGATCGAGTAGCGGTTTCCCGGCAGATAGGCTCTCGCTGGCGGCTTATCGGTCACGGCAGGATTGTTTCAACCAGTTGAACCCACGCATGCTTTTAAACCGAGGATTCAAATTGGAACAATACGGAGGGGAATAAATGGTACTTGACCTAATCAGCACAGGCGATCCGCTTGTGCGAGCCGGCCTAGCTCTTCTCATACTTGTTTTCGGACACCTAGGAGTGAAGGCTTCAAACGTTCTTGCAAGAAGATTCTGGAAGAAGAGAAGCGACAAACTTACCCAGCAGGATTTAAAGGAGAGAAATGAGGCGCTGAAATACTTCTCATACGCACTTGATTCAGCCATAATTATAATAGCACTTCTCTACCTCAACACCGGTATAAACACAGGTGTAATCGACTCGCTGATCCAGTTTGTACCACAGATGATTTCAGCAATCCTAGTAGTGATCCTCGGTTTTCTCGCGATCAACATCACGACAAAGGCTGGAGCGGACTTCATGAAGACCATAGGAGTTCACACGTACTTCAGGGAGATAGGGCTTTCACAAAGCGCTCTCAGGCTCTTCGCAGGTATTCTGAAGGCATTCCTGTACCTACTGCTGGTTCAGATATTCCTCACACAGCTGGGAATAGGAAGCGCTTTCGTGGACGAGCTTGTAAGGGCGTCTTCCTGGGCAGCAGCTTTCCTGATTGCAGGTCTGCTGTTCTACGGCTTCAAAGATCTCTTCCAGAACTACGCAGCCGGAATATACCTCAAGAACTCCCGTGTAGCTAAACCGGGCGAAGAAATTGATATGGATGGAGAAAGAGCCGAGATAAGGAACGTATCACTTTTCAGCACGATAACAAACACCGAATCCGGCAGAACAGTTCTCTCACCCAACATAAAGCTGATGAACTCGAACCTGTCAGTGAAGAGAACCAAGAGCGATATTGAAACACTGGAAGACATAAAAGACCACTTCATAGCAGAGAAAAAGGAACTAGCAGGAGCCGCATCAATTGCAATGGCCCTGGAAATATTCGGCTACCGCGCCGAACAGGAAGAAATAGACGAGAAAACAGAAGACACCTCCCCAGAGGAGATCGAGAAAGCAGTCAAAGACATCACCAACGGAAACGTGAAGACAGGGTTTGTAGAGCATGAAAAAATAACTGATATCGGATCCGAACTCAAAACCTGGTTCAACGACGGCGGCCTGGTCCTTGCCAGGATAGACAAAGAAAAACTATTCACAGAAACCGAGATAGAACAACAGGTTCTCTGTGTAGGAGTTGAAGGGAACGAAGTACTGGTGGTTGATCCAGGAGCAAGAAGAGGAGGCGTATACTATATAGATAAAGAAAGGCTTCTGGAAGCTATCGAGGACACAGAAAAGCCAGGTTACACTGTCATCGCGCCTGAAGGCACCACAGCATTCTGGAGGATCAAGAATAATCTGCTTTATTCAGATAAAAGCTATTACGAGGAACTCTCCAAAACCCTTGAATCCCGGCTTACACGGATAATGAGACAGGGACGTATTCTGAAGGAGAGTATGCCATCTTCCGTCTCCAACTACATGGATAAATGGAGAAAAGAAGGGGACGTCGCAAGGCTCTGGTCGCCGGAAGACGAGGAGTGATACTATCCGGCTTCTAACAGTCTCAAAAGACGGCGTTGAAGGCTTCGAAGGATTTTTCGAAGAGGTAAAGAACGTAAGCATATCCAACGTCTCACCTGAGGTGATAAAAGGTGAGAGAAAAGTAAGCGTCCAGGAAGAGCAGATAGAGGATTACGACGCAGTCTTCACCGAGATACCGCCTAAAAACGCAGTTTTCGGAAGGGTTTTTCTTGAAACTATCGAGGAAAAAGGAATACCAACCGACAACCCTTCAACAGCCTATTTTACCGCCGCAAAAAAGAACTACCTTTACTACGTAATGCACAAGCGCAGCATCCCTGCCCCAAACACAGTTTCAGTGGCCGCAGAGAAAGCAGTAAGAGATGTAGAAAACCGTGTGGAACTACCTCTAGTAGCCAGAAGAATCGAGGAACTTGAGGAAACCGAGAAAAGGAAACTGGAGACCAGCGAGGAAATACAGAGCTTCTCGGAAGGCGTGGAGTACGAGGAAGATATCCTTCTTTTCCACGAGCTAAATGAAGGAGAGAAGTACCGTTGCCTTGTGATAAACAACGAGATAATATCGCTCAGAGAGGGCTCAGATGGCTGGAAATTTACGGGAGAGAACCTGAAATACTCGAACCTGTCAGATAAGCAGAAAACCTTAGTCCAGAAAACATGCGACTCAATCGGTCTTACCATAGCCGAAATATTGATCAGAGGAGAGGAAATATACGATATAAATCCCAACCCGAACCTGGAACTCTACTCCGAAAAAGCCGGCAAAAACATTTTTTCAGAAGTAGCAGAAGCCCTGAAAGGTGATATAGAGTGAAGCTGGCTATAATCTACGGTGAAGTATCGACCAAACACCAGATGATAATGGAGAGGGCCGAAGACATATTTGACTCTGTTCTAGCTGTACCCGTAGACGGAATAAAGTTCCTCCACACCGGAGATGACCAGAAAGTCCTGTACAAAGATATAGACCTAACAGAATACGACGCAGTTTACATCAGAACCGATGACCGCGACATGCTTTTCGCGGAGCACCTGGTAGAGGTCCTAAACGAGGAAGGAGTTGTCACACAGGCTGAGAACGACACGTATGCATACGAATCGAACAAGTTCTACAGCATGAAGGTGCTGGCCGAAAACGGGATAAACGTACCTGACAGCGTATACACTCTTTCACCCGAGGTCGCAGTGAACGCAGCCAAAGAACTCGGATACCCCGTAATAATGAAAACTGTCAAAGGGGTAGGCGGAGAAGGAGTGATGAGAGCGTCAAGCGAAAACGAGCTGAAACCGGTGATGGATACAATGAAATCGTTTGAGCAGGAGATCTGTCTCCAGGAGTTCAAGGAGCACGGCGGGACAGATACGAGAGTAATTGTTATCGGGGACGAAGTTATGGCTTACTCCCGGTCCAGCGATGATGACTGGCGATCAAACATCTCAGGAGGCGGTGAACGGGTAGAGGCAGAACTGAGCCAGAAAATGAAGGATGTCGCGAGAAAAGCAGCCGGCGTAACAGGGTTCGACATATGCGGTTGTGACGTGATTGAGAGCGATGGAGAACCCTATATACTCGAAATAAACGGATCTTTCGGGATAAGTGAGGAAATGAACCGGATAATAGGTAAAGATGTAGTACTACGATTAGTTGAGAGGATGCATGAAAGAGCGATGAAGAAAAAGAGAAAAGATTAGCGCGCCATCTCAATCAACGTTTCCACCACTTTCTCCATCAAAGGCTCCTTCCATGATCTGACATCTTCATCATCATAGAAAACCAGTCCCGGCTTCGAATTCATCTCAAGGATCCAGGGGCGGCCATTTTCGTCGAAAATGAAGTCGACAGCGTATACCCGATTCCCAAACTGGCTGAACCGGTCCTCAACTTCATCAACGATTTCAACCGCTCTCTCAGGAATATCTTCAACTTCTATATGATGCATCGATCCTCCTCTTGAGACATTGCTTATCAGCCCTTCGTCAGGCGTACGGACGAAACTGGCGGCTTTTTCCCCGTTAACAACAATAACCCTGAGATCGTGAACGCCCTCTATATCTAGCTCCGGGATACCAGACTCGGAATCAATGAATCTCTGAACCAGTAGATCGTCTTCAGGTTCAAATTCCTTCATACTGTCAATAATTCTAACGCCCTTACCACCGAAATCGTACCTCGGTTTGAGAACGACGCTGCCGTATTCCTGAAGCATTTCCACAACATTTTCCTCAGACGCCCCCCTTGTCTCAGGCACTCTACCAGGAAATTCATCGTATGTCAGTAGTTTATCCTTGCATATCTCTTCCAGCTCGTAGCTGTTGAGAACGGGGAGATCATCATGCATTTTCTTCTTGATATCTACAGTTTCATCACCAAACTTGAACTTGTCAAATATACCATCGATCTCAACGTTTTCGGCCTTACTCCACTCACCGTTTCTATAGCGGTAGGCTTTCTCTAAACCATTGTCTCTATACCAGGAAAACTTACCGATCAGTATTTCAGCACCTCTTTCCTCCGCAAGCTGGGAGAAAACAGCGTAACTCGAGTTTATATAATCCTTTTTGAACGGCTTACCTCCGTCCCAGTCAACCTCACTGTCCCATAAAACGGCTATAGTCGGTCCCATAATCATTAAACGCCGTCGAATACTTTTCAATATTACTTACAAATACCGTGACATGACCATCCCGAAAGACAGAATTTCCCGGAAGATAGAGGAAAATAAAGAAATTAACCTGGAACTGGGTGACAGTCAGTTAATACAGGATCTCTCCGATACCGTGGAGGTTTTGCTGGACAAAACACAGTGGTTCAAGAACATACGGATTCAGAACAAGAATAACGAGCTGGAAAGGTTTAGAGAATACAGAGAAAATGGAAAGAATTACAGACCGAACTTTGAATTCGAAGAGTATCCCCACAAAACCAAGCAACTGAAACAGCTAATCGAAAAATGCAGAAGTGAAACAGAGAAGATAGATGAAAAACACCTGAAGGAATTTGGCGCAGAAACTATAGGGCCTGAGGATATGAAAGAATTTTTCACGGAGATATTCCGCGAAATAGAGCTCTACATCAAACTGGCCGACGAGATAGAGAGTGAGCAGAAGTGGCGGGAAATCTCAGAGAAAACCTGGCCGATGATCGAAAAAAGAATAGCCGAAGAATCGACAGAATACCTAAAAAACAGCGAAAACACTGAACCCAAAGGCGAAGTTTCACCGGAAAGAGTTGCGGAGATGTTCCGGAAAGAGATAGATAGACTCGGGATGGACTACAAGGTCGAGACCAGAAGAACCGCAGGCTGCTTCAACGCCCCCGAGGAGAAAACGGTCGTTGTTGCCAGAGGTGAAGAAGGCGAGAGGGTTTACTCGGAAGATGAAGCAAAGATGGTTACGATGCACGAAATCTTCCATGCTGTGAGGGCCTACAATGGATTTAAAGCCGGAGAAAAATCGGGTTTCCCTGAAATAATCGGGCTTCACACCCCTTTCTACGACAGAGCGGAGGAAGGAGGAGCACTGTACAGAGAAAAAGCAACAGAAACGATGTATACACGAAAAGAGTTCGACTACCATCTCAGACTTGTCGCGTCATATGAAATATCTGAATCAGACAATTTCAGAGAAGAATTCAGTTCCATAGCCGAAAAACTGATTGATCTCGGTGCGACAGAGGAAAGAGCTTTCCATCTTCTAGCGAGAAACAGAGAAGCTCTGCGCCACCATATCTACCTCGGCGGATACCATGACTGGAAGGATATAGAGAATAAAGAGAAGATGCTGGTCGGTAAGGTTAACGAGGAATGGGCAGACAGATTCTGGGAAGAGGCGGAAGCAGGAGGTATGATACAGAAACCTGCGATCGGTTCGGAGAAGCTTTTCGATTTCACCTTTAAAGATTCAGAGTAAATAGTCGATTATGGAAGATAAAATCTTGCTCGACACCAATTTTCTGGTAGCGCCATTCCAGTTTTCATTCGACGTTTTCGAAGAGCTGGAAAGACTATACCCGCATGCCGAGATATATACTCTTGACGATGCTATACAGGAGGCAAAAAGCATCAAAGGCGGAAAGTACGGCGATCTGGTCGAACAGCTGATTGAGAAGAAAGATATCAAAGTGCTTGAAACAGAAGGCGAGGGCGAGGTTGACGATCTGATAGTAGATATCGCTGATAAATTTGTAGTAGCTACTAACGACAAAGAGCTGAAAGAGAGGCTTCTAGACAACTCCAGACCGGTTATAATCATCCGGACCGGCGACCATCTCGAAGTGAAGAACGGTCGGGCGCAGAATCTGTAGAGATACAAACCCAATTTAAAACTTGCGTCATCATTTTCTATCTGTTAAAAGGGATAATATGTACAAAAGACTGACAATCCAGGATCAGGTAAGAGTTCCTCCACAGCACCTCGGAGAAGACGTAGAGGAAAGCGTTAAAGCAGGACTCGCAGAGGAAGCTGAAGGAACCATCAACTCGGAAATCGGAGTAGTAATCGGAGTTGAAGACGTACAGTCGATCGAAGGCGGAGAAATCCAGCCGGAAGACGCAGGAGTTTTCTACGACGTCGAATACAACGCAATTGTCTACGAACCAGAGCTTCACGAGATAACCTTTGGAGAAGTAGTCGACATCACAGAGTTCGGAGCGTTCATCAGAATCGGACCATTCGACGGACTATGTCACGTATCCCAGATCATGGACGAATACGTCAACCTGGATGAAGAGCAGTCAATGCTTGTCTCCGAAGAAGAACAGTTCACACTTGAAGTCGGGGATACAGTTACATCCAGAATAATCGCAGTCAGCCTTGAGAAACAGGACACAAACAAGATCAACCTGACAATGAGGCAGCCTGGACTCGGAAAAGACGAATGGATCGAACAGTACGAGGAAGAACAGGAAGAAGAAACGGAGGAGGAATAACTTATGGCAGAAAAAGCATGCAAACAGTGCAACAGGATCGTTGAAGACGAGACAGAATGTCCTGTATGTAAAAACAACGACCTATCCGGCTCATGGAGCGGACTTGTTGTAATCTACGATCCGGAAGACTCCGAGATCGCTGAAAGACTTGAAATCCAGACACCCGGGAAATACGCTATTCGAACGAGGTAAAACTATACTATGGACGCAACACTAACATCTGTAAGAGAAAACCCTCTTCTCGGCAGAAGAGAAGTAGAGGTAGAAGTAAACCACGAAGGAGAACCAACACCTTCAAAAGAAGACATCAAAAGCCGTGTAGCAGCAGAAAACGATCTGGACGCAGAAAAGATCGAAGTAGAATCCGTTTACACGGGATACGGCGAGAACACGTCGAGAGGAACCCTCAAAGTGTACGAGGAATTTGAGTACGACGAAGAACTCGAAGAGAA
>JBLGBN010000024.1:0-10575 GCA_047617745.1 Candidatus Nanohaloarchaea archaeon
CCTCCTAGGTCTAGATCAGCTGCTCTATCTGTTATATGTTAGATCTTCTGATACAGAGAAATAACGTGTTTACAGAAGCTCTAACCCAATTTTAAAGCTTCAGTAATTTTTACAGGCAAGGATCAAAACTGTTGTCCCAAAAAACTCTAACTGTGAAAGTAGAAAATCTGGAATTACCTGACAGAATAAAACAGGACTACATAGAATCAGGGATAACCGAACTGAACCCTCCACAGAGAAAAGCGGTTGACTCCGGTCTGATGGAGGGAGAGGACATGATTGTTGCTTCTCCGACCGCTTCCGGAAAGACGTTTATCGCAGAGTTGGCGATGGTTAACCAGGTGAAGAAGAACGGCGGAAAAGCAGTTTACATCGTTCCCCTGAAGGCGCTGGCATCAGAGAAGTACGAGGATTTCTCGGAGAGGTACGAAGATCTGGATGTCATGATGTCGGTAGGAGATCGAGACGAATCCGGAGACTACCTTGAGACCGCGGATATAGTAATCGTGACCTCTGAGAAGCTGGACTCGATGCTCCGCCACAATCCAAGCTGGATACATGAAATCGAGCTAGTTGTAACCGACGAGATCCATCTGCTCACCTCACCGAACCGTGGTCCTACACTGGAGGTCACGCTTACCCGCCTCCGGGATCTTCTGGAGTTCCAGATGCTTGGTCTTTCCGCCACAATTTCCAACTCGTCCGAACTCGCTGACTGGCTGAACGCAGAACTGGTCGAATCGGATTACAGACCCGTCGAGCTGAAAGAAGGGATTATGGAAGGGAACGAGGTCGAGTTCTTCCCTGAAGAATACCAGATTGAGAGTTCAAATGAAACGAACAACGAGAGTTCTGGTTTCAAAACCGGGAAAGAAATAGTAGAAGATGAAGAAGAACAGGAGGAAATTGAGACAGAAGAGGTTTTCATAGACGACAAACACGGAAGACCGACCTCCAACCTCATAGAGAATACGCTTGAGATCGACAAGCAGGCGATAATCTTCTGCTCATCCAGGAAAGGTGCCGAAAAATCCAGCGATCGATGCGCCAAGGCGACCGAACCTGATATTTCCAGAGAAGAACGACAGGAGCTGGAAGAATACGCAGAAAAGATCAAAAACGTACTCGGCAACCCTACATCACAGTGCAAGCGGTTAGCGGAAAATGTTGCGAAAGGATCGGCCTACCACCATGCCGGGCTCGTCAATAAACAGAGAAAACTTGTAGAACAAGCTTTCAAGAAAGGATTAATCAGAACAGTCTCGGCAACACCTACACTCGCTGCAGGAGTGAATCTACCGGCTTACAGAGTTATAATGCGCGATCTGAAGCGCTACACCGGTAGAGGGATGGAGTATATCCCCGTCTTAGAATATGAGCAGATGACCGGGAGAGCTGGGAGACCAAAATACGACGATCAGGGAGAAGCGATCGCTGTAGCGAAAAACCCTGGAATGAAGGAGGAAATACTTGAGAGATATATTATAGGGGAAGCAGAGCATATACAGTCAAAACTCGCGGTTGAACCGGTTCTCAGGATGCACACACTGTCACTCGTAGCATCTTCCTTCTGTACTGACTTTGAGCAGCTGATGGATTTCTACGAGAAAACTTTCTACGCCTACCAGTTCGGCGATATGGACGAAGTGGAGGAGAAGATCAGATCAGTTGTTGAAGACCTGATAGACTATGGTTTCCTAACAGAGGATGTTTCAGCTACAAAGGTTGGGAAAAGGGTTTCAGAGCTCTACATTGACCCGGATTCCGCCAATCTGATAATAGAGTCTCTGGAGAAAGCCGCTGAGAAACAGACGAGAGCTATTTCGTTCCTTTTCATGCTTTCCCGAACGACCGAAATGAAACCGAGGCCACGTGTCAAGGACAAGGAGTGGAGCGAGATACAGAACGCGCTGAGTGACGCGGAGGAGTATCTTCTGGAGACTGTTCCGAACGAGTGGGAGGCAGAGTATGAGCCGTTCCTTGAATGTATGAAGAATGCATTATTGATGCAGGGATGGATCTCCGAGGTCGATGAGGAGCAGTTGATGGATAAGTATGGGGTTGCGCCGGGAGGTATCAGAGCCAAGATGCAGAACGCGGACTGGCTGATTTACGCCTCGAAAGAGCTGGCGAGGATGAAAGGATTCGAGGTTGAAAAGGATCTGGAGAAGCTGCGGATAAGGCTTCAGCACGGTATCAAGGAGGAATTACTCAATCTTGTACAGTACGACCAGATCGGAAGAGTGCGGGCTAGAAAACTTCACGACCACAGTATTAGAGATCAGGAAGCGATTCGGGAAGCAGAGTTCGAGAAGATGAAGAAATTGATAGGTAAATCGACCGCCCGGAAATTAAAGAAGCAGGTCGGGCAGGAGAATATCTTTGATAGAGAGAATATTATGGATTACTTTGACTGATTCTCGTATAGTAGCGCTTTACCAGCGTAGCTATCCTGGTTCCAGAAGCTGTCAACAAGCTCCATATCCTGAGGCGGTGCTATCGGCCTCCCAAGGTCGTAGGAAGGAATCACTAGGCCGTCCACCTCTTCTTCAAGAAGCCTTTCGGTTAAATTAGAGATATCTTCATCTTCTGTTGACTCGGCGTCTATGAAATCCGGGAAGATCACTACAACCGAATCATCTTCCGTGTATCTATCGTCGTAGCCAGCGTCAGCGACTGACTCGAAGCCCTCTAGATTATCCCAGGGACGGGTATCATCGCCTAGAAGGTACGCAGAGCTGTACTGGTCCTCTATAAGGGCGAAAAGATCATTATCCTCTAGCTGGGGCTCTTCATAAGCTCCTAGGCTCGAGTTAAGCGTGTTTTCACTTTCGTCTTTCGCGCCAGACATATACAAGGGTTAGGAAGCGAACTTAAAAAGATTTTCGCGCAAAAAGGCTGCCTCTACAGCTTTTCCTCTACCCTCTGCACTAATTCGCTGTTCCCAACGAAGAAGGGTGTTCTCTGATGTAGTTCCTCAGCCTCTACGTCAAGAATTGATCTTTCTCTGTCCGTAGATGACCCTCCAGCATTTTCAGCTATGAATGCTATCGGGTTACACTCGAAAAGCAGTCTAAGCTTTCCTTCAGGCGCATCAGTTCTATTTGGATATGAGAAAATCCCTCCTTGATGAATAACCTGGTTTACATCCCCTACTAGCGCTCCACCGTACCTCAGTTTCAATTCATCAGATAGATCGTCTTCAAAATCCTTCATATCTTCTGTCCAGCTCTTGTTGCCGCCTATGCCATATACGTATGGTTCTAGGAGCTCTATATCTTCGCTGGCTAGATGTATATCTACTTGATCGTTTCTATCCTGCTCTATAACGTACTCATTCACCTGCCCATCCTCTGCCTTCGTAGCTGTCATCAGCGGGCCGTAAACTATATAGAACGCTGAGATCAGGTTTCTTCCTTTGCACGGTAGTTCTTCATTGTATATCCCCACTATTGTACCGACAAGATTGTTTGTGGGGATATTGGACGAACCATCAAGAGGGTCGATAGCTACCGATACACCCTCACCACAGTCGGTTATATGCCTTTCTTCCTCAGAGGCGAACTGGCCGACCCCTTCTATAGAAGTGATTTCCTCCTTGAGAAATTCATTTGCCCAGACATCAGCCTCCAGCTGCTTCTCATTCGAAGGGTTCTCCTCTCCGACATACTCGCGGCGTTTCAGAAGTCCGGATGAGATATGCGGCGCCACCTGGGCAACTGTTTCAAACACTTCCTGGACAACTTCTTCGTTCATACTATCGGAACTCGTCCCAGTCCTTGTTCTCGAAAATAACTTTTTCCAGCTTGTCAAGGATTTCCTCGGGCTCTTCTCTCTGGAAGATGTTTCTTCCTACTGCAAGACCGTTTCCTCCTACGCTGATAGTATCGCTAACGTCCTTCAGGAAGGCTTCGTCGCTCCGCTTTGACCCTCCTGACATGACAGTTTTCATATCTCCGACTACTTCTTCAACCTGTTCCCAGTCTTCCTTACTGCCGGGATACTTGCATTTGACCATATCAGCTCCGAGCTCTAGTCCCAGCCGAGCTCCATATGCAACAACATCCGGGTCTTTCTGCCCGGAGTAATCAGGATTCTCTTCTATTCCTTTCCCTCTTGGATAGCTCCACATAATAACGGGTAAATCGTATTTTCTCGCGGCTTCCTGTACTTCTCTGAACTCTTTCCACATTTCATCTTCGTGTAGGCTGCCGGCGTACATCGTGTAGCCGACAGCATCGGCATCTAACTCTTCAACCGCATATTTTACCGAACACTGTTTTGGAGAGTAATAATCATCTCTCTTCGCAAGGTTGGAATTACCGTTCAACTTGACCAGGAGCGGTGTTGAGTTTGATACATTCTCTTCCTGCTCCCATTTCCTGTAGTATTCTGCGTTACCTTTCTGTAAAGCAATCGCGGTTACGGCGCTGTGCTGCGCGACATTGAAAACATGTTTCGGCTCAGCGCTTTTCGGCATTGGCTCGAAGTCAACCGGGCCGTGTTCTGTGCCGTGATCGTAAGCTACTATTAGAGAGTTTCCTTTTCTGTAGATCGGGGAGTCAGGATGCTCTTTCATATTACCTTGTATTACCTTCGACTGTTTAAAGTTCTGACGGAGACTCCACATCCTTTGACCGGTCTCGCAGGTAGTACCTCCAGTCCACTTTGTTCACATAGAAGACGGCGAAGACGCTTGACTGAAACACTCCGAAGAAGTATGTTATTGTTGCCGGTTCAAAAGGTATTCCTATCTCCACAACCTCCGCAGCGTTCAAAAAGACGGTTAGAGCATAAGAAAACAAAACGCACCATGTAACCAGGATCGATAATTTGGTCGCCTCCCAAACCTGTTCATAGGTCATAAGAATTGGTATACCAAACAAGTATGTTAATGTTTACCCGCTACCTGAAGGAAAAGGTAATCTCCTTTGACAATAAGGTTATCCGATTAGTCGCAAACCGGAGAAAACCTATTTTAGTGGATCTAGCAACCGGTTTCAGCAGCCTGTGCTCACCGATTAACATAGCGCTTTACCTACTGATAACTGCTTCGATAAGCAGCGCTCTCGCCACCCAGTTTATCATCGAGATATCAGCTGTATGGGCAACTGTTTACGGGATCAAATATCTTGTTTCACGGGATAGACCTGAAGGAAATATTGAAGCAGGACTTACAGCCTCTTTCCCTTCCGCACACGCCGCAACAGCATTTACGCTCGCCCCCCTCTTCTCGCAGATACTTGAACCCGCAGCTCTGCTGCTTTACACAGCTGCATTACTTGTCGCAACCTCAAGGATCTACCTGCAGAGCCATTATCTCTCCGATGTGGTTGCAGGTTCGGCGATAGGAGTAATTATCTCAGTGGTTCTACTGTAGAAACAGTACCTGTCTGGAAATTTTTAACTTTCGGAGGTTGAAAGAAAAACTATGAAGCCGGAAGGAGGACTTCACCAAGGCGAATCAGTCAAAAAACATTTCACACCCAGCCCATGGAAATACCTGGGATGGTATATAATTGGCGCGCTGTTGCTGCCTTTCATGTTCATCGGAGTTCTAGTCTGGATTATAGCTGAAATCCATAGACGCGGCCACAAATACTTCATAACCAATGAAAGAGTCATCAGAGAATTCAAATTCCTGAGCCGGGACACCGAGGAAGCCACCTTTGACCTCATAACCGACACCGCCATAGACCAGCCCCTGCTTTACAGAATGGCTGGCATCGGAGACGTTCACGTAAAAACAGCATCCGGAGGAGTGATAGAGTTCGCAGGCATCTCCAACCCCAAAAACGTCAAGAATCATATAGCCAAAAGCAAACACAGGGACAAGAACGAAGTCCAGAAAGTCGAGATGGTGGAAAACGGCAAAACAGAGTACTGCCCTGACTGTGGCGAAGAGGTATCTTCCTCAAGCACCTACTGTTCGAACTGTGGCCACCAGATCAAAGATAACGACAAAGGAGAAATAGACTATAGCAAGATGTTAGAGGGCAGTATACAGGAGGTCAAAGAGGACATAAAATCCCTGAAAGAACCCGACTACACCGAGATAATAAACAAAGAAAAAGAGAACAAGAACCGGAAAACACTCATCGACTGGCTGGAGGAGAGAAAAGATGAGTCTTGAAGAATCAGATTCAGAGCTGCAGAAAGGAGAAACCGCGCCAGGGTTCGAACTGGAAAACTATAACGGCGAAGAAGTTGCGCTTTCCGACCTTGATAATTACGACGGCGTTCTTGTAACTTTCATGTGCAACCACTGCCCATACGTCAAAGCCCAGGCAGAGGAGCTGAGAAAACTGGCCGAAAAGTTCTCAAGTATCGCTTTCGTCGGAATAAACCCTAACGCAGAAACACACCCGGGCGACGCAGTCGAAAAAATGCCGGAGTTCGTGGAGGAAAATAACCTGGATGCCTCCAACTTCTACTATTTAGTCGATAAGGATCAGAAAATCGCGGAGCAGTACGGCGCAGAATGTACACCTGATCCTTTCCTGCTTGACTGGAGACACCGGCTTTACTACCATGGAAGACTGAACGACAAGATGTCACCAAACCAAGAAGTAGAAAACAGAGAGATAAAAGACATAATAGAAGACATGCTCAAGAGGAGAGAACCACCGAAGAATCAAAAACCAAGTCAGGGATGCTCCATCAAATGGAAAGAGTGATAGAAAATGGATTATTCAATCAACCCGGAAAAGCATGAGCTTGAAGCTGTCAGAAGATTAATAGAAGGGGTTGTTGAGAAATACAGCTACAGCCTGGAAGTCGAAAAAATCGAGTTTGACCTTGGCTGGGAAAGATTCGAGAAAGACTGCAACGTGATCGCCAGCAGCAACAAAGTTCTGAATATTACTGTAAATCCAGAAAAAGACCTGGAGAACCTTGAGAAACGCCTTCTCCGCGGAATACTTGAACTGGAATTCATGGAAAAGGCCGAGTACAACGATATCCGGTATCACTGGCAGGAGATCGCAAAAATGGCGTACGTGAAAATAAGGTCTTCCAACCTTAGAGACATTGATCTCGCAGTAGAAGACGAACTTGAGGCGAGATGGGCCGAGCTGAAACCGAAACTCGAGAACGAATCAGAGGAGTTCAACGAGGAACTATACCTTAACGCAGGGCTTCTTGCGGAATCCATAGGAAAAGTGTATCAAGAACAAGATAGGTTAGATGATCTGCCAGAAGCGAAAAGAGACGACATTATAAAAACAGGAGACAACCTGTTCAACTGAAGAAATGAAAGCAGTTTTTCTCGGAAGGTTCCAGCCTTTCCACCTCGGCCATCAAAAAGTAATAGAAAATTACAGAGAAGAGTACGACCTGAAACTTGTTATAGGAAGCGCCGACAAATCAAGAACTGAGGAAAATCCTCTGACCATTGAGGAAAGAGAGAAAATTATCCGCGAGTGTCACCCGGAAATCAAGATTCTACATAAGGATGATCATGAAGACGATGAAGAATGGGTAATCGGGCTCGAAGAAAAAGTTGACGCCGATCTGGTTATATCGCAAAACGAACTCGTGAAACAGCTTATAGATGACCACACCAATATGGAGGTAGTTGAACAGGAACTTTACGATGAAGAGATTTACTCGGGCACAGAGATTAGAAGAAGAATGAAATCAGGGGAGGAATGGAGGTATCTGGTACCTAACTGCGCAGTAGAATTAATAGACGACGTGGAGGAGATCATCAAGTCTTCAGGTATAAACTACGAGTTCGAACCAGGCTGGAAAAAAGAGAACGCTTTCCACGGCACTGCAGATGACTAATACACTTGTTCAATCTCCAAGCTCATCAATGTATTTATCTAGATCTTTACCAGGGTATTCGCCTCCTGAAGGCAAAATCGCTCTCTGAGCTGCTAAAGTAATACTATTACCTCCAATCTCCTCTAAATTAACTTTCAGACCATATAAGCGTTCAATTTTCTCCGATAGCTCTGAAACACTTGGAAAACTACTTTTAGATACATATTCATCTGTTTCCAGTATTATTTCCTCGCAAGACTCTATCCCTGCCTTTGAACAAGCACTAAAAATGACGAAAGGTCCTTTATAGCCTCTATTCCTGACTTCTTTTAGGAATTCCAGCCCATTCATACCAGGCATATGGTAGTCTGTGACAAGCACATCCGGATAATCCTGTTCAAGCCGGTTAAACGCACCATCTACCGAATCAAAAGACTCTGCATTTATTTGATTACTATCTCTCTCCAGAAAAACTGCTGTCAGATTCGCCAAGTCAGGTTCGTCATCTACAACATAGACATCCATCTGCCTGATCTAGTAGAAACAATGTTGAAGAACTGTTAAATCTATTCCGAGAAAGCTCTACTCTTCTCCTGAGAAGGAGAGATGAAAACAGTCTTTTTATTCAAGCTCCGGCAACTTCTGCACGTGATAAAATGGTAAAAGTCGTTGTAGCAGGAGTTGGCACAATCGGAAAAAGAGTGGCGGAAGCCGTCAAAAAACAGGATGATATGGAGCTGTACGGAGTAGCGGACGTTTCCCAGACCGGAGGACTTAGAACGGTTCTCAGTGAGGGCGGCCCGCTATACGGAACCAGTTTATTCGCCTCCAACGAGGACGGAAAGGAAAACCTGGAATCCCAGGGATTCTATGTCGAGGCTTTACTGGAGGAGAAACTGGATGAAATAGATGTAGTAGTTGACTGCACACCTCCAGGAATTGACGAGAAAAACAAGGAGAACCTGTACAAACCGCACGGTGTTAAAGCAGTTTTCCAGGGCGGCGCACCGGATGATATAGCAGAGGTAAAGTTCAACGCCGACGCAAACTACGAGGAAGGAAAAGGAGAGGATTTCATCAAAGTGGTCTCCTGCAACACCACCTCGCTTTCCAGAACAATGAGCGCGGTGGACGAAAGTTTCGGAATAGAAGAGGCGACGGCCAACTTGGTCAGAAGAGGTGGAGACATTCCACAGGACTCCCGGGGGCCTATCAACTCCACCATACCTGTTACAGAAGTTCCATCACACCACGGACCGGATGTACAGGCAGTGATGCCAAACCTAGACATCAAAACATTGGCGGTAAAAGTACCGGTAACTTATGGACACGTCCACATGGTCAACGTCGAACTGGAGGAAGACGCTTCCTCGGAAGAGGTGAAGCAGGCGTTCAGGGATCAGCCAAGAGTAAACCTAGTTAGTGCCGGTGAAGGATATGACTCAACCGGGAAGATCCATGAAAAGATGAGAGATCTGGAAAGACCGAGAAGTGATATGCCGGAGGCAGCAGTCTGGAAGGAAACAGTCAAAGTCGAAGACGGAACACTCTACTGGATCCACATGGTTCACCAGGAATCAATCGTCGTACCGGACAATGTAGACGCAATCAGAGCGATGTTCGAAATGGAGGATAAAGGAACCAGCATTGCGAAAACCAATGAAGCGATGAACATCGAGTAAACTCAACAGCGTCTATAATTTCTTACCTTTTTCTATTCCAGTTAATTTCATGGAGAAAGTAAGTTTCGAAAATAACCGGGGACTGGAACTGGTCGGCAACTTCTGGAAGGCGGATTCAGATGCTGGTATAGTGATGGTTCACGGCTTCACAGGTGATAAATCTGAACATGGATACTTCGATAAAGTAGCTGATGAACTGAACGAGGCAGGTTACAATGTTTTGGCATTCGACTTCGCTGGAAGTGGCGAGAGCGATGATGAGCCGTTGAGAATCAATAAACAAGTCGAAGACCTGGAAGTGGCTATTGACTATCTCAAATCCAAAAAAGTGGAGAGAATCGGGCTTTTTGGACATAGTCAGGGCGGGCTTGTAGCGCTTAGAAACTACAACAAAGGTATTGAAACTATGGTTTTAACCTCTCCGGTTACAGATAGAATGGCGAATTATGCAGACGATCGTCTAGATGAAAGACAGAAATCTGAACTGGAGGAAAAAGGTCAATGGACAGTTTATCTCGACAAAGGTCCAAGAGAGAAAATAATAGTAGATCAGGAGATTATCAGAGAGAAAGAATCAATTAACCAAGACAAACTCCTCTCAAGAATTGATTGTCCTGTACTAATAATTCACGGGAACGAAGACGAAGTAGTACCTATAGAATCCTCGAAGAAAGCTGTTCAAAAGCTTTCCAATTCCGAGCTGAAAGCAATTAAAGGATTAGACCATTCTTATGATAGATTCCTTGATCAAATATCCGAATCTACTGTAAAATGGTTTGAAAAACATCTTCCGATTTCAGAAACATAAAACAGATCTAACAAAGAAGTATTATGAAACAGAAAATCCTTCTGGTTGGATGGGGTTATCCACCTAACATTGATGGCGGACTGGATATCCACGTCAAACACCTGTTCGAGGAGCTGTTAGAGCAGGGAATCGATGTAACTCTTGCTCTTCCTGAGCAGCGGGCACCTGACAGAGAGAATGTAATTTCCATCAAAGCAGGCAACGGCAACATGATACAGCAGGCGAGGAAAATGAGCGCGGAGATAGCAGAGATCGCGGAAGATTACAATATTGTTCATACTCACGACTGGTTCGGCGCCGAGTCAGGCTTCAAGGCGA
>JBLGBN010000025.1:0-9968 GCA_047617745.1 Candidatus Nanohaloarchaea archaeon
AGAGGAGGCTCTCAATTCTTTCCGTGAGGATGACTGGTTAGGAAATCCTACTTACAGTTCTGAAATCTATATTGTTAACTCTGGCCGACCTGTTAATGCAGAGAGCTTTTCCCGTCTTGAAGATATGGCTCAGGATCTGGATGTAATGATGGCTGTGAAGGATGTGGAATCGGATACCTGGGATAGAGCAATGCAGGAAGAATCCTTCCAGAAAGATCTACAGGTTATAGAGGAAAACATGCAGGAAGGTTTCCGAAATATGGAGGCATATCTTTCCCGGATGTATGAAGCTTCTTCCCGGGATATTGATTCCAGGTTTTTCTATTCGGATGCTGAGCTGGAGAATATGAGGCCGGTTCTCAGTGTGTGCGGGGAGATGGAGCAGCAGATACGGAAATCGGAGGACTATGTTATGACCGGTGCTGAACTCTATGGTTCAGGACGTTCTGATGACTCCTTAGACGCTCTAGACAAGATGGATGAAAACATCTGTTTTTACCTCTATTTCCGTTATTCAGGCAATGAAGAAGCGGTTGAGGAGTACAACAGTTTTACTGATGAATGGGGTGATGACCAGGAATACAGTGGGGTGCCGGGAATGGTTATAGTTGGGAATGGAAGTTCTTCTCGCGTATTTGTGCCCAATGGATCCGAGATAGGGCTGTCATATTCGGAGATAGAGCAGAATCTGAGTAGCAAGATGGAAGGAATTTTAGCCGCCAGAGAAGGAATTGAAAAATAAGAATAGATATGTGGGCGGATTACTCGTCCGCCTGATTAATCTCTCTCGAAAGGTGTTCGATGTCAGCCGCGAGCGCATCCAGCTTTCTGGCCGCTCTCTCCTTCTCCTTGATGATGTTCTCTACTCTCTCGTATTTTCTTGCTGCTCTATCGAGATCGTATTTCTCAACATAGGCGGATTCTGTGTTCATCATCCTGTCGATGATCTCCTCTGCGATCTCGCCCAGGAGAAGGTTTAATCCGTAGTATACCTCGCTACGGACGTACTGGCCTTCATCGGCCTGCTCTCTGATCATTCTTTTGATTCTTGCGTGGGTGAAAGGAAGGTCTGAAACTTCGGTGTCTTCTGGAACGTTTACCATCTATATCACGTAAATTTTTGCTCTTAGAAGCTTATAATGGTTTCCAAAACCGGCCATAACTATAAAATCCTCCAGCGATAATCTGGCAATATGTTTGATCTGGTAACCCTCGATCTCGTGCTCGATATCATACTGAAACTGATAGCGATAGCCTTACTGTTATTCATCTTGGTGCTTTTGAGAAATATTGACAAAGTTGTCAGATCGCTCGAAAGATCGGCTGAGTCGGTTGAGAGGAGTACGGAAACCGTTGAGGATTTAATCAGGATTTTCAGGTTGATCCCTTTTGTAGGTGGTAAAGATGACGAATGAATTCCTTGAAGCTGCAAAAGATAGCTCGGATGAAGACAGCGAAAAGAGATACCGGAAGCTGAAGAAAGAGGAAGCTGGAACAGAACACCAAGACATGGCTGAGAGAAGGTACCAGGAGTTAAAGGAGAAGGCCAAGAAAGAGTTTGTAGAGAAACAGGAGCAGAAGAAAGAAAAGCAGGAGTCAGAGGATGAGGTTGATTCTTCTGAAGACGGTTCAGAAGGCTTTGTAACCTACTGAAATTTATATTCTAGCTTGGGTCTTTTTCCCGTATGGAGTTTGACAGTGTCCCGGCTATAGCGAAATATCTGTCGGTTATATACCTTCTAACTAGGTTCGGTAGCAACACAGTCTGGTTTTTCCTGCCGCTTTTCTTCGAGATGCATATTGACAGCGTTTTCCTGATCGGTATTATGACCTCTATCCCTGCTGCTATACCTGTTTTAATGGATATTCCGATGGGTAACTTGGTTCAGAGGGCAGGAGAGAAGATAGTGATTTTCATAGGTCTCATGATGAATCTGATGCCCGGCCTCTTCTATCTCACAGGTGTACCGCTCCTGCTGGTTATGGGTAAGGTCTTCGAGGGATTTGTGAAGACGATGATATGGAATGGTGGGTGGACTCTTTCGCTCAAAAGCGCTAACAGCAGCAATGAAGCCGAGTCGAATTCTGTTTTTCTTCTCGGAGTAAATTTGGCCTCGGTAATAGGGCCGATCATCGGAGGTTTTCTGATCGCGTCTCACGGGTTTAATCTTACATTCGCTCTCTGGGTTTTCTCAGCCTGGCTCGGCGCGCTTGTCTTCTACCTTTACATAGGCTTAGAAGGCAGAAAAGGGTTTATCGACTCACTTGAAGATCTTTTCCACAGGAAGACATACGCCGATGAGAAACACCATCTCAGACAGAACTGGCACAACCTGAAGAGACCTCTATCCCTGATATTTCTTTACTCTATAATCTTCTCGTTTTTCTGGCTGGCTGTTCCGTTCCTGCTAGAGGACCTGAATGCCAGCTATGAGATGATGGGTATCATCTTCGGGATCGCAGCGCTTCCAAAGCTTTTCCAGATATTCTTCGGAGATCTGGGCGATAAATTTGGAGATCTGAAAGTGGTTTCCCTGCTCGCATTGCTCCTGATCCCTGTTCTAATCCTGATGAGCTTTACGTCGAATATTTACCTGGTTGGGCTTTTCTTCCTGATCTCTAGGTTGTTTGTATCCGGTATCTCTCCAGTAATTCATGCCTTCTACGATTCCCAGGTACCTGATGAGGTTGAGGGAGAGATGACAGGATTCCTAGAGTTCTCGAAACATACCGGACAGGCAATAGGTCCTGCAATGGCTGGAGCAGTCGCATCTATAGGCAGCATAAACCTCTCTTTCCAGGTAGCAGCGTTTGTAGCGTTCCTTTTATTTGCTGCTAGCTACTGGTTCCAGTAGTTTACAGTTTAGAAAGCTTAGGGAATTCGAGGAGACCGGCCTCACGGGAGATTCCGACCGCTTTCATCTCTTCTTTGCTCGCGTTGTTCTTCAGGACAGGGGAGAGAAGCTCTTTTTCCGGTACCTCGTTGACACTTGTCCCGTTTGCAATCTTTGAGAAAGCAGGCAGCACAACCAGATTTTTCCCGTCACCGGTCTCCCCGTAAAGTAGCGCGGGGACTTTTTCCTTCACACCGATATCATCTTTCATCGCTATAGCAGGGTGTTCGTGCCCTATGACTATGGTATCGATATTTTCGAGATTTTCTATTTCCAGTTCTTCCAGGCTTTTATCCCCGTGCGCAAACAATATCCGTCCCTCTATATGGTAATCTTTCATTTCTATACCTCTCTCACTGAGGTTTGATTTCAGGAAAGTATCGTGGTTACCTTCTACTATTATGACTTCATCAAAGTTAAAGTTCAGGAAGTTGGCCAGTTCTTTTACCTCTTCATTCTCGCTGTAAGAGGTCTTGAACTGGTTCTTCAGATCTCCGTTTACAAGTATTCTATCGGCCCCGGTTATATCCTTAGCTTCACTGATATCCTCTTTCATCTGCTTTAACTGGTTCTGAGGGATATAGTTACCCTTGAAAGTCATTGTCTTCTCCAGTCCAAGATGCAGGTCAGATATCACCAGTAAATTCTTGTCTGTGTGGGAAAGCGCGGGTATGCTGTTAACTGTTTCAAAATTAAAGATTTTCATCGGGCAGCTATTCGTTTATAGCACGCCATACTTTTAGAAATGATTCGAAGACGTCCTCATCTGTTGAGGCGAGTATATATTCGGCACCGTATTTATCTGCTATCTCCTCTATGTCATGCATATGTTTCTCAAGCTTGCTCCTGTAGTCTTCTCTGGTTTTCCGGGATAGATAAGTTCTTACCTCCCTGTCAGATTCCGGATCCTGGAGTATTTTATCGCCTTCAATGCTTGGATCCATCTCCTCCACATCGAAAGTGTTCACTAGCACTACATCGCTACCTCCGAGCCTGTTGACTGCGGACTCTATCTCCTCTATATCGGTCAGGAAATCGGATATTATAACAACTATGGATTTGTTCTCAATTCTTGCACTGTACTCGGTTATGCATTTCTCAATCCGGCTTTCGGGTGTCTTCCTGAGCTCGTTTAATGTATCTACCATGGCACCTATATTCGGATTGCGTCTGGCCGAGGAAATATCTGTTATCGTCTCGGAGAAAACTGAGAACCTGAACCTGTCGTTTGTATTCGATGTCATGTAGGCAAGTGCCAGTCCGATTTTCGATGCGTAGTCGTATTTTTTCTCTTCGCTCCCGAAATCCATGGAGCTGCTTCGGTCCACCAGTATGTGGACTGTCACGCTTTTCTCTTCCTCGAATCTCTTGACGTATAGGTCGCCTGTTCGAGCGTATGCCTTCCAGTCAATTTTCCGGATATCGTCACCGGGAAGGTATTTCTTGTGATCTTCGAAAATCATTCCCTGACCGGTCGAGCTTGAACTCTGTTCTCCCTCCTGTATCTCGGTGGAGTTTTTCTTCAAAGCCAGGTTGAACCTGTCAAGTTCATCTATAAAATCTATTTCAATCATCGTTCCTAGATACTGTCGACTATTTCCTCTATGACATCGGCCTCGGTTTTACCCTCTTTTTCGGCCTTGAAGTTAAGGCCTATTCGGTGCCTGAGAACTGGTTTCGCCATCTCGTTTATGTCGCGGGCTGAAACGTAGTTTCTTCCCTGTATAAGTGCTCTACCTTTACCTGCTAGCACAAGATTAATTGAAGCCCTTGGGGAGGCGCCGTAGTTAAGTGCTTCATGGTCACGGGTCTCTGAGACGATCTCCACCGCTCTCTCCTTGATGTCGTCTGCGATCGGAACCTGTCTCACGAACTCCTGGAGCTTGATGAGAGATGCTTCGGATAGCACTCTTTCAAGCTGCGGAGAATAATCTAGTTCAGAGGTAAATCGGTCCACTATCTTCTCTTCTTCGTCCTTTTCTGGATGGTCGAACGTCAGCTTCATCATGAATCTATCTTTCTGTGCTTCGGGGAGCGGGTAGGTCCCCTCCTGATCGATCGGGTTCTGTGTTGCCATAAGGAAGAAAGGTTTCTCGAGCTGGTATGATTCGTTTCCGACCGTTACCTGTTTCTCCTGCATAGCTTCAAGCAGCGCCGACTGGGTTTTTGGCGTGGCTCTGTTGATCTCGTCGGCTAATACCATGTTGGCAAAGATCGGCCCTTCCTGGAATACGAACTCCTTCTCACCGTGCTCGTTTTCATTGATTATGTGCGTACCGGTTATGTCTGAAGGCATCAGGTCGGGAGTGTTCTGGATCCTTGAGAAGTTAAGCCCGAGTACTTTTGAGAGCGTTCTAACTGTTTTGGTCTTTCCCAGTCCCGGATATGATTCGAGAAGTACATTTCCATCACATATTATGGAAATCAGTATGTTCTCTATAGTTTCCTCTTGCCCGACTATTACTTTACTGGTCTCATCCTTAACCTTGTTGAGTCGCTGACTGGCTTTCTCATATTTTCCGGTGTCATCACTGGCTTGAATTTTCATGTCTATAATTGAAGTCTTCAGGTTTAAACCGTTAATTCTACTGGAATTCCTTTATCGCCAGGCTGTATTCTTTCGCTAACTGGAGGTTTCTCTCCATTCCAGCGTATGTTTCTCCTAGAGCAACGTTTTCTATCTCTCTTTCCCTTGAACCTGTCTCGCTGCTCTCAGCTGCCCCGCTACCCTGTATACTGTAGTTTATCAGATTGTCGGATACAGGGATGTTTCTCTCTTCGCCGTAGATGTCAGAATCGTTTTCGAACTGGAAGGTTTCCTCCCCCTGTTCTCCGAGCTGGTCTATTATCTGGTCGGTATCGGGTAATATTTCACCTCCCTGATCGAGGATCTGGAAATTAAATATTCCGGATAGAACTGTCAGAAAGCTTATTATACCGATAGCCAGCATTTTCTGGACTATTCTCTTGCTAGGTATAATGCTCTCCGAACTGACTGATCTTGAAATATCAAGGAGTTCGTCGAAAAGCGCCTGTGAAACAATATTATTTGATTCTATATTGTCTCTGGCTGTTCTCAGCCTTTCTCTTAACTCCGGGTTTTTCTCCTCGTAGATCTCTATGTTGTATTTCTGTGATCTGTAGTAGAAATCAGCCACGAAGATTACCCCGGTTATAGCTACCAGGAATTCCAGGTTGCGACCTGCGCTTGTAAACCGCAGTGAGAACAGAAAGAGGACTAGGTTGGCTGAGAGGAAGAAAAGGATTGAGTCAAGGCAGGCCTGCAGAAAGTTTATCTTCAGGAATTCTCTTTTCAGCCGTGTGAAAAGTTTCTCAACTCTCATGGCTCCCCCTCGTAATCATGCCCCCAGCTATTGCAATGTATGCTCCCTGATGAAACAGTATTGTTTCCGTTTGTGCAGATATCCTCAAGTGTCCGGTTCATTTCCTGCACAGTTTCCTCCAGGTTGTCATTTTCATTTTGAAGTTGATCGCGCTGGTTCCGGAGGTTTTCAACTGTTGAGTTAAGGCTGTCTATCTGTGACTTCAGCAGTTCGTTTTCATTCAGGTAGGTTTCGATATCTTCCTGTTGTGAAGAGAGTCTCTCTGACAGGTTCTGGTTTTCCTGCTTCAAACCGTTAATTCTGTCACTTCTTTCTTCAAGCGTCTCGCTAAGATTGTTTTTTTCCTGCAAAATGTTGCTTAACTGTCCCTGGTAAAGGACTGAAAGACTTGCAAGTATTGAAAGCACTAGTATTGTTGTTGCGAGCAGGAAAGGGTTCAACCGTCTCTTCAGCATCGGCGTTTTCATCTTATTTCTTACCTCTTCTCTTTCTGTAACCGATTTCTGACAGGAAGACTAAAAGTGCTGCGGCGAGGAAGTAGTTCGAGATTTCTCTCTGTTTCTCGATCTTCTCGTTGTTGAATTCCTGGACGGACTCCTCAATCTTTTCTTTCTGGTCTGGCGTGAAAACGGTTCCTCCGGCGCTGGAGGCAAATTCTTCGGCATCATTGTATCCTATGTTATCTACTTCGCTGTTGTAGTTGTAGCCGTAGATGGCGTCTTTGAACTGGTGGAAGCCCAGTTTTTCGGGTTCCAGGGTTCCTGTGTAACGGTTTTCGTTCTGACGGTCGAGTTCTTCAACAGGGTAGTTGGCGGTCACCTGTACAGTCTCTCCTTTCTCCGTGTTTTCGATATCTATTCTCTCCTGTTCCTTCCTCTGTGGTTCGCCTGCAGCCCAGCTCAGTGTTCGTGAAACTAGATCTGAATCCCTGTACATTGTCGCTCCCAGATCATCCTCGCCTCCTGAGAATGCAGCTACTCTGCCGAGCCCGTACCTCCAGGTAGTCAGGAATGGCTTACCCTGGTCGGAGGTCACCAGTGTTCTTGCAGAAGACTTAGGTTCAACGGCGTCAAAAGCGGATAAAGTCCCTTCTGCCTCGATATCCCGGGTTATGAAGTGCTCTTTGTCTACCACGTAAAGAGTCTCTGCTTCGGATTCGGTTCCTCCAGCGGCAAACTGGAACCTGAGCCTGCCTGAGTCTCTTGCATCTAGGTATTTACCGTTACCTCTCTTCGCTAGATCTCTTAGGAACTTCTTGTTTCTCTCCTCCCCCACTCCAACCGTTATCAGTTTGGTACCCCCTAGATTTGACGCAATATCTCTGGATTTTTCTAGAGAGTTAACGCCTTCGCTGGCTGCGTGAGCCTGTCCATCTGTTATCAGTATCAGGTTGCCTGAGCCGTCGAGCATTTCTTTTCCACCTCTCAGACCTTTGTGGTAGTAGGTTGATCCGCTGGTCTGTACACGGGAGAGAGAGTTCTTGATATCCTCCCGGTTCTCTGAAAGCGGGGCTATTTGGCTTACAGGTATTGCTTTATCGTTGAAGGCTACAACACCAACTCTGTTGATGTAGGGTAATGTATCGATCAGGCTATAGGCGATCTGTATTGATTCTTTCACAGTTCCTTCTCCACACTCAAGGTAGTCTTCTCCGGGTTCGTCTCCCTCTACGGACACACAGTTACCTGCTGAGTATGATACATCTATCGCTAGTACTATCTTTGCTCCCTGGCTCTGCTGATTATCTGTTTTGCTTACAGGCAGGATCTGATTCTCTTGTTCGTATTCACCTGTGTATATCAACCCGTTACCCTCTGCAGTGTATCCAGCGAGCTGCGAGGGTTCAAACGGTTTCTTCGCGATAACAGCGTAGTACGGGCTGAGGTCTTCGGGAATAGTATCATGGTGGTCAAATGAGTAGAAATCGCTGAACTCTTGGCTTATTCTTCCGCTACCTCCCAGTACCAGTATTTCCGGTTTCTCTGTGACTTCTACTGCCTTGAAGTACTGGTTGTTATCGCTGAACCTGTCGTCCGCGGCTATTGAAGCCTGGATTGTGTTGTATCCTTCCTTTTCGAATGTCTTGGTAACCTGCCAGGCGTCTTCGCCCTGCACTTTTTCATTCTCTACCGGTTCGCCGTTAAGAGATATTTGCGGGATAGGTATGTTGTCTGTGTTAGATTTTACCCTTACTGTAAAGGTGTTTTCCGCTCCAGGGTAGGTTGTGTCAGGACCCTCTATTTTTATGGAATATTCATCTTCGGTTTCCGGCTTCAGCAGGTTAACGGAAGCGTTTCTTTTTCTTATCTCTGTTGTAGTCCCTTTCATTGAATCAGATGATTGCAGATCAGATATAAGGAGGTAAGATTTATCCTCTTCAACATTCTGCAGTATCCCTGCCGAGAGGTCGGAGCTATTTCCGGAAGCAATTGTTCTTCTCTCGGTTTCGATATTCTCAAAATCAAGTTTTACCTCTTCTAGGAGTTCTGCGGATCTGGAGTTGTCTTCCAATATAACAAGTCTGTCCTGGGTGTTTCTCTCTTCTGATACAGTTATAGAAGGTGAGGCAAGAGCTGCTGCGATCAGGATTATGAAACCTGCTTTTGTTGCGGAGGTCACCTTCTTGAACCTCGTCCTGCGATTGAACGCGAGGTAAATCATAGGGATAGCTAGGGTAGCAAGCAGCAGGAAGTGTGGTTCAGAGAAGCTTATCACTGGAGATCACCTATTCTGTAGAGGTACGCGGTCTCAATTATAACCAGCAACAGGATAAATATTACCAAGTATTTCTGCAGTGACAGGTTTGAGGTGTCTGAAGGTCTGTAGGAATTCTGGATATTAGTATTATCTCTCAGAGATTCATCCTCATTCAGCATGTTTGCCGCGACAGTTCCGTCAGAGGTTTCGTAGAAACCAACCTGTTTAAGCTTGGTTCTGCCGGAAATTTCTCCGCCGTCAGGTGACTCTATGCTTTCTCTGTCGATTTCTACCCCAGTTCTCCGGTTGCTCTCTTCTATTGAAGGTTTCTCCGTCATTCCAGCCGTTATTTCCTTCCAGAAAACCGGGTACATAAAGTTTGATCTGAATTCTGTGTCCGCGATATTGTAGAGCAGGAACTCTCCGCTCCCGTATTCTGATCTGATAACTGCATTGTTGTTTCTCGAGTATCTTTCACCTGCGGTAATCTCTATATCTCTTATATTCATCTCCCCTAGGCTGATCTGGACAGGTTTGTCGATGGTTACAGTCTGGTTGCTGCTGGTTCCAAGATCTTTGACAGGGAACTTTTCAAATCCGAGGTCTGCTAGATTCTGGTTTCCGAATACCACGAGATTTGACCCGGATCTGACGTCACTCTCTATATCTCTCACTGTCTGGGATAGTATCCGGTCTGTCTTACCAATTATGTATAGGTCTGCGTTGGGGGATCTCTCAAGAGGAGGTTGATGGTAACTTATAGAAGCGAAATCTATAAGCTCAAACGCCTTCATTAGGTATTGGTTTTTCTGATCAGAGATAAAACTGACATCTACAGACCTGTTTTCAGGAATATAGAAGTAACCGGTGTTGTCTTCGGAAAAGCTGTCTTCAGGTAGTTCAACTGTGTTTCTACCAGGTCTGCTGTTGAAAGTGACTGTTTCAACTGATTCTCCGCGGAAAGTTGCCTCTCTGCTCTGTTCTCCCAGATTTATTTCAAGTGTTTTAGCGCTCTTCTCAAAGTTCTTCACGT
>JBLGBN010000026.1:0-9617 GCA_047617745.1 Candidatus Nanohaloarchaea archaeon
TCTCGCTTAAAAGCTGTGCGTTTTCCGGTGCTTCACCTTCATCCGCGTATGTACGGTTGTTCAGGAAAGGGATCTCTTTCTCCTTCAGATCAAAAATTTCTGGATTATGGCCTGCTTCCTCCAGTTTAGATTCTAGAAACTCTCCAGCATGGATGGTCTTTCTCCCATCTCGGGTAGAGCCTATCAGAAGCAGGAAATCCATTTTTATTCCTCTTCTTCAGTTTCTTCAGGTTCTGGTCTGAAGTCTGAGAGGTTGAGCTCAATCTTTCGGCCGTTCTCCTCCTGAAGCTGTTCTGCCAGCAGGTAGTAAACTAGACCGATTGAGTTCTCTGCCTTGTTGTTTGCTGGGATTACAAGATCAATATCTTCAAGGCTGTTACCTGAATCTGCAAGAGCTACAACAGGGATTTTTGCATCGACTGCTTCGTCGATAGCCTGTGCATCCTCTTCCGGATCAGTTACAATTACAACTTCCGGCTCCATGAAATCCTCTGACTGAGGGTTTGTAAGTGTGCCAGGCATAAACCTTCCTGCGATCTTCTTATTACCAATTTCTTCTGAGAAAGCATCTAAAGCCATTCTAGAAGCCTCTTTTCTTCCTACAACCAAAATCTCTTCAGGACTGTACTTTGAAAGGAATCTAGCTGCACTCCTGATTCTTTCATCTGTCTGGTTTAGATCAAGTACGGAAAGCTGGTTCTTCTTCACATGGAAAATATACTCTTCCATGTCATCATGCTTTTTCTGTGTTCCGATATGTACTCCGTGAGAAAGATATTTTTCACGGTCTACCAGTAGCTCTTCATCGTTGCTCATATCCTCAAGGTTATAAGACAAATATTAAATACCGCTTGGACTGGGATAAGCATAAGCCCAGTAAGCCGATACACATCATATGTTATGACTATGTGGTTCAGTTGCTTGCAGAACTAAGTTAAAACCTCCGCTCCCGGAAGCGTTGTTTGAAATTTCTACTTCTCTTACATGGCGTGGAGGATTAAAAGTGGCAGGTATGTCGGCATTTCTATATGTTTGACTGCCTCCATCCGTCCAGTAAACTTTGACCTCATCACTGTCGTTGCTGGTAAAGGATTCTATCTTCTGTACATATTCAGACAATAAAAATGTTCCAGTATCATCCATTAATATAGAGAATCTATCTTCTACTGCGCTTCCATATGACTGTGTTGATGTAGGTTTTGTGTGATGGGCGCTATTATCGCCTGCGTGATTGTTTATATCTGTCTGGGTAGCGAAATCGCTTGGAGTATTTCCTTGTAGATTGGTTGCGTCTATATCGCTTGTTCCTTGGCCTGATGGTTGTAGGATTGACCATGCGGAGGTTGCTGAGGTTAGTCCGATTGCTCCGGCTCCTAGACCGGCCATCTTCAGGAATTTTCTTCTAGAAATGTTTTCGCTTTTTCCGGCAGAATCTGAGGAGTCTTTTCCAGAGTTCTGTTCTTCTATTTTCTGTTCAAGTTCCTTGTTTCTTTCCTTGACTTGCTGGAGTTCTTCTTTGATTTCCTGGATTTCTTCGCTGAGATCGGACATTCTATTGATTAACTTTTTTTGCTGACTTATAATTTTTCAGTAGTTCGTGTTGAGTTCTGGGTTTTCCATCTTGTCCCAGAGTCTGAGTAAGCGGTTTAGTTTGGCGATTCTGATGTCTGAGATTCCGGCCTTGATTACAGGTATTTCCCATTCCAGTGCGAGATCGGAGATAGTTGAGTCACAGGTCTCTCCGGATCTATGTGAGATTACTGGTGTGTAGTCGTTTTCTTTTGCGAGTTCTACTGTTTCTCGGGCGTCTGTTACTGTTCCTACTTGGTTAGGTTTTACGATTAACGCGTTGCCTGAACGGTTCTCTATGCCCTCCTGTAACCTCTCCTTCTGTGTGACGAACAGGTCATCGCCAGTTACCATGATTTCCGGGTTTTTCGAGGTTAAACGCGCATGATTTCTGAAGTCGTCTTCGTGGAAAGGATCTTCAACGTAGATCAGGTCGAACTCGTCGATCAGTTTCTGGACGAAGTCAAGCATCTGGTCAGAGTCGAACTTCTGTCTCATTGACGGCAGGTTGTATTCTTCTGTTTCCTCATTATAGAACTCCGAAGCTGCAATATCCAGTCCTATTCTCGCGTCGTGTTTGTCGGCGACTTTTTTCAGCGCTTTCAGGGTGTCTTCGTCGTCCATTGAAGTTACCAGTGCGCCTTCGTCGTTCATTCCCATTACTTTCTGGGAGTATCTCTCCTTCAGTTCCTGGTAGATCGCGGTGTTGGTCTTGATGGCTTCCGGAAATGTATCGGCGTTGACCGGTAGGACAAGGAATTCCTGTATAGTGGTGTTTCCACCGTGTTCCCCGCCACCTATAACGTTGCTGAGTGGGAGAGGGAATTTTTTGCTTCTCTGGAAACCATCCGCATTCTTGAATGCGAAGCTTGAAGCGACCGCTGCGGATCCAAGTCGGGAGAATTTGTCTGTGTCGTCAAGTTCCCTGAGTTTTCTGTCGAACTCTTCCTGTGTCAGGTTCTTTCCTTCCAGCTGCTGGAGCATTTCCTGTGTTGCGTCGAGATGTTCCGGTACGAACGCGTCGGCTTCGTGTTTTCCGGTTGATGCTCCAGAAGGTGCTTTGCCGTAGCTGGAGTTTATCTCGGCTTCTACAGTTGGTTTGGTCCGTGAGTCAATTATTTCCCTGAGTTTCAGAGACTTTATTTCCATAACCTAGAATTGTTAACTCTGGTTTAAAATCGGAGCGGTAGAACTGAAAGATAAATTGAGAAAATGTAGAGAGGAACTTAATTCGCCTTTACTGTGATTGGAAGTTTCTCTGCTTCCATCTCTCTTCTCGCTATTTGAAGCGGTTTCTCTCCTTCTTCTGTGTCTACGAATGCTGGTGCTCCCTGTGCTAACTGAAGGCTTCTTGCTCCCAGAATTCTTGCTTTCTCGTATCTTGTGTAATCCATCTTTGTATCCCCTATTCATCCTATGTAGCCAAGATCCTGCTGACCTTGCTGTTTTTCCTGGTCTTGACCCTGTTTCCCTTTGAGGTTCTGAAGTTTTTTAAGGACTTCCTGTGACTCCTTCACTTTCTCGTCAAGATCTGTGTAGTCAATATCCAGATCCAGTATTTTCTCGATCGACTGTAGAACTGCTTCTGTAGCCTTTGGATCGCTTAACAGAAATCCTGGTGTCTCTCCCAGGAGACAGATCCCTGGATATTCCTTCTCATGTCCTAGCCCCAAAATTAGTCCGGATGCCCCGACTATCTGTCCGACATCATGGTCGAAGTCTATCCCGTGTTCGGAGTATTCGTCTTTAACTTTCTCGGTTGTGACAGCTCCAAACACGTTTGGCTCTTCTACAACATCGCCGGTTCCGTATCCGCCGATTGTTATTATTTCGGAGGCGTTTACCTCATCCACAAGCTCCATTATCTTCTCTGCAACCTCATAGTGGCCCTGCGCAGAGGAAGCCTGTGCATTTCCTTCGATTAGTACTATATCCCGGTCGTCTTCTCTTTTCAGCTGGTAGATATTATTTTTCAGAAGGTCAACCGTCTTGTTATCCTTTACAATTGTGTATGGCGGGAAATAGTGGGAGTAAAGTTCTCCTACCTTGTTTGCGTCCAGGTGGTCTGCGAGGTATGCTACTGTTGTTTTACCTATGTGGCCTATTCCTGCGAGTCCTTCGATAAATACCGGATTTTCTGCGTCTAGTTCTTTTTCCATGTCAAGTCTAACTGTCATTTTTTTATTCACCTTGGTCTTCCATCTGCTTTTTTGTTTTCCGCCTGTACTCTCCGTACCTGTCAGGGTAGGAGAATTTAGGAGGTCGTGCAGGTTCTGTATCTGTGCAGTGTTCCTGCTCCAATGTGTAAGAATTGCACTCTGGACATTTTTTAATCATGGCCGGTTCACGCCTTTGAAAACTTGAAATCGCCGCCAAGTTCTCCTGCGTTTTCGCGGAACTTGTTGACCGCTTCATCCATTCTTTCCTTTGCCAGCTCCTGGTTTCTGCCCCAGGCGGTTATCGCGTATTTCGGCGCGGAGACATACTTTACCTCAACTGCTTCTACATCCTCAAAAGTGTCTTTTATTCTGTCTACACCGTCTCCCTGGTGGAACTCAAGTTCTATCTCTCCTTCAAGTTTTGCCTGTTTCAGGTTGATGTTTTCCTTCGCTACATCCTTGATGGCTTCAACTGTCTCTTCATCAAACATTTCAAGGAGTTTGTCCTCCTTTCCTACTGCGATCTCGAAGCCGTGGAATGCCGATCCGAACTCTTTCTGCAGCTCGAATCCTACTTCCTCCCAGGCATCGTCCTTGGATATATCCAGTTCGTCCGCCAGTTCCTCAACAAAGCTGTCCGCCTTCTTTTCTTTGTTCCAGCGGGACATAGCGTCTCGTTTCTGGTTTTCGTTAACTCTCTTCAGAGAAAGACTTACAGTATCATCGTCGTTTTCAATCACCTGCGCTACTGTCTTCTCCCCTTCTTCAATTTCCTTTCCTACATCCTGGACCCATGAACGGGACACTTCGGAAATGTGTATTAGCCCGGAGACGTCCTTGTACTCGTCTAGATCGGCGTACGCCGAGTTTTTGTCCACGTCAGTTATAGTTATGACCACGAAGTCTCCTACATCGGGTCTGTCTTTGTACCATCTCATAAGAAAAGTTCTCGGAAGTGAGCTTTAAAAGATAAATTACAGTCTAAGTTGATTCAAGTACACAGGAAGTAAAAATAGAGAGAAAAATTTACTCTGCTGCGAGTTCTTCTGCGATTTCTCCGTTGACTTCTACTCTTCCGCCTGTAGGGGTTGCAAGTTCTTCACTGCAGACAAGGCATTCTACCTTTGTCGAGGCGTGGGAGAAGATTTTCTGTTCGTTTCCGCATTCACCGCATTTTACTCTGTAAAATTCTCTAGCCATTGAAAATCACGTTACCTTTCGATTTCGAGCTTTGAAGTCCTGATTGGATTTTGTCTCTTGTAGCTCTTTCCGCATTCCTTGCAGTTGAACTCCAGATCCTTCTTCTCGGATGTCGGGTTCTTCTGCCCTCTGCTTCTGATTGCAGGGTTCTCGTATGGGAATGAGCCGTATCCCTTGTCAACCTTTCTCTGTCGCTTTCTGTGTTTCTTTCTGAAAGGACTTGCTGTCTGATTGGTTGGTTCTTTGAGTGTCTGCTCTGTGTGTTCGTCACAGTTCGGACAGTATCTCCTCTGCTCTTTTGGAATCTTGACCATATCTATCACTCGTGCAGTTAAACTTTAAAAGGACTTCCTAACCCTGTTCAGAAACGATCCGGGTGCCGTTAAATTCTGAAGATTTCAGGTTTTCCGGAGTGCCGAGAACAACTTCTGTATTAATATCTGATCTATCGATTATATCTAAAGCTGTGGAATCTATCAGGTCATGTTTCCCAGCGGAGTTGTTCCCATCGGTTAACTCCTTAAGCTCCTTAATACTTGCCTCTTCCATCTTCTCTGCGCCCTCAATCTCCGGTTCTTTATCGTAAACCCCGTCGACACTTGTGGCAATTACCAGTTCTGCCTCCAGGAGCTCTGCGACGGTTGCTGCGACCGCATCAGTTGAGTAACCTGGAACCAGTCCTCCCATGACAACGTCCTGCCCGGTTTCTGCAGCCTTTCTTAACTCATCAACTGTTTCTGGGATCTGCGGGTATGCATCTAGAGCTGTTGAAAGAGTTTGAGCATTCAATCTGGTAGCTTTTATCCCAATTAAATCAAGTTCAGCCTGATTGCCAATTCCTTCGGCTGCCAGTATATTTTCCTTCAATTTTCCAGCTCCAGTCACTATAATTGCCTGCTCTTCAGAACTGAACGCTTCCGTGTATTCCCCGAGTTTATCCAGATTCTCTGTGAAAACCGATCCTCCAAGTGCGTATACCTCTGTCATCTAGTTTTCCACCTTTTCTGCGCTGCCCCGGTTTACAAGTATATCTGCGTTTTCTTCGGGCAGTTCTGTTTCCTCTCCTTCCTCGAAAGGTCCGTAGGATTCCAGGTCGGTCCCCATAAACTCCGGGACATTTGAAACTATCTTCACTTTCTCGTAGCCGTCCTCCAACTCATCTTCAGATACCTCATCTTCTTCAGGCTCTGTTTGCTCTACCTCAGTGTCCGTTTCCGGTATCTGAACGTCACCAGCTTTCTTCTCTACTACTTCATCTATATTATCGGAGTATGCGTTGAACCTCTCTTTGATGTCACGGAAGAACTCCTGCTCTCTCGGAAGCAGGTTAAGTTTACTGCTCTTAACGTCTGATTTAACCGATATCTTGGCGTTCTTAACTATCTTATCCTGTCGGAGCCCGATTATCTTATCAAGAACTCTTCTGGCGTTCTTGTACTCTCTATCGTCGACCCCTTCTTTCCTGTCAAGATACTGGGAGGCTTTGAGTAGAAAATTATCGTCTAGTTCGGAAAGCTGATCCTGTCTTTTCTCTTTTTTCTGTATCTTTCTGAGGTCGCTGAAGGTCAGTGCTTCGTCTTCCATTCGCTCTCGGTTTGAGGTTTGAGTCAAAACTTTTTATCATGGTCGTTACAGCTTTTTGACCTTGTCATCTTCCTGGCATTTCTGGACATGCTTCTTGTAGTAGCTCTCCATCTCGTATTCTTTACCGCAGTAAGGGCATTCCATGGTATCATCGTCTTCCTCCTCTTCCGAACTCGAATCTCTTTTCTTCGCCTGTCTGAAAGCATAGCTCACAGGGTTTGGAACCTGTTCCTCGATATGATCGCCTTCATAAACCTGCATGTCCTTGTAGTACCCGTTGGAATCGTAGTTAGGAGGTGGAACCTCTTCATCTCTCTGCCGGTGCCATCTCAGCTGCGTCTTGACATACGTGTCTGAGAGCGCTTCATCATTTCTTTCATTCCATTCCCAGATTTTCGACTCTATCTGCTCCCAGGAGTAGCCGACAGTTCTCAGGAAGTTGATGAGGATGAACAGCCCTCGCTTTCTACCATCCTCCAGCCCTTCCAGTATGTTGTTAATCGTCGGCGGGAAGTATTTCTCCGGAATAGCGTCTTCCGGCCTTTCAAAGTCCCGGTCGGCTCTCTCACGTCTCTCTTCCTCACGCTCTTCCCTTCTCTGCTCTATGAAATCCATAACCTGTACAGCAAGATTCGTTGCCTCTCCTGTCTCGTATTCGTGGAGAAACCGGGTTTCAAAGTCGATTTTCTCCATCCTGGCATCTTTCTTCTCGAAATCCTCTAACTCATCGATCTCTATAGGTTTGGATACAAGCCAGCTTCCATCATGCAGAGAATACGGCATCCGGAAAAGGTGACGGGAGCCCCAGTCGTTTTCGATATCAGAGACTTGGTAGGGATCCAGGCCTTCATCGGTTTCCATCTCCCCTTCAAGTTCGTACTCTCTTACCAGTTCTATCATCTCCTCTTTGATGTTTTCTCTAATGTAGTTCACTATGCCTCGCGGAAGTTCGGGATAGTGCTCGGATATGTGGTCTCCACCGATTGTCTCGGGAAATGCCTCTCCCCTAACACCTATGTGGAAGCCTCTATTGCCGGAGAACTTGATACTTACATTTTCTAATCCATGCTCTTTCAGTTCCTGTATAACTTTTAGAGCGGTTTCTTTGGAGAGTTCAAACGAGTAATCGCAATCGATATCAATTACCAGATCCCAACCCTCTCTCAGTTTGTCCGCGTCATTCACCTTGTCAATCAGAAGCGGGTTCCGCCATTTCTCAACCGAGGCGTGGAAAGCCACTGCTCCGTTGTCAACTAACTGCTGGAAGTCGCCAGGAAAGTTTATGGCGTCCGGTCTTTTACCATATCCGTTTGGGTATGTAGGAGCTATTTCACGGTACTCAGAAACTTCAACTATCCGCTCAACCACTTCGTCCTGCTCGTAATACTGTCTTATCTTCCATTCCTGCGGTTTCTCCCCCTTGTCCCCCATGGTTCATCTATTAGAAGGAAAATGTAAAAGAATGGTAGTGTCCCGGCAGCAGATAAACACAGGAAAGACGGTATACAAAATAAATTTATACCCTGCCTAACTGCTTCCTATTATACTGCAATGTTAGAGACAACTGATGTAATCGGAACTTATTCAGATAGATCTCTGGAAAGAAAAGGTGAAGTAGATGACCTACCTGAATTTAATTACTGGGAGGGCGATGAAGAGACGTATTCAGAGATTTCTGAACTTGAGGACAGAATTATAGAAACTTTTGCAAAATACGAGGAATCCGGACTAACTCTTGATACTGAAAATATGTTGGAGGTGGCAGTTAAATGGCGGCAGAATGCGAAAAAGCTGCTTGAAGAGGAACCTGTAACAGATTCACAGCTCGGTGACGCATATATAGAGGCTATCGAAGCAACCTACGACAAAATCTAGTTCGGATATTGAAGAGATGTCCGACATTCATTTCTCTTCAAAGTCTAAGGCCACAGAATTGATGCAGAATCTTTTCCCTGTTGGTTCCGGACCGTCCTCAAAAACATGACCGAGATGTGAGTCACAGTTCGAGCAGACTACTTCTGTCCGGTCCATACCATGTCTTTCGTCTTCCCGGAACTCTACTGATCCATCTATAGCATCGTAGAAAGAAGGCCAGCCTGAGCCGGATCCGAACTTGGTTTCAGAGTCAAATATTTTCTGGCCACAGGCTTTACAGCAGTAGGTGCCGTCCTCTTTATGATCTAGGTATTTGCCTGTTCCCCGTGGCTCGGTTCCTCTGTTTCTCAGAACTTCAAACTCTTCTTCCGAAAGTTTTTCCTCCCAATCTATACTTTTCATTTTCTCAGGTATTCTCAAGTGCGTCATCGATACTGAAATCCTTTTTGTCAGCGGGAGTTTCAAATCCGAACTCTTCAGAGAATCTATCCAGTTCCGTATAATCTCCTTCCTCATCTGTCTCCAGGAGGTAAATACCTATAGCCGATCCAGAACTTGGCGGATCATAGACCTCCATGAACGCGGTATAGGCCGTTGAAAAACCTCTGTTGCTTTTCTCATCAATTTCAGAACGCAGATCTGTCATTCTGGCCCAGTCTCTATCAGTTTCCTGGATTGACCGATAGATATCTTTCCAGTTGTTTGAAAGCGCTTCCTTCTGGTACTCTTCCAGATCCTGAAATCTCCTGCTCCAGTCTTTTCCCATAATACCCGCCCAGGTCAGTAACTCTCTTCTCCCGGGTTTTCCAGAGCTTCTTCAACTTTTTCAACCACCGAATTATAACTGAAATCTTCATCCGGCACCCAAATTATTTCACTGTCATCTATCTCACTTTCCACGTATCCTAGCTCGTTAAGCGATCTAGCAACAGCCACATATTTTCTTCTGTCATAAGCATCTTCCTCTGCACTTGCCAAATTCCTTAGTTCCTGTGATGTTGCCTCAGAGTTTTTACTGAGGTAGAGAATTACATCGTCTCTTTTATCTTCGTCGGTAAGCATTTCCCGTGCCTGGCTGCTTAGTGATTTAGCTGACATTCTAATCTTCTTCAATTCTCGGTGCAAGCACGAAGCTTAGTCTTGCTTTGTCAGGGACTTCGAAGTTGAGTCGCATCGGGAAGTCGTTTCCGAGTCTCAGCTGTAGTGTGTCGCTGAGCTTCTTTGCTCCTG
>JBLGBN010000027.1:0-6826 GCA_047617745.1 Candidatus Nanohaloarchaea archaeon
TGAATTTACTTTAAAAGAATTCACCCGGAACCAAATTTATACAGACAGATTTTGGCGGGATGGTGTAGTGGACTATCATTGGTCGTTTGGGACGACCAGACCCCGGTTCAAATCCGGGTCCTGCCAATTGCATTTCTCCACATTCCATAGGGATGTGAAAACTGCCGAGCAATTTTTTACCCTCATTCTATATACCAAGCATCTGTTTGTAAACTGTATAGCCCTGCATAGAGATTCCGGATTCAAGAGTATGTATGTGTGCATCTCCGGCAGCCGCCAGTACCGTAGCATCGGGAGAATCCGAAAGCACTTCATCAATCATTTCAAGCCTTACTGCATCTCTCTCGAAATCAAGTAGAGAATATTGAAAACCTTCTTCACCACACTCTCTGCCTTTTACATCTTCCTGATACCGAGCCAATTTGGCTTCTTCAAGTTCTTCATAATCTATACCCCACATGAGGAGTTGGCAGTCCTTGCTCGAATTCAGATTCTCAATGGCTTCTCTAACAGGAGCCACGCTTTTTTCATGCCGAAATCCTTCGTGTAGTACAATATCGGGCTGTAAATATTCAACTGCTTCTGCTTGGAGTTCTCTTGCCATTCTAGTCTCGCTAATCTCGAACGAAGAGGCCGAATCTTGCCCATAGTTAGGATGAACATCCTCTAATAGGACGACATCTTCCCCTCCATAGTTTGATTTTAATCCATTTATCATAAAACGTACTTAATAAACAAATTACAAAAAATAAAGACAAATCCCGAAACTTCCAATTGCATATGCCCGAATATCGGTTCAAATTCGGGTCCTGCCATAAGTTTTCGCAGTCCTGGAAGATCATTCAAAAACGTCTGCCACTTCAGCGCCTGACAGGTCCTTCAGCTTCTCAGGCTCCATCTCAAAGACCGCTTCTGGAGTTCCTGCGGCAGCCCAGACGGTTTCAAAATCTGCCAGTTTTTCATCCATCAAAACCTTCACCCGGTTTTCATGACCGAAGGGTGGAACCCCTCCTATGCTCCATCCTGTCTTCTGTTTGACTTCTCCCGGATCTCCAGGGCTAACCTCATTTTCATCTGTTCCTAGGTAATCGGCTAGTTTCGAGGATTCAACCCTATTCCCACCACTTGTGAGGACAACGACGATATCTTCTCCGGCCTTCATAACTATGCTTTTTGCGATCTGATCAAGCTCGCATCCTATCGCGTTCGCCGCGTCTTCAGCTGTTTTTGTCCCTTTCGGGAACTCCTGGATTTCAAGTTCTAACCCATACCCCTTCCTTACTCTGTCGCTGAATTTTTCCGCTGTGCGGTGCATATTGTAGAGAATTTTATTCAGACAATAAAAAATGTTTGAACCTGGGCGACTACTAAACTCAGTCCAGTAAATAATAACAGCGGATAAATAAAAACAGTTCCGTGACAGATCCAGAAACAGCGAAGGTCAAAAAGTATTTTTCAGAGAAGCTATCCGGGAAAATCAACGAACAAGAGTTATTAGACCTTCTTCTGCTTGTTATAGGTGAGAAACCTGGAGCTCTGGTCATGGGCGCCGACCGTTCCACCGTGAAATTGCTGCAGAATTTTGCTGAAGATTTTGATCTCAAGATCAAAACGGTAAAGGGCGGAAAGCGTTCTCTGCTGGATAAATTACTGGGGAAGGATACGCGTTTCCAGAAAGACGGAGTTTTCATCACAGACGACAGAAAAAGATTCGAGACGCTGGAGAACTCGACCGGTAACTTCATGGGCTTCTCGGATAGAGCGGTCGGGAAGTTCCTCGGGTATCCAGAGAAATCCAGAAACTACTATGAGAGAAAATCCGGAGGGGAACTCGCCGGGGCGGATATAGAGGACGAGATCTCCGCACTTGAAGAAGAGGGTGAAACAGACAGCTCTGACAGGAAATACCTGCATCTTGTAAGTTACAGACCTATGACTGATAGAGAAAGTATTCTGAAAGCTATAGATAGAGGGAAAAAACGGGCTCAGAAGCTTAGAGAAATGGATTCAAATTTCAATATTTCAGTGGGAGCGGACTACCTTAACAGGATTGAGACTAGGAACCAGTCTAGTTCTGAAACTTCTTGAACATTGATTCCATCAGTTTCCCAACGAAACCACCTTCATCTTCAAACAGCTGTTCTTCAAGATGCTCAAGTTCCTCAGGAAGCTTCTTTACTTCAAACAGTCCTGGTTCAATATTTTCCACGTAGCCAAATTCCTCCAGTTTTTTCACTGACTCTTTGGCGTCATCTTTGCCGGAGTAGATCCGGAAAGCCTTAGTCATTCTTAGCTTTCCATCATCCTCCTTCACCGCCTTCTCAAGCAGAGCCTTCCGCTCTTCAGTCCATCTCAACAGGGGATACCTCCGGTTAAATCAGAGAGATCAAGAACTTTATTTTTACCGGTTACTCATCCAGATGAGTCTTCCTGTCACCGTATTTCCGGGATAGAAGCCTTCTAAACCCGTACTCGACTGCTGTAAAGGCTCCAAGTGTCAACGCTATGTATCCCCACTGGGCGAGATTCAACGGTGTTACGCCGAAGAATTCTGCTACCGGTGTGTAAAGCACGATTAGGTGGGAAAGTGAGGCGAAAAGCATGCCTGCGATCAGGTATTTGTTGTCCCATAATTTCAGTCCATAATCTCTTCTGATTACCTGGAACATCATGATCTCGAAGAAAGCTAAAGCCATGAATAGCATTGTCTGTGCAAGCACGAAGTTCTCAATGTTCCAGAAGAATAGCGGAAGCATTATGAGCGCGGCCGCCGGACCTGTGAAGGCGATCATTGAAAGAATCTTCCTGTCTATGATGGATTCATCTCTATCCCTGGGGCTCCGCTTCATGATACCCTTAACTTTAGGGTCTTCTCCCAGAGCTATCGCGGGAGGGCCGTCACTTGCGAAGTTAACCCAGAGGATCATAACCGCTGTCAACACGACTGAATCCGCACTGGTGAAGTACTCTGGATAGAAAAGCCCTCCGATTAATGTACCGAGGAAAACAAACATCACCTCCCCGGAGTTTGTGGAGAGAAGCTGGTTAGTAACCTTTCTAATATTATCAAATATAGCGCGCCCCTCGGAAATAGCATCTCTTATAGTAACAAAGTTATCATCCTGCAGCACCATATCCGAACTCTTCTTCGCTACATCTGTTCCTCTTTGTCCCATTGCTATGCCGACGTCGGAGTTTTTGAGTGCTGGTGCGTCGTTCACACCGTCTCCAGTCATCGCGACATTGTAACCCTGATCCTGGAGAGCTTGGGAGATACGGACCTTATGCTCTGGCGAGACACGGGCAAATATTTCAACCTCCTGAACCTTTTCCTGTAACTCCTCTTCGCTCATCTCCTCTATCTCCTTCCCAGTAACCGCGCCATCAGGATCGAAGCCAAGTTCCCCTCCTATTGCTTTTGCTGTTTCAACGTTGTCGCCAGTAGCCATGATAACGCCTATACCGGCTGTACGGCAGTCTCCAACAGCATCCTTAACCTCCTGCCGTGGAGGGTCTATCATACCCTGCAAACCAAGAAATACCATATCTGTCTCTATCTCACCGTCTTCTGCATCTTTATCTACTCCCTGTTTCCGGGCAAATCCTAGTACTCTCAATGCTCTCCGGGCGAATTCATGGTTTTTGTCAAGTATTTCCTGTTTTTTCTCCTCTGTGAGCTCTCTTTCCTCGCCATCAACTAGTATTCTATCGCATCTTTCCAGCACAGTCTCCGGTGCGCCTTTCATGTACGCAGTTTTATCTTCTGTTACAACAGTCATTCTTTTCCGGTCCGAGGAGAATGGAACGCTGTCAACTCGTTTTACCTCATTTTTCTCAATACCTGCTTTCTCACCGGATACAAGCAAAGCAACCTCGGTAGGTTCTCCACGGAACTCTTGATCTGAATCATCTTCTGCTCTCTCCGCGTTGTTGCAGTAAACACCGCATTCGAGTAGGGGTCTGAGGTAGCCTTCATCCACATCACCTCCTTCTCTAGTAAAACGTCCTTCCGTTGACATACCTGTTCCCTCTACGTTGAACTCCTCTCCCTGGTAGTAGAGGTTTTCAACTGTCATAACGCCTTCTGTCAGAGTTCCGGTCTTGTCGGTTACAATATAGTTCACAGAACCCAGGGCTTCAACAACAGGAAGTCTGCGGACCAGAGCGTCTTTATCAAGTAACTTTTTAGAGCCAAGAGCCAGTGTAAGGGTTACAATAGCCGGTAAAGACTCCGGTATCGCAGCGACGGACAGACCGATTGCCATCAAAAGTATAGTAATAGCTCCAGCACCTGTCAGGGAGACCTGTATAACCGCTACAAGAGAAACAATACCTAGTACAAGGTAACCTATCTTCTTGCCCATCTCGTCTACCTCTTTCTGGAACGGAGTCTCTTTCTGATCTGCATCCTCGATTTCCTCAGCTATATCACCTACCTGGGTCTCCATACCGGTTTCAACCACTACCGCCTTTCCACGGCCTTTCACCACATGAGTGTTCATGAATACCATGTTCTCTCTATCCGCCAGGGACGAGTCTTCAGGCAGCTCTTTTGGCTCCTTCGAAACCGAACTGCTTTCCCCGGTCAGAGAGGATTCATCGGTTTCAAGCGCCTCGGCTTCGAGAAGTCTTGCATCGGCAGGGACTGCATCGCCCTGCTCCAGGAAGATTATATCGCCTGGAACAACCTCAGTTGAATCGACTTCTTTCTTTTTCCCGTCTCTTTTGACAACCGCTCCAGGGGTCGACATTTTCTTCAGAGCTTCAATCGATTTTTCAGCCCGGTAATCCTGTATAAAACCAAATGTTCCGTTTGCGAGAAGTATAAGGGAGATTATCCCGGCCTCAGTGTATTCAGGTTCATGACCGGGCAGAAAACCTATTGCTACCGAAAGAATCCCGGCAACCATTAAAAGGTATATCAGATTATCCTGGAACTGGCTGATAAATATGGTCAGAGGCGAAGTTGATTCTCCTTCCTGGATTCTGTTCTCTCCCTCTTCCTCCAGCCTTTTCTGAGCTTCCTCACTATCTAAACCCTCTTCACTGGTTTCCAGACGAGAAAGCACTTTTTCGGCTTTGCCGCTGTGCCATTCCATCTATACTGAATTAGATTTCAACGGGTTAAAAAACCAGTTACCGGAGGATCCCTGAAAGAAATAGTTAGAGAAAAACGTCATCTCTATTATAAAGGTCGGGGGTCATTTAATTGTTATTCAAGGAGGTGTATTTAGAGTATGAAAGGTACAGTTAAGTTCTTCCACGATCAGAAGCGATACGGTTTTATCGAGACTGAAGAAATGGACGACGATGTATTCTTCCACGAAGAAGATCTCGAGGAAGGAGTTGAAGTCGGAGAGGATTCAGAAGTTGAATTCGAGACAGAAGAAGGAGACAAAGGACCGAAAGCAGTAAACGTCACAGAAGTATAATTCTTCTGAGACCGAACTGCAGCAACCCATTCAAATACTTTAATTTTTCACTTTACTTTCCTAATTTTCATTCGCATTTCCACGAACATTTTCTACATATATTATAAGTAAGATACAACAAGTTTTCATTATGATACGCGAGAGACTGCAGGAAAACCCTGACAGACTTCTCACACGTTTTGGCATCTTTCTAGGAATTCTAGCCGTATTCTACTTCGGTAGAGAGGCAATATTCGACCTCACGCCACTAGTTAAATCGTTCTTACTGGTTGTAGCTTCAGCCTTCTTCCTCGGAGGTTCGAAACTTGTAGAGGACAGCGGAACAGTTGTGGCCCTATACCTGTTCTCAGCGGTTTCATACCTGACTTTCCTTGTTTACTACACGCTGAGAATGGACCCTTCAACAAACACTGTTTTCCTGCTATTAGCCGTTTCAGGTATAATATTCACAGTTATAGGGAAGAAGATAGACGAGTACAAGCTTGACCGGAACAGAGCCAAAAAGGTTGGCGGGGTTCTCCTAATAGCTACCCTAGTTCTGATGGCAGTTGATCTTAACGCGCCTGAAGTAGAATATGAAACCCAGTTCGATGATAGCGTTGAGCTCGGCGAAAGCCCTGTAGAAGCCGGTACATTGACAGTTAGAAACAGCTACCCTCTCCCACAGGCATACAGCGCTGACAGAATGGAAGCGTGCTCTGTAGAAGAGACAAGAATTCGGGTGATGCCGGAAGATCGTTCCAAGACCTCCGGTATAATCGATGGAGGATCTGAAAAGACTTTAAAATACGAGATCAGTAGAATTCCTAGATCTAGTGAAAACGTTACCAGCGAAAGCTTTACAGTGGTGGAAAGAGCTGAGTGCCCTGACGAACCGGAGCCAGGAACCATCTACATTTACCAGATACCGAATATTGACTGAGCTCTGGGCTAGATATCCAAGCTGTGCTCGATATCTCTATCTTTTCGGTTCCTGAGGACGTCTCTGATGTCTTCAGCCCTTACTGTGGATCTGCCTTTCTCCTTGGCGACTTCCACTGCTTCTTCGGCGACCTCCTCTGACCAGTCGTCAAGGAATTCGCCTAGCTCTTTGGCAGCGTCCTCGCTTACTCTTTTGGTTGTATTCGACTTGAAAATCTGCCTCATGCCTCTGATAGAAAATTCCATTGCAACTCACTATGAACTTATTGGACTGCAAAAGTTTAATAAATAGTGTAAAGCCCGATCATCAAATTTTTACAATGCCGCCTTTAACAGGAATAGCTAACGCCAGCGCCCGGATTTGAACCGGGGAGGGAGCGTATGTCCCAGCAGATCTCGAATCTGCCGCGTTCAGCCAGACTCCGCCACGCTGGCAAAAACCAGAAGTATCTATCCTAAAATCCCGGATCATA
>JBLGBN010000028.1:0-6546 GCA_047617745.1 Candidatus Nanohaloarchaea archaeon
ATACGGTGGAGATCTAGAAGATGGAGTCGACGATCCTACCACAGAAATTTTCAGGGATATAGATGATAATCCTACGGAACAGCCTTACAAAGATAAGTTTGGTTCTTTCTCGTGGGCTCTGCACGTAGCAGGTTTTGGTTCCAATGACGAGGTTACAAAGGGAATGCTTGAAGAGGATCTTCGAAGAGCTGTATTCAGAAAGAATAAGGGTAATGATGAACTGGTTGAGACACTTTCAGCCCGCGAAATTGATGAGTCCGAACTGCTTAGATCCGAGGCTAATTACAGACAGAGATTTGGTTCAATAGAAAATGCTTACGAGGAAGCAGGCCTTTCGGAAGTTCGAGACATTGAATCAGATCTTGACGACTGGCATAAACTGGTCCGGCATTTCCCACAGGTAGAGGATAAAGAGGAAAGAGAATTCACAGGTATTTACCCCAGAACTGACTTCAGTTAGACAGGATCGTATTTTCCTTCAAGCTGTGCCTGGTCGAGTACATGATCTTTCATCGCTTCCATTACGTCGGCTTTTGTCGAGTCCTCCGGCAGGTCGAGCTCTGTGTCCAGCGCGTATACTCTGAACCGGTAGGTGTGGGTTCCATCGGGCGGGTTTGGCCCTCCGTAGCCCCGGGAGCCGAAGTCTGTCATTCCCTCTACTCCGGGTGATTCTCCCTCGCTGATTTCAGAGATTGAAGAGTCTATGTTCCAGACGGTCCAGTGGTCCCAGATCTTTCCGGCGGGTTCTCTGGCGTCAGGATCGTCCATTAAAAGAACCAGGCTTTCCGCGTTATCCGGAACCCCGGAGATCTCAAGCGCCGGGTTGACATTTTCTTTTGGATAACCATGTTTTTCAGGTATATCTCCACCATCTTGGAAACCGGGACTTGTCAGTTTCATACCTGTGTTTTGTTCTTTCCCGGATTTATTGGTTTTGGAACCGGTGAAAAATCGGAACTTTATTTAAACAGTTTCTCCATTTATAAAGTATGGAAGAAAACGTAGGAGGCCTGGATCAGCAGCTCAGAATCGCTGTTGGTGCAGTTCTTGGACTTGTCTCTCTAGCGATTCTTGGCGACTACACTATGGGATATGAAGTTCCTATGATTGTATCGCCGGTGCTAGGTGTTCTGGCTCTGGTTCTTCTTGGAACCGGCCTGACAAGCAAGTGCAAGATCAACGAGCTACTTGGAAGAGATACCGCAGAATAGTGATCTAAATCCTCCTTTTTTCTATTTTTATCCTTCAGGATGCTTTCTGACAACTTTCTCAACATCCTTCTCCACTTTCTCTTTATCCGAGTAACCGTACTTCGGCAGGTCTAGCTCATCTTCAATTTCAATGCCTTCTGCTTTGATCGTCCAGTAACCGATTTCGTTTTTCTCAAGCTTAATCGTGGTTCCCGAGCTGTGTTCCCACTTATCGTTTTCTCTTTCCCAGCTTCCAACTGTTCTCAGGTCGTTGCAGTAGGAGGAGTACCGCCTGTTTCCCTCTTTAGACCATAGCAGTGTTCCGTCATCCTCGTATATTTCATACTCCCCACCACCAGGACCTTTCACAAGAACCCGGTCCTCTTCCAGTTTCGATACCTCTAGCGGCTGTTTCCGGTCGTTGAAAAGTATCTTGTCGCCCTCTTCTAATTCCTCGAGTTCTTTTTGCTCTGTCATATGTCCTCGGCCTCCATCTCCCTTTCAATATCTTTGATCGCCTTTTTCTGCCTCTTCAGGCGTTTCTCAGCGATTTCTTTCGAAACCTGGAAATGCATTGATTCAATTTTCTCCTGGTATTCATCTACTGCAGTATTCCAGAAGTAGTCGATACTGTCTTCAAGATTTCTTTCGTAGTATGACGCGTAGTGTATCTGCCGCCAGAGGTTGTTTACTCCGAAGTTCGAGATCGCGTCTGCATCCTGGACAATTTTTCCCTCCAGGGTTTCAGGCTTTGAGTGGTGGTTTCCGATTATCTTCTCTACCTTCTCCAACTGCCTCTCCGAAACAAAGTCCTTGACAAATTCCGAGACTTCTTTAGCTCCTCTCTCCTCGTGCCCTTCATGCCCCTCAAACGGGTCCATTTCGCCGCCTTCTATATCTTCTGCCCTGCCGATGTCGTGGTAAAGAGCTGCGACTTCTAGTATTTCTGTATCAGGTTCTCCGCTGATTCTTTCCGCCAGTTTCAGAGCTATCTTCCTGACTGTTTTCAGGTGTGTGAATCTGTAGTTTTTCCCGCCAGCGATCTCATAGTAATCCGAGAACTCTTTCTTAAGTCGGTTTTTGAGCTCTTCACGCTCCTTGTCTTCGAGCATAAGGAGTTCTTCAGTATATAGAGTCAAAACTGTTTGGTTGTAGTCGAACAAACGGATAGTTCTTTTTAAAGGAGGACGGTTTAAGGTAGATATATGAGACTAAAGCATACAGCAGTCGCGGTTATTGGTTTGCTATTCATGGTCTCCGGAGCCACTGCAGTTGTCGGCGGACCGGAGCCAGGAGAGAATGAAATGGCTATAACAAGCAATCCCGGATCTTCGTCATCGGCATCAGCCTCTAAAGGTGTTTCCCCTAACGGGACAGAGTGGAGCGCTGAGACCAGTATGGTCAACCGTTCTGGGAATATAACCGAGGGACGACTCGAAGACATAAGTTACTCCGATCAGGAGTACAGGGTTGAGTTTACCGGTTACATTCAGGCGCCAACACCTTGCCATGTCATCAATCACGAAGTATACGAAGATGGCAGCGATTACACACTAAATGTGAAAACTGTCCACGACGAACTTGACGAAGACAGTAATGAAAGTGAGAGAGTCTGCGCACAGCAGCTGACAATGATCGAGTACGACGGCAGTTTTTCAAGCCCTGAAGACTTCACTCTAGAAGTCAGACACAACAACGAGACAGTGAACACGCTTGAACATCCGGGACTTGAACAGGTCGATCCTGTAGAAGAGCCAAAGACAGGTTTCTTCCAGTCTCTGAGAAACTTCTTCTCAGGACTGTTCTAACTTATTTTCTTCCCCTCTTTTTTACTGATTCGCTGACACAATCTCTATAACGTCCAGGTGTTCGAGTTCGTGGTCAGCGCCTATCTGCCTGTTTTCTCTACAGTCGATGGCGTGCAGGAATCCTTCGCCCAGATCGCTGTGAATTGTGAATGCAAAGTCCTCCGCAGTCGATTCCTCAGGTACAAGGAAGACATCCGGCAGGATATTTCCGTGTTCATCACCAAGACCATCTGCTCCTCCCGGGAACACTGCCATGACACCCAGCTCATCGAATAATGCCGTTTCCATGGCTTCCTGAACCCCGGTTCCGTTGTAATCCTGCATGAACTCTCTTATCTTCTCCAGCCCTTTCTCTTTTTCCTCCGGCAGATCTGCCTTGATCTCGAAATCCTCGTCTCCCGGATAGTAGTCTACTGCGTCTTTCTCCGCCGCGTTCTTCAGCGCTTTCTCCGCGTGGGCAGAACATGTCACTATCGTCAGATCCTCGTACTCCGGGTCAGAGGTGATTTCCTCGTAGTTCTCCTGAGCCTTCTCTGTATCCATTTTATTGGCTGCGATCACCATCGGCTTCGTCTCTTTTCTTATCTTCCGGGCCAGTTTCTCCCGATCCTCTTCATCCCAGCTTTCCGGCTCCAGATCGAGCCCCATCGAGAGTATTATCTGTTTGATCTCGTTCTTGTTGGTCTTGAAAGCAGACATCTGATCCGCTAATTCCTCTTCAAGCTTTGGCTCGTGCTGACCTTTCTTGTTCTCGTATCTTTGTATCCCTTTCTCAAGAATTTCCAGGTACCACATGTCCAGCTCGTTCTCCAGGAAATCAATATCCTTCCGAGGGTCGTGTCCTTCCGTCGGTTCTCCTTCAATATCTGTCTCACCTGAGAAATCAACTATATGAATCAAAACATCGGCCTCGTTCAAGTCTGTCAGGAACTTGTTTCCCAGCCCTTTTCCTTCGTGAGCGCCTGGAATCAGTCCGGCGACATCCACTAACTTGACCGGTACGTGTCTTATTCCGTCGTGGCAGAAACCTGTTCTCGGGTCACATGATTCATCAAAGTCTGGTGCGGCGCAGTCAACCCTGACATACGCTTCCCCCACTGAGGGTTCGATTGTTGTGAAGGGATAGTTTCCCTCATCCACCGTGTTCATGGTTGCTGCGTTGAAGAACGTGGATTTTCCAACACTGGGCTTTCCTACCAGTCCGATTTTGTAAGGCATACACGAGTATTTTCAGGACACAGTATTATTAATCCATAAACCGTACCTTTCCACAATGTCAGTAAGAGGAAAATCGGGGTCACGGAGCAGTCTTCAGGAAATCAGGTTGGAGATCAGAGATATTCTGAAATGGATAGGAGACAACGGACTTAATGGGAACGCTGATGAGAGCCTAGAGACCGAGATAAGGAAGTATTTCAATATTTCGGAGCAGGTAGGACGTATCACAGAAGAGGAAAAGCAGACAGGTTACAAGATTTTTAACACGTATCTGAATCATCTGGAAAAAGGGCATGTAAATAATGCAAAAAATGCTGGTGAGAAGATGAATGAAATCGATCCCGAGCTTGGGACAACTCTGGTTTACGGGCTGGAGAACTAGGAACTTTTTCTGTGCATGTTCCCGGCTCCATTCTTAAATCATTTCGAAACCCATTTACTGGCATGAGAAAGCTGAAACTCCCAGGAAGAGACAAAACACGGCCGAGACTGGATCAGCAGGATGTCAAGCTGATCCGGGAGCAGGGTATCGATCAGGTGAAGGAGAATGCGAGAAGAGTGGTTGAACAGAGGCTTGAGGAGTCGGAAGCTAACCCCAAAATCCCGACCGCCGGGAACCCGGTTTACAAGGCGATGCACGCTTGTAACTGTACTTCCCGTGAACAGATCCTTATGTCGCACAGGATTCGACCGGAGAAGGAGTTAACAGATACACAGGTAGAGTCTATTACAGACCTTCTTATCCGGTGGATTGTCAGAGAGTACAACTTTTACCAGGAGGAGGAGAAGGAGAAACAGATTAAACTCGGCGATTTCTACACCCGGCGCTAGAGGAGGCCCTCGCTTTCCATATGCTCGACTACCTCATCCTTTCCAACCTCTTCTTCCTCTCCTGACTCCATGTGCTTGATCGTTACCTGATCCTGTTCAAGATCACGTTCTCCAATGATTAAAGTTCTCTCTGCGTTGATCGAGTCAGCGTAACCTAGCTGTTCGCCAAACCCTCTTCCGGAGAGATCGGTCTCCACAGATAGGCCTTTCTCCCTCAATGTTGTTGCATACTCGAGGGCGGTGTCTCTCACCGACTCGGACACCGAGAGAACATAGATATCTGTCTCGACCTCCTTCAGAGGCCATCGCTCTTCCTTCCTGAGAAGTTCCACAGTAGTGGAGTATCCGAAGGCGAAACCGACGGCGGGAATCTCCTGATCTCCAAACAATCCGACCAGTTCATCATATCTTCCTCCGCCGAACAGCGCCCGGAGCTCTCCTTCAGCATCGAACGCCTCGAAAACCAATCCCGTGTAGTAGGCGAGTCCTCTGACAATCGATAGATCGAGTTTGCATTGATCCGCTACTCCGTATGATTCCAGTGCTTCAGCCAGGTCTTCCATTCGGCCAACAGATTCCTGTGCTTCCTCAGGAACTTTTTCCCTCAGTTCTTCTATCTGATCCGATATCGGGCCAGAAATCTCTGTAATCTCATCTATTTCCTCTGCTTTCTCTCTGTTCACATTAACTTCTCCCAGTTCTTCAAGGAACTCTTCAGTATCCATTTTTTCTTTATCATCTATTACCTGCATAACCTCCTCGGTATTATCGATTCCATGAGCTTCAAGCATCGACTCCAAGAGGTTTCTGTCGTTCAGCTGGAACTGTACACGGTCCATTAGATCAAGTTTCTCATAGATTCTGGCAGCTGCGGCAATTACCTCTGCATCGGCTTCGACCGATTCAATTCCGAATATGTCGAAGTCTCCCTGGAAGAACTCTCTGTCCCGACCTTTCTGAACATTTTCGTACCTCCATCTTTTCGAGGTGTCGTACCACTTGATAGGTGTCTTCAGATCCTTTCTCTGCTGTACAAGTCTGGCCCGGGTCGGTGTCTGCTCCGGTATAAGCGATACTTCCCGGCCTCCTTTGTCCTCAAAATTGTACATCTGATCCATTAGTTCTTCCCCGGACTTCACCCGGTAGAGATCAGCCTTTTCCAGGTTCGGTGTGTCTATCTGCCTGAATCCGAACTCTTCTGCTGTCTCGTCTACTACTTCGATCAGTTTTTTCCAGCTGCTCCACTCGTCCGGGTACCGGTCGTAGAATCCTTTCAGGCTCTGAATATCTGTCATTTTTTAATTTCCTCTGGAAACGGTTTGATCTCGGAATTTTTTAAGCCGTTTCCTCTCTGACAAAAATGTAAAAACCCGGCCAACGAATCCAGTTTTAGTAATGGGAGATTTCTCTGAACACGTACTGTTTGGTTTTCTGACCGCGGTACTGGTCGCTTTTCTGGCGAAGGGTTTGTTTACTTTCAACCCGTTTGAGTCGATTGC
>JBLGBN010000029.1:0-6509 GCA_047617745.1 Candidatus Nanohaloarchaea archaeon
GAGCCTGAGGAGCCTTTTGGAATTCTGACAAGCCCACGGTAGTTGGTTCGTCCTTCTCCCTGTGAGATTGACTTTGATTCGATTGTAGACTTTGTATTTGGTGCATTATGAACCACCTTTGCACCGGTGTCGATGTTCTGCCCGTCCCCGGCATAGCTTATAGTTATGTGGTTGGCTTTAGCTCCTTCACCATTCAGATGACTGGAAGGATAGAGCATTGTTACCTTGGAGCCCATCGATCCGGAAACCCACTCCATTGTTCCTTCTCCTGATACTTTCGCTCTCTTCGTGTTCAGGTTGTATGTGTTCTTCGACCAGTTCTGGACGGTCGAGTACTGTACGTGGGCCCCTTCGCCGACAAATACTTCAACGCATCCGGCGTGAAGATTGTTTCTCGTGTACTGTGGAGCGGAACATCCTTCAATATAGTGAACCTGGGAGTTCTCCTCGGCGATGATCAGTGTGTGTTCGAACTGCCCCATTCCTTTCGAGTTCATCCGGAAATAAGCCTGTACCGGGATCTCAACCTCTACTCCTTCAGGAACGTAGACAAATGATCCCCCGGACCAGATTGCTCCGTGGAGAGCAGCGAACTTGTTGTCCTGTGCCGGTACACATTTGGTCATGAAGTACTCTCTGACCAGCTCGGGATGCTCCTGTACGGCTTCATCCATGTCGCAGAAGATGACTCCTTTTTCCTCCCATTCCTCCTTCATGTTCTGGTAGACAACTTCCGACTCGAACTGGGCTCCAACTCCGGAGAGCGCCTCTTTCTCCGCCTCTGGAATCCCCAGTTTGTCGAATGTCTCCTTTATTTCCTCAGGTACTTCTTCCCACGAGTCCGATTGCTCGCCTCCCTGTTTCAGGAAAGGCGTGATCTCGTCAATGTCAAGATCGGAAAGATCCGGACCCCAGTCCGGCATAGGCCGTTTCTGGAAATGCCTGTAAGCCTGGATACGTCTGTTTGTCATCCATTCTGGTTCATCCTTTTCTTCGGATATCTGTCTAACAGTCTCCTCGGAGAGCCCGGGAGAGGATTTATACTCGGGTTCGGATTCTACCTTGTGCTGGAAACGTTCCTGGTTTTTGGATACATCCTGGTCTGTCATATATAGAAAGTCGGCGTGAAACTTTAAATGAGAAACACTGGCAGCATTTACCTATCTTTTTATCTCGCTTGACGAGTACTCTCCTTTGCCCGGTATTCTGACAACCTCAACTTCGTGATCCAAAGTGTTCTCCGCCAGTTCTTTGACATCTTCTCGATCGTGGTGCTGGTCGTATCCCAGAGTGATAACCTCGGGATCAACTTTCTCAACTGTTTCGTAAATATCAGTTTCAGATCCAAGAAATATCTTATCGACAGGCTTCAACGCTTCGACCATCTCCTTTCTCTCATCTTCGCTAAACACTAGGTCCTTTCTTTCCTCAACCCTAGAGTCTCTTGATATAACAACTACCAGTTCGTCGCCAAGCTTGGCGCTTTCTCTCAAGTAGTGGATATGCCCCGGATGCAGAATATCGAATGTTCCCTGTGCCATTACCGTCTTCATAGAAGAAATCGGTTTCACGACTGTTTTTACTCTTTCCCGTTATCGATTTTCCAGTATATAAAGATTAACTTCGAACCTCATCAATCCAGCGAGTTGATCACAAATGCAAGAAACTATATCACGAGAAAACGAAATAGAAGAGATTATCTACAGGTTAGAAAAAGATCCTGAAGTAGAAATGTACGATATTGACGGAACTGATCACACACAGTTCGAACTTCCCTCCAGTACTTACGAGGATGAAGAGGTACAGGAATACGTTAGAGAAATAGGGGCAGCAATGGCCGAATTTGCAGGAGAGGAAGGAGAAGCACACTACCTGACCGTGGATAACGAAGAGCTAGAAGAATACCTTTCTAGCTGAAGAACTCCTCTATTTCTTTCCACGGCGCTTTTGTCGTTTTCATTCTCTTTCCTGGCGGAAAGACTTTTCTGTAGTTACTCCAGTCGTACCTTTTGTCCATGTAGACAATCACACCTTCATCATCTTTTGAACGTATACAACGCCCTGCTGCCTGGATAGCCCTATTCATTGCGGGGTACGAGTATCCGTAGTCCCAGCCTTTGCCGAACAGCTGGTCGTAGAAATCTATGAGTTCCTTTGTCTCAAGATCCGGGGTTTTAAGAGGTAGGCCGACGACGAAAACAGCTTTCAGCACTTCGCCTGGATAATCTACCCCCTCGCCAAAGGAGCCTGCTGCAACCCCCAGCAGGATAGAATCCTTCTCACCTTTTCTATCGGCGAAGTCATCCAGCATCTCCTGTTTTTCCTCTTTATCATGGGCTCGGTCCTCGACGAACAGTTTTCTGTCGGTTCTCTGCTCAAGTAATTCTTTCAAGGTGTGCATCATCGAGTACGATGGGAAGAACACTCCGCAGTTTCCATCAACCGCCTCGAAGGATTTGCTGAGGTACCAGGCGTATTTCTGGTACATCGAGTCGTCGCGTTCCTCGTATTTTGTGGTTAGAGTTGGTATTATCAGGTTGAGCTCGTTTTCCTCTGGGAATGGCGACTCGAACGAGACTTTCTCCGTCTTGGATTCTTCTAAACCGGTTAAGTCGATGTACATCTGCTGTGGAGTAAGAGTTCCGGACATCAGGATGGATGAATGTGCCTTGTTCAGCGGTTCCTTTGTGGATATCTGCGGGTTGAGGCAGGAGTAGTTGATCATCAGATAACGGTTACCCCCTGATCCTCGAGTTCTCTTGATTGTCCGTACAAAACCTTCGTCTTCACCGTTCCAGTAGTCGAGGAACTCTGCAATCTCCGCACAGTAGCTGTGCTCCTGTTCCTCCTCAACTTCTTCCACTACTTTTTCCAGGTCGACGATGAAGTCCTCGTAATCGGTAAAACTATTAATTGAATCTTTCAATGTCTTTTTCTCTAGCTTCTCCTCGTGGCTCTGCTGTCCGAGTTTGTCACGGGCGATACCGTGGATCTTTCTCTGCATCTGCTCCAGGTTTCTCTCCTCCTCGTAATAACCGAACGTTTCCGCTTCTGTCTTCGCTTTTTTCAGGTCCGGCATCCTGACCGAGCTCGAGAAGAGAGAACGTGTTCTGGAAGGAAGATTGTGTGCTTCATCCACTATAATTATTATATCGTCAAGCTCCAGCCCGGATTTTTCCAGTACAATGTCACGTACCCCGGGGTGGAAGATATGGAAGTAATCCGCGACTATCAAATCCGAACCCGAAATCATATGCATCAGTATCTGGTACGGGCAAACCTTGCTGCATTCTTTCTTGACTTCCTCCGCAGTCAGTGATCTCCCTCTAAGCTCTGCAATCTTCTGTTTCGCGAGATCGGTTAACTCATGAGAATCTGTGAAAGTGTTATCATGTCTTGGACAGTCAGGTCCTTCCGCACCTCTTACACCGGTCTCTCCCTCGCACAGATGTGACTTACCTATAAGGTCGACTGAGTGAACTGTTTCATCATGTCTTTTGTTCATTTCTCTAGCGGTCTCGATGGCTATCTGGTGCTGGGAATGTCTCGGTGTTACGAAGAAAACTTTCTTGTCATGCTGTTTGGCGTACTCTATCGCAGGGGTGATTGAGGCAGCGCTCTTTCCTAGGCCGGTTGGGGCGTGAGCAACAAGATTTTCTCCAGACTCAACTGCGTCATCTACTTTCTGCATCAGTTCGTCCTGTTTCTCCCTAACTTCAGGGAACGGAAAGAGGTTCATAAGATACTGGTCGACTGGAAATCATTTAAGGATAGCCAAAACCGATTAAAAGCTGAGTAAATGAGATCAGTATATGAGTTACAAAACCATTGATGCGGTTGAAGAAGCCATTGAGGACACAAGAGAACTCCTCCTTCCTTTCAACCTTCGAACCTGGGCAAAACTGGCTTTGATCGCGGCTCTAGCAGGCGGCGCTGGCGGAATTAACTTTCCCGGGATGCCTTCAGGCGGAGCAGACTACAGCCCAGAACCACGAACAGACTCTTCCACCAGCGATCTTCAGAGCAGCCAGGATAACACAGATTTATCCAACCTTGCAACCGGTGCTTTCATATCAAGCCCGAGAACAGCAGCCTTAGCCGGGGTTGCAGTAAGCTTAGTAAGTTTCTTGCTGTTTTTCATGTATGTTAGCAGCGTGTTTGAGTTTATTTACTATAAATCCCTGATCGACAGAGATGTAAAGATAATACAGAATTTCAAGGAGAACACGGGTAAAGGTTTCAGACTGTTCTCTTTCAGATTGTTCTGGACTCTTGGAATGGTTCTAACTGCGGGTATAGCCTTCCTGACAGTTCTCTGGCAGCCGCTTTTCATCGTTGCGATTCTCCTTCTGATGCTTCCTCTGGTAATAATTGTGGCGGTGGTCAATGCGTTCGTCAATACTTTTGTAGTTCTAAGGATGCTGGAGACCGGTAACGGATTCATCAAGTCAGCTAAATCGGCTTACCAGGATGTGAAACGTGAATGGAAAGAATTCGCAATCTTCGTAGTGATGAACATCGTACTTGCTATGGCTATCGGTATAGTGGTCAGCATTGGAGCTTTTACGGTTTTAATTTCACTGGCACTACCTCTCGGAATAGTTGGAATCCTTCTATACTGGGTAAGCTGGCTACTGGTTGTACCTGTCGCGGTTATAGGAGTACTGGCTTTCATCCTAGTTGTTCTGATAGGTCTGGTGGTTCCGACAAGTACTTTCCTGTATTATTACTCGATCGAGGTCTACAACGCGCTTACTGATCAGTAAGAACCGTGGTGTAGAGATCATCCTTCCTTATTGAGAATACTCAACTCCGTGACTTCCGATAGCCGACGACATATTTAAACCCGCTGAAAACGGGCTTTAGAGCAAAATAAAAAGGGAAAAGGGAGGGGAGGGAAGTATAAAGTGAAGCTAAGGTAATTCGCTTTCAAGCTCGAAATCCTGGTACTTGAGAAGTAAAAGCCTGACTGCTTCGTGGAAGGCATCCGTCTTGTCCTTGAAAACTCCTTCTTCCACCATTCGATCTAGTTCCTCGTTCAGATGATCCGATAGTCTTACAGAAACAGTTGCCATCCACTTTCTGTGTTACATTTATCCTCTATATTTATAAATGAATCGGGTTTCTGTATTATAGAAAATCAGAAATAGCGATATTGTAATGCATCTGTATTACCGGCCTTCTCTGAACCCTTATATCCAGAAACTTCGACAGAATTCTGGAGCGATATAAAATTTAACCGACCGATTAAGGCTATGGAGCTGGATTATAGCCTAGATCCGGAGAACGGTTTTGAGAAGCTTTTCGACTCTATCGGAGCTAATTCAAAAAGAGAAATGATGCAGGCAGAGATCAGTGTATACGGAAAAGCTGAAGATGTTCTCCAGTCCGGCAAATATGACAGTAACGCAGAAAAATACTTCGATCATCCCCAAAATATGGCAGCACTGGGAAACGCTATAGCTTCGCATTACGCAGGCTTGCTTGATGGATTTAAACAAGATTCAATGATAGATGACGAGTTTTACAGATTAGATATAGAAGAAAGATTGCTCACTGTAGAAGAACTTGTGGAAGAGAAGTTCGGTCAAGGCATCAATTCTTTAACCGAAATCCTGGAGTGAGAACTGCCTTCCGCCAAGCATCTTGCTGCGGTTATTTATACGGTTGTAGAGGAATCTGAACTCTGAGCTGATCTTCCATTTCACCTTTTCGAAATCTTCCAGTTCTTCTGGTTGTTCCTCCTCATCGCTGGCAAAAGCGTTTCGGACTGTCTCTCTTATTATCCAGACTCCGAGCGGTGCCCAGTACTCTGGTGTTACCTCTCTTAGTATCAGTACTTTTGCCTGTCTCTTTCTTTCGGCTAGATGTTCTAACGCGCCTAGTCTGGCGGCGTAGAACGCTCCGGATGTCTCGTCTGCGTACTGTGTTCTTCCGCCATATCCTTCATGGTTCTGAGCGATATACGTATTTTTCGCTGCGTTCCAGACAGATCCTGGTCTTTTCAGTTCCATGAGTTCGTACTCCCATTTCCCGGGTATCAGGAAGATGTGGAAGTGGTTGCCGTTGTACGAATTAGTGTGGTATTCTATCTGGCCGAGCTGCTGGTAGTTTTTCACTCTCGATCTGATTTGCTTAGAGATCATGTCGTCCGAGGCAGTTATACTCCACCGGGTAGGTACTAACTTCCTATTTTCCTCCTCTCCCAGCATTCCGGTGCTGAGCGACTGCTGGATCTTGTAGTTATCTACACCCTTCTGGCTTAACTCCTTTACTGCGGTCTCCGCTTTCGCATCAGTATCGTAGTACAGATCCTCCAGCTTTTTCTCGACGGTCGGATTCTCCGTCAACAGAAAATCCTCTACATCTCCCGAGGCGGATACCGGTTTTACCCTTCCGCCGGAAATGCTTGAACCTGGTCTGTCCTCCAGTGAAACCTCGATATCCACCGGTTTACGGGCCATCGCCACTTCGCGTGTGTTTGTCAGGAAGTTATCAGCCTCTTTCAC
>JBLGBN010000030.1:0-6225 GCA_047617745.1 Candidatus Nanohaloarchaea archaeon
CCTGATGAAAGAACTCGGGGAAAACGTTGCTCTCCTGCATTCAATCGATATAATTCACGGCGATCTCACCACAAGCAACGCAATAGCAGACGAAGAAATCTACCTGATCGACTTCGGACTCTCCTTCAGATCACAGAGAATAGAGGACAGAGCAGTTGACATACATCTCCTGAAACAGGTTCTGGAGAGCTCACACCCGGAAGTTTCCAAAGAAGCGTGGCAGAACTTCCTGAAAGGCTACAGCGAATACGAGGATTCTGAAAAAGTTCTTGAGCAGCTGGAAGAAGTCGAGCAGAGAGGAAGGTACAAGTAATTCGGTATATAAAAATTGGTTCTAACTTTATTCCTAGACCGGGAAAGTCTTCGAGGCTTGACCGGATCGGCACGTGATAACAAATGGCAAGAATGCATAACGACGGACGAGGATCATCAGGCTCCAACAAACCTGTAACAAAGAAAAACCCGAGATGGGTTGACTACGACGAAGACGAAGTAGTTGATCTTGTAGTAAAACTCAGAAAAGACGGTAAAGATCCTTCCCAAATCGGAATGGCGCTCAGAGACCAGTACGGAATCCCGAGCGTCAAACAGGTAACCGACAAGAAGATAACAGAAATACTTGAAGAAGAAGGCTTCGGACTTGATATCCCGGAAGACCTTCAGAACCTTCTCGACAAGGCAGAGTCAATTCAGGACCACATAGAAGAGAACCAGAAAGACGAGGAAGCAATCAGACAGTTAGAGCTTACTGAGGCAAAGATCAGAAAGGTCGCCTCCTACCACAGAGACGAAGGCAACATCCCACAGGACTGGAAATACGAAAGAGAGGAATAAAATCCTCCTTCCTATCTTCCAGTTAGTTTCTGAAAATATTTTTTCTACAACTTAATATCATATCGACCCAAATATTGAAGATAAGGCCTAGTTCCAGACTTCTCCTCTGTACTGACGATAGACCGGTGATCCTTCCTCTACAGTCGAATTTAGACAGCTTTTGAGCGCTTCCTGCCTATTCTCATGTTTATCTTCCTTTGGATCTTTCCGTTCATAGTACTCTATTAGGGACATCAGATTGATCATGAATGGGAGACCTGATTCTTCAAGAGACTGATTTAATTCATCATAATCGGCTTTTCTCTCATATCCGTTCATCAAAGCTTCATATGCTTTCTCTCTTTCAACAGCCTCGCCAGAGTCTTCCGGAAGAGCTTCCTCATGTATACCTGCAAGCTCTGACTTCATCCGGTAAATATCTTCTACAGGCATTCCTGCTCTCCCATATTCCAAGTCGTGGAAACATATGGACTGGTAGTCATCGGAAACTAGAATATTACCTGGGTGAACATCTGATATCACCTGAACTGCGTCTTCATAATCTCTAAGATCTTCTTCGTGCTCGCTCAGAACACCTCTCATGTAAGACTCTACTTTTTCTAACTCTTGGGGTTCGATAACTGGAGAATCTGTTGCAAACCCAACCTGAGTCTCGATAGCATACCCTAACCAGTCATAAGCAGTAGGCCAGCTGGGATCAACTTCCCCTCCTGCCTGAAGTTTTCCAAATTCATCAAAACCTATCTGGTGTGCTTCTCCTACAGACTCTCCGATCATCTCAAACAGTTCCATCACGGTTTCCTGGTTAGGATAGTTATCGCCATCTTTTAATTCAAAAATATCGTCCAGCTCCTCACCATCAAAGACTTCAACTGCAACAAACGGCTCTTCAACATCCGTATGAATACCTCTCAGACCGGGAACAGGGACATTAGACTCCTGGTTTAAGGCCCTGTAAATTTCTCCCTGCTGTTCTACAGAATTATCTATATTGGCAAACGGCCCTCCAAGACCGCCGTTATCAGGGTCAAAACGCGCTATCCGCTCTCCCTTGGTATCCTCAAATCTGAAATTATCACTATCTAAATGTTCGACATCCTCTATTGAATAAAACCTCCCAATAAGTTCAGAAGCTTCCTCCTCCCTCATATGTTACTATACAGTTATCACAACTTAAATCTCTTTCTATCCAAGAAAATAGATCCTCACACCACTACTTCTGATCAAAACCAATTTAACTTCCGGGAAAGGAATCATCTTACAGAGATGGTAGAAGAAATTCTGGAAGCTGCGGAACCTGCAGCGGAGAAACTAGAAAATTTTGATGGTAAAATTCGTTTAGTTGGGCAGTACGATGCGGACGGTATTTCCGCGACAGCTATCGCCCACGAAATGCTTGACAGACTTGGAAAAGAGTTCGAATACGAGATAGTCAAACAGCTGTACGAGGAAGATGTTGAAAGGATAGCAGAGGAAGATGAAGGACTTATCCTTTTCGTTGACATCGGTTCAGGCCAGGCAGAGCACATACAGAACCATATAATTGAAGAAGCCGGAAAAGAGGTTATAGTCTCGGACCACCACGAACCTCAGATAGATGACGAAGATCTAAAAGAGAAATCGGAGAGCAACGAGGACTCAAACTTCATCCACATCAATCCGCATTTCGATGGTATTGACGGCGGAGAATCGATCTCTGCGGCTGGCACCACCTATCTTCTCGCGGAGCAGGTAGATGAAGATAACGTTGATCTCGTTCAGTACGCGCTTATAGGTGCGACCGGAGATGTCCAGAAGCAGGAAGGAGAGTTCCTTGGGCTGAATAAACAGCTGCTGGAGAGAGCGGAGGAAAATGATTTAATCGAGAAGAGGCAGGGGTTGGATCTATACGGCAGAAGCACAAAACCGCTTCACAAATCACTGATGTATACCACAGATCCGCATCTGGAGGGGATCAGCAACAACGAATCCGGTGCAGTACAGTTCGTACAGTCTTCTGGAGTAGATATCAAGGATGAAAAAGGTGATTTCAAGACACTCAGCGACTTGAGCGAAGAAGAAGAGAAGAAACTCATACACGCCTTGATAACCCAGGGATATGATGCACACCAGTTGATGAACAATATCTACGAACTCCCGAACGGACATGGAATCGACGAATTCTCAACCATAATAAACGCATGCGGAAGACTTGGAGAACCGAAGAAAGGCGTCAAAATTCTACTCGAAGATGATCTTGATCTGGCAGAAAAAATCTCCAGAAAATACGGAAGAAAAATTTCCTCCGCACTCGGGTATGTAGAGGACAACGAGGATAACACAGAAGTTATCTACGAAAACGGTATCGGAGTGATCGATGGAAAAGATCAGGTAGAAGATGACTTCATCGGGACAGTTACAACCATCACGATGAGCAACGGATTCTTCTCGGATGTTCCCGCTATAGTCGGAGTTGCGGAATCAGATAAAGACAAGATTAAGGCTTCCTGCCGAGCCACTAAAGAAGCAGTAGAAAACGGGCTCAACCTCGGCCATGTCATAGAAGAAGTGTGTGAAGAGATTGATGGAGAGGGTGGAGGCCACAACGTTGCGGCAGGCGCCAAGTTCCCTCGTGAGAACAAAGAAGAATTTCTAGAGAAAGTTAGTGAAGGGATAGTCGAGGAAGTTCAGTAAAGCTCTTCAATAGACTCTTTCACCATTTCCTTCCATTTCTCGGAAGGCTTTTCAAGCATACTTTCAATACTGATTCGATCCTTCTCAATAAGATATTTGACCACCTGATAGGAAATCATGTAACCCTCGGCGTCCTGCCATCTCTCGCCGCCACTTACGAACATGTTGTGGTCTATATCATCGTCTTCATCTCCATGGGTTCGAGGAAGTTCGAGATCACTATAAAGCACCTCTTTATCGACCTCAATAGGTTCTTCTTTCCTCCACACCGGAGAGTAATCCCAGTCTTTCTCCTCACCTACTATCCTAGAAAGATTCTCAGCGTGACCTTCGAACATTATGCTGTGGTACTGATCGTCTTCCCAGTCAACTTCAGTTTGGTAGAATATCTGGTGACCTAACTCGTGCACCAGCATGCTTTTCATGGCCTCTTCCCAGTTTTCAGGCTTATCGGAGGTACGAATAAATACTGCTTTTCCAGGAAATCCTCTCATCCCTTCATCAAAGGAGTAACCCATGAAGTAGTGGTCATCAACAGCATCGTCTATAAGTTCTTCTTCATCTGTTACAGCTACTACCATTTTGATTCCCTCAGCTGAAAACCCTGTTATATCCTCCAGACTATCTACAGCTTCGTGTAAAGCCGGTTTGAACTTCTCAATATCTCCTTCTCTATATTCCGGCTTCTGATAATCAGGCAGATATTCTTCATGCTCTTCAACTCTATACTTTTGAATTTCCATAGTAATCGTCGCGGGGCCAACTGTTTATAAAGTTTTGAGTCGTGAAAAACGGTATGGCTAAAGCAGTTATTCAGAAAAACTGGTACGAAATACAGGTCCCTGACATCTTCGATGCAGAAGAGATCACAGAGACACCTGCAGAAAAGGACTCACAGGTAATCGGAAGAACTGTCAAGGAGAACCTGACAGAACTAATGGAGGACTCAGGAAAATACTACGTAGACGTTTCCTTCAAAGTAACAGAAGTCGAAGGAAACAAGGCATTCACAGAAATTTACGGAATGGAATGCAGCTCAGAGTACGTCTCCAGAATGATCCGGAAGAGAAGCAGAAGACTTGATGTCGTAAAGGACTTCAGAACAGCAGACAACAGAGAAGTCAGAATCAAAGTGGTTGGCGCGACGGTCAAGAAAACATCCACCAACACACTGAAAGACGCAAGAGAAGCAATCACAGATATCCTGGAAGAAAAGACTTCCGAACAGTCCTACAACGAGCTGATGGAGAACATCTTCATGGACAACGTTCAGGAAGAACTTAGAGACAAGGTCAACAAGATCTACCCATTCAGAGACCTGGAGATCCGGAAGACAGAACTCAGAGAGTAACCTTTTTCCAATTCCTTATTCTCTATTCCACTTATTCCTCTAGTTTCTCTGCGAACTCGATAAATTTCTCGAAACCAGCCATTACAACCAGAAATACAGTTGCGAAAACAAGCCATCTTCTCAGGTCCAAAGTTCCTGTGAAGGCGAGAACGTTAAAAATATAGGAGATTGATGCCCCGACAAATCCAGAGACGTAAAGATTTCTTCTCTTCTTCATACATTTTGCTTTAACTTCCGTCTTTATACCTTTTCCCCACAGAAAAAGAAGAAAAGGAAGAAAACTCTAGATTACAGCATCCACGGCGTACTGTCCGGCTCCAACAAGGTAGTACATGAAGCATGCGCCCAGGAGAAGGATATCAACTTCATACCCTCCTTCAAACTCCTTATCCATCTTGGTGATCGCAATATAAGTAGCGACCAGCATGAAGACGGTCAAGAGCAGAGCAGCGTACTGCGTGTAAAGCCCGATAGCCAGAAGCGTACCAGCTACGACCTCAATACCGAGCGCCAGATACACGAGATAATTCGAATCCGGTAGCCCTACACTACTGAAAAACTCTCTGGTAGAGGCAGGATTCTCCATCTTCGGCACGGCGTGCCTGACGAAAACTGCTCCGACAATTATACGGAAAGTCGCCAGACCTAGAGCGGCGTACTGTGTAGTAAGTTCAAAAACCATTTCTAATTCACCTACAGAAAAATAGGGTTATCTCGTTTATAATAACAGGCGATTACTTCAAAAGAATCCTGTAACTCATATCCAATAGACAGTTGCCGGGGTAGCCAAGTGGTCAAACTCCTGATCAAACCTCAGTTTGTGCTGTAGGAGGATCAGAGGCGACGGACTCAAGACCTCAAGGTTCTCTCAGAGAACCGAAGATTTAGAAAACCGCTAGGGTTTTCGTTGAGTTATCCGTTCCCGCAGGGGTTCGCAGGTTCGAGTCCTGTCCCCGGCATCTCAACCCATTTATAAAAATTGACTTCGACTTTTTCCTTACCGTCAGTGACGTAACGTCGCGAGGTGGATAATTCATGGATAAAAAAGCAGACCCAACCAACCCAGTACTTTTGAACACTATCGAACTTCTGCAGGAGCAGGAAGCTTCTGTATGGAACGAAGTTGCAGAAAATCTTGGAAAAGTTAACAGAAGACGACCGGAAGTCAACCTCTCAGATATCGAGAGAAACACTGAGGACGGCGACACAGTTGTTGTCCCAGGCAAAGTTCTAGGCTCCGGCCGACTCACAAAAGATGTTGAGGTAGCAGCTTTCAAGGCTTCTGGCTCAGCGAAGACCCATATTAACGAAAACGGAGAGTTCAAATTCATCGAAGACCTAGTAGATGAAAATCCTGAAGGCTCCGA
>JBLGBN010000031.1:0-5487 GCA_047617745.1 Candidatus Nanohaloarchaea archaeon
ACGCTTTCATCCGATACGTGGGCGGTCCCAACTACGGTCACTTCTCTTTCTCCCAGGCTTACAGTCTCTCTGACCATGTAGAACAGTATTAATGCTGGAGGCTTTTTATACTCCTCAAGCTAATCTTAACCTATGAAAAAAGCCTCCCTGCTCGTGGCTTTAGTATTCACAGCCGGAATTGTGATGGGGCACGGAGGCAGCCATCAATCACTTCCCGAACCTGGTCACACGCCGGGTTCCATGATGTACGGATTGGAGCAGGCATACGAGTCTGTCAGTCTTGCTTTAACTTTCGATAAAGAGGAAAAAGTGAGAAAGAAAGTTAGCTTTGCACAGGAAAGGCTTTCCGAATCCGCGCATCTCGCCCAGGAAAACAGAACTGAACTGGCAGCTCAGGCATCGAACCAGTATCTGGAAACGATCAGAGAGGCCGAAAATATGGCAAACCAGACAGGAAACGAGAATCTAACTGAGACTGTCCAGAAGAAGAGTGAAGGAAACTCAGAAATCCTGAGAGATCTACAGCAAAGATTGCCTGAAGAGGCATCACAAGGGATTCAGACAGCTCTCGAAAACATGAACAAATCCCAGAGAGGAAATGTTCCTGACCAACCTCAAAATAATTCTAATTCAGGTCAACCAGAAAGAGAGATGTCTGGTTTTGTTGCAACTGGTAGAGCTGTAAACTAGGAAATTAAGACAGATCATTTAATTTTCCAGTATATCTTCCTTTAGATCCCAGCCTTCGAGCGCACCATCTGGATCTATCTCGAAGTTATGGTATTTGTTGAAGAGCCCGATAGCTTCAACCGCCTTATCCAGTGTAAATTCATCTACGTCACGGATTAAAGTATATTTTATGATGTACCTAAGATCCGATGATTCCTCTACATTTCTCAGCTGTTTATTTCCATGTTTAAACACTAACTGCACACTCTCATCGACTTTCTGACTTTTCTGGGCTGACAGGCGAAGGTTCATACTATTGCCATGGTTATCCCATTTACCGAAAATAACTGATTCTGATTCCATAACTGATAGAACAACAATAGAACAGGGACTGTTAAAACAGCCGTTATAGTTTAACCATCCATATTTTTCTCAGAAGAAGGAAATTCTAGTCATATAATTAGAAAGGTCTATGCGGGGGACAGGATTCGAACCTGCGAACCGCTAGAGGACAGGATCCTAAATCCTGCGCCTTTGACCACTTGGCTACCCCCGCGTGTTTTCTTGCCGATTGTATTCATGGGGAGGTTGGCAAGAACTTCTTGGCTACCCCCGCTTGAAGGACTATGTTGTTGTTTGAGGTGGTTAATATTTTTAATACAGTGTCCTGCTGAACCTAGAGCTACAGTAAACTGTTTAAAAACTGGTTTTTTAATGAGTTCACAGGGGAATCAAGGGGTAGTAGATGGAATACAATGATTTTGATATTTACTGGGATGGCCACGCCGCAGTAAGAGTGGTCGATGAAGGTTTTACTGTCGCTGTAGATCCTTTCGATAAGGTTTCACCTGATTTTGAGGCCAATCTTGTTCTCGTGACACATGATGATTTAGGGCATTTTGACCCCGGGAAGCTTGAGGATATCTGCGTATCAGGGACCTGTGTAGTAATACCGAGTTCGATGGATGAAGATGATATTCCCTGTAGCGACGTGGAAAAGATCGATGAAGGCGATGAGATAGATATTTTCGGTATAACTGTGGAAGCTGTTCCAATGTACAATGACCAGCATGAGAGAGGCGAAGGATTTGGCTACAGGTTCGAGATGAGGGGTTATAGTTTCTTCGTTGCGGGTGATACCGGTCTTATAGACGAATTTTTCGATTTAGAGAACCGGGTTAACGTGGCTTTTCTTCCTGTGGAAGGAGATTACACTATGGATGTGGATGACGCGATCCAGTCAGCTGTCAGAATTAAACCGGAACTGGTAATTCCCTATCATTACGGGAAACCGTTTTTCTCTGATATGACTGTTGACCTGAAGGCTTTTCAGAACGAGTTGGAAGACAGGAATATCCGGTGTGAGATAATAGAAAAGGAAAAACTAGATTAGGGTGCTCAGGCTGAGCAACTGCTCGGCTATGTAGGTTCTCAACGAGTTTACAGCTCCGTTGGTGTCGTATTCAATCTTGCCGTTCTTCAGTTTCTGGTTAAGTGTCTGGATTGGCTGGTCTGACATTGTAATGTTCCTGATCTGTTTCTCGCTTGTGTTGATCTCAAGTGTCGCATCGCTGTAGGTTTCCATCTGTATTTCCTGGATGTTGGTTCCATTCATCTTCACGCCGACTTTCTTTGTGGTGTTGTTCGATACTATCCGGGCGTTAATGGTCTGATCGCCTACAAGCGACCCTAAAAATTGCGGAACGTTCTCTGCATAAATGTTTGTCTCTTCCTGCAGATGCTCGGTGTTTTGCTGGTTCAGCATATCCATTGTAAAAGGGTGGCCAAGAGCTACACCGGTTGAAACTATAAGCGTCAGGATCAGCGTTGCTGTCTTCTTCATATGAATCAAATATGTGGAACTGTATTTATATCGTTGGTCGAGAGCAGTTTTTTACTTGACCGTGACGCTCTTTGCAAGATTTCTCGGCTTGTCAGGGTTGTTTCCTTTTTTCAGTGAGGTCTTGTAGGCAAGCATCTGGAAAGGTATAACCTGCAATATATCGCTGTTGTCGGCTTCTGGAACTTCGATAAATTGCTTGAATCCGTCCACTTTTTCCTCTCCAGATGCGATTATGTCTGCACCTCTGCTTTTGGCTTCAGCAATATTTGACATCATTTCGTCTTGTGCCTCCTCGCTAAGGATTCCGACTACAGGTGTTCCTTCCTCTATTAATGCGAGTGTTCCGTGCTTGAACTCGCCTCCAGGGAATGACTCGGCGTGTATGTAGGAGAGCTCCTTCAGTTTCAGCGCTGATTCTCTCGCCACATCGTATCCTGTGCTTCTTCCGATGAAGTAAACGTTTTCCTTGTCTTGAAGGTATTCGCTCAGTTCATCTACTGTTTCACGATTCTTTTCGAGTACTTCTTCAACCTTCGAAGCTGTATCTATCAGCGACTCTCTACCAGCTTCCAAACCGCCGTGAGCAGTGTAACCTATCATCTTCAGTACTGTGAGCTGGGCGGTGAATGCCTTTGTGGAGGCCACCCCGATTTCAGGGCCGGCGTTGACATAAAGGGTGTGCTCTGACTGTCTGTCCAGTGTGGAACCGACAACGTTAACAATTGAGAGAACCTCTGCATCTACTTCATCAAGTAAAGAAAGAAGATCGGCTGTTTCCCCGCTCTGGCTGATAGCAATAACCAGGTCATCCTCAGTTATTTCGTCGGCGCGGTACTCCAGTTCATGTGACTGTTCGACTTCTACACGGTAACCTGCATCTCTCAGATATTTTGCACCTAGTGAAGCGGCATAGCTAGATGTTCCGCAACCGGTCAGGTACACTCGCTCCGCGTCCTCAATCATCTCCACGGCCTCTTCCATGTCTTTCCGGTCCTGGAGCGCGGCTCTCTTGATTGTCTTCGATTGTTCATGGATCTCTTTCTCCATGAAATGGTCGTATCCCTGCTTGGATGCCTCGCCAGAATCCCAGTTTATCTTCTCGTATTCAATATCTTTCTCTCTAGTATCGTTGAAAACCCTGATATTCTCGTCTATTACTGCGTAGTCGCCGTCCTCAAAGAAATAGGCTGAGTCTATCTGGTCGAGGAACGGTGTGACGTCTGAGCCCAGGAAAATCTCGCCGTCGGTTTCAGAGACTACAAGCGGTGAACCTTCTTTCATTGCCAGCATCTCGCCGGTTTTCAGTGTTGCAAGAACTGCGTAAGAACCCTCGATTTTTTCCATTACGTTCTCACAGACCTGTTTCAGATCATCCGTTTTCTGCAGCTCTATTTCAATCAGATGGGGGATAACTTCTGTATCTGTGTCGGACTTCATTTCAGCGTCCAGTTCTTCTTTAAGCTGTTCGTGGTTGTTGATTATACCGTTGTGAACAACCGCTACATGTTCCTCCTCGCCGGTATGAGGATGTGCGTTGGTATCGTTTACTTCGCCGTGTGTCGCCCACCTTGTATGTCCTATCCCTACTTCGCCATCGAGCCCTTCCTTGAGTTTCTCGGTATCAAGAACATCGTCAATTGTTCCTTCTCCCTTCTCGATCTTGAGAGACGGGTTTCCTACGGTTGCGATTCCGGCCGAGTCATAGCCTCGGTACTCCAGTTTCTCAAGTGCTTTCCTGACTACTTCTGAGGCGTCTTCAGTTCCACGGTATCCAATTATTCCGCACATAACTACATCCAGTAAAATAGGCGGCTGGACTTATAAACAGGCCAGTTTAAGCCGTCTCTAAAGGGTTTCCGCCATATTTATTATACCAACGGTTGTTTGAGGCCGGAAATACCGAAAAGCAGTAAAAGATTTATAATACCGGTAATATTTCTACCATAATGGCAAGGATTCTCAGAGAAAACAAGGAATCAGTAAAGACAGGAGAACTTGGCGCAGAGGAGATCAAGGCCCTCAGCGACCCTACACGGATAGATATACTGAAAAAACTAGGTGAAAAACCATCATACCCTGCCCAGATCTCCAAAGAACTGGATATACCCAAGCAGAAAGCATACTACCATTTCAGAATCCTAGAGGAAAACGGACTAATTGAAGAAGACCATAAAGAGGAGATGTCAGGGGGCCTGGCAACATTCTACACGCCGTCAAAAAAATCCTTCCACATCGATCTAGGAGGCGAGGGAACCCAGACAGCATTCGAGCCATTTAATGAAGCGGAGAGCTTTTTACATCCTTTAATAGACGAGGGCGATCTTAATGGCAAGATAGTTGTCGGATCCCCGGACGAGCACGGCCCGGACCAGGTAAGAGCCAGAGACGGTCATCTGGCCGGCGATATAGGACTTAAACTCGGTAAATACGCTGAATCACTGGGTTCTGCGGTTAGGCTGGATACCGAAATATTCCGATCCGAAGCCTTCAACCAGAACCTGTTGATGGTCGGCGGGGTGCTCACCAACACGGTGACGAGAAAGTTCAACGACGAGTTCGCGGTAAGCTTCGAGGGGGAAAGCTTTCCATACCGGGGAATTGAAACACCTGAAAGTAGTTATACAGACGCAAAGGCAGGGGTTATAGCCAAGACAGAACATCCTGAAGCCGCGGGCAAATACCTATACATGGTCGCAGGTGTGCAGAGCGAGGGGACGCGTTCCGCGGTGCAGGCTTTCAAGGATGTGGACCAGTTATTTGAAGAAGGACAGACATACACAGTAATCAGGGGCAGAGACATGGATGGAGACGGGGAGATTGACGACTATGAGGTCCTAGAGAAAGATGAGTGAATGGGAAGTCTTCCAGAGAGACGTATTAGATGTTCTGAGACAGTACGAGGGATATTTCGATTATTTTGAAAGAGTCGGTAGTCTAAGCGATGACTCCCGGCCGGACTGCTTCGGAAGGATCTC
>JBLGBN010000032.1:0-5233 GCA_047617745.1 Candidatus Nanohaloarchaea archaeon
GCTACCTCATCGCCTTTCTCGGCTTTGTCAAGTGTCTCATTCTCTGCCTGAACGCTCTTAACCCGTCCGATCTGATCGCCGTCAAGAGTCATGATCGAGCTTCCGGCGGTTAAAACCCCTTCAACAACCTTAACACCTACTACTGCGGGGTCAGACCGATTGAATACATGATCCGGTATGGAGCGAATCTTTGCCGGTCTCGCGATTGAGTTAAGTGCTTCCTGTTTCTGTTTTTCCTGGAGTTCTTCTTTCCAGTCGCTGTAGTTCTCGAAGATTTCGTATATAACCTTACTCTGGAAGATCTCGATACCTTTATCACGGGCTATCTGGCGGGCCTGATCCGTTATCTGGGTGTTAAAGGCAAGAATTGCTCTTTCCCCCGGATCTTCGTTTTCTACTTCTATAATGTCCGATTTGGTGACATTTCCTACCTCGGCTTTCTGGACGTTGATATCCTCTACCTCTCTCATAACTGCTTCAAGCGATCCAAGTGAGTCCGCTTTCACAACAACGCCTTCCCTCTGTGTATCAAACTCTGCCGATTCCAGTTCATCTTCAACTTCTTCGATCGCCTGGTCGAGCTCCTCTTCGGTCGTAGTTCTTATAGGTGCACCGGAGATCACTCCTTCGAGGTCTTTTCCTGCTATCTTTATACCTGACGCCGGTTCAACCCTGTCAACTCTCTCGTATTTCTCATCCAGCCTAATCTCTTCCAGCGGCCTTGGACACATTAATGCCCTGATATCTGTGGTTTTTACGCCTTCAGCGGTTCCATATACAAGCTTGTCAGATTTGTTGATGATTCCATCATAATGTATGATATCAATAGTTGTACCAAGTCCCTTCTCCTGTGAAACTTCCAGAACTGTCCCTTTGCCCATCCCCTCGTGGACTTCAAGGTTGTCATCCAGGTATTTCTGGGCGAGACCTGTTACAACCATCAAGAGTTCCGGGATTCCTTCACCGGTTTTCGCGCTGATTGGTACTATAGCTGCTTTTTTCTGGAAGCTGTCAACCCGGTCGAATCTGTCAGCTGTTATCTCGACTTCTTCGTGAAGATCGCTCATCAGTTCGTATATTTTTTCGTCTAGAGTATTGACGTTTCTCTCGTTCTGTTTTTTGATGTTCTTGGAGAAAAGCTGGTGCTCGGAGTTCCAGCCGTGTAGTGTATCGATCTTGTTTAATGCTATTACGAAAGGAGTTCCTGAGTCGTTGAGAATCTTCAGCGCCTCCTCTGTCTGGGGTTGAATTCCTTCGGTTACATCGATGACAAGTATTGCGATGTCCGAAATTGAGCCCCCGCGTTTTCTCAGGGATGAAAAGGCTGCGTGGCCAGGTGTGTCAATGAAAAGTATACCTGGTATTGTGAGATCGGTATCCAGCTGGTCAAGAAGCCCTCCACATACATCCTCTACAGTTTCGATTGGGACCTCTGTTGCCCCGATCATCTGGGTAATACCTCCTTCCTCGCCTTCAGTTATCTTTGATTCTCTGATCTTGTCGAGTAAAGTTGTCTTTCCTGAATCAACATGTCCTAAAACTGATAGAATTGGTTGGCGAGGCATTACGAATCACTAAAACAGAAAAACCCGATTTAATGTTATAAAGAAAACGGTTACTCGGTCGAGAAAATGAGAGTAAAAATGAGGGAAGAAACTACTCTTCCTTTGAAGGGTATTCGTGGCTTCTGTTCTTCTCCCAGTTCTTCTCACACTTGGAGGAGCAGAAGTGAAGTTTTTCCCCGCTCTGGAGAACCTTCATCTTTCCTTCTGCTTTTCTGAGTTCGTCGCCACAGTATTTACATTCTACCATTTGAGGTTATCCCTCCATCTCCGTTTCCTTGATGTGGACTACGTCGTCTTCTCTGATCGGTCCACGTGCGTTTCTAACGAGGATTTTTCCCTCTTCGCTGCCTTCAATTATTCTGCACCGGATCTTCCGGACTCCTCTGTGTCCCTGGTCGCCGATGACTTCAACTACTTTAGCTGCTACCATCGAACTTTACCTCAGGCTAGGGTTTCCGAAATTATCCGGGTTTTGAGTTTTCATTCTCTGATCACTCTTCTTCGTCTTTGTCAAGCAGTTCTCGTGCTTTTAGCTTGATGTCGTCTACCTGGTCTTCTGCCTGTCCGACCGAAGTGATTGCAATTGCTGCGCTCTGGACGTTGATGCCTGCTGCAAGCCCCAGCTCTTCTTTGTCAGGGACGAAAGTGTATGTAACATCTTTTTCTTCAGCCATTGCAGGTAGATGCATTACGATCTCTTCAGGTGAGACGTCTGAAGCGATTACAACGAGGTCGGCTTCGTTTCTCTCGATTGCCTTTGTTACCTCGTTTGTTCCGATTACAACTTTACCTGTGTCGTCTGCTTTTTCGATTGCGTTGTAGGTTTTCTCTGCTAGTGAGTCCGATGGTTCGAATTTTTGGAATGCCATTATTGATTAACACCTTTCACACCTTGGATCATCAAGGCTTGTAGGATAGAATAGTCTGAAACTTTTTTATAGGAACTGTAGTTAAGTAAATAGAAGAAGTATAACAGAGAGGGTTCTTACTGGCTTTCCGGGTCGAACTCGGAAAGCTTCTCAGACTCGATGTAGTCAAGCTCTTCCTCCAGATCTCTTATTATTAGATTGAGCTCATGTCTCTGCCTGTCTGTGGTGACCTCCATCTGCTCCATCTCTGTTACCAGCTGTTCTTTGAGTAGCTGTATGAGTTTCTGGCCGGAGTGAGCATCACGGTATTCTCCAAGAAGTTCGATAAGTTCCTCTTTGCTTAGGTCGTTCATAGATATCTACTCCTGCTGTTTATTCTGCTGGGAGATAATATTTTTAACACTTGAACGGTCCTTCTCCAGGTTGTGCAGGAGCTCTCTGGCTTCTTTTTCAGTCTGCTGGTCCTCTTCTATGCCTCTCTCCAGCTGGTTTACCACTTCCTCTATCTCCCTTGAGATGTATCTCATCTCCTCGATCATGTTTTTAGCTGATTCAAACTTCTGTCTCCTGATGAAGAGCGGTCCCTTATCGATCTCCGGCACATCTATATCCTTTGTCTCCGCCGGTTCTGGAATGGAGTCGTTCAATCTTGAACCCGTAGAACCTGATTCAGAGCTTTTTGCTGGCCGGCTGGAACTCTGGCTCCGGCTTTCCTGTTGCAAGTTATTTTCCTGAGGGGAAGAGTCGAAGGCTTGGACATTTTCCTGATTAGCAGCTGCGGAACTCTGGTTTCCGCCAGCTTGGGAGCTTTGAGGTTCATTAACCGTATTCTGATTTGGCTGGTTACCCGTATTTTGATCTGACTGAGACGAATTATCGGAGGTGTCAAATTTTCCCTCGAAAGATCTATCCTGAGAGCCGGATAAGTCCTGCTGCTCGGAATTCTGCTGTGGCTGGTCTGAAAACGACTGAGTGTTTTCCGAACGCTGCTGGTTCCGATCTACAGGTTTGGTGTCGCTTTCATCTGTTTCCTGAGAGAATTTCTGCTCAAAATCGTCTATCTGGCTTTCCTGATCGTTCGGAGGCTGCTGTCCCGGTGTGCTATTATTTACCATCTGCTTTATGTCTTCCATATTTTCCTTCAATTTATCCTTGTCATCTCCTCCTATACCGAACATAGTCCTGTTAGAGGTTTGTTTTGCCTGGGTTTAAATATTCGGGTAAAATAGTCTTTCTAGAATTTCTGTAGTGTCATCTGTGTTTTCCTATCAACTAGATCCGATACCCGGAGGCCTATCCTCCTGAACTGCACACTGTTCTGGTCAAGAAGTTTTCTCAGCAGGCTATCAGCATGGTTCAAAAGTTCTTTCTGAGTCTCTGTTGTGTCTATCTTTTTCGACCTAGTGTACTGGTTTAGCTCGGTATCTATCCCGATTAAAGTTACTTTCCGGAATGCTTTCTGCTTTGAGTTTATTCTTTCATGCAGTTTTTTCCCGAGTTCCTCTATTTCTTTCATCACATAACGGTGGCTTCGCGAGTTTCTTTCCATAGTCTTTATCTTGGAAATCTGCTTCTGGCTGTCTGCCTCAAGTTTATGTGAGCCTTTACCCACCGCTTTTCTTTTCAGGGAGGCTGTTTTCTCCCGCCCGAATTCCTGTACAAGAATAGAGTTGTTTGCATCCCTGAGGTCATCTACTTTTTCTATACCGAGTTCCATCAGCTTCTGCTCGGTTTTTGATCCTACTCCGTGGATATCGATTATCTCCCTGCCGTCAAGAAAACTCTTTTTGTGATCTTTCCCTACTTTTCTCAGTCCATCCGGTTTATCATCTTCGGAGGCAAGTTTGGCGAGGAACTTGTTCGGAGCTATTCCTATAGAAGCGGTTAGGCCGAGAGACTCCACCCCTGCCTTGATTTTCTTCGCTTTCTGGATTTCATCTCCCTCTAGCCGGAAATAAGCTTCATCGATACTTGTTTGCTGTATTTTAGAGGTGAAAGAGCTCAGGATAGACATCACCTCTTCAGATTTTCTGCGGTAATAGTCGTGGTCAGCTTCGAGGAAAACTGTTTCTTCAGTTGCTTTTTCCTCTGCCTCTCTCAGCGCCATCCCGGATTCTATACCAAGTTCGCGGGCTTTGTAGTTTGAGGTTGAGACCGCTCCAGAACTTTTATTCCGGGTGTAGATACAGATAACAGCAGGTTTCTGTTTTAACTTTGGCTTCCGGATTTGTTCGCAGCGGGCGAAGAATGCATCCATGTCGATGTGGGCGATCATACCCTCTAAATTGAAGATGTATTTAAAAACAGGAGCCCTGATATGAACCGGTAGTTCCGCTAGCTTAGCTTCTCTACGTGTTTCTCTACTTTCTCTATATAGCGCTCTACTCTTTCGTGGTGGTCTTCATCTTTCAGTTCACCATTCTCCGAGAACACATCACTTATGTTCGAAACCGGTAGATTTGGTCCCGGGTACCCTCCTATCTCAAGAACAATATCATGCAAATGCTGGAGTCCTCTGACCCCTCCGAATCCTCCACCCGAAGTTGTTACAAAAGCAAAAGGTTTGTCGTCATACTCCGGGTAAAGATGGTCAATTGCGTTTTTGAGAACCCCGGGAATCGAATGGTTATACTCGGGCGTGATTATAATCATGCAGTCCGTTTCAAGGACTTTCTCGCTTAAAAGCTGTGCGTTTTCCGGTGCTTCACCTTCATCCGCGTATGTACGGTTGTTCAGGAAAGGGATCTCTTTCTCCTTCAGATCAAAAATTTCTGGATTATGGCCTGCTTCCTCCAGTTT
>JBLGBN010000033.1:0-4726 GCA_047617745.1 Candidatus Nanohaloarchaea archaeon
GCGACATCGATTCTGAGCATGCCGTCGTATGCCGAGTTCAGATCTGCTCTCCAGTTGTTGTATCCAACTGAGGAGATCTCTGCAATGATGATGTCGCCTTCTTCCGGCAGATATCTTCCGGACATCGGAACGACTCTTACAGAGTTCTGACCGTATTCTACAACTCCTACGTATTTTGAAATGATTTTATCGTCTTCTTCGTACACACCAGAGTTTGGATAAAGTTCATCCCCGTCGTAGACGGTATCTCCTGGTGTAACTAGTTCTTTTTCTTCTTTTACACGTGACATTTTAAATTTTGCACCTATTTTATCAAGTTATTCTTCTCACAGAAAAATCTGCTTTTATAATACCTAAATCGGTAGAAAAGCTTAAATACGAAATCCGTAGAACGAGGGGGGAAGACTGTTAAGTACCATTCTATAGTAACAAATATATGCGATGGGCAGAATCAGTTACAGCTGAAGAACTGGAATATACCCGAAGAAGTCTCACCTATGGCCGACAGTTCAACCTGGAGTTTGAATCAGAGGAGCAGTCAGAAGAAACTGAAAATTCCAGTTTCTACGCTGCAGCTGTCGGAATGGGAGATGAAATAGAGAAGGAAATGGAGCTTATTGAAGAAAATGTTGATGCTTTTCTAGACGATTGTATTACCGCAGATCTAGGTATTTATAGCGGAGGAGCAGACAACAGGAGAGAGCATATCAACTCTACAAACTGGATTTTGAAGATGAAGAAAAAATACCGGAATCTGGTGACAGGTTCGTATGCGACCTTCAGTTTATACATGGACTTCAGGTTGCTGATAGTCCATGGGAAAATACTTCTAGGTAGAGGTGTTAAGTTTGAAGAGAAGAGATGTAATTAAAGGGTTAACTACAGTAGGGTTTCTAAATATCACTGAAGGGTCTGCGCACCGAGATACACGAAACTTCGCACAGGACAAACTCGATCTCTTCAACGGCTATAATGGGGTCCCAAGACATTATTTTGAGGATAGTAATTTCAGGGATAGAGTGGAGGAGGATTTCAACTATCAAGATCCCAGCAAACTGGTTCAAGGCGAGCCAAACATGATTGTGGATTTCAGAGTTTATGACAACTTGGATGTCGATATATCTTTCTACGATGAGGTCGAGGACTTTTTCTCCGAGCATGGAGTTAATACAATGTGTATAGAGTACGGCGAGAATCTGGATTCCAGTAATATAGAAAACCATGAGCAGGCTATCAAAATACTTGGAAACTCAGAGATTCCAGAATCGATAGATTCCGAAAGCGTGTACTCCAGGATTGACACAGCTTATCAGAATCTAGGGGTTCAGGTATTTCTTGTTCCCTGGGATATCGCGGGCCCTAATGGAGGATACGAGTTCACAGGTATAGCCCTTGGAACACGATCAGTCGTGGAGTTTGGCAGGAATATAGAATCTAACTTGGATATCACAAAACATGAAATCCTTCACACTCTGGGTTTAGACCATTCTGATAACCCTGATAACCTTATGTACTACAAAGAGGGAGGGAGCGATCTTAATCCCTGCCAGTGGGAAGAGGTCAGAGAACAGCTTTCCTGATCTAGACTTCTTTCATCTCGGTCTCTCCCGAAGTCATATCCTGGAGTTCATCGATCAGTTCGGATAAAACCCCGGCGGGAAGGGTCAATCTTGCGGTAAAGTAGTTATTACCCCACTGCTCCTCCTCGATCTCTGCAACCTGCTGTAGTTTGTCGTAGGCTTTACCGGCTTTATCATTCGGTATTCTGATAGCTACTGTTTTCTCATCAAGCGAGACCGGGATGATTGGTCTGAGTTCGTCGATCGCGTCCTCGAACTTCTCCTCAAGATCGGAATCCCAGTCAATGTTAAAACCGGCTTCTTCCAGCGCGTTCTCAACTCGTTCCGGAGGGTGCGGGTTACCGGTTTTCGGGTTTTGAACCCTTCTGGATATCATACTAACCAGTTGCTTCCATTTCTCCTCACGCATCTCGGCTTTCTGCTCGGTGGTTAGCTGCATGTCGCCTTTCTTGAATATCTCATCTGCAGCTTCCATTATCTGCCGGGTTCCAAACTCTTTCTCGATCTCGTCGGCTGAAGCTCTCTCCCCTTCTCCAGCATCTGTAAATATTTCCTGGACGAAAAGCATTCTCTGGATATCATGGTCTTTTCCCTCCAGTTTTGCTTCCTTCGCCAGATCGGGTTCAACGAGAATTTCGAACTGTTTATCTCCGCGGTACTGCACCTTGATCGCGTCTGAAGTATCCATACTAGGAAATACGTCAGCAGAAGTTAAACGGTTTTTGATTTAAGAAGTAGAATTAAGAGAAAAATATGGGGGATAAAGAATGAGGGTTTATTCTAGCCCTCTTTCTTCTAGGTCTTCTGGTTCTACTCTGTGGTATTCCTCGTCGATGTCAACCAGAGCGAGTTCGATGTTCTCTAACTCAATATCGTCTTCTCCCTGTCTAAGCGCTTCTACAGCCATCTCGACTGCTTCTTCTTCGCTCAGTCCTTCTTCCCAGTTCTCTTCCAGGTGTTCCTTTGTCTCGTTTCCGCCTTTTCCTATTGCTATAGCGTTCCACTGGTTGAGTGTTCCGGAAGGATCTGTCTGGTATACCTTCGGATTTCCGTCTTTTACCCCTCCGGAGATAGTTGATACTCCGTAAGGTCTTACTCCTCCGTACTGTGTGAACTGCTGGCATCTATCGGCTACAAACTTGGCGAGTACCGGGGTTGGTATTTCCTCGTCGTAGGTCATCAGGTAGGTTTGTGCTTCGTTTCTTGTCTCATCGACAAGTGTTCTTCCGTCTGCTACCAGTCCGGATGTAACTAGACCGAGGTGGTCGTCTACCTTGAATACTTTCTCAGGGTTTCTTACTTTGAGCTGGTGGTTGGATCTGGTCGCTGCCAGCACGACACCGTTATCGTATGTTAGTCCTAGAGCTGTTGCTCCTTTCTTGACCGCTTCCTTTGCGTATTCTACCTGGAAAAGCCTTCCGTCTGGTGAGAAGATTGTGATTCCGCGGTCGTACTGTGCCTGCTGTTGGTTAGTCATCTGCATTATTAGAATTCACCTTTGATAGTTATGTCAAAGTTAAGTCTTGGAAGATTTATTAACCTGTTCCGTCCGTTTCTTTTTCCGCGAGGTTTCAGTTCCCTGGAACTGGAAAGCCTTTTTTAGATTATGCGGACAGACAATCTACATGGGATGAAAGCCGGTTAACCGGCCGACCACAGATACGGGCTCCACTAGCTCAGGGGTTAGAGCACCGTCCTTATACGGACCTCACACAGAAAAATACTGGCCTTTGAAGCCCTGTGTGTTGCCTAAAGTTAGGCGGCGGTCCCGGGTTCGAATCCCGGGTGGAGCAATTTACATGGAACAGATTGAAGAGGGAAGTCTGTGGAACGAAGTGGAGAAGGTAAAAGATTTTCACGGCAGGAATTTCTCACAATTGACCGATAATTTCTACATAATGAGAGCGGTTCTGAGATATTACTCGGTGAAACAGGGAAAGTCGATCACCTCAGCGAGTATTTCTGATAATTTCCCCCTAACAGCGCCGGTTGCAGGTTCGTGTCTAACCGCTCTTGAGAAGCTTGACGTTGTTGAAAAGAGAACAGAGTCAAGTTCGAAGAGCCGTTATCTGCCCCAGGATGTCGATATGGAGAGGATGATGGAGCTTGAAGAGGTCTTGAAGAGGCGGCTGGAGATAGAGGATTTTTTAACCTGAGCTAGGTAAATTAGAGGTATGGTATCCGGAAATCTGAAGACGTATCTGAACCATTTTCTGCCCCGGGAGATTGTAGGGCCGGTGATTATAGTTTTCTCGCTTGAAGGCGTTATCAGCGGTTTGTTTGATCTTTATGTCCCTCAGGAGTTTGCAACTCTGGCCTGGGGAGCTATCTTTTTGATGTCGGTTTACCTGGTTGCCAAGTGGGGTACAACCGGCGAAGCTGAAGAAGAGCTTGAAGAAAAGCTTGAAGGTACCTAAGTAGAGCTATAGAGATTTTATTATATCGCGTTAAGGGCATCCTGCATATTTTCATAATTCTCTGCTAGATCATTCAGCCCTGTCTTGAGTTCATACCGCATCCAGTTTCGGGGTTTGGTCCTGTCTGCTCTGGTTGATTTTCCATCGTGAATATCGAGCATGCCTAGTTTACCAGTTTCTGGATCACGGTAGATGTTCTGTGGTTTTGTATCTACCTCGAAGCCTTCCTCCGCGGCAGGCTCTATAATATCCTCAAATACTTCATCGACAAAATTTACAGGATTTTGAATCAGGTCCCTGAATGTTTCCTCCATTTTTCTCTGCACCACAACAAAATCGTATCCGAATTCAGGTCCAAGTTCTGAATAAACCGTTTCTGGGTAAGGGATATTTGCGCTGTCCAGCCTCTCCATATTTTCTTCGACTAACCCATTTCTTTTGTCGTCTGTAAACTTTGCGACGGTGCCGTTTTCGAGAAAATACACTGCCTCTGCCATCTGATAGTTGTATATATCTTTTTCCAGCGGCTCTATCCCGGAATTTAGGCATCGATCTGCGTTATCTTCCAGGTCTACATCGTTGAGGTTAACTGACACAGCCAGACACTATGTTGTTATTACCAGGCAGCAAATAAAAAGCTGTTGGTTTTTCCGGTCAGGAAACTGACTTTAACACGTGAAAGAATTTGTTCTGTATGGAAGAGTTTGACCTAATTATTATCGGCGCCGG
>JBLGBN010000034.1:0-3457 GCA_047617745.1 Candidatus Nanohaloarchaea archaeon
AACTCAAGAACTATGGAGGATAGAAAAATCACCGACGTGGAGCTGATCGCCCGGGACAGGATAGAGTCCAGCTTCGACTACGTTCTCAGAACCACGCCACGTGCGATAGAAAAATTCGAAGAGAAGCACCCGGATATCTGTGATCTGGTAAGCAGGAAAGTACAGGAGCAGGGCGTAGAGAATTTAGGAAACGTGTTCCGTCCAGGAATACCTGACTTTTTGGGCTTCGACGAGGATGGTAGCTACTGCTTTATCGAGGTTAAAGGTGAGGGAGACGGCCTGAGACATTCACAGCTGAAATGGCTGAAAGATTTCAGAGACCTGAACATAGAGATCTGGTTCGCCGACAGCAACGAAGGAATCACAGAAAAACTGGATTCGGACAAGCTCAACATGTACAGCCTGAAATCTCGTTCAGGTGAAAGAGGACAGGTCAAGATAAAGGAATCGAGGGAGAAAGGCTTCCTGAACGTCCAGCTACCCGAGACTTTGGCTGCAGTTATGGAGCTTGAACCCGGGGATAAAGCGGACTGGAACGTGACGAACCGCTCAACTCTGGAACTTGACACTGATTAACGGTTCACCAGAAAGTAATTAAAACTAAATCGCCAATCTAGTCGAGTGTCGAAGAGTGTAGAAACAAAGTACAGCGGCAACGAATTTCTGGATACAGTAGACGAAGTTGATGGAATGGCTGTAACTCTTGAGGATCAGGTCAATAGTTACATCAATGGTCTTGGAGGATACATAACCGGAGATATAGACGCGTACAGTCTGGACGGGGATATTGATGATCTTGTTTACACCCTCGATATGGTTTATGACTCACTTGATTCGCTGGATAGTATGATAGCGGATGAAAATATGGTTGCACGGGTTGAAATAGGTGGAAAGCGAGGAGTATGTGATCTTGCAGATAATCTTGCACATATCTCTAACGGCGCTTACAGAAATATAGACAGTTTCCGCGATGCACTGACACTTATTCACTACGTTGAGGAAGGAGGGATACAGGCGGACGTCGGAAGTTTCTCCAGTAGAGATGTTGATGCCCCGACTCAACTGGTAGCCGACAGGGACAGACTGAAAGATATAAGCCAGAGGCTTGATCGGGAGTACAACAGGATTGTATTCGGTGAAATACTGGCAAGAAGACACACCGAGACCGATGATAATATGAGCCCGTATGACCCTGAACCACCTATTTTCCGGATGTTGGGGCATAAAGACCATGAGGACAGGGTTAACCGCTTGAATAAGGAGTTCAGGAAGAATCGGTGAATGAGGTAATGTTTTTCCAGTGATTATATAAAAATTAACTTTAATTTACTACTTATTAGAAACAACTTAGGGGTTGTGTTATGAAAAAAGAATTTCGAAACAAACTTACATCGATCTGCCGTGAAACAGCCAAGTCTCTGGATATGGCGAGGAACGGACCAAGATGGCTCTGCGAGGTAACAGACGTCAAGGTCCTGGGAGAGGGACGGAAAGCATACCAGTTCTACGTCATGGACAAGAACTCCGGCCACGAATACCAGGCACAGGCATCCGTTGAAAGAGAAGAACCCGCAGAATGGGACATCGAAAAAGTCTCCGAGTAAGTAGATAAACTTTCTAGCACGGAATAATAACTATGACAGAAATATACCCGGAAATCAGGGAAACACCTCATGGGTATGTCGTTGAACTGCCGGTAAGTATAGAGGTAGAGGCAGAAGGCATAGGCGGAGAACTTGACTATGGCTGGGAGGATATCCATGAATCACTGGTCTGGATGTCTGAAGGCGATAATCAGGAATTTACAGAAAAAGATGAAGACTACTTAAGCCACCCCGATATAGGGGCAGTCGAATATTTTGAGGAAGAAAATTCCCTCCTCATTCCATCGAAAACGCCTCAAGGATATGCCGATCGAGTCCTTGAAGCACTTATTCAGGGTCATAGAGATGGTGAAGAATCTCTTCCAGAAGTTCTCAGAGAGATTGAAGAACTAGAGGAAGATTACTGATGCTACATGACCAGTTTAGCTACAAAGGGGACGGAATATACCTGATAGAAGGTCTTTCTGAAGATGACTCTGATTTCAGTTTTGCAGATATTGAAAACTCGCTCCTAGAGCAGGATTTTATCCACAAAGACCTGGAAACTGGAAACCAGACAACTGAAGTCGGGCTCTTGGACCTTGAAACAAGTACAAGCATAAAGTACGATTTCGAAGAAGATACTGCGAAGCTATACTTTACAGAACTCTCTCCTACCAAGGAAAAGGTGCTGGATGAGGCACTGACTGCAGGGCATGTACCTGGAGCATTCAGTTTGAGAGAGCTCTACAGAATGGAGACCGACCCGGATAAAGACGTCTACCAGAAAGGAACAGAAGAATACTATAACGCCTGGAACAAGTAAAGGAAGGGGTTAAAGCTCCAGTCTTGTTTTCATACCTTTAACCAGCTTTTCTCCAAAAATATCGCTGTAGGCTTCAAGCGGATACCTGTCGCCCTCTCGGGAGAAAACTATCGCACGGTACTGATTCTTTTTTGGGAGCTTGGAGGCCTCAAAGAAGAAATCTCCAAAATTAGATTCGATTCTGTACATATCGCCCTCGAAAACTTCGTCCTCGAACTCGAAGAAATAATTGAAATCCTCTGAATCGATAAAGTAACTTACTCCCTCATAATCCACTTCGTGGAGATACTCCGCCGGGCTCATTCTTTCAAGCGAGTTAAAAAGCGTCACCAGCTCCTCCTTGTCAAGAGGTTTTACCTCTGTCTGGAACCAGCCGGTTTCATGTTCCTGCAGCCATACATCCTTCCCGTTTCCACTGAAGTCAGCCTCGCCGATATAATTGCCTGAAAGCGGGATGAAGTAGTTCTCCCTGGGAACCGAGAATTTTTCAACGAAGAAAGGTTGACGTAGATCACCGGTTCCAGAAACTTCAGGATAGTTTTCCCATTCCTGACCGCTCCAGCTTTCCGCCATTTCAACCATCTCCTCCACACTGTAATCTTGACCGGTCGATGCAAGATGCTCGAAAACTTCCTCCGGTGGAACATTATCCAGTTTTGTGGATTCAGCGACGTACTCAAGGTCTTCAGCAAAACCATCTCTGTCCGCCCATTCCTCAAGAAACTCGGCCAGTTCCTCTCCAGAATATATCTCACGTGAATTAAGAGTTAAACCTTCCAGAATCTCCTCCGGCATCAACTCCTCATCGTCGCTGGAATCCCTGCTCACAGAGCTATTGTGTGGATTAAAGCCTAAATACCTAACTGATTAACATTCCGTATTTAATTTTTTATGACTAAATAGTCATTTATGGCTGATTTTAAGGAAACAGTCGAGAACTCCTGGAAGAAAATGTGAGTGACTCAGAAAATACATAAGTGAAGCAATTAATGACAAACACACCTGCACATTACCACATCAATACTTTGAGAAACAGAGACCGCTACAG